>NZ_JXWY01000079.1 GCF_000934465.1 Staphylococcus microti | reverse complement strand
CTCATCAATTTGCACCTCTCAGTCATTAGAGTAGTTACTCAAATTATACATTAAAATAACCCTATAGACCGACACTCTTTTTTTAGTGTCTAATCTATAGGGTCCAGTTTAATGAAAATCTCAATGAAAACACTCCTTTTTATCTAAATATATTAAATGCATGAAGCGGTTTAATCAGTTATAAATCTAGCGGCTCAAATCCGATTAGATGTATAACTTGTAGACTGAATTTCATTTTGTAGTAAAGTTTCTTTAACAAAACTTTTTGAAAGTTCAAAGTAAATAGCCGTTTCATAAAGGTTTTGAAGACCATATTCAAAAGCGTCAATTAAGCCTTGTAGTGAAATAACTTTTCATTAGCAAGGCGTCTAGCTTTCAATTCAGCATATTTGATTGATCTAATATATTACCATGACTGATATTATAATGAGCAATTCCTTCTGCTAAAATTTTGTGGTTGTGACAACTAGTCATATTTTGTCTATTAAAATAGCTCTATTAGCATAAATTCCTTAAAATAACTTCTCAGACTAAATTCATCACTAATAGTTAATGACTATTATCAATTAGTGATTTTTCCATACATAACTATATGTATTGCCCTATTGTTTTCTAGGTTTTTGTTTAACAAATTCAGCATACTGTAAATTTCTGTCAAGATTTTCTTGTGTGTAATCTCCATATAAATAAGTAGTTAAATTTTTTGATGAGGTTCTCACATTTCAATACAACCGTTTAATTCATCACGACTGACATTAAAAAATGAGATAAATCATAAGTGTGAGTAACTAAAAAGGGGCTAATCTTTTTCCTATCTGTCGATTCTATTGAAAATTTAACATTGTATTTACTATTAAGTTGTTCAGTTAATTCAACGAAGGGTAGTTTTTTAACTTTACGTAAAGTCATAAGTTTCGGCTGGAATTAGCCATTTTAGTAAATCCTTATTTGTAATTTTCAAAATCATTATATGAGTTAGTAAACATTTGTGCAATCATTTTTAGAATATTTTCTCAAAAACAAGAAAATAATTGAAGTAATATAAAATACTGTTGTTAGTCTCGTATGTCAACAAAGCATTAAAGAAGAATTGAAAAATAAAGTGATTAAAATAGTTGGAACTCTAAAATTTAAAACACTCGTGATGGAATTAATCAACAATAAAATTACGTTAGACTATGTATCATGAAATTATAAATTGTTTAGGTAGAAAGCAAAACAAAAAGTCGTTGATAAAGGAAATTTATATGGATTTATTATGAAATCTAAACTTCTATTGATAAGTTAATTATTTAGTTAATGGTCTTTTTTAAGTGTCCTTGACATGGAGTGCACTTTATACTGCCGCCTAGCTGATTTATATATATTCCTTTTTGATACTGTGAAACAAGTCATGTGTATCACTTTAATAAAGAGAACGTATGTTCTGTTCGTTTATAAAATATATAGGGTAGGCGGGCTACCCAGTATATTCAAAATTATAGCTAAAACGTGAATTTCACACAAATAATAGTAGAAAACTAAGATAAAATAAACAGTTAGCGTTGATTACTTGCAATATAATGTTTAACCACTTGGTACCATAAATTATCCCAATAATTGTTAGAATAATAGAAAACGTAAAAAATATAGCGCCAGGAAAATACCAAAAGCTGAATAATTTGTTGTGAGATAGGATAGTAGAAAAAGATGAATAACACAAGACGAATGAAAGTATAGTTATGATAATGTTTAAAAAATTCAACTTTGATTTCGTAAAACTGCTCCTTTATTGCCTTTATAGCTATAAACTCCAGTGTATTTAGACTTTATATCAAAACATATAAAGAAATTTAAAAAACGGATTTTATTCAATTTAAGCACAAAAATAGGGGAGGTGAGCTAACCTAAAAATTAAGCTGTTAAAGCTGATTTAATTTGTTCTTTATCTGACCATTTTAATACTGAAAGGTTTGCATGTTCCGCCGCTTGACGTGCCTTATCATTAATTGGATGATCTATATCGTTAGCAATAATAAACATCTTTGAATCCAAATTGTTTCTAGAAGGTCTATTAGGTTTAACATCTCTGTATATATAAATATCCGTAGTTACTTTGTTAAAGTCTAAGTTATTTGCAAAATTAATCAGTTTTTCTGCTTTAGATTTTGTTTCAGGTAAAATATAATCAATAGAATACTTTATACCTGATTCACCCGAAACAGATACTTTTTCAGACCCTATTATTTCTTCCTCATACAAAAATTTAAATACATCTTCATAAAAAAGGTTTGATACATTATTCTTAGACGTCATTGTAAGATCATAAATTTTTAATATACCTTGGATTAAATTATGTTTAGACTGGGCAAAACTTTCATTTTTAACATCTGCAATTATTTCGTCGTCCTTTAAACTTAAATTAAATTGATTTAAAACACTTTGTATCAATTTTATTCTAGTTTTAGTATTAACATCTATGCCAGACATCTCTAATTCATTTATAGTTAATCCATCATCTGACAATATAATATCGCCACTAGGTAATAAGTCAGCGTATATTCTAATGTAATCATTCAAATGATTTTTAAAAGGCGTGGTAATTTCCGTAGAACTATCTATTTTTTTGTACTTATAGCTTTGCTTTAACCATTTAAAATAATCATTCATCTTTTGTTCGATAGTCACCATCCATTACCACTTCCTTTCTTATAATAGATTTGTTTCTATTGTAACATTTTCACAGTTTATATTGGAATAATCCATAAAAAATTCTAATGAATCAATAAGAGCTTCTATTAGTTGTTCACTTTGTAAATCTGACAGAGGAACTGCAATTCTTCCGTTATCAAATTCTTCTGTAAAAATATGTAGATGTGGTGTAGGGACAAGCGTATCATTAGTTGAATTATAGTGATCAGAACCATTAACATCAAAACGTATCATAGGTGATTTGTAAGTAACACTGTTAAGCAATATTGTTAAATTATCAGAGTTTCTGTGTCCTTTCCTATTAATTATTAATTTGAATTTTTCTGAGCTGTCTGTAACGTGGGTTAGATTATGTTTAGATTGTTCTCCAAAAATTGGCAACTTTACTATGTTCTTTTCGAAAATTTTTATCTTTTTTAATAAATCGTCATAAAGGTTCTTTTCCATCTTAAACCACCTTTGTTTTATAATCATTCCTACAAGTTATTTCACTAGTGTCATATTAATTTATCTAGAATATTCTGAACTAAATTATTTCATCTAGATTCAAAAAGGGAAACACTTAAATAAAATAAAAGGTAGTAATCATTCATTTTTTGACATATTTGATTTTGCATGGCAATAGTGACTAACAAGAATATGTGTTATGGAACTGTCTCTTTAATCTTTTTAGCCAATTTTCTGAGGTTTTCCAAATTAAAGGCTTATGTAATCGAATGATTTGTAGAAATCTCTTTTGACTGTAGACCTTTAGTTTACTTATATTTCTTAAACCAACTATTTTTTCTAAATTTAATCTTATCCTTGTATTATAATCTGGATAAATTAGTTTAATAGTTTGTTTCAAATTAATCGTTCTATCAGGGTTATCTTTGTAGTATATACTTATATCACGATTTAATAATTCTGCTTTTAACATGAGTTCCCAAGCATTACATATGAAGAAAGAAAAACCTTCTATTCTATATTTTATAGTTGGCTTATTGTATATTTCTAAGCCTAGTATAAAAGCTTCGATACTTTTATCTACTAGTTGATTGCTTAAGTTTTGCATTTCCTTGCCCCCCCTTAATTAAAAAATAGGATAGACGAGCTACCCTATATAAAATTACTGTACATTGTCCTCAGTCAAAGAGAACTCTTGTTTTTTCAAACCAGACAGTTCTATTCTTTTTTCTCCTAACTTTTTGCCTCCAACACCTTGTGTAGCTTTTAGAATGACATCATTTTTAGTGCCAATCTCGTATGTTATGATGCCTTTAGCAGTACCGCCTTTTTTGATAGTATCGACTGCATGCTCATTCCATTCTTCATATTTACCCGTATTTGGCGTGAGACCGACATCTAGTTTGGTTTCTGTATTTTTATCGTCTTGAATCGCTTCGAATGCTGCAATCCAAACATTTAACGCTGAAATGTCTTTATTATCGGATTTGTTTTTAACTTCAAATTTGAACGTGAGTAAATCTTGATTAGCATCTTTGTCATGTACAATGAATGTTTCTTTAATTTTTAACACGGCTTGATCTAATACTAAAGTGTCATTTTCAAAAGTTGGTTTATTCTCATCAACTTTTTTTACAGACTTTTGTGTAGCTTCTTTGCTTTCTTTGTCATTGTCATTTCCGCATGCCCCTAAAATTAGAGTACTTGCTAAAGCTATCCCAAGTATTTTTTTCATTTTGAACCGCTCCTCAATCATTTTAATTTATTAAACGCATACGCGATTTAATCATAAAGATTACTGATAGGTGAATACTGGCATGTATAGAATTATTCCACGAAGGACATAATCTCAAATTTGCATACACAAACATAGTTTTGTACTTAATAAACACTGTATACTGTTTACTTCTTGTTTTCATTAACGTATCATTTCCAGTTTCTATATATAATATAGCTCTGGAGAGTTTTAATATCAATAAACATTTGATAAATATTTAAATTTAATTTATAGTTGAATAGAATTTGGGTAAGTGTGAAAGTTGATTTAAAAGAATATGTTTTCAAACATGACCTGTCATGATTAAGAATTGGTGTTAAAAAGATAGATAAAACTATTAGCTACAAGGTGCTACTGTTAGTCAATGATAAGAATAGGGGGAAATATCAATATAAATAAAATGTATGGTATCCGTAGTTATGAAGTTTTACTCAACATGGAATACTTGATTAATCCGTTTAAGAAATAGTACCTAATAAATAAAATATTATTATTTAATTATGTACAATTTATTTGTTGAAATATTGACATTAAATGGCTGTAAATAATATTGTTACATGTAAATAATTCTGTTACAATCTTATGAAAACATTGCTGTAATAGCAAATAGAGGAGATTTTAATATGAAAGAGAAAATTACATTCGCGCAAGTGATATATGCTACGATTATTGGTGGCTTATTATCAGGTATCGTTAAGTTAGGATGGGAAGTGATGTTTCCACCTAGAACACCAGAACGTAATGCGACGAATCCACCACAAGAGTTGCTACAAAAGTTTGGCTTCAGTCATGATTTTACGCATATGACGTATCAATTTTCTGAGCAGTCTATGCCTTGGGTAAGTTTCATTGTGCACTTCAGTTTTGCAATTGCATTTGCGTTTATTTACATTGTACTAGTAAAACGTTTTTCATTTGTTGCGATGGGATATGGTTCTGTTTTTGGTATTGTCGTATGGATTGCATTCCATATTATCATTATGCCAATGATGAATATCGTGCCAAGTGCATTAGAGCAACCTTTCCATGAGCATGTATCAGAGTTGTTCGGTCATGCAGTTTGGATGATGTCAATTGAACTTGTTAGAAGATATTACGTTTATCAAAATGCGTTCAAACAAATTAAATAGCATAAAAAAGCCCGCCCATAAGTCAGGCGGGTTTTTTTATGCTGGCGCTTATTTATTGATATTATCTACTGCATATTGTGCTTCTTCTTCTGTAAATTGATCCCCGAATTTTGAAGTGAGCTGATCATAAAGTTCATCTTTAGACATATTCATGTCGTTCACATAGATTTCAGCTCTTTTCAGTGCATTTTGCTTATAGTCTGGGCTAATTTGATCAATCGCATATTGTGCAGCTTCGTCAGAGAAATGGTCGCCATATGGTGATCTGAGTTGGTCATAAATAGCGCTTCTCGACATATAAAGTCCGTCTGCACAAATTTTTGCTTGTTCCAAAGCTTTATCTTTGTCTGTGTTGACAGGTTTCTTTTTATTAAAGTCAAAATTTGGCGTTTCGTTAGCATCACCAGTTTGGCTATTGTCTTTATTTTGTGTATTTGGCAATTTTTGTACAGTTGTGTCTTTAATTTTGTTGTCTTCTTCGACTTTCTTTAGAACAGCGCCTGCAAAAGCTGTTAAAATCACAGCTAAAATAATGAGTAAGATGAGACAGCCAGCACATCCGCCACAACCCCACAACCATACTTTTTTTGATTTAGATTGTTCTTCTTGTTGCCATTTTTCATATTGTTGTTGCTGGTTTTGTACATATTGTTCATGTTGATTCTGAGAATATTGATATTGTTGGTTCTGTGCATTTTGATCTTGTGGATTTTGTGAGAATGGTTCGTTGTTAAAATTTGTTGGCTCATTGGACATATGATCATGCTCCTTTAACTATTTTCATAGTTATAAAGTGTTTTGTTTGAATCGACCTTTCTGTAGAGAGAATAAAATGAAAAATCCTATAACATAGAAATTAGATTCACTTTATTATATAAATTTATTGTGCGTGGAACAACATATTTTTTAAATTGTCCAAATATTGTTTGATATATGTGGGTGTTGTGTTTATGCATGAACAATAAATGATTTGAAACAACATAAATATGCGTATTGACACTTACAGGGCGTTGAACCCCAAGATAACTATTTTTCATAATTTATAAATAACCAAAAGAATTGAATTTGAAATTTTTAGACAATTAAGTCATAATTTAAACATAAAGTTGTCTATATTCTCTTTAGTGTTAATTGATAGGGGGTGCGGTGATGTCAACGATTCAACAACGCTTTATGAAAGATAATAGAATTACTACATTGCCAAGAAAAGAGAAGGATAAAATTGCGTTACTTCATTATATTGTTAAAGCGTTTCAACCAAATAAAACGTATTCTGAACATGAAGTGAATCAAATTTTAAAAAGTTATTATTCAGATTATGCGATACTGAGACGCTATTTAGTTGATTATGCAATGCTGATGAGGGATGACGATGGGAAGCGATATTGGGTCAATCAAGGTGACGTGATATGAGTGAAAAGCGATTAAGTTATTTGTTCACGACGTTTAATACATTTATTATTTCGGGTGTGGCATTATTTACACCTATCTTATATATTTTCTTAATTAAATTGGGATACAGCTATACAGAAGTAGGGATTTATTTGTCTGTTTTCTGGGGTGCTTCAGCGATTTCTGAATTACCTTCAGGCATATTAGCAGATACCATTGGACAAAAACAAATTGTTATTTTAAGTTGTATATTTAGAGCTGTGGGCTTAGCGTTTCTTGTTACGGATCAATTTATATTATTAATCATATCTGGTTTAGTGACAGGCGTTGCAGAAGCGATGCTATCTGGAAGTTTAACTTAGTTTAGGCAGAAGTCGCCCATCCTCGATCTTAGGTGAGTGATGAATGCCGTCCAGTATAAAGGTTATCTTTGGTAACTTGAAAATTGATATACATGGCGAATTGCCTTTTTGTTTTACTTATGTTATTTTCATTCTACATAAAAAGCGTTAATATAACAATGGCATTAGATACAAATAGTCATTTAGAATCCCTTCTTCACGATCCTCTTATTTTGGCAACGAAATAGCGTAGACAAGTAATTGATAATGAAATATCTGATTACTTTAGTTGCGTGGCATTATGATAAAGACCCTATACACATTATGTTCAAAGTTTCCCCCAATCAAGCGAATAATCATAAATAGATAGGTGGTGTATCTAATGGAACGATTAAAAGCGTACAAATTTAGACTATATCCAACAGAGCAACAAGAGGTTTTCTTTGCGAAATCTTTTGGTTGTGTTCGGAAAGTCTATAATCTCATGCTTCATGACCGAATAAAAGCTTATCAAGAAAAAGCGAACAATCCCTCTGAGAAAATGCGTTTTCCAACACCTGCCAAATATAAAAAAGCATTTCCATTCTTGAAAGAAGTTGATAGTCTTGCTTTAGCTAATGCACAACTTAATTTAGATAAAGCTTACAAGAATTTTTTTCGTGATAAATCTATTGGATTTCCTCGGTTCAAAAGTAAGAAAAATCCTGTTCAGAGTTATACAACGAATAATCAAAATGGGACAGTTGCTTTGATTGATGATAAATTTATCAAAG
>NZ_JXWY01000078.1 GCF_000934465.1 Staphylococcus microti | reverse complement strand
GCGGTACAACATTCCGTTCTGCTTTTCGTAGTGCGGGAACAACACGTGCCGTTGAAGACTATTCAGGTAAAATTATCGACTACACAGGCGATTTAGTTCAAAAGCTTGATGATCCATCAACATCGTTAGCACCGGGTAATATTAACTTCTCGCCTAAATTTGTAGAAGGCAAAAGTAAATCATATGCGTTTTTAGTGAATCCAGATGGTACGATTACGAAAAAATCACTTGCTGTAAATAACGGTAGTGGTATTGTGGCATACTCTGGTAACTTTATTACGCTTGATAATAATACACCGGAAGCGTATGTGTATTTAAGTAATGTTGGTATTTCTAATGGACACACAGTGGATGCAATTGCGAAAGTATCTATTATTC
>NZ_JXWY01000077.1 GCF_000934465.1 Staphylococcus microti | reverse complement strand
ATGTTGAGTTACTCATTGAAGTAGAGTCGCTCTCGCTTACTGACGTTGAGTTACTCATGCTCGTAGAGTCGCTCTCGCTTACTGACGTTGAGTTACTCATGCTCGTAGAGTCGCTTTCACTTACTGATGTTGAGTTACTCATTGAAGTAGAGTCACTTTCACTTACTGATGTTGAGTTACTCATTGAAGTAGAATCACTCTCACTTACTGATGTTGAGTTACTTA
>NZ_JXWY01000076.1 GCF_000934465.1 Staphylococcus microti | reverse complement strand
ACATGCTCCACCGCTTGTGCGGGTCCCCGTCAATTCCTTTGAGTTTCAGTCTTGCGACCGTACTCCCCAGGCGGAGTGCTTAATGCGTTAGCTGCAGCACTAAGGGGCGGAAACCCCCTAACACTTAGCACTCATCGTTTACGGCGTGGACTACCAGGGTATCTAATCCTGTTTGATCCCCACGCTTTCGCACATCAGCGTCAGTTGCAGACCAGAAAGCCGCCT
>NZ_JXWY01000075.1 GCF_000934465.1 Staphylococcus microti | reverse complement strand
TTTAACTTTAGCAGATATTGAAAACAACACAGAAAAATGGCAAAAACTTCAACAGTATTACGATAAAGATGAAGAAGTTTTAAAAGTGCCAATTACTTACACATTTAATAACGGTGTGCATAGTTCTGACGATTTACAAACAGATAAAAGCTTTGCGGTTATGAATGTTTCTGATGATATTAAAAATGCATTACGTAATATTAACGGTGCAGCAGAAGCAGTTGAAGCAGCGAAAGTAGCAGACCAAGCAGCAAAAGACGCGTTAACAGAAGCAAATGCGGATGGTTTGATTACACCAACTGAGCAAGCAGCGTTAACGGCAGCACAACAAGAAGCAGTAGCGAAGAAAACAACAGCGACAGACTTGGTTAATGCTTTACCAGAAAGATATAAAGGTGATATGCCAGCGACTTTAGCAGGCTTAACAGGTATTGACGTGCCAGCTGTGAACGACCAAAACGAAAATGGCATTAATGACGCTGTTGATACACAATTAGCAGATGCAAAAGCGAAAGTGGATGCGGCAAAAGTAGCGGACAAAGCGGCACAAGATGCATTAGCACAAGCGAATGCGGATGGTGTCATTAATCCGGATGAAGCAGCACAGTTAGCGGATTTAGCTAAGAAAGCGTCAGATGCGAAAACAGCGGCAGAGACAGCAGTATCAAGCTTGCCAGAAACACCAGAAGCAGTAAAAACAGAAAAAGATACATTGTCTGGAGAACTTGCTGGTTTAAAAGGCATCACAGTGCCAGCTGTGAATGATAAAGATAGTAATGGTGTCGCAGACGATGCTGATACACAAGTGGATGAAGCGAAGCAAGCAGTCGAAGAAGCTAAGGCAGCGGATAAAGCAGCAAAAGACGCATTAGATGCAGCGAATGCAGATGGTGTCATTACGCCAACAGAAAAAGCTGAATTAGAAGCTGCTCAAAAAGAAGCGGCTGATAAAAAAGCAGCGGCAGAAGAAAAAGTAAATGCGTTACCTGAGAAAGATAAAGGGAACTTACCGACAGAATTAGCAGGCCTAACTGGTATTGATGTGCCAGCTGTGAATGACCAAAATGAAAATGGTATTGATGACACAGTAGACGCACAGTTAGCGGATGCAAAAGCAAAAGTTGATGCGGCAAAAGCAGCGGACAAAGCGGCACAAGATGCATTAACACAAGCGAATGAAGATGGCGTTATTAGTCAAGAAGAAGCTGATAAGTTAGCGGACTTAGCACAAAAAGCGGCAGATGCGAAAACAGCGGCAGAGACAGCCGTATCAAGCTTGCCAGAAACACCAGAAGCAGTTAAAACACAGAAAGATGGTTTTACAACTGAATTAGCAGGCTTAAAAGGTATTACAGTGCCAGCCGTGAACGATAAAGATGGTAATGGTGTAGCAGACGATGTTGATGCCCAAGCCGATGCAGCGAAACGAGCAGTAGAAGAAGCTAAGGCAGCAGATCAAGCTGCGAAAGATGCGTTAGATGCAGCGAATGCGGACGGCTTGATTACACCAACAGAAAAAGCTGAATTAGAAGCAGCACAAAAAGAAGCTGCAGATAAAAAAGCAACTGCGGAAGAAAAAGTAAATGCGTTACCAGAGGAACATAAAGGTAATTTACCGGCTGAATTGGCAAGCTTAGATGGCATTACAGTGCCAACAGTCAATGACCAAAATGAAAATGGTATTGCTGATACGGTTGATGCGCAGTTAGCGGATGCAAAAGCAAAAGTTGAAGCAGCGAAGCAAGCAGATCAAGCAGCCAAAGATGCGTTAACAGAAGCAAATAAAGATGGTGTTGTTGATCAAGAAGAAGCGGCGAAATTAGCTGAGTTGGCAAAACAAGCAACAGATGCAAAAACAGAAGCAGAAACAGCGGTATCAAGCTTGCCAGACACACCAGCAGCAGTAAAAACAGAAAAAGATACACTGACTGAAACATTAAATGGTTTAGATGGCATCAAAGTCCCATCTTCAAATGATAAAGACGGTAATGGTATTGATGACACAGTTGATGCACAGTTAGCGGATGCAAAAGCAAAAGTTGATGAAGCAAAAGCGGCGGATCAAGCAGCCAAGGACGCACTAGACGCAGCAAATGCGGACGGTGTGATTAACCCAGAAGAAGCAGCACAGTTAGCAGATTTAGCTAAGAAAGCAGCAGATGCTAAAATAGCGGCAGAGAAAGCCGTATCAAGCTTGCCAGACACACCAGCGGCAGTAAAAGCAGAAAAAGATAATTTGACTAATACGTTAAATGGCTTAGACGGTATTACAGTGCCGGCGGTAAATGATGAAAATGCAAATGGTGTAGCAGATGATGTCGATGCACAAGTAGAAGCAGCAAAACAAGCGGTAGAAGAAGCTAAGAAAGCGGACCAAGCAGCGAAAGATGCATTAGAGAAAGCAAATGCGGACGGTGTGATTAATCCAGAAGAAGCAGCTCAGTTAGAAGAATTAGCGCAAAAAGCAGCAGACGCGAAAACAGCAGCAGAAACAGCGGTATCAAACTTGCCAGACACACCAGCGTCAGTAAAAGCAGAAAAAGATAATTTGACTAATACGTTAAATGGCTTAGATGGCATCACAGTGCCAGCTGTGAACGATAAAGATAGTAATGGTGTAGCAGACGATGTAGACACGCAAGTAGAAGCAGCGAAACAAGCAGTAGAAGAAGCTAAGAAAGCGGACCAAGCAGCGAAGGATGCATTGACTAAGGCACAAGAAGACGGCCTAATCACGCCAGAAGAAAAAGCAACATTAGAGGCAGCACAACAAGAGGCGCAAGCTAAGAAAGATGCGGCGACTGACAAGGTTAACGCATTACCTGAGGACCAAAAAGGTGACTTGCCAGCAGAGCTTGATAAGTTAACAGGTATTGATATTCCAGAAGTAAACGATGAAAATGCGAATGGTGTAGCAGACGATGTGGATGCACAAGTAGAAGCAGCAAAACAAGCGGTAGAAGAAGCTAAGAAAGCGGACCAAGCAGCGAAAGATGCATTAGATAAGGCAAACGAAGATGGCTTAATCACGCCGGAAGAAGCAGCTCAGTTAGAAGAATTAGCACAAAAAGCAGCAGACGCGAAAACAGCAGCAGAAACAGCCGTATCGAACTTGCCGGAAACACCACAATCAGTGAAAGATCAAAAAGATGGATTAACTGAAACTTTAAACGGTTTAGATGGTATTACAGTACCAGCTGTGAACGATAAAGATAGTAATGGTGTAGCAGATGATGTCGATGCCCAACGAGCAGAAGCAGAAAAAGCGGTAGAAGCAGCTAAGCAAGCGGATCAAGCAGCAAAAGACGCATTAGCGAAAGCGAACGAAGACGGTTTAATTACCCCAGCTGAAAAAGCTGAATTAGAAGCAGCTCAAAAAGAAGCAGCAGATAAAAAAGCGACAGCTGAAGACAAAGTGAATGCATTACCTGAGGACCAAAAAGGTGACTTACCAGTGGAATTAGCAGGCTTAACAGGTATTGACGTGCCAGCTGTGAACGACCAAAACGAAAATGGTATTGATGACACAGTGGATGCTCAATTAGCAGATGCACAGGCAAAAGTTGAAGAAGCAAAAGCAACGGATCAAGCAGCGAAGGATGCATTAGAGAAAGCAAATGCAGACGGTGTGATTAATCCAGAAGAAGCAGCACAGTTAGCGGATTTAGCACAAAAAGCAGCAGACGCGAAAACAGCAGCAGAAACAGCCGTATCGAACTTGCCGGAAACACCACAATCAGTGAAAGATCAAAAAGATGGATTAACTGAAACTTTAAACGGTTTAGATGGTATTAAAGTGCCGGAAGTGAACGACAAAGATGCCAATGGAGTAGCTGACGATGTTGATGCGCAACGTGCAGAAGCAGAGAAAGCAGTAGAAGAAGCTAAGGCAGCAGATCAAGCAGCGAAAGACGCATTAGATAAGGCAAACGAAGATGGCTTAATTACACCAGCGGAAAAAGCGGAGTTAGAACGTCTTCAACAAGAAGCTGTTGATAAGAAAGCAACTGCGGAAGAAAAAGTTAACGCATTACCTGAGGACCAAAAAGGAGACTTACCAGCAGAACTTGATAAATTAACAGGCATCGAAGTACCAGAAGTGAATGATGCGGACGCCAATGGTGTGGCAGATGATGTTGATGCTCAACGTTCAGAAGCAGAAAAAGCGGTAGAAGAAGCTAAGGCAGCAGATCAAGCGGCGAAAGATGCATTAGCTAAGGCAAACGAAGATGGCTTAATTACGCCAGCTGAAAAGGCAGAGTTAGAACGTCTTCAAGAAGAAGCACAGGCTAAGAAAGATGCAGCGACTGATAAAGTTAACGCATTACCAGAAGGTCAAAAAGGTGATTTACCAACGGAACTTGATAAATTAACAGGTATCGAAGTACCAGAAGTAAACGATGCCGACGCCAATGGTGTAGCCGACGATGTAGATGCACAACGTACAGAGGCTGAACAAGCAGTAGAAGAAGCTAAGGCAGCAGATCAAGCAGCGAAAGATGCATTAGCTAAGGCAAATGAAGATGGTTTAATTACGCCAGCTGAAAAGGCAGAGTTAGAACGTCTTCAAGAAGAAGCACAAGCTAAGAAAGATGCAGCGACTGACAAAGTTAACGCATTGCCGGAAGACCAAAAAGGCGACTTACCAGCAGAACTTGATAAATTAACAGGTATCGAAGTACCAGAAGTAAACGATGCAGATGCGAATGGTGTAGCCGACGATGTGGATGCGCAACGCGAAGAAGCAGAAAAAGCGGTAGAAGAAGCTAAGCAAGCAGATCAAGCGGCGAAAGATGCATTAGCTAAGGCAAACGAAGATGGCTTAATTACGCCAGCTGAAAAGGCAGAGTTAGAACGTCTTCAAGAAGAAGCACAGGCTAAGAAAGATGCAGCGACTGATAAAGTTAACGCATTACCAGAAGGTCAAAAAGGTGATTTACCAACGGAACTTGATAAATTAACAGGTATCGAAGTACCAGAAGTAAACGATGCGGACGCCAATGGTGTAGCTGATGATGTTGATTCGCAACGCGAAGAAGCTGAACAAGCGGTAGAAGAAGCTAAGCAAGCAGATCAAGCGGCGAAAGACGCATTAGATAAAGCGCAAGAAGATGGCTTAATTACGCCAGCAGAAAAAGCAGAGTTAGAAAAACTTCAAGAAGAAGCAGCATCTAAGAAAGCAACAGCTGAAGAAAAAGTTAACGCATTACCGGAAGATCAAAAAGGTGACTTACCAGCGGAACTCGATAAATTAACAGGTATCGAAGTACCAGAAGTAAATGATGCCGACGCAAATGGAGTAGCAGACGATGTGGATGCGCAACGCGAAGAAGCAGAAAAAGCGGTAGAAGAAGCTAAGGCAGCAGATCAAGCAGCGAAAGATGCATTAGCGAAAGCGCAAGAAGATGGCTTAATTACGCCAGCCGAAAAAGCAGAGTTGGAAAAACTTCAAGAAGAAGCACAAGCTAAGAAAGATGCAGCGACTGATAAAGTTAACGCATTACCAGAGGATCAAAAAGGTGATTTACCAGCGGAACTTGATAAATTAACAGGTATCGAAGTACCGGAAGTGAACGATGCGGACGCAAATGGTGTAGCCGATGATGTGGATGCGCAACGCGAAGAAGCTGAACAAGCAGTTGAAGAAGCTAAGGCGGCAGATCAAGTGGCAAAAGATGCATTAGCTAAGGCACAAGAAGATGGTTTAATCACACCAGCGGAAAAAGCGGAGTTAGAAAAACTTCAACAAGAGGCACAAGCTAAGAAAGATGCAGCGACTGACAAGGTTAACGCATTGCCGGAAGATCAAAAAGGTGACTTACCAGCAGAGCTTGATAAGTTAACAGGTATCGAAGTACCGGACGTGAACGATGCAGATGCGAATGGTGTAGCAGACGATGTGGACGCACAACGTGCAGAAGCAGAAAAAGCAGTAGAAGAAGCAAAAGCGGCAGACCAAGCAGCGAAGGATGCATTAGCAAAAGCGAACGAAGATGGCTTAATTACACCAGCAGAAAAGGCTGAATTGGAAAAACTTCAAGAAGAAGCAGTGTCTAAGAAAGATGCAGCGACTGATAAAGTTAACGCATTACCAGAGGATCAAAAAGGCGACTTACCAGCGGAACTTGATAAATTAACAGGTATCGAAGTACCGGACGTGAACGATGCAGATGCGAATGGAGTAGCTGATGATATGGATGCACAACGCGCAGAAGCAGAAAAAGCGGTTGAAGAAGCGAAGCAAGCAGATCAAGCGGCAAAAGATGCATTAAATAAAGCGCAAGAAGATGGCTTAATCACACCAGCCGAGAAAGCAGAGCTAGAAAAACTTCAAGAAGAGGCACAAGCTAAGAAAGATGCGGCAACTGAAAAAGTTAACGCATTACCGGAAGACCAAAAAGGCGACTTACCAGAACAATTAGATGCATTAACAGGTATCGAAGTACCAGAAGTGACTGATGCAGATGCAAATGGTGTAGCAGACGATGTGGATGCGCAACGTGAAGAAGCAGAAAAAGCAGTAGAAGAAGCTAAGGCAGCGGACCAAGCGGCGAAAGATGCATTAGCTAAGGCACAAGAAGATGGTTTAATTACGCCAGCCGAGAAAGCTGAATTGGAACAACTTCAACAAGAAGCTGTTGATAAAAAAGCAACTGCAGAAGAAAAAGTTAATGCATTACCGGAAGATCAAAAAGGTGACTTACCGGAACAATTAGATGCATTAACAGGTATTGAAGTGCCAGAAGTAAATGACGCAGATGCGAATGGCGTAGCTGACGATATGGACGCCCAACGTGCAGAAGCAGAAAAAGCAGTCGAAGAAGCTAAGGCGGCAGATCAAGCAGCGAAAGACGCATTAGCTAAGGCACAAGAAGATGGATTAATTACGCCAGCCGAGAAAGCTGAATTGGAACAACTTCAACAAGAAGCTGTTGATAAAAAAGCGGCAGCAGAAGACAAAGTTAACGCATTGCCAGAATCCCAAAAAGGCGATTTACCAGCAGAACTCGATAAATTAACAGGTATTGAAGTACCGGAAGTTAACGATGCCGACGCAAATGGTGTAGCCGATGATGTGGATGCGCAACGCGAAGAAGCTGAACAAGCGGTAGAAGAAGCAAAAGCAGCAGACCAAGCGGCAAAAGACGCATTAGCTAAGGCACAAGAAGATGGCTTAATTACACCAGCAGAAAAAGCCGAGTTGGAACAACTTCAACAAGAAGCTGCTGATAAAAAAGCAACAGCGACTGACAAAGTTAACGCATTGCCAGAGGATCAAAAAGGTGACTTACCAGCAGAACTTGATAAGTTAACAGGTATTGAAGTACCGGAAGTAAATGATGCGGACGCAAATGGTGTAGCTGATGATGTGGACGCACAACGTGCAGAAGCAGAAAAAGCAGTCGAAGAAGCAAAAGCAGCAGATCAAGCGGCGAAAGACGCATTAGCAAAAGCGAATGAAGACGGCTTAATTACGCCAGCAGAAAAAGCGGAGTTAGAAAAACTTCAAGAAGAGGCACAAGCTAAGAAAGATGCGGCAACTGACAAAGTTAACGTATTACCGGAAGATCAAAAAGGTGACTTACCGGAACAATTAGATGCATTAACAGGTATCGAAGTACCGGAAGTTAACGATGCGGACGCAAATGGTGTAGCCGATGATGTGGATGCGCAACGCGAAGAAGCTGAACAAGCGGTAGAAGAAGCAAAAGCAGCAGACCAAGCGGCAAAAGACGCATTAGCTAAGGCGAATGAAGACGGCTTAATTACGCCAGCGGAAAAAGCTGAGTTAGAACGTCTTCAACAAGAAGCTGTTGATAAGAAAGCAACTGCGGAAGAAAAAGTGAATGCATTGCCGGAAAATCAAAAAGGCGACTTACCGGCAGAACTTGATAAATTAACAGGTATCGAAGTACCAGAAGTGAACGATGCAGATGCAAATGGTGTAGCTGACGATGTAGATGCACAACGCGCAGAAGCAGAAAAAGCAGTCGAAGAAGCAAAAGCGGCAGACCAAGCAGCGAAAGATGCATTAGCTAAGGCGAATGAAGACGGCTTAATTACGCCAGCCGAAAAAGCAGAGTTAGAAAAACTTCAAGAAGAGGCGCAAGCTAAGAAAGCAACAGCTGAAGAAAAAGTTAACGCATTACCAGAATCACAAAAAGGTGACTTGCCAGCGGAACTTGATAAGTTAACAGGTATCGAAGTGCCAGAAGTAAATGATGCAGACGCCAATGGTGTGGCTGATGATGTGGACGCACAACGAGCAGAAGCAGAGAAAGCAGTAGAAGAAGCTAAGGCAGCGGACCAAGCAGCGAAAGATGCATTAGCGAAAGCACAAGAAGATGGCATCATCACGCCAGCCGAAAAAGCAGAGTTAGAAAAACTTCAAGAAGAAGCACAAGCTAAGAAAGCTACTGCGACTGATAAAGTCAATGCATTACCAGAAAGTCAACGTGGTAACTTACCAGCAGAACTTGAAAAGCTAACAGGTATTAAAGTTCCTAATGTCACTGAAAATAACGATGATAGTGATACAGGCAAGAAAGATGATACTGACAAGCAACAAGAACCGGTTGTGAAACCAGTTGAAACACCAGTTAGTCCAACAGAAACAGTGGATCATGAAAGTGATGAAGTCATGGCAACTGGAAAAGTGACAGGCACAGAGCAAGAAAGTGCCAGCACACATGAAACGTCTAAGAAAGAAGATGTCAAAGCTTTACCAGAGACTGGACAAGAATCTCAACAAACAACATTGTTTGGTAGTCTTTTCGCTGGATTAGGCGCACTATTATTCTTCAGAAGACGTAAAAAAGAAAAAGAAAGTAAGTAATCATTTCAAATAAAAAGAGCGACAGGCCAATTGCGGTTCTGTCGCTTTTTTATTGCTAGAAACTAAAAAAAGCCATATATCTAAGATGCTCAGCACCTTAAATATATGGCTTCAATTAAAGATTAGTATTCGATGTTTGGCATTTTGTTAACATGTTGTTGATAACGTTTTAATGCAGCTGTTGCCGCACCGATAATAATTGCTACGAAAACAAATTTTTTCATGTAGATGCGCACTCCTTTTATTCGTAATAGTTCAATTCTAAGTCTTTAGAAGTTTGTTCACGTGTTTTGCGCATTAATGCTTCATCATCAATTAATGATTTACCATATGATGGAATCATTTTTTGGATTTTTGCTGTCCAATCAGATAATTCTTCTGGGAAGTTGCGTTCGATAACTTCTAAAGCAACTGACACAGATGTTGATGCCCCTGGTGATTCACCAAGTAACGCAATAACAGTGTGGTCTTCAGAGTTAACAACTTCTGTACCGAATTGGATAAAGCCTTTACCGTATTCTTCAGTATCTTTAATTACTTGAACACGTTTACCAGCTGTGTAAAGTTCCCAATCAGCATCTTTTGCTTCAGGAACAAATGTACGTAAATGGTTCATACAACCTTCTTTTGTCATTAAAATTTGATCAAAAGAGTATTTTAATAATGGTAAGTTTTTCGCAGCTGACGCTAATAATGTTGTGATGTTATATGGTTTAACTGACTTGAATAAGTCTAAGTTAGAACCATTTTTCAAGAATTTAGGTCCAACACTTGCGAAAGGTCCAAATAATAATGTTTTCTTACCATCGATAAAGCGTGTATCCAAGTGAGGTACTGTCATTGGAGGTGTGCCTGGTGGCTCTTTACCGTAAACTTTAACCCCGTGTTCTTCGATAACTGATGGATTTGTACATGCTAAGAATTGACCTGTGATTGGGAAACCACCTAAGTTCTTGCTTTCTGGAATGCCAGTTTTTTGTAGCAATGGAATCGCACCGCCACCTGCACCGATGAAGATAACGTCTGCAATTTCAGTTTGTACGTTGCCAGTTTGACGGTTGCGTACTTTAACTTCCCATTTGCCATCTTCACGGCGGTGGAAGTTAGTTACTTCGTGGTTGTAGTGTACATGCGCATTTGGATGTTTTTCAATGCTGCGTGCCATTTTACGTGTTAACTCACCGAAGTTTACGTCAGTACCTTCATTAATTTTACTTGCTGCCATGATGTCACTTGCGCTACGGCCTTTCATCATTAACGGCATCCATTTTCTCATCACTTCAATGTCTTCTGTATATTCGATGTTGTCGAACATAGGGAATTGTTTCATTGCTTCATAGCGGTCTTTTAAGAACTTAACGTTATTCACGCCACGAACGAAGCTAATGTGTGGTAATGGATTAATGAAATCTCTTGGTGTGTCAATGTTCTTGCTTTTTACAAGATAGCTCCAGAATTGTTTTGAAATCTCAAACTCTTCATTGATAACTTTTGCTTTTTCGATATCAATAGAGCCATCAGGTTGTTGTACTGTGTAGTTAAGCTCGCAAAGTGCAGCATGTCCAGTACCTGCGTTATGGTTCTCATTTGAACTTTCTTCACCTGGCTGATCTAAACGCTCATAAAGCTTTATGTTCCAGTCTGGCTCAAGGTCTTTGATCATTGAACCGAACGTCGTACTAAGGACACCTGCTCCAATAATAATAATATCTTTGCTGTGTTTGCTTGTCATAACGATCACCTTTCTATTTGGCTTAGAGCAAGGCAGTGGTTTACCTTGATAATTCTTATTATATACCACTCTATTTTCATTTTAAATGCTATAAGCTCATTGAAGTGAAAAAATATCGTGTAGAATGAAAAAATTGATTATGAAATTTGGGTTGGACAAGAATACATCAATACTATTGGAGTACTATGTAACTGATGAAGGTCGAAATTGTAAATATACTTTTATGTGTTTTATTCAGACGAGTTATTTAAATATGTACAAAAAAGCAACAAATTATGAAAGATAATAAATTGCATGTAATTCTTCTGTACCCCTTTATTATCAATAGATTTAGGGGTTTTCACCTCCTGCAATTCATGGAAATGTGACAAGAAACTAATGGTATAGGCTATTCAATTAGAAAGTTAAATATATAAATATTGAATTAATATGCAAAAACGCTTACAATTTTATTAAATTAGTCATAAGGTCATCAGATGACTATCATTATTCATCATGTTATTGGGGGAATTTAAATGAATGCCTTATTAATGCTCGTTGCGTTAAGCGCAGTAATTGTACCATTCATTTGTTTAGTTGTTTTACGTATGTCGGCCCTTGTTGGTATGACGATCAGCGCAATCGTTGTGACAATTTTAGGGTACTTCTTCTGGGGAATCGATGGCGGGGTTATTACTGCATCTTTCTTACAAGGCGTACATAAAACATTGACGATTATTTTAATTTTATTCGGTGCTTTAACGTTACTCAATACGTTAAGAGAAACAAATGCCGTTGCACGTATTAATGCAGGATTTCAAAATGTGTCACATGATATGCGTGTACAAGTGATTATCGTTGCATTCTTATTCGGTTCACTCATCGAAGGTGCTTCAGGATTTGGGACACCGGCAATGGTTACAGCGCCGTTAATGGTTGCACTTGGGTTCAAACCATTGACAAGTGTTGTGACAGCACTGATTGCAGATAGTGTATCTGTATCATTCGGTGCAGTAGGGACACCGATTTTAGTCGGTCTTAGTACTTTGAAAAATGCGAATGACACATTGTTCCATATGACAACTATGCGAGTAACTGTTGTCGAATTACTTAGCGGTGTGATGATTCCATTTATTATGGTTGCGACAATGGTGTTCTTCTTTGGGAAAAATGGTAAAGCGAAAGCAATTTTAGAGATTGCACCTTGGACGTTATTGATCGGTGTCGTGTATGTGTTTACAGCATGGTTCTACGCAATGATGACAGGGCCAGAGTTCGTATCTATCCTAACACCTTTAACAGTGTTAGTTGTAGCTGTATTTACGGCAAGAAAAGGCATCTTAATACCGAAAACAATTTGGCAAGATGCACTTGCTGATGACTACGATACATCAGCGGTATCAGCGAAACATGATATGAGTTTATTATCTGCATGGTCACCTTACTTGATTGTTGTTGCATTACTTTTACTCACACGTGTTGTTGCACCGGTGAAAGCATTTACAACATCTGTACTGAATCTTTCATGGAACGAAATTTTGGGATATGAGCGTATCTCATCTAGTTGGGAATTGTTATACTCACCGGGTACCATCTTACTCGTTTCAGCATTTTTAGCGGTATTGATTCAACGCAAATCAATGCGTAACTTTACAACAGCTTGTGTTGCGTCATTGAAAACGATTCGTGTCACAACGATTACATTAATCGCGACACTTGCGATGGTACATGTATTCAGTAACTCAGGTTTAAACGGCAATGATTTATTAAGTATGCCAGAATTTATTGCAAATGGTATGGCAAATACGTTTGGAGATGTATGGCTTGTGATTGCGCCGTTCCTAGGTGCACTGGGGTCATTTATTACAGGTAGTGCGACCGTATCTACATTAACGTTCGCACCAATTCAAGCAAATATCGCACAAGCAATCGGTGCAGACGTGTACACGGTGCTTGGTGCGCAAGTGATTGGTGCGGCAGCAGGTAATATGATTTGTGTGCATAACGTAGTGGCGGTATGTGCGGTTGTTAATATGCCGGGTAAAGAAGGTAGTGTTATTAGTAAAACACTCGGACCAGCGATGTTGTATTGTATTTTAGCAGGTATTAGTACATTGATTATGGCATCACTCTTTTTCTAATATGTAACATCATTTGATATCAGTGGCGTAAAGATCTTCAGGGAAAAGATTTTTACGCTGCTTTTTTATTTTGCATTCAAAAAATAAAAAATGTATAATTTGTGAAAGCCTTTGCAAAAGTTGTACAGACAAGTTATAATTTGTATATACAAGTTGGAAAACGAGGAGTGAATAGCATGGCAGTAAAACAATCGGATGTACGAGATATTGTTGAAGCAATTGGTGGTCCGGAAAATTTACAATCTGCAACGCATTGTGTGACGCGTTTAAGATTAGTTTTAAATGATGACAATCAAGTAGATAAGGACCGATTGAGTGACAACCCGCTCGTCAAAGGGCAGTTCAAAGCTGACAATCAATACCAGATTGTGATCGGACCGGGAACGGTTGATGAAGTATACAAAGTGTTTATTAATGAAACAGGCACACAAGCAGTATCTAAAGATGAGGCGAAAGCCCAAGCAGCGAAGAAAGGCAACCCGTTACAACGATTGATCAAGCTTTTAGGAGATGTCTTCATTCCTATTTTGCCAGCAATCGTAACTGCCGGTTTATTGTTAGGGATTAACAACGTTTTAACGATGGAATGGGCAAAAGGTTCACCATCTATTATTGAACAATTCCCGCAAATTGCGGATGTGGCGAATATTATTAACGTCATTGCAACGACATCATTTATTTTCTTACCTGCATTAGTTGGTTGGAGTGCGATGCGTGTATTCGGAGGTAATCCGGTGCTCGGTATCGTATTAGGACTTGTGTTAATGCACCCGCAATTGTTATCACAGTATGAAATTGGAACAGCAGAAGAAATTCCGAAATGGCATATTTTCGGTATTGCCATCGAACAATTGAACTATCAGGGACAAGTACTTCCAGTATTAATTGCTGCTTATGTACTCGCTCAAATTGAAAAAGGTATGAATAAGATTACGCCTGATTCAATTAAGCTATTAGTTGTTGCACCCGTAGCATTATTAGTGACAGGTTTCTTGGCGTTCTTAGTGATTGGCCCTGTTGCATTATGGATTGGTACAGGTATTACTGTGGCAGTGACAACATTATTTGAAAGTGCTGGTTGGCTCGGTGGTGCCATTTATGGTCTTGTATATGCACCACTTGTTATTACAGGGTTACATCATATGTTCTTAGCGGTTGACTTCCAATTAATTGGTAGTGAATTAAAAGGGACTTACTTATGGCCAATTTTGGCACAATCTAACATCGCGCAAGGTTCAGCTGCGTTAGGTGCTTGGTATGTGTTTAAAAAACGTCATATGACGAAAGAACAAGGTCTTGCGGCGACATCAAGTTTATCAGGCTTTTTAGGTGTCACAGAACCCGCAATGTTTGGTGTGAACTTACCACTGAAATATCCATTCTTTGCCGCTGTTATTACAACAATGTTAACAGGTGCATTACTTGGAACTTTCGGCGTATTAGGTAAAGTAGGCGTTGGTGGACTTCCAGCAATTATCTCAATCAATCGTGAATTCTGGGGTGTGTTTGCGATTGCAACACTCATCTCAATGGTCGTCCCAGCCATTTTAACGGTGATCTTCTCAAAATTTAGTCGTGAAAAAGCGAAGAAAATGGTCGACACACCAGACGCTTAACAATAAACATTTAAAACAACGAAGTAGAATCGTGCGTAATTGCCTTTTCTACTTCTCATTATTTCTACTCTATATCGATACTACTTATGGAAGGTGACATACATCATGACAGATCAAGATTGGAAAAAATCGGTCGTTTATCAAATTTATCCAAAATCATTTAATGATACAACAGGCAATGGGGAAGGGGATCTCAGAGGCGTTATCGACAAGTTGGATTACTTACAATTTTTAGGTGTAGATTATTTATGGTTGACACCTATTTACGATTCGCCAATGAATGATAATGGCTATGATATTCGCAACTACTATGAAATCAACGAACAGTTCGGAAGTAAAGCAGACTTTCGTGAGTTGTTAGATGGCGCACATGCACGTGGTCTTAAGGTGATATTAGATATCGTTATTAACCACACATCGACGGAGCATGAATGGTTCCAAGATGCACGTCAATCTAAAGATAGCCCGTATCGTGACTATTATTTCTTTAAGGATTCACAAGATGGCCCGCCAACAAACTGGGTCTCTAAGTTTGGTGGCAACGCATGGCAATACGATGACCAAACCGAGGAATACTACTTGCATTTGTTCGATGTAAGCCAAGCAGACCTTAACTGGGATAATGAAAAAGTACGTCAAGCACTCTATAAAATGCTCAATTATTGGATAGACTTTGGCGTCGATGGTTTTCGTTTTGATGTAATCAATCTTGTGTCTAAAGGTGCATTTGAAAACTCTAAAGAGATTGGTAAAGAGTTCTACACAGATGGTCCACGTGTCCATGAATATATTCACGAGATGAACCGACATACTTTTGGCGATAAAGGTTTGATGACGGTAGGGGAAATGTCTTCAACTACCATTGACCATTGTATTAAATATACGCACCCTGATCGTCAAGAGCTGAGCAGTGCTTTTAACTTTCATCATTTAAAAGTGGATTACAAAGATGGAGAGAAATGGACGAATCAAAAACTGGATTTACAACAACTCAAAACCATTTTAATGGATTGGCAAATAGGTATTTATCAAGGTGGTGGCTGGAATGCGATTTTCTGGTGTAACCATGACCAACCACGTGTCGTATCACGCTTTGGTACGGATTTAGATGAAGCGATGCGACAACAAAGTGCCAAAACGTTAGCGATTGTGCTACATTTATTACAAGGAACGCCGTATATATATCAAGGTGAAGAAATCGGTATGACAGATCCACATTTCACATCAATTGCGCAATACCGAGATGTTGAATCATTGAATGCATATAATGAAATGGTTGAAAAAGGTTATGATGAGCAGGAGATTTTGACGATTCTCGGTCAGAAGTCACGGGATAACTCGCGCACACCGATGCAATGGTCAGCCGATGCGAATGCAGGCTTTACAACCGGAACGCCATGGATTGATGTTGCGCCAAATTATGAAACGATTAATGTTGAAGCGGCGCTTGAAGATCCGAATTCTATTTTCTATATGTATAAAAAGTTAATTGAATTAAGACATACACATGATATTATTACGTATGGCGATATTGTGCCACGCTATATGGATCACGGACAGCTCTTTATTTATGAGCGTAACTTTGAAGGTCAAAAATGGTTGGTCGTTGCAAATATGACAGATCAACCTGCGCAGCTTCCAGAAGACATTGAACTTGAAGGTGACATCATTTTACAAAATGGCAATCTTGCCGATGGTTATCTTGATCCGTATGCGTCGTACGTTATTTCTATAGAATCGAAATAAGAGGCGAGTAAAGGCGATGAAAAAACAAAACAAGTTTAGACATATTTATGAGCATATGCGTACGGCAATTGTGGACGGCACATATGCGTACGGTGCACAACTGCCATCTGAACATCAGTTGGTCGAACAGTACAATGTGTCACGTGAAACAGTCCGTAAAAGTTTGAACATGTTAGTGTCTGACGGCATGATTCAGAAAATACGTGGTAAAGGCTCGGTTGTCATCTATCAAGGTGTGACGGAGTTCCCGTTTGCGGATCTTGTAAGTTTCAAAGAAGTCCAACAACAGAGTGGCAAAACTTATGAAACACATCTTCATGTTTTTGAACAGATTGTTGCCGGAGACGTACCGACTGTTCAACAAGCACTCAATTTATCAGCTGACACACGTTTGTGGCATTTCGTGCGTGATCGTAAAATTGATGGAGTCACAAAAATTATTGATGAAGACTATTTGTTATATGATTTGTTCCCTGACTTAACAGAAGCAATTGTGTTAGATTCCGTTTATACGTACATTGAACAAGTGAAAGGTTACGAGATTAGCTTTTCTAGTAAGTCAATTACGTTCGAGCCATTTGGTGATGCGGAATATAAAGTGTTTGGTGATGTCACGCCAAATTATACAGCGACCGTTCGAGGCATTGTGCATTTAAAGGATACGACAAAGTTCCAATATAATATTTCTAGGCATTTGGCAACAGAATTTCGTTTTGTAGATTTTTCACGACGCCAAAAATAATGATGTATATATAGGATTACGCTTGCAATATAATAATGATGTATAGTATTATTAATCGTACCGTGCTAAGCGGGGAGGTAGCGGTTCCCTGTACTCGAAAACCGCTTTAGCGAGGCTGAATTCCTTTGTCACGGGTGTGTATTTGTGAGGTCTGCCCAAAGCACGAGGTGTTTGAAGACTTCGGTCCTATGCAATATGAACCCACGAACCATGTCAGGTCCTGACGGAAGCAGCATTAAGTGGACACTCATATGTGCCGTAGGGTAGCCGAGGTTTAGCTATCGACTTTGGTAACGCTTATGATGCCCATTCAACACAAAGGTGCACGGTTTTTAATTTATAAGTGAGTGATTAATGATATATAAAGAGTTGAGATAATACGCGTTAGGCGATTGTTTCGACTCTATTTTTATGCCATTTTAGTGAGGGATTGAGCAGTCTAAAATAAGTAAGTGACTGGGGAGAAGTATTTTTAATAAACTTTTTGGCGCTACTGCGAAACAGCTATTATTAATATTCGCAAAGCCGTTTTGTCGGCAGAACTTTACATCCTTTGTTCGATGGACGAGTTCATCACTTTGATCCCAATCATGCTTCGTGATAATAAATGTTATAATAACTATGACCGTAGATAACTTTTTAAAACGAGTAAGGAGGCGTTAAGATGTCGATTTTTATTAGCACACTTACAGAGATGGATTACGAACCATCCTTACAAATGATTGAAAATACATTTGAAGATGTAGCAGCGTCTAATCATAATGAAGCGGCACTTGTAAAAGGACTGCGCATGGCACCTGATTATCGCTATGAGTTAGAAGTGATTGCAAAAACAGCAGACGATGACATTATTGGGCATGCAATGTGTAGTGAAGTGACGATTCAAAGCGACGACGACACATATATTGCGTTAGCGTTGGCCCCCCTTTCTGTTGCCAAAGCATATCAGCATAAAGGGATTGGTAAGGCATTAGTGCAAGCTTTAGAAGAGCGTGCGTATGCACAAGAGTATACGACGATTGTCGTGTTAGGGCATCCAGACTATTATGCGCAGTTAGGGTATGAAGTAGCTTCTAAACATGAGATTACTGTGCCGTTTAATGTGCCAGATGAAGCGGTGCGTGTAAAATTTTTATGGGATTCATTAGAAAATCCACCGCATGGCGAAGTACAATACCCAGATTTATTTTTTAACGTGTAGGCGTTATTGCAATAACAGTTCAGACTGTTTTGAGGCAACATGATGAGACAATAGTCCATGGTGTTCTTCGCGACAGTTTGGGCTTTTTATATTTGGCATAGTGGAGCAATAAAAACTTTAAAAAAATGACTTTCCTGTCTCTCGCCTAAAAAATCAGGAACGTGATATAATGAAAGCATTGTATATTCGGAGGTGCAACAGTGGATTATCAAGCGCTATATCGTATGTTCAGACCGCAAAGTTTTGATGACGTTGTCGGTCAGGAGCATGTGACGAAAACATTAAAAAACGCTATTGCAAAAGGAAAACAGTCCCACGCATATATTTTTAGTGGCCCGAGAGGAACGGGTAAAACGAGTATTGCGAAAATATTTGCCAAAGCAATCAATTGTGAAACAAATCATGATGGTGAGCCGTGTAACACGTGTGCCATTTGTAAAGGTATTACATTGGGAACCAACTCTGATGTCATTGAAATTGATGCAGCAAGTAACAACGGTGTGGATGAAATACGAAATATTCGAGATAAAGTGAAATATGCACCGAGTGAGTCGCGTTATAAAGTTTATATTATTGATGAGGTGCACATGCTTACAACAGGGGCATTCAATGCGTTGTTAAAAACACTTGAAGAACCACCTGCACACGCAATCTTTATTCTTGCGACGACAGAACCACATAAAATTCCACCTACGATTATCTCTCGTGCACAGCGCTTTGACTTTAAAGCGATTAACCATGAGCAAATCGTGTCGCGCTTAAAATACGTGGCTGAAACGCAAGAGATTGGTTATGAAGAAGCGGCGTTAGATTTCATTGCGAAAGCATCTGAGGGCGGTATGCGTGACGCTTTAAGTATTATGGATCAAGCGATTGCATTCGGGGACGAACATTTGACACTACAAGATGCATTGGATGTAACAGGGAGTTTAGCTGACGCCGACTTGAATTTATTATTGGGTGATGTTGTACAAGGCAATGTGCACAGTGCTTTTGAACGTTATCATTCATTTGTGAGCCAAGGAAAAGAAGTCAATCGTTTAATCAACGATATGATTTATTTTGTACGTGATACGATTATGGCAAAAACGACAGCAACGTCATTTGAATACGATGCACTCAGTCATTTAACACTCGATGTACTTTACAAAATGATTGATGTCATTAACGATACGCTCGTGTCGATTCGATTTAGCGTAAACCAGAACGTCCATTTTGAAGTGTTGCTCGTGAAGTTATCTGAAATGATTAAGTCGACAAGTCACGAGACAAGTACACCGACACCAAACAATGCACCAGTCGACACAGGTTTGCTAGAGCGTTTAGATAAGTTGGAGTCTGAGTTGAGAACATTGAGATCTCAAGGTGGGGGACGTCCGGCACCACCTAAAACACAGCCTGTGAAACGTCGTGGCGGTACAACAACGTATTCGGTAGAACGTATTGCGAAAGTTTTAGATAATGCGAACAAAGAAGATATTGCACGCATTAAAGAGCGTTGGCTCGACGTTATTCAGTATGCTAAGGATAGAGAACAAAAAGCGTTAGTGAGCTTATTACAAAACTCTGAACCTGTTGCAGCAAGTGAAGACAAAGTCCTTATTAAATTTGAAGAAGAAATCCACTGTGAAATCTTGCAAAAAGATGAAGAAAAACGACACAGTGTAGAGAAAGTCGTTCAAGACATTATTAACAAGTCTGTAGAAGTTGTCGGTGTACCTGCTGATAAATGGATGCAAGTGCGCAGTGATTATATTCAAGGGCGAAAGCGTCAAGGTGGCGAACCATCTGGACAGAAAAAAGAACGAGAAACACAGCTAAGTGCCGTTCAAGCAGCAAAAGATATTTTCGGTGCGGACATTGTCCATGAAGTAGATAGCGAAACATGACAATAGCCATAAAGGTATGTATAATTGTAAACGAATCTAGGGGTATTGAACCTTACGATAATAACAATTCATGAATTTTTATATATCAAGGAGGAATCACATTATGCGCGGTGGCGGTAATATGCAACAAATGATGAAACAAATGCAAAAAATGCAAAAGAAAATGGCAGAAGAACAAGATAAATTAAAAGAAGAAAAAATTGAAGGTACAGCTGGCGGCGGCATGGTGAAAGTTGTTGTAACAGGACATAAAGAAGTTGTCGATGTCATTATCAATGAAGAAGTTGTAGACCCAGAAGATGTTGAAATGTTACAAGACTTAGTACTTGCTGCAACGAATGAAGCAATGAACAAGGCAGATGAGCTAACAGCAGATCGTCTAGGTAAACATACTAAAGGTTTAAACATTCCAGGATTGATGTAAGATGCATTATCCACAACCTATATCAAAGCTCATTGATAGCTTTATGAAACTGCCAGGCATTGGTCCAAAGACGGCTCAACGTCTGGCTTTTCATGTGTTAGAGATGAAAGAAGACGATGTTGTACAATTTGCCAAAGCATTAGTAGATGTAAAACGAGAACTTACATATTGTAGTACATGTGGTCATATTACAGAACAAGATCCGTGCTACATATGCGAAGACAAACAACGCAATCGTTCTATTATCTGTGTTGTTGAAGATGACAAAGACGTGATTGCAATGGAAAAGATGAAAGAATACAAAGGTTTGTATCACGTGTTACATGGGACGATTTCTCCTATGGATGGGATCGGTCCGGAAGACATCAATATTCCAGCACTTGTGGACCGCCTTAAAGATGAAGGTGTACAAGAGCTTATTTTAGCAATGAACCCTAACTTAGAAGGTGAGTCAACAGCAATGTACTTGTCGCGACTCGTTAAACCACTAGGTATTCGTGTGACACGTCTCGCACAAGGATTATCTGTTGGTGGCGACTTGGAGTATGCAGATGAAGTGACATTATCCAAGGCAATCTCTGGTCGTACGGAGATGTAATGTTATATAGAAGAAACGAATATGTTGAGATAGATGCAAGTATGTCTATCTCAGTTTTTTTATTTATTTCAGAAAAAATTGGTAATAAATATTCAAAAAGATAAAACCCCCTTAAAGAGTGTAAATTTTAGTGTTGTTAAAAGGTTTGAGAGGCTGTATAGTTATATCTTGTTGAGCGGCAAACAAAATACTCAACGAAATGACGAAAAAAGAATTTAAAAAAGTTGTTGACTTCGATTGATAACTTGTGTATAATTAATTCTTGTCGAGTCAAAAGAAACAAAGACATGAACATTGAAAACTGAATGACAATATGTCAACGTTAATTCCGATAATTTGAGTACTCAGAGTAGTACTTTCAAGAGTGATTGACTTAAACAATCAACGAGCTATATCAAG
>NZ_JXWY01000074.1 GCF_000934465.1 Staphylococcus microti | reverse complement strand
GTATCGGAAGGTGCGGCTGGATCACCTCCTTTCTAAGGATAATATACGGAATATCACCTTTAGGTGATAAGCGGATTAACGTGACATATTGTATTCAGTTTTGAATGCTCATATTGAGAATTCAAAATTCAAATGGGCCTATAGCTCAGCTGGTTAGAGCGCACGCCTGATAAGCGTGAGGTCGGTGGTTCGAGTCCACTTAGGCCCACCATTTGAAAATTTAAATAACCATGGGGGCTTAGCTCAGCTGGGAGAGCGCCTGCTTTGCACGCAGGAGGTCAGCGGTTCGATCCCGCTAGTCTCCACCATATTTTAATAATAATTTGAATTGAAAACGCTTGTTAGTCAATGAATCATGAACAAGAGCGAGTGCGCTTACTAAGGGTAAGTAATCGAGTGATTGTGAAATGATGAAGCAGAATGCGAGCGATTGCCAATCAAATTGTCTTGTACATTGAAAACTAGATAAGTAAGTATAAATGATTTTACCAAGCAAAAACCGAGTGAATA
>NZ_JXWY01000073.1 GCF_000934465.1 Staphylococcus microti | reverse complement strand
CGCAAAGTTATCACCAAATCAATTTGAAGCATACGTTAAAACGGGAGATTATCCATTAATCCAATATCAAAATCCCCCAGCTGTTCCAATCTCTCATTATCAAAGTTAAACTCAGCTTCAAACTTAGTGTCATATTTATCATTTAGGCGACTCATTGCGTCAGATGATATAACAGAACCAAGGTTACCAATACTTTCATCAAACATTAGAAAGACATAGAAGTCATAAATAAGATCATTAGAACAATTCTTCAGAACAAACTTAAGCGCATCATGTAAGTAAG
>NZ_JXWY01000009.1 GCF_000934465.1 Staphylococcus microti | reverse complement strand
TCTGTATTGAAGACTTAAACACAAAAGGTATGTTACGTAATCATAAATTGGCAAAAAGTATTTCTGATGTCTCTTGGTCTCGTTTTGTGACGCAATTACAATATAAGGCTGAATGGTACGGACGTAAAATCATTAAGGTAGATAAATGGTTTCCATCTAGTCAAATCTGTTCAAAATGTGGTCATAAAGACGACAAGAAGTCTCTTGAAATCCGAGAATGGACTTGTCCTGTTTGTCATACATACCATGATCGAGATATCAACGCTAGTAGAAATATATTGAACGAAGGTCTAAGAATAATGGCATTAGCTTAAGTAGCATCAAGAACCGTAGGAACTACGGGGATAGCTTGGTAAATAAGAGACACCGCTGTTAGCAAAGAAATAAACTAGCAAGTACGCTCTATTCCCAAGAAGCTCCCACTTCAAGCGTTAAAAACGCTATGTTTAGCTAAGTGGTGAGTAGTTCACGAAACTTCTATTGGTGCAATACATGAAGTACAGGTTGTTGAAATTTTGGCTTCATAAGCAGATTGATTGTAAGACGAACATAAGAATTGTTAGAATGTAACTGGAATCAACAATTAGGAGGATGATTAATTATGGCTTTCGAATTACCAAAATTACCTTACGCATACGATGCATTAGAACCACATTTCGATAAAGAAACAATGGAGATTCATCATACAAAGCATCATAACACTTATGTAACTAAGTTAAATGCTGCTGTTGAAGGTACTGAGTTTGAAAACAAATCTATCGAAGAACTTGTTGCAAACTTAAATGACGTACCTGAAGAAAAACGCACTGCTGTACGTAACAACGGTGGCGGTCACTTAAACCATTCATTATTCTGGCAATTACTTACACCTAACTCAGAAGAAAAAGGTGAAGTTGTTGAAAAAATCAATGAAAAATGGGGTAGCTTAGATAGCTTCAAACAAGAATTTGCTGACAAAGCTGCTGCTCGTTTCGGTTCTGGTTGGGCATGGTTAGTTGTAGACAATGGCGAATTAGCGATTGTAAGTACACCTAATCAAGATAACCCACTAACTGACGGTAAAACACCACTTTTAGGTCTTGATGTATGGGAACATGCATACTACCTTAAATACCAAAACAAACGTCCAGATTATATCAATGCGTTCTGGAACGTTGTAAACTGGGAAAAAGTAGACGAATTATATCAAGCAGCAAAATAATTAACCGTCTTAGTACAATTCACAGCGTGTAATGAATTTCATTGCACGTTGTTTTTTATTTATATCAAGCATTTCAATGGGGTTAAAAATTCTTTTAACTTTTTTCAATAAAATATTAGCCAAATAGCCGATTATCATATATCATTTTAAGAAGAAAACTGTGCGAATAGAGGTAGGTTGTGTTGTTAAAACGTTTAAAAGAAAAAACGAATGATGAAAAGATGCGCAATCAAATGAATAAGCGCATTAATTTTATTTTCGGCGTCATTATTTTTGCCTTTGTAGCAATTGTATTAAGGCTTGGCTACCTGCAGATTGCGCAAGGCTCACATTACAGTCAAATGATTCGTGAAAGTGAAAATGTCACAGTCAATGAATCTGTGCCAAGAGGTAGAATTTTAGACCGCAATGGTCGTGTCATCGTTGATAATGCCTCTAAAAAAGCGATTACATATACACGAGGCAAGAAAACAGATCAAGCAGAAATATTAGATACTGCGAAACAACTTTCAAAACTCATCAACATGGATACGAAAAAAATTACTGACCGTGATAAAAAAGACTTTTGGATCACACTTCATTCTGATGAAGCGCAAAAGCGTATGAAGAAAGAAGCTGTTCTTTATGAAAACGGCGATATTTCACAAGAAGATTATGATCAGAAATTACGCGATAAAATCACAGACAAAGATTTAAAAACGTTAAGTGATCATGATTTACAAGTACTAGCGATTTATCGTGAAATGATGCAAGGCAGTACATTAAGTCCAAGAACGATTAAAAATGAAAAAGTTTCAGACAAAGAATATGCTGCTGTATCTCAACACCTTTCTAAATTACCGGGTGTAAATACAACGATGGATTGGGATCGTAAATATCCTTATGACGATTCTTTAAGAGGCATTTTAGGCAGTGTTTCAACACCTGAAGAAGGATTACCTAAAGAGTTAACGAATTACTATTTATCAAAAGGCTACTCACGTAATGATCGTGTCGGAAAAGGCTATTTAGAACTTCAGTATGAAAGCATTTTGCGTGGTAAGAAAAAAGAAATGCGCTATACAACAGATAAGTCAGGTGCCATTATCGACTCTGAAGTTGTCAACAACGGGTCAAGAGGCGATGATTTAGTCTTAACGATCGACATGAAGTTACAGCAAAAAGCAGAAGAGTATCTTGAAAAAAATATTAGTAAGCTGCGTAGTGAAGGTGCCGTAAATATGGATTCAGCACTTTTAGTCGTTCAAGACCCAAATAACGGGGACATCTTAGCGCTTGCAGGTAAACAAATTGAAACAGATGGGACGTTAACAGACTTTGATATTGGAACATTTACGACACAATATACAGTCGGTTCTTCTATTAAAGGAGGTACGCTCCTTGCAGGGTATCAAAATAAAGTTATTAGCCCAGGTGATGTGCTTGTCGATGAACCGCTCACTTTCCAAGGCGGCTTAACAAAGCGCTCTTACTTCAATAAAAATAGCAGTCGACAAATTGATGATACGCAAGCATTAATGCATTCATCAAACGTATACATGTTTAAAACAGCATTGAAAATTGCGGGTATTGACTATTACCCAGGCATGCCACTTCCTGAAGATATTACAGTAGCTGGGCAAAAGTTACGTAAAGGTCTAAATCAAGTTGGACTTGGTGTGAAAACAGGTATTGATTTACCGAATGAAGTGACGGGTCAAATTGAACCTTTAAAAGACAATCCGGGTAACTATCTTGACTTAGCGATTGGTCAATATGATACGTATACACCGTTGCAACTAGCACAGTATGTGTCAACTATCGCTAACGGCGGCGACCGTATCCAACCACATATTGGTAAGGAAATACGCAAAGCGACGAGTAATGATGAGATTGGACCTGTGAAGCATAAAATCACAGGTAAAGTATTGAACCATGTGAACAATACGCCTAAGCAAATTAAGCAAATTAGAAAAGGATTTGATATGGCGTTTAATGAATCACAAGGTACAGGTTACCAAAGCTTTAGCAAAACGAAAGTACGTTCAGCAGGTAAAACCGGTACTGCAGAGGTCTTTCAAGATGGACAGCCACGTGTAAACTCAACATATGTTGGCTATGCACCAGCAGACGATCCGAAAATTGCTTTCTCCATTGTTTATACGAATCAGCCTGTTCCAGAACCATGGTTGAACGGTGGGGACTTAGGTCGCGACATTATCAACTATTACTTTAATTAGAACTTATAACTATTAAAGGCGTGCAATAGACATGTTCATTTAAACTGTCTGTTGCATGTCTTTTATTTTGCGACTAACTGGTACTTTATTTCTTGGTGTTCTATGTGAAATTAATACTTTTCAATTTAACAAGAAAATGATATGATAATAAAGTCGTATTTTGAAGAAAGATTAGGAGGGGTAATATGCGCGTAAACGTAACGCTTGCATGTACAGAATGTGGAGATCGTAATTATATCTCTACTAAAAATAAAAGAAATAACCCAGAACGTATCGAAATGAAAAAATTCTGTGCACGTGAAAATAAACAAACATTACATCGTGAAACAAAATAATCATGTAATCTTGGGCTAGAGCATACACTGTTCTAGTCTTTTTTATTTTTTAAGTCGTTTTAGAATACATCACATAGGGGCATGTGTCTTCTTTAATTTTGGTTTGTTCCTTTGAAATTATATAACTAAAAAGTAAGAACGCATATGTCATCTCACACCAAAAGATGCGAAAATCATTTTAGTAGGACTAAGATGACTACAAATTTATAGAAATAACACGCTATATTTTCCTACAATACAGTTGGAGAGCATTATTATACTACAAACAAATCGAAATTTGTTTTATAATATAATTTAAGCGACAGAATATTTTATCGCTAGTATAATTAATGATGAAAGAAGGGTTTCATAATGGCTGAGAAAAAAGGAAGCATTTCAGGACGCGTTGTTGAAACAGCTGAAGGTAAAATTAAAGGCACTGTTAAAGATACAACTAAGAAAAAATAATGACTGCGTATCAACCTATCATCGGCACTTTATATTCGTGTCCATGATAGGTTTTTATTTTGTCTTGAATTGATAGCGTTTGATTTTTGCGATATTCATGACACCACAACGACAGCACGTTATAATAGATATAAAATGGGAGATGGCATAAATGGTTAAAAAATCGTTAAGACAACAAATATTAAAGCGTATGCGAGAGATTGGCAATGTGCAAAAGGACGATGCGGATCAATGGCTACGAGCACAACTGTTTGCACACGAGAATTATAAAGCTGCACAAAAAATTGGTATTGTTTTATCAATGGCACATGAAGTCAATACGGATCCGATTATTATGCACATGTTACGCGATGGTAAACAAGTGTATGTGCCCGCGACAAATTACGCAACAAAAACGATGAACTTTCAAGCGATAAATGATTTATCACAAGTCGCTGTGGACGAGAAAGGCATTCGTTATGTTAACGCTGAAACAACAATTGATAATGCGTTAGACCTTGTCATCGTACCAGGTGTGGCTTTTAATAAAGAAGGCTATCGTATTGGCTATGGCGGTGGGTATTTTGATCGCTATTTAAACACATACGCTGTTAAAACGATAAGTTTAATTTATGATGTACAACTGTGTGAACAACTCCCGATTGAAGCACACGATCAACCGGTGCAACACCTTATAATTGCGAAAACTTCAAGATATGGAGGCTAATATGATAGACCAAAAAGATTTATGGAAAGCCAGTTATATATGGACACGCTATTATGGTTACACATGTGTCCATTATGACCAAGAAAGACAAGAAGTGTGGCTGGCAAATAAAGCGAAACAACGGGTTGCTATTTTTAAGTATGGTACTTACACCTCGCAATCATTAGAATTCGATAAGCAACGTGTGTTAGAGCACCAACTTCAAATTGATGATTATCTTAAAATGAGCGTTGAACGCTATGATGTTTATTTCTTCACAGACAAACCGTTCAATCAAGTAGGACTGAATGAACGTGAACCTGTACAGTTAAGATTTCATGCGATACAAGATTTAAAAATGCTCACAAAAAAAATGACGAATCCAATCGCCAAAAATCATCTTGTGATGCAAGATAAGAAAACGATAGATGCGTATAAAAAGCGTGTATTAAATCGAAATCCGATTGAGCGGGCGATGTATCGCTTTACACCTATGACGTACAGTTTAATTGCTATCAATATACTGATTTGGATCATCATTACATGGTTTTTACCACATGGTTCAGATATTGAAATTATTAACCTAGGTGCGCTGGCACATTTTAATGTTGTGCATGGCGAGTGGTATCGTTTAATTTCATCGATGTTTTTACACTTAGATATTGAACATTTAATTTTAAATATGATGTCACTTTATATTTTTGGTAAGCTTGTCGAAACCTACACAAGTTCATTAAAGATGCTGGGAATATACTTTGCATCAGGTATCACTGGCAATTTGTTTACACTTGCTTTAATGACGACAAGTCTTTCAATTGGCGCAAGTGGTGCCATCTTTGGTTTATTAGGGGCACTGATTGCATTATTAATGATCAGTAAAATGTATGACAGAAAAGCCATTTTTCAATTATTGATTGCAGCTGTCGTAATGGCCGTTATTTCAATACTTGTTCGTAATGTAAACATCGTTGCTCATTTAGGTGGTTTAATCGGTGGTATGCTCGCGGTTTATCTCGTCTATTTTTATGCAACATTTAAAAAAGGGTTCTACTGGTTATTAGGCTTGACAGTACTAGTAATAACGCTCTTATTAGTTAAAACTTTTATGACGCCTGATGAAAATATTTACAATCAAATTATTCAAGATCAGATGAAAAATGATCATTATAGTGAAGCAAAAGAAATGGTACAACAAACGATTGATAACGGTTATGCGGATGATATGACTTACTATTTATCTGGTATGATGATTGCTGCACAAGATTCCAAAGCAGAGGCTATCGCAGAATGGGAACGCGGTTTGCGATTATTTCCAAATTCTGTGCAACTTAACTATGTCATGGCCATTGCCAATCGATCGTTAGGCGATGAAAAAAATGCGAAAAAGTTTATTCAGAAAGCGGCAAAACTCGCGCCACAAAATGAAAGTGTTAAAATCTTAAAACGAGAGTTGGAAGATTAAAATGGAAACAAAGTTAAATAGTTTTTACGATGTACAACAGTTATTAAAAAAGTTTGGCTTTATTATTTATTTTGACGACAAAGCGGATATGTTGGAAATGATTGAGCAAGAGTTAACATCATTGTTCAAACATCAACTCATTTCAAGAGATGAATTCTTACAATGTCGTCATATTATTAACGAGAGAAGGTTGAACCGTTTATGAGTCAGAAATTAATTTTTGCAGTTGATATTGGAGGGACAACTTGTAAATTAGGCATCTTTGATCAACACTTAACACGTCTTCAAAAATGGGCAATCAAAACAGATACGTCTGATCCAACTGGTCGCAAATTACTAAAAAACGTATACGATGCTTTCGTTGAACAATGTAACATGTTAAATTATCATTTAGACGATGTAATCGGTATGGGCATCGGTGTACCAGGTCCCGTAAATTTTGAAAAAGGCATTGTTAATGGTGCCGTTAATTTAAACTGGCCGAGTAAAGTGAATGTTGCTCAGCTGATGAAAGAATTTGTCGATTTTCCAGTCATCGTCGACAATGATGCAAACATTGCTGCGTTAGGCGAAAAACATCTCGGTGCAGGTCAAGACGCAGATGATGTCGTCGCTATTACTTTAGGTACAGGCGTCGGTGGCGGCATTATTTCAAATGGCAAAATTGTACATGGACATAACGGTTCAGGTGCAGAATTAGGACACATTCGTGTGGACCATGATCAGCGCTTCGATTGTAATTGTGGTAAAGCAGGTTGTATTGAAACCGTCGCATCTGCAACAGGTGTCGTCAATCTTGTAAAATATTACCACCCGAAATTAACAATCCAATCTCAACTTTTACCACTTATTAAACAAGGAGACATCACTGCAAAAGATGTATTTGACGCTGCTAAAGTAGGCGATGCATTTAGTTTGTTTATCGTGGAAAGGATTGCACAATATATCGCTTATTTAGCGAGTATTTTAAGCGTAACGGTCAATCCAAAATATATTATTTTAGGCGGCGGTATGGCCGATGCAGGTCATATTTTAATAGAAAATGTTAAAACAGCATACCATCAACTTGCTTTTACACCTTCTCAAGAAAATACGGAAATCGTTTTAGCCTCATTAGGCAATGAAGCAGGTATCGTTGGTGCAGCTGGTTTAATAAAAACTTATATTTTAGAAGAGGAGTAGATAGAAAATGGCAATTGTAGATGTAGTCGTTATCCCAGTAGGAACTGAAGGACCAAGCGTAAGTAAATATATCGCAGAAATTCAAACAAAACTGGAAGAATATAAACAAGAAGGTAAAATCAACTACCAATTAACACCGATGAACACTTTGATTGAAGGGGACTTAAAAGATTTATTTGAAGTGATTCAAGCGATTCATGAGTTACCTTTCAATAAAGGTTTAGATCGCGTATGTACAAACATTCGCATCGATGATCGTCGTGACATCGAGCGTGAAATGAATGATAAATTAGCTTCTGTTCAAAAGCATTTAAAATAAGAAATTTGATTGGAGCATCATCATGAAACTATCTTATTTAACACTTGGATTTGTAGAGACTAATACGTATTTTATAGAAAATGATACGGAACTGTTACTCGTTGATCCAGCAGGTGAAGCGGATAAAATTTTAGCCGAAATTTCAGCTATTAATAAGCCATTAATTGGCATTTTACTAACACATGCGCACTTTGATCATATCGCTGCGTTAGATGCTGTTTTAGAAAAATATCATGTGCCAGTGTATATTCATCCCGAAGAAGTTGACTTTTTAACAGACCCTCATAAAAATGGTTCTGCAAAGTTCCGTGCGCATGGCTTACCGATTATTACAAGCCAAGCACAGCCTGAACTATTAGAGGAAGGCGCTTTTCAAATCGGGTCATTCTCAATGAATGTATTGCATACACCAGGGCATTCGCCGGGCAGTTTGTCGTATGTGTTTGATGACTTTGCGGTTGTTGGCGATACGCTGTTTAATAATGGCATTGGTCGTACTGATTTATATCGCGGTGATTACGAAACACTTATCGACTCAATTAAAGATAAGCTGTTCGACTTGGATGAGACATTGCCAATTTATCCAGGGCATGGCCCATCAACAACAGTTGAAGCCGAGTATTTGAATCCGTTCTTAAATGGTTAAAATTTTTCACAACAAAAAAGTAATCATATCATCTCTTGCATGTATATATGTAAGAGGTGATTTTTTATGCAGTTTTTATTAGACACTGTCTTACAACACGCTTTAAGTGAAAAGGCTTCTGACGTTCATTTTATTCCCACCCCCGAACATGTCGAAGTGAAATTACGTGTAAAAGACCAATTAAAGACCTATGACACGTTGAATTTAGAAACGTATCAACGCTTGCTCACACTCCTTAAATTTCAAGCAGGGTTAGATGTCTCATCACGGCACCGTGCACAAAGCGGTCGATACATCTATCATTACAAAGATTTGTATTACTTACGTGTATCGACACTTCCTTTGAATTTAGGGACAGAAAGTTGTGTCGTGCGTATAACCCCACAGTATTTTCAAAACAGTTCACTCAAAAGTACTACAGACATTTGCAGTATTATGGAGAAGAAGCAAGGATTAATTTTATTTAGTGGGCCTACTGGTGCCGGAAAAAGTACATTAATGTATCAAATGGTACTTTATGCCAAACAAGCGCTTAATCTCAATATCATCACGATTGAGGATCCGGTAGAACAATTGCTCAACGGCGTCACCCAAATTTCAGTCAATGAAAAAGCAGACATCACATATAGTGCTTCTTTAAAAGCCATATTACGCTGTGATCCCGATGTTATTTTAATCGGAGAGATTCGAGATGCCAGCATTGCACGCGAAGTGATTCAAGCAAGTTTGAGCGGTCATCTCGTATTATCAACCATACACGCAAATGATTGCCAAGGTGTACTGTTGCGGCTCATTGAAATGGGCATCTCAAATCAAGACTTATTACAGGCGATTAATTTAATTATTAATCAACGTTTAATTACGACGACTTCACAGCAACGTGAGCTTGTCTATGAAACAATGCTTCACGACGATATTACGCACTTTCTAACAAATGATTTTCAGTTACCAGATACCTTTACATCTTTGGCTGATAAGCTTAGTTTACTGAAACAAGAGGGGGTTATTGATGCAGCAACACTTCGCAAATATCAAAAATAGAAAGACGCTTACTCATATTAAATCAAATCATTTATTGATTATTGATCGTACGAATCAATTACTGCAACATGGCTTTACTTTTATTGAAGCCATAGAATTTGTCTATGCACAGCTTCAAATTACAGATACAGCTTTTAACGAAAAGTTCCATCAAACAATACAAAATGGCGCCTCATGTTATGAAATTTTTAAATTATTGAAGTATCCACAAACCATTCTGATGCAACTTTACTTTGCCGAACAGTATAGCGAACTCACGACAACACTTACACAATGTTATCGCTATTATGAGAAACATAAGAAACTCAAAGCACAATTTATTAAAGCTGTACAATACCCCATTTTACTTCTTTTCATTTTTCTTAGTCTTATTATCACACTCAATGCTACCGTGCTACCAGAATTTGAACATATGTATGAGACCATGGCGATTCAACGCTCTTTTTTACAATCTTCATTAAAGTTTTTTATCGCAAACTTTCCAATCGCTTTTTTGGGTTTCACGCTTATCATTGTTTTGCTTATTTATTTGTTCCAACGTTGGTTGTACAAACAGCCTATGCATCAACAAATTAGTATCTTAACGCACCTTCCCATTTTTCATAAATATTACCGCTTATTTGTAACGTACCAAATGTCACAGCAATTTGTACTCTTTTTCAAAAATGGGATTAAGCTCAATGATATTGTTCAAATTTATCTCAAGCAATCGGAAAGTCCATTTCTCACATACATTGGTGAAACATTAAAAAACCAAATTCAAAAGGGGGATAACTTTGCAAATATTTTATTGCACATCAATTGTTTTGAAAAAAATTTTATTACGTATATCGAACAAGGTGAGAAGCGCGATAAGTTAGATATTGAACTTATCGTTTACAGCAATTTTCTAATGGATCACATAGAATCATTTATTCATCGCCATATTAAATTGATACAACCTTTTATGTTTACAATGATTGGGTTACTCATCATGGCAGTTTACCTTGTTATGATGCTCCCCGTTTTCGAAATGATGCAATCTGTACAAAAATAGGAGTGATTAATTATGAAACAACTGTTTATCAAACTGCGCCAAAACAAAGCCTTTACATTAATTGAAATGCTACTTGTACTCCTCATCATCAGCGTTTTACTCATTCTAATTATCCCCAACATCGCTAAGCAATCGGATCACATTCAAAAAACAGGGTGTAAAGCACAAACACGACTTGTCGACAGTCAAATAAAAGCTTATACGCTTAAATTTAATCATAAACCAGATTCTATTGATGACCTTGTGAGAGAAGGCTACATTAAAGAAAATCAAAAAAACTGTAAGTCTGGCGAAACAATTACAATTCGAGATGGTGAAGCGGTTGCGTCATAGAGGCGGCTTTACACTCGTTGAAATGCTTATCGTGTTATCTATCATTTCTCTGTCACTATTTCTTTTGATCAGACATCCGATTCATATTTATACACCTCAAAATATTGATGATCAAATCAAACTTTTCACGAGTAAAATCGATTATTATCAAGCACTTGCAATTAAAAAGAAAAAAAACGTACTCATTGCTTTTCGACCAGGCAGTAATACCATTCGGGTTGAGATTCAAAATCAGCAAGGAGATCGTATCATGTCACTTGCCCCTTTAAAATTAGAGCCGAGCAGTAACTTGGATTACATTGCATTTAATGCGAATGGTGACATTATGAAATTCGGTAGATTAAACTTTACGTATCAGCAACAACGCTTTTCCATCATTTTTCATATTGAACAAGGGAGGTATCGCATCGTCAAGCAATGAATCAAAACGGTTATACATTAATTGAAGCACTATTCGCTTTTTTCATCGTATCATTACTTAGTTTTTCCACACTGCCCATCTTGCACCAACTTGAAGTTACTTACGACAATATGAAAGAAGACTTAGCACTTCAACGAACTTTGTACTTTTATTTAAAAGAAAATAAATTAGAAGGGCGCATCCAACTTGATCAATTTGTCATCAATCGTACAACTGAGAACGTATGTATTACGAATGTACAAAGCAACAAAAACTACTGTCATCAACTCAAGCGGCTTCACAATGATTGAATCTCTCTTATCTTTGTATATACAATTACTTATTCTGACGTTAATTCCTATTCTCATTATGACGCTCATTCATTTTCGTGCAGCTTTTTTAGATGATCAAACATATCCCCATGAACTGATGGCAAGAGAAATAGGGCTTACTTTGCATCATCCAGATGTATCCAAAGTTAACATTTCACAAAACCAACTAGAAATTAAGCAAGGTCATACGACATATAGCTATCACGTTCAAAATTTAAAATTAGTCAAACAAGTCAATGGCAGAGGGAATATTACCGTATTGAATCAAGTCAAAAAAGCACAGTATTCAAAAATAGGACAGCATAATTTGAAAGTAACAATTACTTTTTGGGGAGGCGATACATGGATTGAAAAAGCATTTATTATTTAAGCATGGTTTTACATTACCGTTACTATTCATCATTTTTAGTGCCTATATTTTGTTCATCTCTTTCTTTATCACTGTTTATACTTTAAAATTAAATACATTAGATGCGTTATCAGATTATTACCAAAACGAAATTGATATTACGCTTCGTTCAAATGAGGTGAAACAGTGAAAAAGTTTAAAAAACCGCTTCTTTTAATTGGTTTTATGGGTGCAGGAAAATCCACTGTTGGTCAAGCTTTGGCTGAAAAGTATAAAGGCAAATTTATTGACCTTGATCGCTTGATTAGCGACTCAGAAGGCCGTAGCATTCCCGAAATTTTCGAACAAGACGGAGAATTCGGATTTCGCATACACGAATACAATTATTTGCAGCAAGCACTGGAAGATTACGATATTATAGCAACTGGTGGCGGTATTATTGCATTCGATAAGACATTCGAGTATCTTAAAACTGTCACTGCTCGTATCATTTGGTTAGATGCCCCGTTCTCCAAATTGTATGAACGCATCAAAAATGATAGCAATCGACCAAACGCTCAAAAGGGCGATGAGTCGGCAGTAAAAAACTTGTATTTATCGCGACTTTCACGATATAATGAAATCGCATTCATTAAGATAACAACGAAAGACACACTTACACAGACACTTAGTGAAATTGAAAATGTATTGTTTGCGAATGATCAACATTAGAGAGAATGGCTACGTGTCATCGCCGAAGGAGCAAATAATGATGTCATTATGAAACTCTCAGGCAAAAGGATAATGTTGTGACGCATTCCTGAAGGTATCTCAACAGGGACGTATTTTGTAATAGAAATATGTCTCTGTTTTATTATTTATAGGAGGGTATGTTATGACACAAGAGTTAAAACAAACACCATTGTATCAAGAATATGTTGATGCTGGTGCAAAAATTGTAGAGTTTGGTGGCTGGGCAATGCCCGTACAATTCTCAAGTATTAAAGAGGAACATAACGCTGTACGTTCCAAAGTTGGCTTATTTGATGTCAGCCATATGGGGGAAATTCTTATTGAAGGGGAACAAGCACTAGAATTAGTTCAATATGTACTCTCAAATGATACAGATTTACTAACGGATGAAAAAGCACAGTATACATGTTTGTGTAATGAACAAGGTGGTGTCATTGACGATCTTGTTGCTTACAAACTTAGTGATCAAAAAGTGTTACTTGTTGTAAACGCAGCAAACACAGAAAAAGACTTTAATTGGATTGTAGACCACACGGAACAATTTGATGCAAAAGTAACAAACGTTTCATCTGAGTACGGTCAACTTGCGGTTCAAGGACCAGAAGCACGCAAACTGGTTCAAGACAACGTTGATGTTGACGTAACTGATATGACAATGTTTGAATTCAAGCAAAATGTTAATCTATTCGGAAAAACGGTTATCTTATCACAATCTGGCTACACAGGTGAAGACGGTTTCGAAGTATATTGTGCAAGCGAAGATGTCGTAGCACTATGGCAAGCATTTTTACAACACGGTGTAACACCATGTGGCTTAGGGGCACGTGATACGCTACGATTAGAAGCTGGATTACCACTACATGGGCAAGACTTGTCTGAAGACATCACACCGTATGAAGGTGGCGTTGCATTTGCTGCGAAACCTTTAATCGATGCAGATTTCATCGGAAAGTCAGTGCTTAAAAATCATAAAGAAAACGGTGCGCCAAGACGTACAGTCGGTCTTCGAATGATTGATAAAGGGATTCCAAGAACTGGGTATCCTATTCTTGATACAGATGGCAACGAAATCGGCGTTGTGACTTCTGGTACACAATCGCCATCTACAGGTCATGCGATTGGTTTAGGTTTGATTCAACGTGACGCTTTCGAAATGGGCAAAGAAGTCATTGTTCAAGTAAGAAAACGTCAAGTTAAAGCAAAAATTGTTAAGAAAAATCAAATTGAAAAATAAGGGGTGTAAGCATTGAGTCATCGTTATATTCCACTAACTGAAAAAGACGAAAAACAAATGCTAGAAACAATCGGTGTTAATTCTATCCAAGACTTATTCAGTGACGTTCCACAAAACGTTTTATTAGATAGAAATTTAGATATCGCTGATGCAGAACCAGAAACACAATTATTAAAACGTCTCAATAAAGTAGCAAGCAAAAACATTACAAAAGAAACACACACAAGCTTTTTAGGTGCAGGGGTGTATGATCACTACGCACCGTCTGTTGTGGACGCTATGATTTCACGTTCAGAGTTTTACACAGCATACACACCATATCAACCTGAAATTTCACAAGGGGAACTCCAAGCAATTTTTGAATTCCAAACAATGATTTGTGAATTAACAGGTATGGATGTTGCCAACTCATCTATGTATGATGGGATGACAAGTTTTGCGGAAGCTTGTTTATTAGCATGGGGTAAAACGAAAAAAACGAAAATTGTCGTTTCAAAAGGTTTGCACTATCAAGCATTACAAGTATTGCATACGTACGCTAATATTAGAGACCAATATGAAGTTGTAGAAGTCGATCTTGACGGTACAATTACAGATTTAGAAAAATTAAAAGCAGCTGTTGATGATGACACTGCTGCCGTTGCGGTTCAATATCCAAACTTCTTTGGCTCAATTGAAGATTTAGAAAAAATTAAGTCATTTGTAGAAGGTACAAAAGCCTTATTTATCGTCTATGCCAATCCGCTTGCACTTGGTTTATTAACCCCACCTGGCGAATTTGGTGCGGACATTGTTGTCGGTGATACACAAGTATTTGGTATTCCATCACAATTTGGTGGCCCACACTGTGGTTATTTCGCAACAACGAAAAAGTTAATGCGTAAAGTACCTGGACGTCTCGTTGGTCAAACACAAGATGACGAAGGAAACCGTGGCTTTGTTTTAACATTACAAGCACGTGAGCAACATATCCGTCGTGAAACAGCGACATCAAACATCTGTTCAAACCAAGCGTTAAATGCCCTCGCATCATCTATCGCTATGTCAGCTTTAGGTAAGCAAGGTTTACAAGATATCGCAGAACAAAATATGGAAAACGCCAACTATGCGAAAGATCAGTTTAAAGCACGTGGTTTCGAAGTATTAGACGGTATTTCATACAATGAGTTTGTCGTGAAGTTCGACCGACCTATTTCAGACATTAATAAAGCGTTATTAGACCACGAAATTATTGGTGGTTTTGACTTAAGTGTTGTCGACAAAGCATTTGAAAATCACATGCTTGTCGCTGTAACAGAATTACGTACGAAAGCTGAAATTGATCATTTTGTAGAGAAAGCAGGTGAACTTAATGGTAAGTAAATCAAGTCCATTAATTTTTGAACGTTCAAAGACAGGTCGCTATGCCTATTCATTACCTGAAAAAGAAATCGACAATGGCGTTGCGAAAAAATTGCTAGATGACAAGTTCATTCGTAAAAACAAAGCAGAGTTCCCTGAAGTATCGGAACTTGACCTTGTAAGACATTACACAGAGCTTTCTAACAAAAACTTCGGTGTTGATTCTGGATTCTATCCACTCGGCTCTTGTACGATGAAGTACAACCCGAAAATCAATGAAAAAGTAGCACGTATTGCTGGATTTACTGAATCACATCCATTACAAGAAGTTGATCAAGCACAAGGTTCTTTAGAGATTATTTATTCATTACAAGAAGAGTTAAAAGAAATTACAGGTATGGATGAAATTTCGTTACAACCAGCTGCCGGCGCGCATGGTGAGTGGACTGCATTGATGATTTTCAAAGCATATCATGTCAAAAATGGCGATACACAACGTGATGAAGTCATCGTTCCTGACTCTGCACACGGTACAAACCCTGCATCAGCTGTATTTGCTGGATTTAAAGTTGTTACAGTTAAATCTAATGAGCGCGGCGAAGTAGACATAGATCACTTAAAAGAATTAGTCAGTGACAAAACTGCTGCCATCATGTTAACAAATCCAAATACATTAGGTATTTTTGAAACAAATATTATGGAAATTCGTGATATCGTTCATGAAGCTGGCGGCCTTTTATATTATGATGGTGCTAACTTAAATGCCATTATGGATAAAGTACGTCCTGGCGACATGGGCTTTGACGCTGTGCACTTAAACTTGCATAAAACATTCACTGGTCCTCACGGTGGTGGTGGTCCGGGTTCAGGTCCAATCGGTGTTAAAAAGGCATTGCGTGAATTTTTACCGAAACCACTTGTCATTAAAAATGGCGATACGTTTGAATATGATAATTCTATGGAAAATTCAATCGGCCGTGTAAAACCGTTCTATGGTAACTTTGGTATTTATTTACGTGCCTACACATATATTCGCTCTATGGGTTATGAAGGCCTTAAAGAAGTTTCAGAAGCAGCTGTTCTTAATGCGAACTATATGAAAGCACGCTTGAAAGATACATTTGTCATTCCATTTGATCAATATTGTAAGCATGAATTTGTCTTAAGTGGTACGAAGCAGAAGAAACTTGGTGTTCGTACACTCGATATGGCAAAACGCTTATTAGACTTTGGCGTACACCCACCAACTGTGTACTTCCCATTAATTGTTGAAGAAGGTATGATGATTGAACCTACTGAAACAGAGTCTAAAGAAACGTTAGATTACTTCTGTGATGCGTTAATCCAAATCGCAAAAGAAGCAGAAGAAAATCCTGATATTGTGCTTGAAGCACCACATACAACGATTATTGATCGTTTGGATGAAACAACTGCTGCACGTAAACCTGTTCTAAAATTTGAAGGGTTAAAAGCTGAAAAAGCATAATAAATATTATACGCACTAAAAAACCTAGTGTTTCAGTAAATTTGTACTGAAGCACTAGGTTTTATCATTATTTTTTAGACTTTACTTTACCAGTCCATTTTTTATAGCCGCCCTTAAGCATGAACACCTCGTTATATCCTTTACGTTTAAGTGTTCTTGCCGCTCTATAACTTGCAATGCCATTCGCATCTACTAAATAAATTGGCTGATCTTTTCTTAAACCTTGAAAACGTTGGCGAAATACCGTCATTGGAATATTTCGAGCCCCGATAATGTGACCGTAATCATAATCAGCTTTTTCACGTAAGTCAATTACTTGTGCTTTACGTAAGCCTTGTTGAAATTCATCTTGATTTAATTCCTTAACAGCTCTTTTATTCAGAATGTACTGTATGACCATCCAAATAATAAGTGCGGCTAAAATAATTAAGACTATCCATGCCGTATTACTCATCTTGCATCCTCCCTCAAATACCGATATTATTATTATAAGACTGATATGATAAATTATCAAAATTTTTATGTTAAAATAACAACGAGTAAACTCATCATTATAATGAATTGATTTGGAGGCATTTACTGTGACAGAAACTTGGCATTTTATTAATACAGGAAGTCATGATCCATACTATAATATGGCCTTGGACGAAGCGTTACTCAATTTCGTCTCTCGCGGTGAAATTGATCCAGTTGTCCGCTTCTATACATGGTCACCACCGACATTGTCAATCGGTTATTTCCAACGTCTAGAACGTGAAATTAATATAGATAAAGTAAAAGAAAAAGGCTATGGCCTTGTAAGAAGACAAACGGGTGGACGTGGTGTGTTACACGACAAGGAGTTGACATATAGCGTCATCGTTCCTGAATCACATCCTGCGATGCCTCAAACAGTCACTGAGGCGTACCGTGTTATTTCAGCCGGCTTGTTAGAAGGCTTTAAAGCACTTGGTTTCGATGCATATTTTGCCATTCCACGCTCTAAAGAAGAACGTGAGAAACTAAAACAACCGAGAAGCTCTGTCTGTTTTGATGCACCAAGTTGGTACGAACTTGTCGTTGAAGGGAAGAAAATAGCAGGGAGTGCGCAAACACGTCAAAAAGGCGTTATTTTACAGCATGGTTCCATTCTTCAAGATGTAGACATTGACGATCTATTCGATATGTTTGTCTTCAAAAATGACCGCTTAAAAGATAAAATGAAAGCAGCCTTTGTAGAAAAAGCAATTGCTATTAATGATTTGAGTGACGATTACATCACGTTAGAGCAAATGGAAGAAGCTTTCAAAAAAGGATTCCAACAAGGCTTGAATATCGAATTCAAACCACTCGAACTAACAGCGTCACAATTAGAAGAAGTGAAGCAACTAGAAGAAAAATATCGCTCTCACGACTTTTTATATCGTAAATAATATGAAGAAGACAGCATACCAGCCGTTATTTGACTGATGTGCTGTCTTTTTATATACATACTATTTACGACGACGGTATTTCCATTTATTTTTCCACACCGCTTTTTTATATTTACGTTGATCTTCTGTAAGAAAGAAAAAGAAGTATAACGCATAAATCACACCGACAACGACGAGCATTGTAATAATCGTATTTGTAATACTTAATAAAAATGTATCTAAGTTCATGATTAAACCAACAAATGCAACAATCGCAATCAATGCAAAAATAATCTTTTGAAACGCACTCATATTATGTCACCTCTATTATTGTTCTGTTCCTTCAGCGGACGTTACTTTAATATTCACGAGTTCTTGACGTCCTTTCTGAATCATCTGCTCATCTTTTTTAGCATACCCTTTTCTAATCGTTTCTAACGCTTGATGAATTTTTTGTTGTAAGCTTTCGACTTCTTTATGCTTTTTTTTGACATTGTCATCTTTTTTTAGTACATCAAAATCTTCAGCATCATCTTTGTAGCGTTCGACAGCTAAGTCATGATCATCTATGACTGCATCAAGTTTGCCTAATACTTCTCGCTTTTTATCATTTTTAACAACATCTTTGTCTAACGCTTGATATGCGTTAATAATGCTTGTCACATCACTGTAGTATGCCGATGAAACTTCATAGTATTGTGCAATTTGATGATTCGTTTGTGCTTGTTTCGTATTTTTTGTGTCTTTTTCTAAAGCAGCTAATTGTTTTTCTTTTTTAGCATTTTCATTTTTCAAGGATTGATTGGTTAACTTCAATTCATGATTGTCTTCTTGCAACTCGGTGCTTTTTTCTTCTAAAGGTAGTAAATTTTGACTTCCACACGCTGTGAGTAGCACCATTGAACTGAAACTTAAAAATATAATCTTTTTCATTTTTAACTCCTGTTTTGATGTTTTACGCTATACAAGATACTATTTTAAGGTATCATATAGATAAGTACAAATATTCTAGGAGGGGATTTGGGTGAAACACCGAATTGAACAGGCAAGAGATATTTTAAAAACACAACAATTGGATGCTTTACTCGTTCTAACAGACTTCAATCGTCGCTACCTATCAGGGTTTACTGGTACAAGTGGGGCATTACTGATTAGTGCATCGGAACAATATTTGTTTACAGATTTCCGCTATGTGGAACAAGCTACGGCACAAGCTGAACTCTATGAAGTGATTCAGCAACAAGGGGATTTACACACAGCGTTACTTGATCATATCCAACAACATAACTATCAACAAATTGGTTTTGAAGGTCATATCGTTTCATACGATACGTTTGTGGCATTGAGTAAAGGGACACATACATTAAAACCAATTGGCGAAGCGATTGAACGTATTCGAATGGTTAAAGATGAAACGGAAATAGCGTATATTCAAAAAGCAGCTAATATTGTAGACGAAGCGTATGAATATATTTTAACAGTTGCCAAACCGGGTATGACAGAAAAAGAATTAAAAGCGCATCTCGAAAGTAAAATGTTGCATTTAGGCGCTGACGATACGTCATTTGATACTATTGTTGCATCCGGTCATCGTGGTGCATTACCACATGGTGTTGCCTCAGATAAAGTGATTGAATCTGGAGATATGGTGACACTTGATTTTGGTGCCTACTACAAAGGCTATGCTTCTGATATCACGCGAACGTTTGCTGTTGGCCAACCTTCTGATGAAATGATTCACATCTATGAAACCGTTCTGAAAGCGCAAAAAACAGCTGTCGCAAGCATTCAAGCAGGCATGTCTGGTAAAGAAATCGACCAAGTGGCACGGGACATTATTGCGGAAGCAGGCTATGGTGATAACTTTGGCCATTCACTTGGACATGGAATTGGCCTAGACATTCACGAATTACCGATGTTATCTCCAAAATCGTCGTATATTTTACAACCAAATCATATCGTAACGATTGAACCTGGCATCTATGTGAATGGTGTTGGTGGTGTACGCATAGAAGATGATATTTTAATTCAAGAAAATGGCTGTCAATGCTTTACTAATTCAACAAAAGACCTTATTATTTTAAAAGAAGAGTGATTCTGAGGAGGAAACTTAATGATTTCTGTAAATGATTTTAAAACAGGATTGACAATTTCAGTCGACAACGGTATTTGGAAAGTATTAGAATTCCAACACGTTAAACCAGGAAAAGGCGCTGCATTCGTAAGATCAAAATTACGTAACTTGCGTACAGGTGCCATCCAAGAAAAAACTTTCCGTGGTGGCGAAAAAGTTGAGCCAGCAATGATTGAAAATCGTCGTATGCAGTATTTATATGCAGACGGGGATACACATATCTTTATGGACAACGAAACGTTTGAACAAACTGAATTATCAACTGCATATTTAGAGCATGAATTAAAATTCTTGAAAGCAAATATGGATGTTCACATTCAATCATACGAAGGTGAAACAATTGGTGTTGAATTACCTAAAACAGTTGAACTTGAAGTAACAGAAACAGAACCTGGTATCAAAGGTGATACTGCTACTGGTGCAACAAAATCAGCAACTGTTGAAACAGGTTATTCTTTAAACGTACCATTGTTCGTTAACCAAGGAGACATTTTAGTTATCAATACTGCAGATGGTAGCTACGTATCTCGTGCATAATTATCCAACTGGGAAAGTCAAATATCTATTTGGTTTTCCCAGTTTTTTCAGCATTAGTTAACACCCGTCAATTATGACTTTGCTTGAATTGACCGGTCCCCTCAAGTAAAATGATAAGACAGAAATCATTTATGAGGGAGTAACCAATATGAATTTTAAAGAGATTAAAGAATTAATCGACATTCTTGATCAATCTAGTCTAACTGAAATAAATATTGAAAATAAAGGGTCAAAAATTACTTTAAAGAAAGAAAAAGAAGTGATTACACAACAGGCGACAGCTGCATCTGTTCAACCTGTTGCACAAGCACACGCAGCAGCACCCGTTAGTGATGTAGATACAACTGATGCACCTGCTGTATCTGATGATTTAAAAACGATCAGTGCACCTATGGTCGGTACGTTTTATAAATCACCTTCACCAGAAGAAAGTCCATATGTTAAAGTGGGCGATAAAGTCACAGCTGATTCAACAGTGTGTATTTTAGAAGCAATGAAACTGTTTAACGAAATTCAAGCTGAAGTCAGCGGCGAAATTGTAGAAGTCCTTGTTGAAGATGGACAAATGGTTGAGTATGGCCAAGCTTTATTCAAGGTGAAATAGTTATGAAGAAAGTATTAATTGCAAACCGTGGTGAGATTGCCGTACGAATTATTCGTGCGTGCCGCGAATTAGGCATCCAAACAGTAGCGATTTATTCTGAAGGCGATAAAGATGCGCTACATACTCAATTAGCTGATGAAGCGTACTGTGTTGGACCTAAGCAATCCAAAGATTCTTATTTAAACATTCCAAACATCCTATCAATTGCGACGTCGACAGGTTGTGATGGGATTCACCCTGGCTATGGCTTTTTAGCTGAAAACAGCGACTTTGCTGAACTGTGTGAAGCAGTTCAACTCAAGTTTATTGGACCAAGCTATCAATCCATCCAGAAAATGGGGATTAAAGATGTTGCAAAAGAAGAGATGAAACGTGCCAACGTTCCTGTTGTTCCAGGTAGTGAAGGGCTTGTAACGAGCATTGAGCACGCAATCGAAACGGCGAATCAAATCGGTTATCCTGTCATCATTAAAGCAACTGCTGGTGGCGGTGGTAAAGGGATTCGTATTGCACGTGATGAAGAATCTTTAATAAATGGCTACAAAATGACCCAACAAGAAGCTGAAACAGCATTTGGTAATGGGGGTCTTTATTTAGAAAAATATATTGAAAACTTCCGTCATATCGAAATTCAAATTATCGGCGATGAACATGGCAATGTGATTCATTTAGGTGAACGTGATTGTACGATTCAGCGTCGCATGCAAAAACTTGTCGAAGAAGCACCATCTCCAATATTATCAGCAGAAATGCGTAAAGAAATGGGCGACGCGGCAGTCCGTGCGGCGAAAGCAGTTGGCTATTACAATGCAGGTACGATTGAGTTTATATACGATTTGGATGATGATGCGTTCTACTTTATGGAGATGAACACGCGTATCCAAGTAGAGCATCCAGTTACTGAAGTAGTAACAGGTGTAGATTTAGTGAAACTGCAGCTTAAAGTCGCAATGGGCGAGAAACTACCGTACAAACAAGAAGACATTCAAATTAATGGGCATGCAATGGAATTTCGTATTAATGCGGAAAATCCATACAAAAACTTTATGCCATCACCTGGCGTTATTACGCAGTATTTGACACCTGGAGGCTTTGGCGTGCGTATTGATTCAGCATGTTACATGAATTATGCGATACCACCACATTATGATTCGATGGTCGCAAAGTTAATTATCCATGGGGCAACGCGTGATGAAGTGATTATGACTAGTTTGCGCGCCTTAAACGAGTTTGTCATTATGGGGATTGATACAACGGTGCCTTTTCACGTCCGTTTACTCAAACATCCTATATTCCAAAAAGGTTACTTCAATACAAAATTTTTAGAAATACATGATGTGATGAACGAAGAAAATTAATGAAATCGGAGGATCAAGCACAATGACTAAATCAATTGAGAACTATAATCCTAACTTAGGCAATGTTGAAATTGTACCTGAAGTTATTTCTGTCATTGCAAGTATTGCCGCATCTGAAGTTAAAGGTGTACGCGGTATGTTTTCAGATAAAAAGAATTCAACTTTAGAACGTTTAGGACGTAAAAATTTAAGCAAAGGCGTTAAAATTGAAACAAAAGACAATGAAATCGTCATCAATGTCTATTGTTCACTTGAGTACGGCGTGAAAATCTCTGACACAGCGTTAAAAGTGCAAGAGTCAATTCACAGCGCGATTCATACAATGACGGCTTTATCTCCTAAACAAGTCAATGTTCATATCACACATATCGACATGGGCAAACCTAAAAGCTAATATTTACAGAATGGAGCAATAACATGAGTAGAAAACAAGCGAGAAGCCAGGCTTTTCAAACTTTATTTCAATTAGAAATGAAAAATTCTGATTTAACTATTGAAGAAGCAATTAGCTTTATTAAAGATGATTATCCAGATTTAGATTTCAACTTTATTCAATGGCTTGTTTCTGGCGTTAAAGATCATGAGCCAGTTTTAGATGCAACGATCGAACCGCATTTAAATGGCTGGACAATTTCACGCTTGCTTAAGTCAGATCGTATCATTTTAAGAATGGCAACATTTGAACTTCTGCATAGTGATACGCCTGAAAAAGTCATTATTAACGAAGCAGTAGAATTAACAAAACAATTCTCTGACGATGATCATTATCGCTTTGTTAACGGGGTATTAAGCAATATTAACTAAGATAGAGTGATACTATGGAAAAATATTTAACGGTCTCAGCATTAACAAAATATATTAAATATAAGTTTGATCAAGACCCACATCTTCAGTCTGTCTTAATCAAAGGAGAGTTGTCCAACTTCAAGCGTCATAGTAGTGGGCATCTCTATTTTGCGTTGAAGGATGAAAACAGCGTCATTAATGCCATGATGTTTAAAGGGGCTGCAAATCAATTAGACTTCGATCCAAAAGAAGGGGATCAGGTCATCATTGAAGCACGTGTCTCCGTTTATGAACGTCGCGGTAGCTATCAAATTTATGTGAATAAAATGCAGCTTGATGGTGTCGGTAATCTTTATCAAAAGTTTGAGCAGTTAAAAAAACAGTTAACGAAAGAAGGCTATTTCGATGCTGCTCATAAAAAGCCAATCCCTCAGTATCCAGAAAAGATTGCGATTATCACTGCAAGTACAGGGGCTGCTATACGAGATATTTTGAATACACTTCAAAGTCGTTATCCACTCGTGGAACCAGTTAGAATCAGTACACTTGTACAAGGGACACAAGCTGCTGACGATATTGTAGCAAAGCTGAAGTACGCCGATTCATTGGGCGTTGACACGATTATTGTGGGACGTGGTGGCGGTTCTATTGAAGATTTGTGGAGCTTTAACGAAGAAGTGGTTGTCAAAGCGATTTACGATTGCCAAACTCCTGTCATATCAGCAGTTGGTCATGAAACAGATACCACATTAAGCGATTATGTGGCTGATGTGCGTGCAGCAACGCCTACGCAAGCTGCTATGATTGCGACACCTGATCAACAAGAGTTGTATCAAGTATTGAATAAAAGCCAAAACTATTTGAATCGTTTTATTGTGCAATATATGAAACATGCACGACAATCTTTAGCTCGTTTTCAAGAATATTATAAGTTTAAGCAACCAACTCTGCTTTACGAACAACATATTCAAAAACGTGACGATTTAGACCGCATGTTACACACAACGATGGAAAGTAGAATTCAATCAGAGCAGCAACGCCTTAAATTCGTTGAACAACGTTTTCGACTTCGCCATTTCTATGAAGCGATTAAACGTAATCAACTAACTGTGCAACAATCACGTGAACAGCTTGATAAACAGCTCAACCGCATTTTGACGCAAAAAAAACAATCACTCATACAACAAGTTGCATCACTCGACAATCTTAGTCCGACAAAAACGATGTTACGTGGCTACTCAATTGTTAAAAAAGATGATGACGTCGTCACGCGTAGTCAGGATTTAACGATGGGTGATTATATTGAAATTACCATGAAAGATGGCTCGGTAGATGCAATTATTGAAAAGGTAAGGTGTAACGATGACAACAGATAATCAATCATTTGAAGCAATGATGCATGAATTAGAAGAAATAGTGAAACAATTGGATAACGATACGGTGTCATTAGAAGAGTCATTAGCGCTTTATCAAAAAGGGATGACACTTTCAAAAGCATGTGAAAAAACATTAAAAGAGGCCGAGAACAAAGTATCAAAACTAATTAAAGAAGAGGCTGAGGATAGCGATGAATCAAAGTCTGAATAAGTTATTAGCCACTTTTAATGATGCACTTGATCACAGTATTGAAAAGTCGCAGCTTCATACACAACTTGAAGAGAGTATGATTTATTCTTTGAAAGCGGGTGGCAAGCGTGTTCGTCCATTGTTATTGTTAGCAACACTAGATATGTTGCAACCTAAAAGTGAAGACAAGGGACTCAATACAGCAATTGCGCTTGAAATGATACACACGTATTCATTAATTCATGATGATCTACCTGCTATGGATGATGACAACCTACGACGTGGCAAACCAACAAATCATAAAGTGTATGGTGAATGGTTAGCGATATTGGCTGGCGACGCACTCTTAACAAAGGCATTTGAATATATTAGCAACGATACAACATTATCTGCTGAAACACGTATTCAACTGGTTTCAGCGTTGAGTCTTGCTAGTGGTCATCAAGGTATGGTCGGTGGTCAAACGCTCGATATGCAAAGTGAATCGAAAGCCGTTGATCTGTCGACATTAGAACAAATTCATATGCATAAAACAGGTGCATTGATACGTTTCGCCATTGAAGCAGCAACGATTATTGCGCATGTTGATAATGACATACAAAAACAACTAATTACATTTGCAAATCATTTAGGGATTATTTTTCAAATTAAAGATGATTTGCTCGATTTATTTGGAACTACGGAAGCATTAGGTAAACAAACGGGTAGTGACGATATGAATGACAAGTCTACATACGTTACATTATTAGGGCGTGAAAAAGCAGAATCAATTTTAGCACAACACGTTGAAGAGGCTGAACAGATTTTATCAACGTTGTCTCAAACATATAACACAGAAAACCTTGATTATTTGTTAAAGCTTTTTTATCAACGTCAAAATTAAATTATCTATATCTCGGTAGATAAATGGGGTATAATCGTAAGAGATAAAGATAAAGGGTGATATAAAATGGATATACGTACGATACAGGATCCGTCATTCTTAAAGAGTCTTTCTGTTCAACAACTTGAATCACTCAGTCAGGATATACGTCAATTTTTAATAGAAACTTGCGCTGTTACAGGTGGGCATATCGGTGCCAATCTCGGTGTCGTAGAGCTTACGATTGCTTTACATAAACACTACGACAGCCCGAAAGATAAAATTATTTGGGATGTTGGCCATCAAAGCTATATCCATAAAATTTTGACTGGCCGAGCGAACCAATTTGATACATTAAGACAATATAAAGGGTTATGCGGATTCCCGAAATTAAGAGAGTCAGAACACGATGTGTGGGAAGCTGGACATAGCTCCACTTCTTTGTCTGCCGCAATGGGTATGGCAAAAGCACGTGATATATTAAATCAACATCATCAAGTCGTACCAGTTATTGGTGATGGGGCGCTAACAGGCGGTATGGCATTAGAAGCTTTAAATAATATTGGCCATGATCGTACGAATATGACGATTATTTTAAATGATAACGAGATGAGTATTGCACCGAATGTTGGTGCGATGCATAATATGCTCGGTCGCATTCGTATGAATCAAGGTTATAACCGCTTAAAAGTAGATGCTGAAACTGTGTTAAGCCGACTACCAGGGGGAAGTCGCTTGCGTGAATCAGCAGATCGAATTAAAGATAGTTTAAAATATTTAGTTGTGGACGGTGCCTTTTTTGAAGAATTAGGTATTCGCTATATTGGACCTGTTGATGGTCATAATTTTGAAGAACTGGAAAACGCATTAAAAACAGCTGATTCTATCAACAAACCAGTGTTAATTCATGTGGTTACTAAAAAAGGTAAGGGCTACCATCCTGCCGAAAACGATAAAATTGGAACTTGGCACGGTCTAGGACCATACAAGCTGGAAACAGGCGAACAAATTAAAGGACAGGCAAAAGGACCATCATGGAGCCAATTGATGTCTGATGAGATTTTATCATACGCACGTAACGACAAACGTGTTGTAGCCATCACACCAGCGATGCCAGTCGGTTCAAAATTGACGAAGTTCCAATCCGAACTGCCTGAGCAATTTTTTGATGTCGGTATTGCAGAACAACATGCTGTAACGATGGCGGCCGGCTTTGCTATAGAAGGTATGAAGCCTTACGTCGCGATTTATTCGACATTTTTGCAACGTGCCTATGACCAAGTGTTACACGACGTCGATCGACAAAACTTAAATGTTATTTTTGGTGTCGATCGTGCGGGATTAGTAGGGGCAGACGGTGAAACACATCAAGGCGTGTACGATATTGGCTTTTTAACACAGTTTCCAAATATGACTGTCATGATGCCAAAAGATGAAAATGAAGCAAAAGATATGGTCTACACTGCGATGCATTATGAACAAGGACCTATTGCTATTAGATACCCACGAGGTAATGGTCTTGGTGTAGCGATTAATGCAGAACGTCAACATTTACCAATTGGTCGTTGGGAAACATTAACGGACGGTGCTGATGTTGCGCTAATCAGTTACGGACCTACAGTAGAAACAATTGCGCAAGTTGCAGATTCATTGAAACAACAAGGTATTCATGCACATGTGATTAACGCACGCTATATTAAGCCGATGGACACTGAAATGTTGCATGAACTTGGAAAATCCAATATACCGATTGTGACGGTTGAAGAAAATATGCTCAATGGTGGTCTAGGTAGTCAAATTAGTAACTTCATCACTGACCATGCATATCGCAATACAATTAAACGTTTAGGCATTGATGATGTGTATATCGAACATGGCGATGTTGAACGTATTTTAACTGATATTGGTTTAGATGCAACGTCTATCGAACAGACAGTTGTAGCACTTTTAAACGAATAGAAATCAACGATAGAGGTTGTGACAGTGTAGAGATGTCCAACCTCTATTTTCATGAAATGATCGTGTCAAAACTATACACGATATACAATTCTATACAAAATTTGAAAAACATGCACAGATAGGGCTGTCATTTTAATAAATGTGTTATTTTTACAATACAGCCATATAAAAAGCAAGCTAAATCGCTTTTTCAATACAATTGGTATCTACTGTTTGTTTTATGTGACAGCATTCGTTGGAACTGTTTTCATTATGTTTCAGCGTTAACATATGCTAAAATCAATGTATAAATATTCGTTATGGGGTGCAAAATATGCCTAAGAAATCGGTAAGACATATAAAAATTAGAGAGATTATTTCTAATGAACAGATTGAAACGCAAGATGAACTTGTTAAAAGACTGAATCATTTCGATATGAATGTTACGCAAGCAACTGTTTCTCGTGACATAAAAGAACTACAACTCATTAAAGTACCGACACCAACAGGACAATATATCTATAGTTTGCCGAATGATAGACGCTATCATCCACTTGAAAAGTTAGGGCGCTATCTGATGGACTCATTTGTTAAAATTGACGGTGCTGAAAATTTACTTGTGCTTAAAACACTTCCAGGTAACGCACAATCGATTGGTGCAATTCTAGACCAGATTGATTGGGAAGAAGTTTTAGGAACGATTTGTGGCGACGACACGTGTTTGATTATTTGTCGTAGTACAGCAGACGCAGATGTAATTAAAACACAAATTTTCAATATGTTATAAGGATGCGATAAAGATGTTACAAAGTCTATCAATTAAACAATTTGCGATTATTGATGAACTTGAAATTCAATTTTCAGATGGTTTAACCGTATTAAGTGGTGAAACAGGTGCGGGTAAATCTATTATTATTGATGCAATCGGACAACTCATTGGCATGCGCGCATCATCTGACTTTGTACGTCATGGTGAGAAAAAAGCGATTATTGAAGGGCTTTTCGATATTGATCACGCCCAAGAAGCGATTCGCATGTTGAGCCAGTTAGGCATTGATATTAATGAAGATTTTTTAATCGTAAAACGTGAAATTTTTAATTCTGGTAAAAGCATTTGTCGTATCAATAATCAAACGGTGACGTTACACGACTTAAGACAAGTTATGCAAGAACTGCTCGACATTCACGGGCAACATGAAACACAAGCATTATTAAAACAAAAATATCATGTTACGTTACTCGACCGCTATGCGGATGGTGCTTATGATGATGCGTTAGAAACATATCGCCAAACGTATGTGCAACATCAAGAGAAATTGACTGAGTTGGCTGAATTAGAATCTGCCGATCAAGCGCTATTACAACGTTTGGACTTGATGAAGTTTCAATTTGACGAGTTAAAAGAAGCGAAATTACAAGCAGATGAAGTGGCACAACTTGAGGTGGATATTAAACGTATTCAAAATTCTGAGCAATTAAGTCTTGCGTTAAACAATGCTTACGTTACTTTAACTGACGAACATGCGATTACCGATCGTTTGCATGAATTAAGCACACAATTACAGCAAATTGATCAAATTTTGCCAAATACGTATGCGCAACTAAAAGAGCAAGTGGATCAGTTTTACTATACGCTAGAGGACGCAAAACACCAACTTTACGATGAAATGAACCAAAATGAATTTGATGAACAAATGTTAAATGAGTTGGAATCACGTATGAATTTACTGAACAACTTAAAACGTAAATATGGTAAAGACATCGCCGACTTAATTAAATATCAATCAAAATTAGAAGATGAAATCAACAAAATTGAGAACTATGAAGAAAGCACTTCGCAATTGCGTGCAGATATTGAAAAATTATCTAAGCAGTTAATTGTTGATGGACAGCAGTTATCTCAAGCGCGTCGAAAAGTAGCACGTACATTACGCGATCACATCGTACAAGAAATACAAAATTTACAAATGAAAGACGCCAATTTAGAAATTTCATTTAAACCCTATGAGAAACCACAAAAAGATGGGATTGAGCATATTGAATTTTTAATCAGTCCGAACAAAGGTGAGCCACTGAAAAGTTTAAACAAAATTGCAAGTGGTGGAGAACTTTCACGTATTATGTTGGCATTAAAAAGCATTTTTGTCCGTTCACGTGGACAAACGGCAATTTTATTTGATGAAGTGGATTCTGGCGTCTCAGGTCAAGCTGCACAAAAAATGGCAGAAAAGATGAAACAAATTGCAAATGTTATCCAAGTCATTTGTATTTCACACTTACCACAAGTTGCATCTATGTCAGACCACCATCTTTATATTTCCAAGCGAGAAAAAGATGACCGCACAACGACAGCTGTCAAAGAATTAACTGGCGACGCACGTGTTGAAGAAGTGGCACGTATGATTTCCGGTGCAACTGTTACTGAATTAACGAAGCAAAGTGCCAAAGAAATGATTGAACAAAATCAAGCATTTAATGCATAAGGTGGGATTAGTTATGTCATTCGATCAATTGTTAACGCAAGACACATCACATCATGCACGCATTGCTGTAGTCAACGCACATAATGAAGCAACCATTCGCGTTGTCATTCGTGTGCTTGAAACAACTTCTGCAACATTTACCTTTTATAATCATCAAGATGTTTCGGAATTGATACGTTCATTTGATTTAGCACCTCAATTACTAACACGAATTACGATGCACACTTATGAAACGGAAGAAGCAACACTTGAACAGTGTTTAAACGATTTAAATAATCATCAGGCCGATATTTTGATGAAAGGGCATATTTCAACCGCTAAAATTTTGTCTGCCGTGTTAAGACACCATAGTGCACAGGGGCAACATTTTTTAAACCATGTCGCTGTGTGTGATATTCCTGCATATCATAAGCCGTTGTTTATTTCAGATGTTGCTTTAAATATTCAACCAACGAAAGCAGACATGACTTCAATGATTGGCAATATTACAACGTTTGCTGCAGAACTTGGTTACGCACAGTTGAAAGTGGCATTGCTATCTTCAACTGAAACGCCGAATCCCAAACTCGCATCTTCTGTACAAGCGGCTGAACTTAAAGAAGATTTTAAAGCTCATAGTCATAAAGTGAATGTTAAAGTAGACGGGCCGTTGGCATTAGACAATATCATTGATAAAAAGAGTGCGATTCAAAAAGGCATTCAGTCTGAAGTTGCTGGTGATGCAGACGTCATTATCGTGCCGCATTTAGATGTCGGCAACGCACTCTATAAGTCACTCACTTATTTTGGACGTGCGCGTGTTGCAAGCGTCGTGTTAGGTGCAAATTTTCCAATCGTCTTAACATCAAGAGCAGACGCCATGTCAAACAAAATCAACTCTGTTTTACTGGCAATGAAAATTCTTGTAAATTAATTTTCAAAGACGTATACTTAACCAATCGAGATGTAAACTATTAAAAGTAGGTGAGACGATGACAAAGATTTTAGTGCTTAATTTAGGAAGTACATCTAGTAAAATTGCTGTTTATCATGACAATGTTTGTACTTTTGAAGTCAATTTAATGCACGACATGTCACTGACAGCACAGTCGTTATCTGAACAAGCACCACTGCGTCAAAGTCTCATCGAACAAACACTCGAAGCGCAACAAATTCAACTCACTACAATAGATGCAATTGCTTGTCGTGGTGGCTTATTGAAGCCAATCATTGGTGGCACATACTTCGTTAATGATGACATGTATGCGGACTTAGCAAGCGGTCACTATGGTCTACATGCCTCGAATTTAAGTGGTATGATTGGTTACCAATTGAGTAAAGCATATGATATACCGGTGTATACAACGGATCCTGTTGTGGTCGATGAACTACTAGACGAAGTGCGTTATACAGGTATTCCAAATGTTGCACGGAAAAGTATTTTTCATGCACTCAATCATAAGGCGGTAGCGAGGCGCTATGCACAAGATATGCATCAAACTTATGAAAACGTCAATGTGATTGTTGTCCACATGGGTGGCGGCATTAGTATTGCAGCACACCGTCAAGGCCGAGTGGTAGATGTCAATGAAGCATTGTATGGTGAAGGTCCTATGGCGCTCACACGTGCGGGTAGCGTGCCGAATGATTTGTTATTACAATTTGCACAACAGCACAATTATTCTATTGCAGAAATGAAAGATCATTTATCACGTCATACTGGTATTAAAGCTTATACTGGCACAACAGATTTTAAAGAAATCATGTCACAATATGAAACAAACCCTACCATTACACAATTAATTGATGCATTGGTCATTCAAATTGCGAAAACAATTGCTGCACGTGCGGCCGTTTTACAAGGACAGGTTGATCAAATTCTTTTCACGGGTGGGTTAAGTTATAGTGATTTATTTGTTACGCACATCAAAGAATATGTTGAATGGATTGCACCAATACGCGTATATGCCGGCGAATACGAAATGGTAACACTTGCCGAGCAAGCCTATCATGCGTATCATCGTAAAATTCCAGTTCATACATATTGTTAGGGGAGACTGATTATGACACAAGAGAAATACGATTTAGTCGTTCTAGGCGGTGGCATTAGTGGCTACTCAGCTGCGATTCGCGCCGCACAACTCGGAAAAAAAGTTGCAATTGTAGAAAAAGCCGAACTCGGTGGTACTTGTCTACATAAAGGTTGCATTCCAACGAAATCCTTCTTAAAATCAGCTGATACCTATCAACTAATTCAACATGCCGACGCTTACGGCATTTCTACTTCAACACCTTCTTTCAATTTTTCAAAAGTACAAGAACGTAAACAACGCATTGTAGATACGATGCATAATGGGTTACAAATGCTTATTAAACAAAAGAAGATAGATGTATTTAACGGAACAGGTCGCTTGTTAGGACCTTCTATTTTTTCTCCACAAAGTGGCACGGTTTCAGTTACATATGATAATGGTGAATCAGAGCTGCTTACAAATGATTACGTTTTAATTGCGACGGGCTCATCACCTGCTACACTACCGTTTTTACAAATTGACCATCAACGCGTAGTTACAAGCGATGACCTTTTAGCGATGTCAACATTGCCAGACAGCATTACGATTATCGGTGCGGGTGTGATAGGGTTAGAGTTTGCATCCTTCTTCAGCCAAGTAGGTGTGGATGTGCATGTGATTGAAGCAGCTGAAAACATTCGCATAAATAACAGTGACGCAGTAAGCCAACAATTACTGAAGTCATTGTCTGCACGTGGTGTAACATTCCATACAGGTATTGCACTGAATGATGATAACATTTCAGTGTCAGACACAAATGTTACTTTCGACTTAGACACAACGATTACAACTGATATGGCACTTGTTGCTATTGGACGTCGGCCAAATATTTCGGATCTAGGTTTGTCCAATACAGAAGTCGTTGTAACAGCGCAACAAACGATTGAAGTCAATGAATTTATGCAAACAAAGGCACCACATATTTACGCATCAGGTGATGTAATTGGTCATTTACAATTGGCACATGTTGGTGCGAAAGAAGGTGTCATTGCCGTTGAACATATGTTCCAACACAACCCAATCGCAATAGACTATAACATGATGCCAAAATGTATTTATACGACTCCGGAAGTTGCAGCAATCGGTCTTTCAGCTGAAACGGCTAAAGCACAAGGATACGATGTTAAAACTGTAAAAGCAGCTTTCCAAATGAATGGTAAAGCGATGATTATGTCACCACATACACCAGAAGGTTTTGCGGAACTCGTTATAGATCAAGCAAACGGCACAATTATCGGTGCAAACTTAATTGGACAAAATGTCACGGAACAAATTAATGAATTAAGCGTGCTTCAATTTTTAAATGGTTCTGCACTAGAATTAGGAATGGCAACGCATGCGCATCCATCTATGTCTGAACTTTTAATGGAACTTGGTTTGAAATATGAAAATCAAGCAATTCATCTATAACATTAGGAGGGATATACGATGATTAATTATGAAAGTGCACAACTAGATACAGAAGATTTAAAAGCAATATATAAAGGCATGGACTTAGGTAGAAAAATCGATGAACGTATGTGGCTATTAAATAGAGCGGGGAAAATCCCATTTGTTATTAGCTGTCAAGGTCAAGAAGCGACACAAGTCGGTGCGGCGTATGCTTTAGAAAAAGGCGACGTCACAGCACCGTATTATCGTGACTTAGCACTTGTCACTTATTTAGGGATGACACCTTTAGAAACGATGTATTCCGTTTTTGGCAAACGTGAGGATATTAGTTCGGGTGGTAAGCAAATGCCTTCACATTTTAGTAAAAAAGAAATTGGCATTATGTCACAAGGGTCATCGGTAGCGACACAGTTGTTACATGCGATTGGTGCTGCACTTACTTTTAAAATGGATGGCACACAGCAAGTGGCATTGTCAACACTTGGAGAAGGTAGTTCAAACCAAGGTGACTTCCATGAAGGACTCAACTTCGTAGGTGTTCATAAACTACCATTTATTTGTATTATCGAAAACAATCAATACGCTATTTCTGTATCGAAAGACTTACAATACGGTGCAGAACGCCTATCTGATCGTGCAAAAGGATACGGCATGCATGGCGTCACAGTCGATGGCAATGATCCTATCGCGGTATACCAAGCGGTGAAAGAAGCGCGTACCCGTGCATTAAATGGAGAAGGTGGCACATTGATTGAAGCGATGTGTACACGTTTAACAGCGCATTCATCAGACGACGATGATCGCTATCGTAGTGCGGATGTTAAATCGGCAGACAAAGCGAATGATTGCAATAAGCTATTTAAAGATTATTTACTCGAACACAATATCATTGATGACGCATGGCTTGATGAAGTGGAACAAGCACACAAAGCAATTGTTAATGATGCAACGAAACAAGCAGAAGCCGCACCGTATCCTGATGTGCGCGAAACATATACGCACGTTTATGAAGAAGGAGGTCCTTTTAATGCCTAAAATCTCATATTTAGAAGCGATTAAAGATGCATTAAATATCGCGTTAGAACAAGATCCACAAACGTTTATTCTCGGAGAAGATGTCGGGCAAAAAGGGGGCGTCTTTGGCGTCACAGCTGGCTTGCAAGAAAAATACGGTAAGTATCGCGTGTTAGATACACCGCTTGCCGAATCAAATATCGTTGGTTCAGCGATTGGTGCAGCGATGATGGGTAAACGTCCGATTGCAGAAATTCAATTTGCAGAATATATTTTACCTGCAACAAATCAAATTATGAGTGAAGCAGCCAAAATGCGCTATCGTTCCAACAATGATTGGCAAGTGCCATTAACAATTCGTGCACCATTTGGCGGTGGCATTCACGGTGCGTTGTATCACTCTCAAAGTATTGAAAGTGTCTTTGCTTCAACACCGGGCTTAACAGTCGTTATTCCATCGAATCCATACGATGCGAAAGGCTTGCTATTAAGTGCCATTGCTTCAAATGACCCTGTTTTATATTTTGAGCATAAAAAAGCCTATCGTTTATTAAAAGAGGATGTGCCAGAAGGTTATTACACAGTTCCTTTAGGCAAAGCAGATGTTAAACGTGCAGGGACAGATATTACAGTATTTAGCTATGGACTCGCTGTGAACTACTGTATTCAAGCAGCAGACTTATTACAAGAAGAAGGCATTAGTGTGGAGGTTGTTGATTTACGTACTGTTTATCCTTTAGATAAAGAAACAATTATCGACCGTGCCAAACAAACAGGTAAATGTTTGCTCGTCACAGAAGATAATAAGGAAGGTAGCGTCATGTCGGAAGTGGCAGCGATTATTGCAGAAAACTGTCTGTTCGATTTAGATGCACCGGTCATGCGTTTTACAGGACCTGATGTGCCTGCCATGCCTTTCTCACCACCATTAGAAGATGAATTTATGATTAATCCTGAAAAAATAAAAACAAAAATGCGTGAACTTGCTGAATTTTAAGGGGGATAAAACGATGGATATTAAAATGCCTAAACTGGGTGAAAGCGTCCATGAAGGGACACTTGAGCAATGGCTTGTAAAAGTAGGTGACCACGTTGAAGAGTATGATGCACTATGTGAAGTGATTACCGACAAAGTAACGGCAGAAGTGCCATCATCATATGCTGGTGTCATAACAGCATTACATGTCGAACCCGGCGATACCGTCGCTGTTGGTACAGTGATTTGTTCGTTAGACACGGGCGAAGCATCGCAAGCTGATACATCTGATGTGACTGGAGATACAGTGCCTCCTGACACCGTTGCAGTGCCTGAAACAACGCCAAATAGTCAGCCACAGTCAAATACACAAGCAATGACGAACCAACCAAAAAATAACGGGCGCTATTCACCTGTTGTTTTCCGTATTGCGTCTGAGAACGGTATTGATTTAGCGCAGGTAACGGGTACTGGCTTTGAAGGACGTGTAACAAAAAAAGATGTGGAATTGTACTTAAAAAATGGGCAACAACAAGCAGAAGCGCCAGTTGAAAGCTCGGCGTCACAACCTGTTCAATCCACTCAAGTTTCTGATACATCAGCACAATCAAGCCATCACGGTCAATCTATTCCAGTGAATGGGGTACGTAGACAAATTGCGAATAAAATGGTGCAAAGCGTTCAAGAAATTCCGCACGCATGGATGAAAGTAGAAGTAGATGCAACAGAGCTTGTGGCAACACGTAATCATCATAAAGCTTCTTTCAAATCTCAAGAAGGATACAACTTGACTTACTTCGCGTTTTTCGTCAAAGCTGTGGCAGAAGCATTGAAAAAATATCCAATGTTAAACAGTTCATGGCAAGGCGATGAAATCATCGTGCATGATGAGATTAACTTGTCAATTGCAGTTGCACATGAGGACAAACTTTTTGTGCCAGTTATTCGTAATGCTGATGATAAATCAATTAAAGGGATTGTAAAAGACATTCATGCACTTGCGCAAAAAGCACGCAACAATCAACTTTCAACAGCAGATATGTCGGGTGGTACGTTTACGGTAAATAATACAGGTACGTTCGGCTCTGTCAGCTCAATGGGGATCATCAATCATCCTCAAGCGGCGATTTTACAAGTTGAATCGATTGTGAAACGTCCAGTAGTTATTAATGATATGCTCGCAATACGCCATATGGTTAATCTGTGCTTATCGATTGATCATCGTATTCTTGATGGTTTACAAGCAGGGCAATTTTTAAATGAAGTTAAAAAGCGTATTGAACAATATACTTTAGACAATACATCTATTTATTAATCATTTGCATTCTACCAATTCAAAGCTTTCGAAATTGAATTGCATCCATACCTTTAGTAAAATAGAACTATCCAAATGACGGAGGTAGATAAGATGGACATGAGTTTTGATTTATATATGAATAATGTCGTAAAACAAGCGCGTGAAGAAATGGTACGTGCGGGTTACGAAGAATTAACGACAGAAGAAGAAGTGGACAGTGTGTTCAAACAAGATGGTACAACACTTGTCATGGTCAACTCTGTATGTGGTTGTGCAGGTGGTATGGCAAGACCTGCTGCAGCACATGCGTTACACTATGATGTGTTGCCAGATCGTTTAGTCACAGTTTTTGCTGGACAAGATAAAGAAGCGACACAACGTGCACGTGATTATTTCGAAGGTTATGCGCCATCAAGCCCTTCATTCGCTTTGATGAAAGATGGTAAAATCACTGAAATGATTGAACGTCATCAAATCGAAGGTCATGACACGATGGATGTTATTACACAATTACAACGTTTATTCGATAAATATTGTGTCGCAGAGTAGGGAGTTGACCGTATGTTCCGTTTGAATCCATACCGAATTGGGTGGCGAACGATTAAAACTGCGGTCGGCATGGCACTAGGTGTAATTATCGCGAAGTTTCTAGGACTGGATAATTATGCATCTAGTGCTATTTTAGTTGTCTTATGTATTAAAGACACTAAAATGAATTCCGTTCACGCTATATTATCCCGTTTTGTGTCGTGTTTAATCGCAATTGGATTTGGTGCCACCGTTTTTCCTCTGCTCGGTCAACATGCATGGGTGCTAGGGCTCATCGTACTATTATTTATCCCTTTAACTGTCGTGTTTAACACACAAGAAGGGGTTGTTACGAGTATCGTCATCCTACTACACTTTTTTAATGCCGATTTGATTAACGTAGACTTAATTTTAAATGAAATCATGTTACTCATCGTCGGGCTTTCAATTGCCTTTATTATGAATACGATTATGCCAAGTTTTGAAAAAGAACTCGAAAGCTATCAAAATGATATTGAAGCACAAATTCGTCATATTTTTGAAACGTACAGTACGATGTGTACACAAGAAATACAACAAACAAAACTCTCATTTGACAAACTGTTGCTCACGATTCAACAAGCGAAATCCGTTGCGTTTAGAGATGTCAAAAACCATTTCGTCCGCAACGAAAACAGCTACTATCATTATTTTGATATGCGTCAAGATCAAGTTGAAATTTTACAGCGTATTCATCATAATTTAGAACTTATTACGGTGGACGACGTGTTACTCGACAAGGTTGCCACATTATTCAAAGAAATGGCAGACAACGTCAATGAAAACAACTACACAGCCATGCGTCTTCATTTGCTGTATGAAATACGCCTTCAAATTGATGACTTACCATTACCACAAACACATGATGAACTGTATACCCGTTCAAGCATTATTCAAATTTTATATGATACAGAAGAATATTTAAATATTAAATCAAATTTTGGCTCATTAAAGCTCTATCATGAAATGACCTAATCAAAAAGGATGTTCACACAACTATATATTGCGTGGACATCCTTTTTGTCTGTTGACTATTACATACTCATTAATGGTGCAATACCTGTGAGTAATAGAGATGCTACAATTGCTAATAACATGACAATCAATAATACTTTTCTTATCTTTTTGTCTTGCACGTCAAAATGCCTCCAATTGATAAATATGGTTTTTTAATTCATGATTAAATCAAATTATAACATTATTGAAATAAGATTCACAAGTGGCGAAATAAAGCATTCATTTTGCAAATACAACGCATTTCGGTACACTAAGAGTATATGAAAAAAGGGGGATTTGACATGATAAACCAAGAACGTTTAGTCGAAACATTTTTAGAACTTGTACAGATTGATTCGGAGACAGGTCATGAAGAGACAATTCAACCGATTCTTAAAGACAAGTTTGAGGCACTCGGTTTGCAAGTGCAAGAAGATGAGGCTAAAAGCAAAACAGGTTTTGGTGCGAATAACTTAATTTGTACGTTACCTGCAACAGATGCTTCGAAAGAAAAAATCTATTTTACGAGCCATATGGACACCGTCGTACCTGGGCAAAACGTAAAGCCAATCATTCAAGATGGCGTTATTACTTCTGACGGCACAACGATTTTAGGTGCAGATGATAAAGCTGGCCTTGCGACGATTTTGGAAGTCCTACACATTATTCAAGAACAACAACTGCCACACGGTCAAATTCAATTTGTTATTACAGTCGGTGAAGAGTCTGGCTTAGTCGGTGCAAAAGCATTAGATAAACATATGATTGATGCGGCATACGGCTATGCGATTGACTCAGCTGTCCCAGTGGGTAACTTCACAATTGGTGCACCATATCAAATGTTAATTAACGCAACCATTCATGGTAAAAAAGCACATGCAAGCACACCAAATCAAGGTGTAAGTGCGATTAATATTGCTGCTAAAGCAATCAGTCGTATGAAATTAGGACAAATTGACGATGAAACAACAGCGAATATCGGTAAATTTGAAGGCGGCGGCCCGACAAATATCGTGACTGATCTCGTTCATATTTGGGCGGAAGCACGTTCGCATTCTGAAGCAAAAATTAACGCACAAACAGAACATATGGCACAAACTTTTAAAGAAACTGCTGCATCATTTGGCTGTCATGCTGACGTAACGACAGAACTGTCTTACCCAGGCTTTTTAGTGCGTGAAGATGAGGTTGTTTACCAAAAAGCACAAGCAGCTGCGAAAGCTGTCAATCTGAGCGGTGAAGCTACAATTGGTGGCGGGGGTTCTGACGGTAATATTATTAGTCAGTTTGGCATTCCAACTGTTATTTTAGGTGTCGGCTACGAAGCGATTCATACAACAAGTGAACGTATTGCTATTCAATCAATGGTTGATCTTGTGGCGTATGTGTTAAAACTGATCGAGATTGCATAATCTTACGCAGTATAAGTGTTTGAAATCACATAATGTGATACAATTAACCCGTAATTTATAATAAGAGAGGTAAGTAGAATATGACACAACAAATTGGTGTAATCGGCTTAGCGGTTATGGGGAAAAATTTGGCATGGAATATTGAGTCACGCGGATACAGTGTTTCAGTTTACAACCGTTCAGCTGACAAAACAGATCTTATGGTCAAAGAATCAGCAGGTAAAAATATTGTTCCAACTTATACCATTGAAGAATTTGTTCAATCACTAGAAAAACCACGTAAAATCTTACTTATGGTAAAAGCCGGTGAAGCAACAGATAAAACGATTGATACATTATTACCATTATTAGATCATGACGATATTTTAATTGATGGCGGCAATACAAACTATCAAGATACGATTCGTCGTAACAAAGCACTTGCAGAAAGTGGTATTAACTTTATCGGTACAGGTGTTTCAGGCGGGGAAGTCGGTGCATTAACAGGACCTTCTATGATGCCTGGTGGTCAAAAAGCAGCATATGACAAAGTCGCAGATATTTTAGCTTCGATTTCTGCTAAAGCGGCCGACGGTACACCTTGTGTAACTTACATCGGACCAGACGGTGCAGGACACTACGTTAAAATGGTGCACAACGGGATTGAATATGCCGATATGCAATTAATTGCTGAAAGTTACAACATGATGAAAAACTTACTCGGTATGGATCATGAAGAGATTTCAGCAACATTCAAAGAGTGGAATACTGGTGAACTTGAAAGTTACCTTATTGAAATTACGGGTGATATCTTCACAAAACTTGATGAAAATGGCGAACCACTCGTTGAAAAAATTATGGATAAAGCAGGGCAAAAAGGAACAGGTAAATGGACGTCAATTAACGCATTAGAACTTGGCGCGCCACTTACAATCATCACTGAATCTGTCTTTGCACGTTTCATCTCATCATTGAAAGAACAACGTGTTCACGCATCTTCATTACTAAATGGACCAGAAGCAACATTTACTGGCGACAAAGCAGCGTTTTTAGAAAAAATTCGTCGTGCGTTATACATGAGTAAAATTTGCTCATACGCACAAGGTTTCGATCAAATGAAAGCAGCAAGTGAAGTGAACAACTGGAACTTACAATTAGGTGAGTTAGCAATGATCTGGCGTGAAGGTTGTATTATTCGTGCGCAATTCTTACAAAAAATTAAAGATGCGTATGACAACGATGCCAACTTACAAAACTTACTCCTTGATGACTACTTCAAAGCGATTGTAACAGACTATCAACAAGCGCTTCGTGATGTTGTCGCAATGGGCGTACAAAACGGTGTCGCAATTCCAGGCTTTGCTGCAAGTATTAACTACTATGATAGTTATAGAAGTGCAGACTTACCTGCCAACTTAATTCAAGCACAACGTGACTACTTTGGTGCACATACGTATGAACGTAAAGACAAAGAAGGCACATTCCATACACAATGGACAAACTAAAATAGGTTAACAGCTTAACAGAAAAGCTGCATGTTATTCGGGATTACACCTTGTAACATGCAGCTTTTTAAGTTGTTAGATGCTTCATCTTTGCTAAAAGCTTTCGTAGTCCCGCTAAAGTTGTGCACAAGGCCTCTGCAGGAAAGCGAGCCATTTACTGAAAAAACGCACAACCATCATGATTGTACGCTTAGACATCCCAACTATTACATATATTTTTATTCATCAATATTGACAGGGATACATAATTGAATTTTCGTAAATGCATCGTCAAATGAAATATTTAATGGATAAATTTCAAGATATAGTCGATTGCGTTCATACGGTAATGTTAACTGTAAACTTGTTTCGATATAATGCCAAGCTTCCGTTGTCGCAAAGTCAATTTCTCCTTGCAAGTTAAACACCGCAAATTGTTGTTCAGATAAATAACGATCTTCTAAATGGGGTGGGTACCGTTCACTCGGCACGCCAACAAATACTTCTAATCCATGATCTAATGGACAACTTACGACAAAAAGTTCGTGTGGACTACGATCATTGTATCGAATGATATCTTTTAAACGCCCATCTGCTTGTAGGTCTTCTAGAAAATCAGGAATAATAAAATGATCATCGAGTTGGTTAGTCGGTATAAAACGTGAACAACCGACGAGTGAAAAATCGCCAATATTTTCTAAACGATATGGATACGGTGAGTTAGAAGTGGTTGTCACTTTTAAATATAACCGGTCTTGTATTTTCAGTTGGTCTTGCTTCGTTTTCGCTTGTAACGGTGACACCCCGTGGTAATCACTAAAATCATGTGCAAACGAATTCGCATCTGGATAGCGATAGCGTTTGGCTAAATCAATCAGACGATTTGCACCGTGAATTAAATCTTGTGCCGCCAATGAAAGGCGTCTCGCACGACAGTATTCAAAAGGGGTGTAACCAACAATCATTGTAAAAGATTGTTCCAAATGATAAGGAGAAATCCCAACGTAATCACTTAATGTTTGAAAATCAAACGTGTCTAATAAGTGATCTTCAATATATACAATGGCTTGTTGTACATGTTTGATAACGTCCAAAATGGTCACTCCTTAAATAATGCATTTCGTATTGGATTTCATCTAACGCACACTTTACCACATGCTGTGATAACAACAGATGCATCCAATAATCAGTCTTATAAGTTATTATAAATCAAAAAAGACTAAGTTACACGGATTATTATGTAACTCAGTCAATTTTATGAAGCTGTATAAATATCACGTTACGACAATACGTGGATTATTGGATATCTTCCCACCATTTGAAACCATCTCGGCTTAACAATAGGTGACTTTCTAACGGACCATTGGTACCTGATGGATAGTTTGGAAACTCTGGTTCAAATTTGTTCCACGCTTCTTGAATGGCATCGACAAATTTCCATGTAGATTTTAATTCTTCCCAATGTGTAAAGTTTGTCGCATCGCCTTTTAAACAATCGTACAATAAGTTCTCATACGCATCGACAGTATTCATTTTGTCTTGTGCACTCATTGAATAAGACAGTTGGACTGGCTCTGTCTCAATACCTTGAACATATTTTTTACCGTTAAGATGAATTGACACACCTTCGTTCGGTTGAATATTAATGACAAGCAAGTTTGAGTCTAAATGCTGGTCTTTATCGTAATACAAGTTCATTGGCACTTCCTTAAATTCTACAACGACTTGAATACATTTACGCTTCATGCGTTTACCTGTACGAATGTAGAACGGGACACCTGCCCATCTAAAGTTGTTAATCATCACTTTACCTGCAACGAATGTAGGTGTTGTAGAATCTTCGGCAACTTTATCTTCATCGCGATAACCGATAACATCTTTACCGTCAATTTCCCCGGCGTCATATTGACCACGTACAAAGTTATGACGCACTTCTTCCGGTTCTAAAATATTGAGAGATTTAAGTACTTTTACTTTTTCTGAGCGAATGTCATCGCTGTGTAAGCTGATAGGGGGCTCCATTGCGAGCAGTGCGACCATTTGTAACATATGGTTCTGCACCATGTCTTTTAACGCACCACTAGACTCATAATAACCACCACGATCTTCTACGCCTAAAACTTCAGACGAGGTTACTTGAATATTAGAAATATATTTGTTGTTCCATAACGGTTCAAACATCGCATTGCTAAAACGTAACACTTCAATATTTTGCACCATGTCTTTACCTAAATAGTGGTCAATACGAAAGATTTCTTCTTCTTTAAATGAACGTCTAATTTGTTGATTGAGCGCTTCCGCCGATTTTAAATCTGTACCGAAAGGCTTTTCGATGACTAAACGTTTAAAGCCAGTTGTCTTCGTTAAGCCTGACGCTTTTAAATAGTCGGTTACAACGCCGAAAAATTGCGGTGCCATCGCTAAGTAGAACAAGCGATTGCCATCAAGACGGAACTGTCTATCTAAATCATTACTTAATGTGAGTAATTCTTGATAACTCTCTTCGTTGTTAACATCTAATTGCTGATAAAAAACGTGTTGCATGAACTGGTCTAAATGTTTCGTATCATGAACGTGCGCTTGAATTGATGCTTTGACTTGTGCTCTAAAATCATCAACTGTTAACTGACGGCGACCAATACCGACAATCGCAATTCTATCGTCTAGATTATCTTGTTGAAATAAATGGAATAACGATGGGAATAATTTACGGTGGCTTAAATCACCGGTCGCGCCAAATATTGTAATAAGCGCTGGAATATGATTATGTGTCTTATTCAAGATTCAAAACCTCAATTCTTCGTAATGTTATACGTTCTCATTATAAATCATGAGTGCCATATGGTCATATATTCTGCTTTATTATATCATGCTATATTTTTGTACGCGGTTCAACTATAATCTATGATAAGATAACGCTAAGGAGGCGTAAAAATGGAAATCATTTTTTTCGGAACGAGCGCAGGGTTACCGACAAAAGACCGACATACACAATCCATCGCACTGAAGTTAGAACCTTATGCAACGGACATCTGGCTTTTTGATGTAGGCGAAGCAACACAGCATCAAATTTTACATCATTCGATTAAGCTCGGAAAAGTGAGTCATATTTTTATAACACATATGCACGGTGATCACGTCTATGGCTTACCCGGTGTATTGACGAGTCGCTCATTTCAAGGTGGGGAAGGCAAGCCACTTACGATTGTAGGTCCAAAAGGGATTAAAGCTTATGTTGAAGCGAGTTTATCTTTCACACATGTGCATCTAAATTATCCAATACATATTATTGAAATTGACGATCAACTCGACTTAACAATTGATCAATTTGAAGTGCAAGCACGACCGTTAAATCACGGTGTACCATGTTATGGTTATCGCGTTCAAGCACCGAGTACGCCGGGAACGTTAGACGTTGCCAAATTAAAAGCGATCGGCATGGAACCTGGGCCATTATATCAACAAGTAAAAAATCATGATACATTTGAATTTGAAGGTGTTGCTTATGATGCACATCACTTTAAAGCACCTGAAAAACAAGGCCCAATCGTCGCAATCTTTGGCGATACAAAACCGTGTGATAGCGAATTAACACTCGCACAAAACGCTGATGTTATGGTGCATGAAGCAACGTATATAGACGGCGACAAACAACTTGCCAATGATTATCATCACAGTCATATAGATGACGTCTTACAGTTAATCACACATGCTAACGTTCAACATAGTTTACTAACACACTTGAGCAATCGTTATACAAAAGAAGATGTTAAGGCGGTTGAACAGCAGCTCAAAGCATCCCATACGCAATCATTCCAGTTCGTACAAGATTTTGATGCGTATCACTTTTAAAAACGCTATATAAATAGGCGACAGAACCTGAAATGTAGATTTTGTCGCCTATATTTTTTAATCATTATCTTCTTGTTCTGAAAGCTCAACGCTACGTTCTACCGCCGCATTTAAACAATCTTCAAAAATACCTTCAATATCATAATTTGCTAGGGCATTTAAACCCGCTTGAGTCGTACCGCCTTTAGACGTAATGTTTTTGCGTAACTGTTCCATACTCAAGTCTGAACGTTCGATCATTTTACTCGTACCAATGATTAATTCACGAATTGATTCTTCCACTTGAGACTTATCGAGTCCTAATTTCGTACCGGCATCCACATATTTTTCAAACACGTGATACAAAAAGGCTGGACCGCTTCCAGTAATCGCCGTCACTTGATGTAAATGATCTTCTTTCACTTCAATCGCAGAGCCAAAAGCGTTAATCACTTCTAACACTTCATCTTTTGACTTTGGACCAAAATTTCTTGAAAAACTTAAACCAGTCACTGAATGACCGACATGTGCATTCGTATTCGGCATAATACGTGCAATTGGATTAGACACGTCTAACGCTTCTCGAATATACGTAATTGGTAACCCTGCCATAATCGAAATAAATTTATTTTTACTGTCGATATATGGACGCATGCGATCTGCAAGGTCATTGAAGTCATGCGGTTTTGAGCCTAAAAAGACATAATCCGCATCTTTAAGTAACTCAGCATCATCATAACTATATTGAATGCCTAATTCTGACTGATATTGTTGCAATGCCGCTTCATTAGAACGATTCGTTAAATAAATATTTTCCGGTGGTAATACTTTAGAGTTAATTATGCCTGTAAATATTGCGTGTGCCATGTTGCCTGCCCCATAAAATACAATCTTCATACAGTTTTCACTTCCTCATTCGTATTCTATATTTTATACTAACATATATTAAAAGAATGATAAAAAAGGAGTTTTTTTATGTACCAAAAACATTACCTCGTCACTGGTGCAACAAGTGGCATTGGTTATGAACTCGTGAAACAATTACATCATGAAGGTGCATGTCTCACTTTACTTATTCGAAACAAACAAAAAGCGCAAAATTTATTTCCGTCTAAAAGTTTTCCAAACATTAAATTCATCGTTTGTGATTTAAATAATAAAGACGCGATTCAAGTATTACCCACACAATTTGACGATCATGTACAATTTAGTGGTTTCATTCATAGTGCGGGCATCGGCTATTTCAAATCACTTGAATCCCATACGACGGATGAAATTCTAACGACGTACCAACTCAACACCATTCATTTCGCCATTTTGTTAAATGTCATAAAACCTTATCTTATTAAAAATCCTGAAATTGTTGCGCTGAGTAGTATGTCAGGTCTTGCAACACAACCATACGCAGCGCACTATGCAGCAAGTAAAGCTGGCTTAATTCAGCTTTTAAACGCATTGCGAATTGAAGAACCTACATTTCGTATTTTGAATGTGATACTAGGGCCTGTCAAAACGCCATTTCATGACAATTCCGATCCTTCAGGCACATTTAAGCGTAAATTGGCCTTAATGATGTTAAAGCCAGATCAAGTGGCAAAAGATATTATAGTCGCTATGAATAAAGGGCAACAAGAATTGCGTGCACCTAAATGGATGTCTATTATTTTAAGAATATATGCACTTGCTCCTAGAACATTGGAAAAATTTGCCAAACCTTTATTTATGAGTAAGATGAAATGAAAAAAAGCCAGAAATCGTGTCATTCCAACAGATTTCTGGCTTTAAAATATAAATTACTTCAAATGTTGTGTGTAATTTAGGTCTTTCACAAGCGTGCGTGCTTGCTTTATTGTTGCTGGGTCAATATATTTTTCATACTGCGCTACATTTTCACGTAATTGTTCCGACGAACTTGCACCAACGATAATCGAACCTAAAGCATCAAATGATTTTAAGTAGCTAAAGCTGAGTGCTGTTAATTCAGGTTCTAAATTATGTAAAGCATTAACTGTATCGGCTAATGAAGAAGCATCGTAGTCAAAAATACCATTTTCAAATTTTTGTGCGAGGGCATTTTGATAATTTTGTGTCAGTAATCCTTTAAAAACTGGACCACGCGCTAATAACTTCACACCGTGTTGATATACTTCATCGAGTAACATTTCCGGTCTATTATCAATTAAATTGAACTGTGACATCAGTACTTCAATTTGGCTATGTGCTAAATAGTAACGAATGACATTTGGTCGAATTGACGATAAGCCGTACGCTTTTACAAGTCCTTCTTGTTTCAACTCATCAAAAGCACTAATTGTTTCATCGAGTGGGTCATCAATTGTGCCTCCATGCAACATGTACAAGTCTAAATGCTCAAGACCAAGTCGTTGTAATGACTGTTTAATACTCTTTTTAATATATTTTTTTGACGGGTTCCATACCATGTCACCATTATGTTGTAATTGATTTCCCACTTTCGTACCAATAACGATATCGTCACGTTGCTGATATTCACTTAAAACACGTCCGACAATTTTCTCATTTTCACCTTTATCATAAATATCCGCCGTATCAAAATACGTAATTCCTGATTCAAGTGCCGTTTCAATAATTTGTTTGGCATGTTGCGCATCTGTACCGAGACTCATACAGCCTAATCCTAACTCTGAAAGTTCGATACCACTTTTTAATATGTTTTTTTGCATGATATAACTCCTTCCGCTACACTTTATATGTATCATCATATCAGACAGTTTAGACAAAATAAAAGGAGTGGCTTCAATGAATTTTGAAGAAAAAACAATTGAGAAAGAATCTATTTATGACGGACGTATTATTCGTGTTGAGAAACATCTCGTATCCTTACCAAATGGCAATACTGCATACCGAGAAGTTGTAAAACATAATGGCGCTGTCGCAATTTGTGCGGTAAACCCTGAAGGACAAGTCATTCTCGTTAAACAATTTCGTAAGCCTTTGGAACATGAATTACTAGAAATTCCAGCCGGCAAATTAGAAATAGGGGAAGACCGTGAAGCGGCTGCAAAACGTGAATTGGAAGAAGAAACAGGCTATCGTGCGAAAACATTACAACATATCGGTGACATTTATGGCACACCCGGCTTTTCAAATGAATTGATTTCTGTATATTTTACAGATGATATTGAAAAAGGGGATATGAATCTTGATGCGGATGAATTCGTTGAACCGATTCTTTATTCATTATCAGACGTTGAAGAAGCTGTTAAAACACGCAAAATCAACGATGCTAAAACGTTAATTGCATTTCAACACCTATTATTAGTTTATAATCATTCTAAATAGATGAGCGGAAATCATTGCTTTTTTTCTCAATTACTGGTATTTTAATGACATATAAATAATACTAATTTTAATTATCAGTAGAGGAGTGAAGCTGCCGTGGAAGAACGACTTAATCGCGTGAAACAACAACTACAGCAATCATCATATAAGCTAACACCTCAGCGCGAAGCAACGGTACGTGTTCTTATCGAAAATGAGGCAGACCACCTAAGTGCAGAAGATGTTTACTTAAAAGTTAAAGAAAAAGCGCCAGAAATAGGGCTAGCAACTGTATATCGTACATTAGAATTGTTGGCAGATATTAAAGTTGTCGATAAAGTAAGTTTTGGAGATGGTGTGTCACGTTTCGACTTGCGTAAAGAAGGTTCGAAACATTTCCATCATCATCTCGTATGTATGGAGTGTGGGCGTGTCGATGAAATTGATGAAGACTTATTACCACAAGTAGAAGAGCGTGTGGAAAATGAATTTCAATTTAAGATTTTAGACCACCGTTTAACATTTCATGGTATTTGTGAAACGTGTCAAAAAGAGGGCAAAGGATCAGAAGCATAGGGAATTGCTAGAATCGAGGTTGTTGAATGGAAGAAGTACGTGATGAATTTTTAAGATTTATTCAACTAGAAAAAGGCTTATCAGCGAATACCATTGCTGCATATCGTCGTGACTTAAATCAATACATTGACTATTTACAATCTCAAAAAATTGGCAGTTTAGATTTTGTAACGCGTGATGTCATTCAACAATGTTTTGGTGCACGCCATGACGAAGGGCATTCAGCGAAATCCATTGCTCGTTTTACCTCAACGATACGTAGTTTTCATCAATTTGCATTGAGAGAACGCTATGCTTCTCAAGATCCGACTGTGCTTATTACAACGCCAAAATATGAGCGTAAGTTACCAGATGTGTTGTCAATTGATGAAGTCGATCAATTGCTGGATGCTTTCGATTTAACAAAAGTCAACGATTACCGCAATCGTACGATGTTAGAACTTTTGTATGCGACGGGGATGCGTGTCTCAGAATTGATTTTTGTTGAAATACAAGATGTCAATTTAATCATGGGCTTTGTAAAAGTATTTGGAAAAGGGAATAAAGAACGCATTATCCCACTTGGCGAAACAGTTATTGAGTATTTGACGCATTATTTACAAGAAATACGCCCGCAATTATTAAAAAATACAGTAACAGATGCGCTATTTCTTAATTTACATGGCAAACCACTGTCACGACAAGGCGTCTGGAAAATGATAAAGCAAGCAGGGGTGAAAGCGGGGCTTACTAAACGTCTTACACCACATACGCTAAGACATTCATTTGCGACGCATCTTTTAGAAAATGGGGCGGATTTGCGTGCGGTTCAAGAAATGTTAGGTCATTCCGATATTTCAACGACACAGCTTTATACACATGTCTCAAGTACGCAAATTAGAAAGATTTATCAATCTTATCATCCGAGAGCATAAACTAAATTATAAGCATATTCATTCTGACTAGTACGTGAAACCTTGCGTCATGCGCGAGATATGTACTAGTCATTTTTAATGTCGATGTTCTGTGGTAAATAGATAATTAAAAGTAACTAGTTTTTTGCCATAATTTCATAGATGTAAAAGCTAGGATGCACAAACGTACAATCTTGATGGCGTGTCCGCTTTTTCAGTACCATCATTTCTTTATTACTCGCTTTCCTGCAGGTTACGATCAAACTAATAAAAAGGTGAGACAGCATATGCCATCCCACTCCACAATTTAATGTCGATGACGTGCACGCCATGCCGCTTCACGTGCTGCAACGACTTCAGAACGATCACGATATTGATGATGATGCATGATGATAGGCGTTTCAACAACGTCCGCTGTCCATTTATACGTTGGGTACGTCGCGATCAACATATCTCGCATGATAGATGTCATTGGTAATGCAATCGGGGTAAAGCCTTCCGCATTATGCGCTGCAGGAATCAAAGTACTGAGCTGTTGACGGAATAATGGCGCCTGCAAACCGAGCTGGCTTTCAATCGCTTCATCACTATACTGTTCAATCACTTTATTTGCTTTTTGATACGAACGATATGCCCCTTGAAAATTATGACGACGATGATGATACGCACCCGTTGCGAGTAAAATCAAACTGACAATGATGTCATCTTTTGTGTACCTACTTTGTGATTTCCATGCATCTTCTAAAATATCGTGGCACAAAAAATAATGTTGCTTTGCATGGAATTGATAGTAATATTCAATTAATGCTTGTTGCATCATCATCTCTCCTTAAATTTATTCTCATCACTAAACATGCTATAATATTTTTTGGTAAGATGCACCTAACACGCAAATTAGAGAGGCTTTATGTATGTATGAAGTAAAATTAGACGCCTTTAACGGCCCTTTAGATTTATTGTTGCATTTAATACAACAATTTGAAATTGATATTTATGATATACCTATGAAAGCTTTAACCGAGCAATATATGCAGTATGTTCATGCGATGAAACAATTAGAAATTAATATCGCGAGTGAATATCTCGTAATGGCCTCTGAACTATTAATGATCAAAAGTAAATTATTGTTGCCTGATCACAACTCAGATGATGTCATTGAAGAAGACCCGCGTGAAGAATTGGTCGGTAAGTTAATAGAGTATCAAAATTACAAAGCATATGCAGAAATGTTAAATGACAATCGAGAAGCACGGAGTCACTACTATACAAAAACGCCTTCAGATTTATCCAAATATGAACGCACAGAACGTATACCGGAAGGGACGCATATTGATCTTACAGAATTGATTGTCGCTTATCAAAAAATGAAAAATCGTATTGCACTGAAAAAACCTAAAAGTGTTGAAATTAAAAAAGAAACCTTTACGATACAGCAGTCGACTGACCGTATATATCATCAACTGGATCATCGACAAAGCATTACATTTTTTGATTTATTTACCTTTAACGAATCCATTGAACATGTTGTCACGTATTTTTTAGCACTATTAGAAATGGCGAAAACCGGTACGATTCAAGTGCAACAAGTCGAAGCGTTTCATAACATTGAAATTACTAAAGGAGTCAACTATGGCAGATAAACTTAATGCGGCAATTATGGCATTGCTTTATACAGTTGGAGAAGATGGCATTGAAACGGATCAATTATTAACTTCTTTAAACATTGACGAACCGACTTTAAACGAAGCAATGTCCTCGTTAAAGTTGCCTGGTCTTACAGTTCAAAAATATGGCAATACGTATGTCTTAACAACGCAAAAAGAAATGGAACCTTATATCGAATCTTTAATTTTAAACAAAGTCTCAACGAAATTGTCACAAGCGTCCATGGAAGTATTGGCTATTATCGCATACAATCAACCCGTGACACGCAGTGATATTGAATTGATTCGTGGGATTGCTTCTGACGGTCCAGTCAAAACATTGATTGCCAAAGGGCTTGTCGAACCAAAACAACAACCGGAAGCGAGAGGACAACAGCTTTATACGACTGATTTATTTTTAAATGTTTTCGGTCTAGAAAGTCTTTCCGATCTTCCAACAACTGATGAAGAATCTGAAGAAATCGAATCATTTTTTAGCAATCTTGTTAACCAGAAAGGATAAAACAACTTATGAGTAAAGAATTAGAACGTCTACAAAAGCGCATTGCAAACAGTGGCTATACATCACGTCGAAAAGCAGAAACATTAATCCAAGAGGGAAAAGTGCAAGTGAATGGGAAAACTGTCACAGAACTCGGCACAAAAGTACGCCCGTCAGATGAGGTATCTGTCGAAGGGATTCCTTTAGAACTTGAAGATAAGCTTTATATTTTATTTTATAAACCAGCACAGGTCATTACGAGCGTTTCCGACGACCGTGGTAGAAAGGTAGTCACAGATTATTTTGATGATCTAGAAACACGTATTTATCCAGTCGGCCGCCTTGACTATGATACATCAGGTGTCTTGCTTTTAACGAACGACGGTGAATTTACAAACTTAATGACCCATCCAAAATACAAAATTCCAAAAACGTACATCGCAAAAATTGAAGGCTATATTTTGCGAGAACAAGTGAAACAATTAGAACAAGGGATTATTTTAGAAGACGGTAAAACACAACCGGCACAAGTAAAAGTGAAAAAACAGAACAAAGAAAAAAATACGTCACTTGTTGAAATTACAATTACTGAAGGACGTAATCGTCAAGTACGTCGCATGTTTGAGCATTTTGGTTTCAAAGTAACAAAATTATCACGTGTATCGTTCGGACCATTAACATTAAAAGGGCTAGGTGCGGGTGAAGGACGTGTCTTATCACCACATGAAGTGAAAACGTTACGCCAATTAGCCCAAAGTGGGTCAAACGCATAAAACATTCGTTTGCACGAAACAGTTATCAAATGTAACATTTAACGTAATAGTTTTATATTAAAGTGCATTTTTAGTGTTTTCCCTACTAACATGTGCATATATTCACATGTTATGATTACAAAGAGATGAACAAAATATGAAAATTATTTGCGTTTCGTCTCTTATTTTTTTATTATCTAGTATAAATAGCCATATGCTATAATATGTATTGGGTATAAAATGTCAACATAAGTGGGAGGTATGTCATGTGACTAAAGAAATATTGGTCGTTGATGATGAACACCGTATCAGAAAACTACTAAAGCTATTTCTTGAGAGAGAAGGTTATGATGTAGTTGAAGCGAGTGACGGGCGTGAAGCGTTCGAATTAGCAACAAAATATGATTATGCGTGTATCTTGTTAGACTTAATGTTGCCAGAGATGGACGGCCTTGAAGTTGCAACGCGCTTGCGTGAAACAAAGGATACACCAATCATTATGCTGACTGCTAAAGGTGAAGAAAATAATCGCGTTGAAGGCTTTGAATCTGGGGCAGATGACTATATTGTTAAGCCGTTTTCACCGCGTGAAGTCGTATTGCGTTTAAAAGCATTATTAAGACGTACACAGTCTGCTACTGCGGAACAAAATGAACCGCATGCACGCGATATGATTGAATTCCAGCATCTAACAATCGACAACGATGCACACAAAGTTTTAGCTGATGGCTCACCGGTTAGCCTAACACCGAAAGAATACGAATTACTCATTTTCTTAGCTAAAACACCAAATAAAGTATTTGATCGAGAACAATTATTAAAAGAAGTTTGGCACTATGAATTTTATGGGGACTTGCGAACAGTAGATACACATGTGAAACGTTTACGTGAAAAGTTAAATCGTGTTTCATCAGATGCTGCATTGATGATTCAAACTGTGTGGGGTGTAGGTTACAAGTTCGAGGTCTCACAAGCAGATGAAGCGTCTAAATAGTGTCGTTATAAAACTGTGGTTAACTATTATATTAATAGTAACGACAGTTTTAATTTTATTGAGTGCAGCACTCATCACATTTATACAGTATTATTTCACGCAAAAAACGGAACAATCCCTATATGAAAACGCAGCAAGTATTAGTGCTATTATTGAAAAAAGTGAAAATCGACAACTCGCCATTCAACATAGCGAGAAGTTATTAGAAGGCGATAAAGGTATTATTATTTTGCCTGATAATGCAGGTCAAACATCTAAGCAACAACTCAAACAACAAATGTTAACCATCATTAAGAAAGATGATCGCCTGAACCACGTACAAACATCACAAAAAAAGGTGCTTAAACATGTAGCCGTTAATGTGAACGGGAAACAACGCTCATATGTGTTGTTGGGCTATCCAACAAAAGATGTAGATGGTAAAAAGTCTGTGATTTATATTTATGAAGACTTGAGAAGTATTGATGAAACAAATAATGTGATTGCTATTATTATTTTAATCACAGCTGTTATTTTCTTAATTATGACAACAATTTTTGCCTTTTTCTTGTCAACACGTATTACGAACCCTTTACGACGACTTAAAACACAAGCGCAAGAAGTTGCAAAAGGCCACTACGATAAGCAAGTACCTGTTCAGACGAAAGATGAAATCGGTGAATTAGCTGTAGCGTTCAATCAGATGAGTCATCACATTCAAAATCACATTGATGCGATTACGACTTCTAAAAATATCCGCGATACGTTAATTAATTCTATGGCTCAAGGTGTATTGGGTATCAATCATCAGCGTCAAATTATTTTATCGAATGCACTCGCACATCAAATGATGCTCGATATGACAGTAGAAGATAAGGCACTGTTCGATACACAGATTGATGAAACATTTCGCAGTGAAAAAACAGAGTATCGTGAATACGAAATTAATCAGCGCCATTATGCCGTTGTTATGAGCTATATCGATCGTATTCAAACGAATAGAGAAAGCGGCCTTGTTGTTATCATACGTGATATGACACGAGAGCATCATATGGAACAAATGAAGAAAGACTTTATCGCAAGCGTTTCACATGAGTTGCGCACACCTATTTCATTGTTACAAGGCTATACAGAGTCTATTGTAGACGGCGTTGTGACAGAGCCTGAAGATATTCACGAGTTTCTACTCATTGTGCTTGACGAAACGAAACGCTTAAGTCGTCTTGTTAATGAATTACTTGACGTTGCAAAAATTGATGCGGATGGTATTAATATCACACCTGAAGTCCGTCCAATGTATGAGTTAGTTAATAAAATGGCAACAAAGTACCGTCAACAAGCGAGCGAGTTAGAACTTACGTTAGATTTCCAACTGAATGGCACGATGTTGGAAAACTGGTATTATGACTTTGATCGCATGGAACAAGTACTGACGAATCTTGTAGACAATGCGTCTCGTTATACACGACCTGGCGATAAAATTTTAATCCGCGCACATGAAACGACATTACATCAAGTGTTGACCGTGCAAGATACAGGTGTTGGTATTGCACCAGAACATTTAGAAAAAGTGTTCGAGCGCTTTTATAAAGTAGATGCGGCAAGGAAACGCGGTAAACAAGGGACAGGTCTCGGTCTCTTTATTACACGTATGATTGTCGATGCACATGGTGGTATGATTGCTGTAAAAAGTGAAGTAAATGTTGGTACGACATTTACCATTAAATTACCAAAACAACCACCTGCACATAAATAACTGAGTATTTCTAAGCGTACAATCATGGCTGTCCATCTTCTGTGGTGGATAGATAATTAAAAGTACCTAGTTTTATTTTTATTATAATTTCATATACATAGAAATAGCTAGGCATGTCTAAGCGTACAATCAATTTGGGTTGTGCGCTTTTTCAGTACCATCGTTTCTTTATTGCTCGCTTTCCTGCAGGCCTCGCTCGAACTAATAAACGCTTTTATTTAAAGCATTAAGAAGTGTTTATGGATTTCTCACTTCGTCTTATTCTGCAAGGAGTCTCGCAATAGAAACGATTCCTTCATGATTCTAAATACGTGCTGCTACTCAATCGTGCGTTCTAGCTATTTTTCTCTCTTATTCAGAAAAAATACTACCAGCTTTTACTGCCATTTAGATTGTGAATGCAACTTATATCGTCTCCTTAAAACATCTGCTTACCAATCATCTATATTGTATTCAGCGCACAAATTCGGTAAAATTAAAATAAATAAAATATTGATGAATTCATCTTCGGGGTTGGGTGAAATTCCCTATCGGCAGTAAATAAAGCCTGCGACCCATAAAATTTTTTATGGCTGATCTAGTGAGAGTCTAGAGCCGACAGTTAAAGTCTGGATGGGAGAAGATGGAGGTTTCTTTGTGTTGTTTTTAAACCTCCTATTCTAAAGAGATGAGCATCACAGGAGGAGACAATAGCACGATGCAACAGAAAAAACAAACGCGACAACTTATTATCGTAGGGATTTTAAGTGGGATTTCATTCATTTTGATGTTTTTGAAATTCCCAATACCATTTTTACCACCGTATTTAACGTTAGATTTTAGTGACGTTCCAGCTTTACTAGCGACATTTGCGTTAGGACCCGTCGCAGGATTATTAGTCGAGTTAATCAAAAACTTACTCAACTTCTTTTTCTATCTCGCTGATCCAATCGGTCCAATTGCCAATTTCCTTGCCGGTAGTAGCTTATTGCTTACAGCTTATGGGATCTATCGTAAAAAACGTACAACACGTGCAATGATTATAGGATTAGCTGCAGGGACGCTTGTCATGACACTTGTACTAAGCATTATGAACTATTTCGTATTGCTACCACTGTACGGAATGATTATGAACTTGTCAGACATTGCAACAAACTTGAAAATTATTATTACAGCAGGGATTATTCCATTTAACATTATTAAAGGGATTGTCGTTTCAATCTTATTTATCTTGTTATTCCAACGTCTGAAAAACGTTCTAAAAATATAAAATAAGCAAACAAAAAGCGGTGTTGTCTATCACCGCTTTTTGTTTGCTTATCTATTTGAATTCAGCGTATGATAGAACCAATACGCTTGAATAGCATTATTCGAATTTTAATGCATCGCCATCGAAAGTTTCTTCTTCAACTTTGATAGAGTCAGTAGGGCAGCCTTCAAAAGCGTCCTCTAAATCTTCGTAAAGTTCTTCCGGTACAGGCGTTGTGCCTTGGTTATCATCTAAAATCACGTACGCAATACCTTCGTCATCGTAATCATAGATATCTGGGGCAGCTGCACCACAAGCACCACATGCGATACAAGTATCCATATCGACAATCGTATACTTAGCCAAATTCTTCGCCTCCCTTTTCAAAGTGCCAGACTAACATTATAATTTCATTGTAGTTTGGTAATCTAGTTTTTTCAATATATACGGTTTATAAATGAGGTAATACACATGAAAGCATTGATATCTTTTACATACCGACGCGCGTTTCCCCATAAAAATAAAAAAAGCATTTATAATATTATCATAGGCAAAAAAACGCATCAAACCTTTTTTGATGCTACTTCATTAGAGCTATTAAGTTTATATGGGTGTGCACCGCATATATCCTTTGAACAATTTGAAGCACTCGTCAGTAAACCAGACATCCGTCATGTAGACATTCCAACATCTACGCATGTAACATATCCCATATTACAACAATCGTTTGTCGCATTGCAACTGTTGATTCAAACATTATCACATGCACAGCATCAACACTTTCAGTTTATACCGCTTACATCACAAATCGATATACATCAAAAAGTAAAATATATGTATCACCAAATAAAACAACACGACACTTTGGAATCAGCCAAAGCGGAGATTTATTTACTTTTTAAAATGCTGAATGACCAACATGCGAATAGTACGGCGCATTATTACTTAACCGGTTACGATGAAACGATGTATACACAATGTCAAGTGGGGCAAGTCACTGAATTCGATGATGATGCATTAACAGTATCACATTACAACGATTTACTGATGATTTATGAATTGCTATCTGATACTACGCAATTTCCGATTTTGCATCAATGTATCGCGACATTTCCGATAAGTCATACCGTCAAACGTTCGCTCACACTATTATTAGAAGGGCAGTCTGTTACACAAATTGCACAACAAACGCAACGTACCGAGAATACGATACAAGATCATATACTAGAACTATTTATATGCAATTACTTAACATCATATACCGATTTTTTACAAGATCACATCAATGATTTCATTCGTTTTTATATGCAACAACCTTATGAACGTTTGCGCTTTTACAAAGAACATTTTGAACAGCTAAGCTATTTTGAAATAAAACTGGCGATTATCGGTATTGCGAAAGGGGATTTACATGCTTAAAACAGCCTTGCAACAATATTTTGGCTTTGACACATTTAGAGAAGGTCAAGAAGCGATTATACAGAGCGTTCTTGATGACCAGCACACTTTAGGTATCTTACCAACGGGTAGTGGTAAAAGTTTATGTTATCAACTTCCGACGTATATAAAGCAACAGCCGACTTTGATCATTTCACCACTTATTTCATTAATGGATGACCAAGTGATGCAAATGAAAATGCAAGGGGAACAGCGTGTTGTCTCTATTCATTCAGGCATGTCACAGGAAGAACGCGCACTTGCCTACCAACAACTGGCGTCAGCTCGATTTATTTTTGTAAGCCCAGAGTTCATCTTGCAACCACACCATCTCAAGCGCTTTGCTAACATTCATTTTGGGCTTATTGTGCTTGATGAAGTTCATTGCTTGTCCGAATGGGGATTTGATTTCCGACCACATTATGCGTTAATCGGTCAAATCATTCAACAGTATCGTCAAACACCAATTTTGGCACTGACAGCGACAGCAACACAACATTTGAAAACTGACTTAGAATTCGTCACTGGTTGTTCGTTTCATGTTTTTCAGTCGTCTATGGATCGTCCCAATATTTCATTAGCTGTAAAATATATGGATGATTATCATGACAAAATCAGTTGGCTATTAGAAACAATCGACACATCTGGACCGACGATTATTTATGTCTCTTCTAAAAAAGTGTGTTTAGATATTGCGGAACATATTTATGCGGCGGGACATCTCACAGGTATTTATCATGCCGATTTAAGCTATCAAGAACGCTACACCGTGCAACAACAGTTTTTAAAAAATGATATTCGTATTATAGTCGCAACCAGTGCATTCGGTATGGGTGTCAACAAACCGGATATACGAACAGTCATCCACTTTCATATTTCAACCAGTCCATCTAGTTATTTACAAGAAATTGGACGTGCTGGGCGGGATGGTAAACCCAGTCAAGCGATTGCGCTTTATCAAGCAGATGATCAGTTTTTACTTGAAACTCTCGCGACAGCCAATATTATACGCGATGAAGATATTTATCTTTTTGAACAAGGTCAACTACTTGATGGCGAGAAAAATGATATATTATCGATTCTAGCCCAACATTATGCCTTACCAGCACTTTATAAAGTTTTTCAACAAAATAACGAACAAAAAGTGATTGCTTATCGGCATATGCAAAGCTATGTCTCCACACAATATTGTAGACGTCAACAATTGTTGTGCTACTTTAATCAGCGTGTCATGACGACTAACAATTGTTGTGATATATGCGGTCTCACGCAACAAATCCATGAGAAAAACAAGAAAAAAGTGAAAAGAAAGCGCACTTATGACGAAAAATTGGAAAGTTTATTCGAATAAGCAACTGATTGCTTTACACCGCATTTTTAAACACGCTATAATCTAATTAAGTGACTTAAAGTATAAAAGCGTCTTTAAAACAACACGCTTATTACGTTATTGAATGGGGTAACATGATAAGGGCGTCGGACAGAAAGGTAGGCTTTCATAGAAGTGAAAAAGTTTGTTAATATGTATTTTCACTTCAGTTACCTATTGCCATTTCGTGTTTTCACTATGTATCGACCCTATAGAAGCACTACAGAAAGGAATGAATATTGTGTCAAAAGATAATTTTAAGGATGAATTTGAACGCAATCGTCAAGAAATTAATCCAACAAAAGAATATGATACATCAATTGAAGAAGAATCTCGTACACACACACAATCGATGTCAACAGACCACACGCAACATTTCCCACCTCGAAATCCTGCGCGTCGTCATCGTAAACGTGTACGTAACCAAGACAGTGCAAATCCTGCTGAAACAAAGCAAGAGCAAGCACCTCAAAAACCAACAAAAACTGAAACAGAACCAACTAAAGCTGATTGTCCAAATGAGACAGCTGCTACTGCTGGGGCTGACGCTTCTGTAACGCAAAATACAAGCGCACAAAAAGCTGAACAACCTAAAGCGTCAACGGAAGAAAAACCAGCCAATAATAAGTCAGCAAACGTAGCTGGAGCTGGTGCAGTTGCAGGGGCTGGCGTTGCATCACATCAAGCACAAAATTCAAGACAAGATGTAACACAATCAGCGCAATCAGACAAAGACGAAAAGAAAACAGCGGGTACTGCAAGTGCGAGTGCGGCTGGAGCTGCTAGCGCCAAAGCTTCTCAAACAGCGAAACAACCTAAGCAAGATAGCACTAAAAATGATACCGCTAAAACTGGTGCAGCTGCTGGCGCTGGTGTCGCTACTGGATCTGCTAGCGCCAAAGCTTCTCAAACAGCGAAACAATCTAAGCAAGATAACGCTAAAAACGCCACTGCTAAAACTACAGCTGCCGCTGGGGCTGGTGTTGCTGCCGGATCTGCTAGTGCCAAAGCTTCTCAATCAGCGAAACAACCTAAGCAAGATAGCACTAAAAATGATACTGCTAAAACTGGTGCAGCTGCTGGCGCTGGCGTTGCTGCGGGTACTGCTGGTGCAACAGGTGCCGTAAAAGCGAGTGAACAACCAAACACAACGGTTTCAAATGGTTCAAGTAACGGCGGATTCTTAAAACGTATTTTACCGATTATTGCTGCAATCCTTCTTCTAGGTACTATTGCGATTTTCGGTGGTATGTATTTATTTAATCAAGACCAAAGCACAGGCAATGATGATGCTCAATTAACGCAACAATCAAGTTCAAAAGATAAAGATGCGCAAAGTGCTAAAGAAAAAGCGGCGAAAGAGAAAGCTGACAAGGAAAAAGCACAAAAAGAGAAAGCAGCAAAAGAAAAGGCTGAGAGAGAAAAAGCCGAGAAAGAACGTGCAGAAAAAGAAAAAGCTGAACAAGAAGCGGCACAAAATAATGCAGCAAACCAACAAGATATTAACAACCAATATGCAGCTCAAAATCAACAAAATGTGAACCAACAACCAACGCAATCTGCTGGTAATCAATCACATACTGTCGGTGGTAGCGAAAACTTATACCGTATTGCAATTCAATACTATGGTAGCGGATCACCTGAAAATGTTGAGAAAATTAGACAAGCGAATGGTATTAGTGGTAACAATATTAGCAATGGTCAACAATTGATTATTCCATAGGTTTCCATTTCGCCTAACAAAATAACATATTAACGTGGAACGATGATTATGTCGTTCCACTTTTTTTGGCTCATTTATCCGCTTCTTAACCGTATAATGTCAAAACTTATTCATTTAGTTTGATAACAAAAATTGCTATAATATTCGAGGATTAGTAAGATAATGAAGAATGTATATACCATGCTAGTATGTGAATAGGAGGCAAGACTGACATAAAATAGCATGAGGTTCGGACACAATTATTTAAGACGCTTTATAGCGGTTGACGAGATCATACGTTATTTATGTCCAATCTCTTTTGATGTCAGAAATCAAGATGAAAACGATTGAAAGTATTATTATTGGTGGCGGTCCTTGTGGTTTAAGTGCCGCAATTGAGCAACAAAAAAAGGGCATCGACACATTAATTATTGAAAAAGGGAATGTCGTAGAAGCACTTTACCATTATCCAACACATCAAACTTTCTTCTCATCTAGTGACAAGTTAAGTATTGGGGACGTTCCATTTATCGTTGAAGAATTAAAACCACGACGCAACCAAGCACTTGTATATTATCGTGAAGTTGTAAAACATCACAAATTAAAAGTGAATACATTTGAAGAAGTGTTAACTGTTCGCAAGATGCACGATCACTTTACCATCACAACAACGAAAGACGTGTATCAATGCCGCTTTTTAACAATTGCAACTGGTTATTATGGCCAACCAAATACACTTGAAGTAGACGGAGCAAACTTGCCGAAAGTGATGCATTATTTCAAAGAAGCACACCCATATTTCAATCAAAACGTTGTGATTATCGGTGGCAAAAACTCAGCAGTTGACGCAGCGATAGAGTTAGAAAAAGCGAATGCTAACGTTACAGTCATTTACCGTGGCTCAGACTATTCACCATCTGTGAAACCTTGGATTTTACCAAACTTTGACTCACTTGTTCGACGTGGTAATATCGATATGCACTTTGACAGCCATGTGACGCAAATTACTGAGGATAGCGTCACTTTTGAAACAAATGGTGTATCTAAAACAATCGACAATGATTTCGTTTTCGCGATGATTGGGTACCACCCAGATTATGACTTTTTATCATCAGTCGGTATCGACATTAACACAAACAGCTATGGAACAGCACCGGTTTACAATAAAGACACGTACGAAACAAATGTCGAAAACTGCTATATTGCAGGGGTTATTGCTGCCGGAAACGATGCAAATACAATTTTTATTGAAAATGGTAAATACCACGGTGTCGCAATCGCTCAAGACATTTTAACAAAGAAGCAAGCACCGTTAGAATCGTAGGAAGTAATGACGCCTAGCACTTTGTATTTAACGTCAGGAATGATGACTTTAAGATCCAACCTTAAAAACACAAAAGTTACGCATTATGATTTTTTGAAATAAAAACGTCTATCATAAATCGAACGAGCGGACTGTAGAATTTATTGCCCTCGTTCGATTTTCTTTATGAAAAAAAGAGCAGAACAGAAGCTCATTTTAAAAAGCTTTATTGTCCCGCTCTTTCATGCACAGATTTTAAAATTTTGTAACTCTATTCATTTTTCCACTTTCAGCTTCCGCAATAGACTGTGCAACGTGCTGAGCATTCACAGATGACTGTTGCAAATAAAATGTCTCCATAATACCACGATATTCTTTTTCACTCATTAACACCGCATTGTGTTCATTCGTTGTAATCTTAACAGTCTCTCCATCATGATTAACATAATCGATCAGAAATCTTAAATTTTTGACTGCATTTGAATCACTTACTATCATCATCAGCAAAACCTCATTTCATATAAAACTAATTCATAAACAGCTCGTCGCTATTGATGTTTAATCATTAAAATAATCACGAATCATTTGATGATTGTAACCATTGCTTAATGCGACTAACAGTTTCAAGCGTGCTTTTTGACCGTTTAAACCGTTTGAAAAAATAACACCTTTATTTTGTAGTTGGTGACCGCCGCCTGTATAGGCATACACGGCGCTTACAATACCGTTAAAAGAACGTGACACTAATACAATAGGCATCTCAGCAGCAAGACATTTATCTAAACCAGCAATGGCTGTAGGGGGTAAATTGCCTTGACCTAACGCTTCAATGACAAGCCCGTCAACGTGCTGTTCCGCATAGAAGTCTAACACTTCGCTGCCCATATCCATATGTGCTTTAATTAACGGTACATTCAATGTCGTATCAATAGCTGGCAATGTTTTTTTGTCGTATGGGCGATGATGAAAGTAGACGCCAGCTTTTGTGATCACACCGAGCGGCCCGTGGTTTGGACTTTGGAATGTATTCGTATTCGATGTATGGGTTTTTGTCACATTGCGTGCGGTATGTATTTCATCATTAAAAACGACCATTACGCCTTTATGATTTGAGTCATCTGCTGTTGCCACACGAATAGAAGCAATAAAATTATATAAACCATCCGATCCAATTTCATTAGATGAACGCATGGCACCTGTAATCACAACTGGTTTTGTGACATTCAATGTCAAATCTAATAAAAAAGCTGTTTCTTCTAGTGTATCTGTGCCGTGTGTAATGACAAAACCGTCAAATTCATCGACATGAGATTCAATAAGCTGTTTAATTTCTTTAACATGACGCATTGTTATATGTGGAGAAGGGACAGTGAAAGGCATCACTTCTTTAATATCTGCATATGTTTGAATCAGTTCTTGATGATTCGCTATCGGGTTGTCACCGTTTGTATTAACTGTATTTGATTCATCTTGAGACATGCTGATTGTGCCACCTGTGTGAATGACTAATAATCTTTTCATTATGATTTCCTCCTCGTAAATAGCTACCATATTATGATAAAATATTGTCATACAAACAACAACAAGGAAGGTTTACAATGACTGCTATTAATATTGCTATTGATGGACCCGCAGCAGCTGGCAAGAGTACGATTGCAAAGCGTGTTGCGACAACATTAAATATGATTTACGTCGATACTGGTGCGATGTATCGCGCGATTACGTACTATTATTTAACGAACCAAGAAACATTTAAAGATTTTGATACAATGATGACAAACGTTGATGTAAAGCTGATTTACGATTCAGAAAAAGGGCAACGTGTCATTTTAAATGATACGGACGTAACGGATTATCTTCGCAGTAATGAAGTGACGGAACATGTTTCATTCGTTGCTTCAAAAGACGCTGTGCGCAAATATTTAGTAGATGTACAACAGCAACTTGCTGAGAATAAAGGGATTGTAATGGACGGACGTGATATTGGTACGACTGTTATCCCAGATGCAGAAGTTAAAATCTACATGATTGCTTCTGTTGAGGAACGTGCAGAGCGTCGATTAAAAGATAATACGGATCGTGGTATTCCTTCGACACTTGAACAACTTAAAAAAGATATTGCTGAACGTGATGCTTACGATATGAATCGTGAAATTTCTCCACTCGTTAAGGCAGATGATGCGATTGAAATGGATACGACAGGTATGACGATTGAAGCGGTTACAGAACACATCATTCAATTGGCACAAAAAGCCCAATCAAAATAAGTTGAATATGTGGAAATTTCTTGACAATTTGCACAGTTTGTAAGATGTTATTATTATGTAGTAATACAAGGAGGCATTTATGATGACAGAAGAATTCAATGAATCAATGATTACAGACATTAAAGAAGGCGACAAGGTTACAGGTGAAGTACAACAAATCAATGACAAACATGTTGTTGTTCACGTAAATGGTGCGAAATACAACGGGATTATTCCGATTAGTCAACTTTCTACACATCATATAGAAGATGCAAATGAAGTTGTTAAAGTTGGCGATGAAATTGGTGCCTACGTTACAAAAATCGAAATCGATGAAGAGAACGAATCAGGTAGCTATATTTTATCTAAGCGCCGTTTAGAAGAAGAAAAATCGTATGAATTCTTACAAGAGAAACTTGATAACAATGAAACGATTGAAGCAACAGTTACTGAAGTTGTAAAAGGCGGATTAGTTGTAGATGTAGGTCAACGTGGTTTTATCCCTGCGTCACTTATTTCAACTGATTACATTGAAGATTTCTCTGATTATGAAGGGAAGGTACTTGAACTTAAAGTTGAAGAATTAGACCCTGCAAATAATCGTGTCATCCTAAGCCGTAAAGCCGTTGAAGCGGAAGAAAATGAAAAGAAAAAAGAAGCACTTTTACAGTCGATTAAAGAAGGCGATGTATTAGAAGGTAAAGTTGCACGTCTTGCGAACTTTGGTGCTTTCATTGACCTTGGCGGCGTTGACGGTTTAGTTCACGTATCTGAATTATCTCACGAACATGTGTCATCTCCAGAAGAAGTTGTATCTGTTGGAGATACTGTTAAAGTAAAAGTTCGTTCTGTTGAACCTGGTTCTGAACGTGTATCTTTATCTATTAAAGATACATTACCTAGCCCTTTTGAAACAATTCAATCAAAATTCAATGAAGGGGATGTTGTCGAAGGTAAAGTGATGCGTCTTGCAAGCTTTGGTGCTTTCGTAGAGATTGGTCCTGGTCTTCAAGGACTTGTACACATCTCTGAAATTAGCAATAAGCATATCGGTACGCCGAACGAAGTGCTTGAACCTGGTCAAACAGTAGATGTAAAAATTCTTAGCATCAACACTGCAGAAGAGCGTATTTCACTTTCTATTAAAGCTGCAGCACCTGCTGAAGAAACAAATGAAGCATCTCCTGAAACAACAGAGGAATATACATTGTCATCAGATGATGAAAGCAATAACCCAACATTAGGCGACATGTTTGCTGACAAATTTAAAAACCTGAACCTATAATATTTAATGTCTTAACGCAGACTGAAAAGTTACACTGTGTAGCTTTTCAGTCTGTTGTTTTGTGCCTATGTGCCTAACAGCATGCCTTCTTGTTTATGCACGGGCACATCATCATTTTTCTTATTAATTAGGAGCATGCTATAATAATACTAACTATTATTAATAGATGGACAGTGTATAAAGCTACACAAACTAGAGAATACAACAATTCTAAAAATACGATTTCTACATAACGAGCAATATGCTAGAATGAAAAAGATATTTGTAGAGAGGAAGAACATACATGACAAAACCAGTAGTGGCGATTGTAGGTCGTCCAAATGTCGGGAAGTCGACGATATTTAACCGTATCGTTGGAGAACGTGTCTCAATTGTTGAAGATACACCCGGTATTACGAGAGATAGAATATATGCGAGCGGTGATTGGCTGACGCATGACTTTAATATTATTGATACAGGGGGTATCGAAATCGGTGACGCCCCATTCCAAACGCAAATTCGTGCACAAGCTGAAATTGCGATTGAAGAAGCAGATGTCATTATTTTTATGACGAATGTCCGCGAAGGTGTTACACAAAGCGATGAAATGGTCGCTCAGATGCTTTATAAATCTAAAAAGCCGGTTGTCCTCGCTGTAAACAAAGTTGATAACCCTGAAATGCGTAATGATATTTACGACTTTTATACTTTAGGATTTGGTGAACCTTATCCATTATCAGGCTCGCACGGCTTAGGGTTAGGTGACTTGTTAGAAGCGGTTGCGAAACACTTCAAGCCTGAAGAAGAAGATCCGTATGACGACTCAGTGATTAGACTCTCATTAATTGGTCGACCTAACGTAGGGAAATCAAGCTTAGTGAACGCCATTTTAGGCGAAGAACGTGTTATCGTATCCAACATCGCTGGTACAACACGTGACGCCATTGACACTGAATATAGCTATGACGGTCAAGATTACGTTCTGATTGATACAGCAGGGATGCGTAAAAAAGGGAAAGTATACGAAACGACAGAAAAATACTCTGTGTTACGTGCTTTAAAAGCCATTGAACGTTCTAACGTTGTGCTTGTCGTACTCGATGCGGAAGAAGGCATCATCGAACAAGATAAACGTGTTGCGGGCTATGCGCATGAAGAAGGTAAAGCAATTGTGATTGTTGTCAATAAATGGGATACGTTGGAAAAAGATAGTAAAACAATGAAACGGTTTATGGATGATATTCGCAATAACTTCCAATTTTTAGATTATGCGCAAATTGCGTTTGTGTCAGCTAAAGAAGGCACACGTTTGCGTACGCTATTCCCACTTATTAACGAAGCAAGTGAAAATCATAAAAAACGTGTTCAAAGTTCGACATTGAACGAAGTCATCACCGATGCGATTTCTATGAACCCAACACCAACAGATAAAGGTCGACGACTCAATATTTTCTATACAACACAAGTGGCTATCGAACCACCAACGTTTGTTGTATTCGTCAATGACGTTGAACTAATGCACTTCTCTTACAAACGTTATTTAGAAAACCAAATTCGAAGTGCGTTTGGCTTTGAAGGCACACCTGTACACATCATCGCACGTAAACGAAATTAGACATAAACGGGGGAATATGGATATGACCAACATTACAGTATTTGGAACAGGTAGTTTTGGAACTGCTTTAGCAAATGTACTTGCTGACAATGGGCATAACACGTTAATGTGGGGCAAATCAGCTGAATCAGTAGAGGAAATCAATGCGTACCATACGAATCGTAGCTATTTAAAAGAAGCGACGATTAATGAAACTGTGCGTGCAACGACTGATATGCAAGAAGCTGTGAATCATGCCGATATTTATTTAATTGCGATTCCAACAAAAGCCATTCGTTCGGTTTTATCTCAAGTAGATGCATTATTGTCCACACCTAAGCAGTTTATCCACGTGGCGAAAGGGATTGAAAACGGTACTTTTAAGCGTGTATCAGAAATGATTGAAGATGTTATCTCACCTGCACATAACGGTGGTGTGGGCGTCTTATCAGGTCCGAGCCATGCAGAAGAAGTCGTCATTAAGCAACCGACAACTGTGTCTGCCGCATCAAGTAATCCAGCACTATGCCAAACGATCCAAGACCTATTTATGACGGATTATTTACGTGTGTATACGAATGACGATCTTATCGGCGTTGAAATCGGAGGTGCTACAAAAAATATTATCGCAATTGCCAGCGGTGTACTCGCTGGTATGGGCTATGGCGATAATGCGAAAGCAGCTCTTATCACACGTGGCTTAGCTGAAATCACACGTCTTGGTGTTAAATTAGGTGCTGATCCGATTACGTTCCAAGGATTAGGCGGTATCGGTGATCTGATTGTGACATGTACATCGACACACTCACGTAACTTTTCATTAGGTTATGCACTCGGTAGTGGAAAGACGTTACAAGAAATCCTTGATGATATGAATATGGTCGCTGAAGGTGTGTATACAACACAATCTGTCTACCATCTTGCCAAACAACTTGGTGTTGAAATGCCAATTACATCTGCACTTTATCACGTACTATTTGAAGATCAACCTGTCGAAGAAGCACTTAAAATTCTAATGGGCAGAACGAAAAAAGCAGAGTAATTTATTCCATTTGTTTAAATTTGGGATATTTCTATCGAAAAAAAGTACTAAAATGCGATGAAACCGCCGTTTTTCGCATATAAATCATTGCAGTTATACCTATTCTTGTGTTAAAGTCATACCATAATGATAAATGAGTTATCATTACATAAAACCTTTAAGGAGGCGAACTTGGACATGAACAAAACAGACTTAATCAACGCGGTTGCTGAACAAGCTGATTTAACTAAAAAAGATGCGAGCTTAGCAGTTGATGCCGTTTTCGAATCAATTCAAAACTCACTAGCTAAAGGTGAAAAAGTACAATTAATCGGTTTCGGTAACTTTGAAGTACGCGAACGTGCTGCTCGTAAAGGACGCAACCCACAAACAGGTAAAGAAATCGACATCCCTGCAAGCAAAGTACCAGCTTTCAAAGCAGGTAAAGCTTTAAAAGACGCAGTAAAATAATTCTTTTATCTACAAAAAAGCCCCTTGTATAAGCGGGCTTTTTTGTTTGGACAAATTTTGGGAGCGGGACAGAAAGCTCATTTTTGTTAAAAACTTTCGTAGTCCCGCCCCGGCAAGGGTGTATCGAGCTTGTGAGCAAAGCGTTTAGGATTCGAGCAGAACCCGAGCGATGAGCAAAATTGCTTTCTAATTTTGCCGAATTGCGAAGTTCTGCCGAGAATCCCGCTTTGCGAACACTGACAATAGAAGTTTTACAGTAGCTGATTGATATGTGCCTACACTTTTCAAGTTTGGCACATATCTAATCAGCCTTGTAGGGGCACTACAACGAAACTAAGGTTTCTGTAGTGCTCCCCAAGTTTGTTAAAACGCATTTTCACTTCAGACACCTACTGCCATTTACAACTATTTACTTTCTTATTTAAGGAATGTCCTCGCTATGTCTCAGTCCCGTCCACAATATCATTACTACTTTTCCTTATCAAAATAACGGTTTCGAATAATTCGGATTTAATTTTTATAGGGTTAGTGTTAATATAGAGAGTGACTAAATTGAGAGGTGGCAACTATGCAATCAACGTATCAATTACTTGAAGAACAAATTAACGAACGTCTTAAACATTTGCAACATCCAAATAACATACATATGAATCATGCGTTAAGCGATGTACTCGACGCTTTACATATTCCAGTACAAGCAAAGTTAGCTTGCCTCTCTATCGATACATCTTTAAAACATCTTGACCATGTCAGTTATGATGACTACGAGCGTGATGGTATTTTGATTGGAGATTTACTGAGCGCTCATTATTATACGTTGCTCGCTGATTTGAATGATTTAGAATTTCAGTTAAAAATGAGTCAGGCGATTGTTCGAATCAACGAACTTAAGTCTATGTTGCAACACCAAGGCAGTCGCATGCCACAAGCGCAAGTGATTGATAGCATTTATAACATTGAAACGTTACTGCTTCAACAAGTGTTGGCTATTTATTTACCTGACAAGCTAACGAAAGCACCTATACACGCATTAATTGCGGGCTTAGATATTTCAACTTTAGGCTATCTGACTGCGTTTGATACTGATACGAAGCATGTTTTAATTCAACAATTACAAGAAAAATATAAAATCTAATGAGGTTTAAATTATGACTAAAAATAAAGCGAATAAAGAGCAAGTCCATGAAGTTTTTCAAAATATCTCTGGGAAGTATGATCGTTTAAACAACATCATTAGTTTTGAACAACATAAAAGCTGGCGTAAAAAAGTAATGAAAGAAATGAATGTACAGCCTGGTTCAATTGCTTTAGACGTATGTTGTGGGACAGCAGATTGGACGATTGCATTGAGCCATGCGGTCGGACATGAAGGGGAAGTAACAGGGCTTGATTTTAGTGAAAATATGTTAAAAGTAGGCGAACAAAAAACGAGTGCGATGGAAAACATTCGTCTTGTACAAGGTGATGCAATGGCATTACCGTTCGATGATAATACGTTTGATTATGTTACGATTGGCTTTGGTCTTCGCAATATTCCGGACTACAAAGTGGCACTTGAAGAAATGTACCGTGTATTAAAACCAGGGGGCATGGCAGTGTGTCTTGAAACAAGTCAACCAACAATGCCTGTGTTCAAACAAGGTTATCAACTGTATTTCAAATTTGTAATGCCGTTGTTCGGTAAATTATTTGCAAAATCAAAACAAGAATACGAATGGCTACAACAATCTGCTTTTGACTTTCCTGATCGTGAAACACTTAAAAAGTTATTTGAAAGTGTGAATTTTGAGAATGTCAAAGTACGAAGCTTTACTGGTGGTGTTGCAGCGATGCACCTCGCTTATAAACCTAACTCGAATAATTAAAAGGTGAATGGCATGTCGAAAATTAATCTAAACCAAGAAATAAAGACAATTGAAAAAAGACTTCAACAGCTGATTAAAAGTGAAGACGCAACACTTGAAGCTGCATCTCATCATTTATTAAAGTCTGGTGGTAAACGTGTACGACCACTCTTTGTTATTTTAAGTAGTTATATAGGCCCTAATCAGGCAAATGAAGCTGCGTATCGTGTTGCGACAGCTTTGGAACTAATTCATATGGCAACTTTAGTACATGATGATGTGATTGATTATAGTGATAAACGTCGTGGAAAGTTAACGATTGAAAAAAAATGGGATAAACCTACAGCTATTTTAACCGGGAACTTTCTATTAGCGCGTGCTTTGGAATATTTATCTTATATTAAAAACCCTGAAGTACATGCTACTTTATCGCATGCCATTACTGAAGTTTGTCGAGGTGAACTGTTTCAATTTCAAGATCAGTTTAGAGCTGATCAATCCATGACGAACTATTTAAGACGCATTAATCGTAAAACTGCTTTATTGATTCAACTGTCTACAGAAGTGGGCGCAATGACTTCTGGCGCTGATGCCCAAACCGTACGCACAATGCGTCAAATCGGTCATTATATCGGTATGAGCTTCCAAATTATTGATGATATTTTAGATTTTACAAGTACACCTGAAAAACTTGGTAAGCCTGTAGGTAGCGACTTACGCAACGGGCATTTAACATTACCTGTTTTGTTAGAAATGCGTCAAGATCCTAATTTTAAAGCTAAAATTGCGTCATTACATCCGGGTGCTTCCGATGCTTTATTTACAGAATGTATCGAGCAAGTCAGACAATCTGATGTGATTGCACAGTCTAAAGAAATTAGTACACGATACTTGAATAAAGCACTGCAAGAACTAGATCAATTGCCAAATGATGCGCTCAAACCTTTATTTAAAAAGCTCATCGACAAATTACAACACCGCATGCGTTAATCTCACTATTGAAAGCGCTTTACATAAATGGTAGTATAAGCTTGTATGCTTAAAACTAAGGGGGATAATTATGGAAAGAACTTTTGTAATGATTAAACCAGATGCGGTACAACGTAAATTGATTGGAGAAATTGTTCAACGTCTTGAGCGTAAAGGTCTAAAGTTAGTCGGTGCTAAATTAATGACCGTACCACAACCTTTAGCAGAGACGCACTATGGCGAACATAAAGAAAGACCGTTTTATAATGATCTAATCGCTTTTATCACGTCTGCACCTGTGTTTGCGATGGTTGTAGAAGGGGAAGATGCAGTGAATGTATCTCGTCATTTAATTGGCGCTACAAATCCATCTGATGCTTCAGTTGGCACAATCCGTGGTGATTTAGGCCTAACTGTAGGACGCAATGTCGTACACGGTTCTGACTCAGTAGAATCTGCAAAACGCGAAATTGCTTTATGGTTTGATGAAGCAGAGCTTAGTAACTATGCTTTACCTGAAGATGTTTGGGTTTACGAATAAAACAATATCATACACTTTATATACAGGATGGTCACTTTTGTCGTGGCCGTCCTTTTTCGTTAAGTAGGTACGCGCATTCTTGCAAAACGCTTTCGCATTCTCGCTACCTATTGTCATTTACAGATATTTACTCATTTAAGTTCGTTTTCCCTATGAGTAGTCAGCTATTCCAACCAAATACTTTAATCATTAAAAGCGATAAACTTTTTTGAAGTTTTCTGTTAATTAAACATGAAATTTATGCTATGATGTATGTCATATCTATTAAATGAACAAAACAAACAATTCGTATCATAGACTGATTGATATATTTGAAGTTAAGGAGTGTTGAACATATGAGATTTTTAACAGCGGGCGAATCACATGGGCCACAACTAACAGTGATTGTTGAAGGGTTACCTGCAAATATGCAAGTAGATATCAACAAACTAAATGAAGAAATGTACAAACGACAAGGTGGCTATGGACGTGGACGCCGTATGCAAATAGAAAAAGATAGCGTTGAGATTGTTTCTGGTGTGCGCCACGGTTATACACTCGGCAGTCCAATTACGATTGTTATAAAAAATGACGACTTTACACATTGGCGTAATATTATGGGCGTGGAACCAATTAGTGAAGAAGCACAATCTGAAATGAAACGCGTGATTACAAAGCCAAGACCGGGACATGCAGATCTTGTTGGTGGTTTAAAATATCAACATCGTGATTTACGTAACGTACTTGAGCGTTCTTCAGCACGTGAAACGGCAGCACGTGTCGCTGTTGGTGCATTGTGTAAACAGCTTTTACAACAGCTTGATATTGATGTTTACAGTCGTGTTGTCGAAATTGGTGGCGTTAAGGATCGCGCACATTATGATATAGAAGAAATTATTCAAAATGTTGATAAAAATGATGTGCGTGTTGTTGACGAATCAATCGCACAACAAATGCGTGATAAAATCGACGAAGCCAAGCAAGAGGGCGATTCAATCGGTGGCGTTGTACAAGTCATTGTGAATCACATGCCTGTCGGTATTGGCAGTTACGTGCATTACGATCGCAAATTAGATGGCCGTATCGCACAAAGTGTCGTTGGTATTAATGCATTTAAAGGCGTTTCATTTGGCGAAGGTTTTACAGCAGGCGAAAAACTCGGCAGTGAAATTCAAGACCCGATTTTATACGATGAAACAACAGGTTATTATAGAGCGTCAAACCATCTCGGCGGTTTTGAAGGTGGTATGTCAAACGGTATGCCGTTAATTATTAATGGTGTCATGAAGCCAATCCCAACACTTTACCGTCCGCTTGCTTCTGTTGACATCAATACAAAAGAGCCTTTTAAAGCAACCATTGAACGCTCGGATAGCTGTGCCGTACCGGCGGCAAGTATAGTGTGTGAACATGCTGTATCATTTGAAGTCGCACGCGCATTATTAGAAGAGTTTGAATCGAATGATATGACGATGCTTCAACAACAAGTCGAGGCACGCCGTGAAATGAACATTAACTTTTAGTAGGGGGCTTTCATCATGGAACTTATGACAACTTATGCAACACAAAATTATCCCGTGATTGTCGCCCATCGAGCCATCGATCGTCTAACTGAATACACGACACAGTACCAACATGTTTTCATCTTTGTTGATGAACATGTTCATGCACATTGGGCGTCAAAATTACAAACTGTTAGTGAAACAAATCATCATCAAACATTTGTGTTGCCTGCAGGAGAGCAAGTAAAAACATTACATTATTTTGAACAATACATGGAACAATTGCTCGCATGTCAACCGACTCGTAATACATGCCTCGTTGCCATTGGTGGCGGCGCAGTCGGTGACTTTGTCGGTTTCTTAGCTGCGACATTACTACGTGGCGTAGATTTTATTCAATTACCAACAACAATTTTGGCTCACGATTCAAGCATTGGAGGCAAAGTAGGCATTAATGCAGCACACGGTAAAAATTTAATCGGTGCATTTCATCGACCTGCCGCTGTACTATATGATTTAGACTTCTTAACATCATTGCCAGAAAGCGAAATATTAAGTGGCTATGGAGAAGTATATAAACACGCACTATTAAAAGGTTCAGAAGCCGTGCGTACATTAGAAACAACTTATTATGACCAACCATCACTTCTTCAACTCAAGCATATCGAACAATATCTTATCGACGGGATTCAAACAAAGTTAGACATTGTTGTCAATGATGAGAAAGAGCGTGGACAACGTCAATGGCTAAACTTAGGTCATACATTCGGTCATGCGGTAGAATATGCAACAAAAATACCGCACGGCCACGCAGTGATGATTGGCATACTGTATCAAATGATTGTAGCGAATACATTACTCGATACAAAACATTCAGTAGGCCATTACTATCACTATTTAGCAACACTTGGTTATCCACTTCAATTGATTGAGACGCTAACATTTGAACCTTTGCTCAAACTTATGCAACAAGACAAGAAAAACAATCAAACAGGCATTCGTATGGTATTGTTACAAGCAATTGGTCAACCGACCGTTCAAACAGTGCCTGTAGATGTCCTTGAAGTCGCATTTAATACATTACAGTCATTAGGAAAGGAATGAGCGTGCTATGGCAACGACGATTGATTTACACGGCCCTTTAACGGGAGAGATCACTGTGCCTGGTGATAAATCTATGACACATCGTGCAATTATTTTAGGTTCGCTAGCGGAAGGCGAATCCGTCATTTACCAACCACTACTCGGAGAAGATTGTTTGCGTACAGCTGAAATTTTCCGTTTGTTAGGTGTTTCGATTACGATTGAGTCAGATCGCATCACGATTCAATCCCCCGGTTACAAAAATTTTAAAACACCGCATCAAGTGTTATATACGGGGAATTCTGGTACGACGACACGTTTACTTGCTGGATTATTGGGCGGGGCAGGTATCCAAAGTGTGCTGTCCGGCGATGCATCAATTGGTAAACGCCCTATGGCACGTATTATGACGCCTTTACAACAGATGAATATTCAAATTTCTGGCGTGGACGATCAATACACACCGCTTATTCTGACGCCAAGTAAAGTCAAAGGTATTCATTTTAAAATGCATGTCGCAAGCGCCCAAGTGAAAAGCGCGATTCTGTTTGCAGGATTATTTGCGCATGAAACATCCATCGTTGAAGAAATCGACGTTTCTCGTAACCATACTGAAACGATGTTTGCGCATTACGGCATTCCGATACAAGTGGAAGATTTAACAGTCACTTTACCACCTAACGGTATCAAGCATATTCACCCCGCAGACTTTCATGTGCCCGGCGATATTTCATCTGCTGCATTTTTTATCGTCGCTGGTCTGATTATTCCGGGCAGTGACATTACGATACATAATGTTGGCATTAATTCAACACGAGATGGTATTCTTGAAGTCGTCAAAAATATGGGGGGCAACCTCACAGTTTTTAATGTAACAGATGGCCCGGAACCAACCGCTTCGATTCGCGTACAATACACACCTGATCTACAGGGGACTGAAATAAGCGGACAGTTAATCCCGAGATGCATCGATGAACTGCCTGTGATAGCATTACTCTGTACACAAGCGCAAGGTTCAAGTATCATTAAAAATGCTGAAGAATTAAAGGTAAAAGAGACCAATCGAATCGACACAACAGCAAATGAATTGAACAAGTTAGGATTATCACTTGAACCGACGTCTGATGGCTTGATTATTCATCCATCAAATGTGACTAAAGTGGAGGTACTTGATAGTCATACTGACCATCGTATCGGTATGATGCTTGCTGTAGCTTCATTGCTCACACAAGATGCTTATACAATCAATCGTTTTGATAGTGTGAATGTGTCGTTCCCTGGATTTTTACCTGTGTTAAAACAATTAGAAAATGAGGGATAACATGCAAGATATCTACAAGTTAATAGATGATATCAATAGTCAAAAGCTAGAGGACATCAATAGCCGTGTCGAACAGGCACTTCAATCAGACAATGATGAAGCGTTATTTATGCTTGGTGAGACATTGTATCGTTTTGGTTTAATGCCACAAGGATTAGATGTATTCCGTGCACTGTATATGAAATATCCGGATGAAGCTGATGTTTTAATTTATTTTATTGAAGGCTTAATTTCTGAAAATCATACAGATGAAGCACTAGAATATTTGAACGATGTTGAATTAACACCAGAACGCTTGATGTTAGAAGCAGATTTATACCAGCAAATTAATATGACTGATGTAGCGATTGACAAAGTACAACAAGCGATTGATATGCAACCGTCTGATCCTGTCTTACACTTTGCACTCGCTGAGTTATTTTACTATGACGGACAATATTTACGTGCCTCACGTGCATACGATACTGTGCTTGAAGCAGGAGAACATATTGTTAACGGCGTCAATATCTTCTCACGTCTAGCTGACAGCAGCTTACAAAGTGGTAACTATTCAGATGCATTACAATGGTTTGAAGAAATTCACGAACAAGAAATGACATCTGAAGATTACTTTAAAAAGGCGATTGCATTTGATAAAAATGATTTAACTCAAGAAGCGATTAAAATTATCCGTACTTTATTGCAAAAAGACCCAGACTATATGCAAGCGTATTTTTATTTACAACAGCTGTATGAAAATGAAAAAGCGTATGAAGATGCGATTGAAGTCGGGACAGAAGGCTTACGCTTAAACCAATTTTATAAAGAATTAATGTATACGACAGGTGCATTACAAATCGAACACGGTGATGCAGAAGAAGGCGTAACCTTATTAAAACAAGCGCTCGAAGTCGATCCTGCATACCAAGAACCGTTAATGCTACTCGCAGACTACTATCGCAATGAAGAAGACAATGACGGTTTAATTTCACTCATTCAATATACTGAGGAAGATGATATGGACCCACAATTTATGTGGCAAATCGCTTATGCACTCGGTGAAGAAGAACGTGATAAAGAAGCGCAGCATTTCTATGCACTGGCACACGCCACACTTCATGATAATATTGACTTTTTAAGTGACTATTATCACTACGCTGTTGAAATTGGTGATACAGCAACACGTGAAAATCTGCTCAATCGCTTAATCGAACTAGAACCGAATAATACATTATGGCACGAAGAACGCGAACGCTTGTTATAGGTGACGTGTATGTTGGATGTACCATTACAGCAAGTCAAACAGCAGTTTATAACGTACTTATTGACGCATTATACATTTAAATCACGCATTAGTGTTTGGTTGCTCAATTATATTAAAGCGAATGCACAGCTGTTAAACCACATACACTTTGTTGATCACGTCATTGAACAACACCCTACATTACAATTAGCAACTGTTGATGCTCAAACGCACGCCATACAATATCACGATGGTGCGCAACATCTCATTAATTCAGATCAAATCTTTCACGAGGTCATTCGAACATCACAAACCATTGACCTCAAACTGCATTTGCATCATGACGTACGCAGAGATGCTATGTTAGATAAAGTCTTACTGTATCAATTGTTAGAGCAAACTGATCAGTCAGCCTATTTAAGGGATTTGTATCATCTCTCACTATCACAAGCAACCGAACAACGTTTGTTAGAAGCACTGTCTTCACAAATCGACCTAAGTCTCACAATGCAAGATGCAGACGCATTTTATCATTTTACCCGTCTACGTAACACATTGAAGTTGCGTAGACAGCATTTTTAATACTATGTATAACGAGGTAAGTTCAATGTCCATAAAGTCACTCTTACACACATTGCTGTATCATCGACCCATTTTGTACATGTTGCTCATTGCGAATTTACTCGGTACGCTTTATGGCTATATTTGGTATGCACCACAATTATCAGAAACACCATGGTACTTCTGGCCGTTTGTTCCTGATAGTCCAACCGCAACATTGTTTTTATCCATAAGTATCTTTTTGTGGCTTATCAATAAACGCTCAGCTATTATCGACACGCTTGCCTTTGTCACTTTATTTAAATATGGTGTCTGGGCAGTGATTATGAATTTCATGCTCTTTTATGTAGATGATACGATTTATCTTACAGGCGTTATGCTGATTATGTCGCATGGCATTATGGCCATCCAAGCGTTCTTATTTTTGCCACGTTTCAAATTTACTTTTTTGAGCTTAGGCATTACAATCGCATGGGTGATTCATAATGACGTCATAGATTATGTATTTCATCAATATCCAATCTATGGTTCGCTTACAAGTTATGAAGCAATCATTGGCTATATTGCATTTTGGCTATCTATGATACCGTTACTTTTTGTATTATGGCAAATTAAGCAGCGTCCAAGTAAATAGTTTGACCCCTATACATGAACCACGTAAAATATAATAAAAGGAGTGAACAGCATGTCATTTATGTCAATGATTCTATATTTTGCAGTACTGATGCTTCTTCCTATGTATGCACAGTACAGTGTAAAATCAAACTACGAAAAATATTCAAAAGTAAGATCAACAAGCGGCAAAACTGGTAGAGAAGTCGCATTAGAAATATTACATGCAAACGGCATCTATGATGTAGATGTCAAAGAAGGAAATGGCTTTTTAACAGACCATTATGATCCAAAAAATAAAGTCGTTGTGTTATCACCAGCGAACTATAACCGCCCAAGCGTTGCGGGAACAGCTATTGCAGCTCACGAAGTAGGCCATGCCATTCAGCACTTTGAAGGTTACTTCTTCTTACGTTTCCGTACAGCACTCGTGCCAATTGCGAACTTAGGTAGCTCATTATCATATATCTTTATTATGATTGGGTTTGTCTTAACAATGATGCAAATGGCGATTGGGACAACAGCGTTATGGATTGGTATTTTCTTAATGGCATTTGCGGTATTATTCTCAATTGTGACACTACCTGTTGAGTTTGATGCAAGTAAACGTGCAATGAATCAAATCAAACGCTTAAACATTGTAAATGAAAATGAACACAAACATGCAGGTCGTGTATTACGTGCAGCAGCGATGACTTACGTCGCAGCAACAGCCGTTGCAGTTGCAGAGCTTTTACGCTTTATCTTAATCGCACGTTCTGCCGAATAGTCAAAAAAGCTGAAACGAGATGTTTCAGCTTTTTTTATTGGTTCTTCACCTTTTGTGGTGAGATGGCGTATGCGGTAAAATTCGTTGCATCATCAGCAACCAATGATTATAATATAAAACATAAGTAATCGGTGTTGTAGCACAGATATAAAAATTAATACTGCATTTCTAATAATCGGCGTTGTGGCGCAGATACAAAAATGAATACTACATGTCTAATAATCGGCGTTGTGGCGCAGATATAAAAATTAATACTGCATTGAATGATTTATAAATCGATACGCTATATGCTCAATCATTTATCCACCATGAAAACGGGTGGATTTTTTATTTGCACAATAAGCGACATGAATTGCTCATCACGCCAGATACATGTATCATAAAAGGGAATGCTTAAAGGAAAGAGGTCATATCATGTCAAAATCTATGCACGACATGCAACAAGAAGTAGATGCTTATATTTCACAGTTTAAAGCTGGCTACTTTTCACCCCTTGCAAACTTAGCACGTATGACGGAAGAAGTAGGGGAGCTTGCACGAGAAATCAATCATTATTATGGTGAGAAACAGAAGAAAGAAACAGAAGAAACGAATACCATTGAAGCTGAGTTAGGCGATAACTTATTCGTATTGCTATGCATTGCCAACTCGTTAAATATTGATATGACAGAAAGTTTTAATCAAACGATGCACAAGTTTAACACGCGTGATAAAGATCGTTTTGAAAGAAAATAAAGGAGGTCTTTTTCATGAAAATAGGTATTACGTGCTATCCATCAATTGGCGGCTCTGGTGTCATTGCGACAGAACTAGGTATATTGATGGCTGAGCGTGGGCATGAAGTTCATTTTATTACATCTAACATGCCGTTTCGTCTCAATAAACCGATTCCGAACATAACGTTCCATCAAGTAGATGTAAATCAATATGCTGTTTTTCAATATCCTCCTTACGATATTTCATTAAGTACGAAAATTGCGAACGTCATTAATGAATACGACTTAGACGTGTTACATATGCACTATGCGATTCCACATGCGATTTGTGGTATACTCGCACGCCAAATGTCAGGGAAAAACATTAAAATTATGACAACGTTGCACGGTACGGACATTACCGTTTTAGGATACGACCATGCGTTACGCAATGCGATTAAGTTCGGTATCGAACAAAGTGATGTTGTGACAAGTGTCAGTGAATCACTCATGCAAGAAACTCATGAGATTATCAAACCGAATAAAGTGATAGTTCCGATTTATAACTTTGTACGTGAATCTGAGTTTCCAACAGGTTACAATCCTGATCTAAAAGCGAGTTACGGCATTGCTGAAGATGAAAAAGTAATTATTCACGTCTCTAACTTTAGAAAAGTGAAACGCATTGATACCATTATTGATACGTTCCAACGCATTCGTCAGCAAACGAAAGCGAAGTTATTATTGATTGGCGATGGCCCTGAATTATTAGATATGCGTGAAAAAGTACGCGATTTAAACTTATTAGACGATGTCTTATTTTTAGGGAAACAAGATTGTGTAAGTAACTTTTATCAAATATCCGACTTAGTCCTTTTAATGAGTGAAAAAGAGAGTTTCGGCTTAACATTGCTTGAAGCGATGACAACGGGTGTGGTGCCTATCGGTACACGTGCAGGTGGTATTCAAGAAGTCATCCATCATGGTGAAACAGGCTATTTAGTTGAAGTTGGTGATAGTGAAAGTGCTGCATCATACGCGCTCAATTTATTGTCAGATTCAGAATTATACAAAACGCTCCAACAAAATATGCTGCAAGATGTACAACAACGTTTCCATTCATCAATTATTGCTGATCAATACGAAGCATTATATCGTTACATGATAGGGGCTACCAATGATGAGTAACAAAGCCCCTTTTTTAGCCGCACTACCAGTTATGCAACAGCTCTCTGATCACGGGTATCAAGCTTATTTCGTTGGTGGTGCTGTGCGCGATTACTTAATGCAACGCCCAATCAACGATATTGATATGACGACAAGTGCGACACCCGATGAAGTTGAGGCGCTGTTTGATCACACGATTCCGATTGGGAAAGAACATGGGACGATTAATGTTGTTTGGCAAGGAGATAACTATGAGATTACAACCTTTCGTACAGAAGGGGCATACATAGACCATCGTCGTCCAAGCGAAGTTTCTTTCGTACGTGACCTTTATCTCGATGTCGAACGCCGTGATTTTACGATTAATGCGATTGCCATGGATCATCAGTTTCAAATACTCGATTATTTTAACGGCCAACAAGATATTCAAGCAAAAGTGATTCGAACTGTCAGCAATCCACACGCACGTTTTGAAGAAGATGCGTTGCGCATTTTACGCGGTTTACGTTTTCAATCACAACTTGGTTTCTCAATCGATTCAGAGACGTATATAGCAATGACAGATTTAGCGAGTGACATCTCACATCTCGCGATTGAACGTATTATGGTTGAATTGGAAAAGCTCTTAAAAGGTCAGTATGTCGCTGAAACATTTTCATCATTAAGCGATTTACATATTTGGGACTATTTACCTTATTTTAAAGCATTACCGATGGATCGTATTCATGTAACAGCACCTTTAACACTGCCACAATTTTTAGCGATAGTCATGACCTATGACATACAAGGTGTATCTATGAAGCAACTTAAACGCAGCAATGATGAAATAAGACACGCTGAAAAGTTATGCCAAGCGATTAAGCAACTTCCAAATGTATCGACGAAATCAGCATACCGTCAATTTGTCTATGATTTTGGCAAATTACTCTGTTTAGAACTGTTGGACATGCAATCGCTTCTTCAAGCAAACGACATCACTCAAGTGTCGCCACTCGTTTTTAATATGCAAACAGTAGAAGATACGTGGCAGTCACTTGAGATTACGAGTCGTAAGCAACTTGCAATTGATGGAAAAATATTAATGCAAGCCTTTAATAAAAAAGCAGGACCGTGGTTGAAAGACGCATTACGCCGTGCTGAATGTGCAGTCGTTCAACAAAACATACCAAATGACGAACAAGAAATTATTGAATGGGTGAAAGCAAATGTCAAAATACCGTGATACTATACTTACTTTGCTTACCGAAGCACAACCAAATTATCTTTCTGGGCAAGCAATTGCCGAACAACTTAATATTTCACGTATGAGTGTTAAAAAAGCGATTGATCAATTAAAGTTAGATAACGTGTCAATTGATTCTGTTCATAATAAAGGACATCGCTTAAATGCGTATCCTAAAACATGGCATTTAGGCATCTTACAAGGGCTTTTGAAGGATCAACAACTCGTTGAGACGATTCAAACGTTTGAGTCTGTCACTTCAACACAAGATATTGCCAAACATGCACTTATCGATCATTCAGAAACGATGCTTATTTTAAGCGATGAACAAACAGCTGGTAAAGGGCGTTTCAAGCGTCAATGGCAATCCGCAAAAGGGCAAGGTATTTGGATGTCGCTCGTCCTACGTCCTAACATTCCATTTTCGATGCTGACGACGTTTAATTTATTTATTTCTCTCGCTATTTGTAATACGATTCAACAATACGTCGATGAAAAAGTAGCGATTAAGTGGCCTAACGATATTTATATTGGCGAACGTAAAGTATGTGGCTTTTTAACTGAAATGGTCGCGAATGCAGATGGTATTGAAGCTGTTATTTGTGGCATTGGTATCAATGTGAATCAACAATTAGAAGACTTTGACACATCCGTACCGATTCAGCCGACGAGCATTCGACTTCATCGAGATACGATTGTTGAACGATATACATTTTTACACGACTTAATTTTACAAATTGAACAGCGCTACCAACAGTTTTTAGTTGAACCTTTTAGTACGATTAAAGATGAATATATTACGGTATCTAATATTTGGCAACGCCGTTTACGCTTTACGGAAGGGCAAATACAATTTTATGGTAAAGTGATTCAAATTGATGACGACGGCTTTTTACATGTCGTCGACGAAGAGGGTAATCTTCACCGATTAATGAGCGCTGATATTGAACTACCATAATGCGTCATGAAAGGAGGTCAAACGCATTGAAACATACAAGATATGCAGTTCTAGATTTAGAGACAACAGGCAATCAGGCACAACTCGATGACATTATTCAAATTGGTATTGTGTTTATCGAACAGCATCAGATTGTGAAGACATATCATTCAATGATCAAGACAGATAAAGAAATTCCGACGTTCATTCAAGCACTCACATCTATTGAAAATGACATGCTTGAACAGGCACCTTATTTTCAAGAAATTGCTGATGAAATATATGAACAATTGCAAGGATGTGTGTTTGTTGCACATAACGTAAACTTTGACCTCAACTTTTTAAAAGCTGCGTTTGAACAATGTCACATTCACTATCAACCAAAACAAGTGATTGATACACTAGAACTATTTAAAATCGCATTCCCATCTGAAAAAAGTTATCAACTTAGCGAACTCGCGCAAGCACTGGATATTCCACTTGCGAAAGCTCATCGCGCCGATGAAGATGCGAAAACAACAGCAAATATCATGATTCATGCCTTCAAAAAGTTTGAATCATTGCCGATAGATACGAAAAAACAACTGTTTTATTTGAGTAAAAATTTAAAATTCCAATTAGATGATTACTTTTTCGAGCTCGTTCGTCAACACGATTCGACGCATACAGTACAACATACGTTGGCACAATTTAATCAAATTTATTACAAACCGATTGCGTTATTTGAAAAACCGACAATTACGTTTAATGACAGCTTAGCCACACTTTATCAGCAAGTCATTGATCATTCAGGTTACCAATATAGAGAAGATCAACGCTATCTCGCTGAAGTCATTTTCAATCAACTGATGCAAAATGACACAGCACTTATTGAAGCTGAAACCGGGAGTGGCAAGTCGCTCGCATATCTTATCGCTGCCTTAATGTACTATATTGAAACAGGCGAACATGTCATGATTTCAACGAATACAAAGTTGTTACAGTATCAACTCATTGAACAGGATATACCATTAATCAATCGCGCTTTAAATATCCAGATCAATGCTTGTGTGATTAAAAGTAAACGTGACTATATTTCATTAGGACTCGTTCATCAAATTTTAAAAGACGAAACAAACAACTATGAAGTGAACTTATTGAAAATGCAGCTATTGTTATGGTTGTTAGAAACAAATACTGGCGATATACATGAGTTAAATTTGCGTGGCGGCGTCAAAATGTATTTGGAACAAAAAATCGAAACCTATGTCCCACTGCGCAAAGATGTCGACTATTATTATCAAATACGCCAAAACGCCCATAATATTCAAATTGGTATTACAAATCATGCGCATTTATTACGATCATCGTCCGAAAATATGATTTATCAACTGTTCGATCATTGTATTATTGATGAAGCACATCGTCTCCCTGATTATGCGCTAGATTGTGCTGTACACGAAATTGGTTATGCAGATATTAAATATCAACTCGGTTTAATCGGTAAAACTGAAAACGAGAAGTTGTTAGCACAAATTGATCAGCTTGAACAACAGAGACTAAAGGATAACTTAGATATTCCGCCAATGAATGTCTTTATGATTAAACAAGATATTATTGAAATTCATGATATGAACGATGCATTATTTGAGCAACTGTTTAATCATATCCAAGCAGGGCATATACACAACGATGAAACATCTAAAATATATTATGTATATGATTTGCCGAGTGACGTCTTATTACCAGGCCTGCATCGTTTAATTAAAAAAATCCATCAAACGTTGACACACTTTGAAAATATTAAACATAAAACGGTCAAAACATTGCGCAAACAATTATTGTATATCGTGGCACAGTTAAAACCATTTGAAGAAGGGCTAAAAAATGGGAAAGTATTTTATGTGTCACTCAAAAATTTAGATCAAAAATCGACGATCAAGCTACACATTAAAGAAACAGATGTTAAAACCGTCATGACGGAAAAGTTACTTTTACAATTTAAATCTTTAACTTTTATTTCTGGCACATTGACGTTTAATCAATCGTTTGCATCGTTTAAAAACTGGTTCCAAGAAGATACATCGTTTAATATGTATCAAATTCAATCACAACCTGTTCAATACGATAATGGTTATATTTTTATTCCAACTGATATTGAACCGTTTAACTATCAAAACCATGAAGATTATGTCCAAACAATCGTAGACTATATTACACGCTATGTCACAACAGTGGATGGCAAATGTCTGATTCTGTTTACGAACTATCAAATGCTTTATAGTGTCATGGAATATCTTAACGACATGTCTACTTTTGAAGATTATGTTATTTTGGCACAACAACAAAGTCAAAACCATAAAATCGTCCAACAATTTAATCATTTTGAAAAAGCGATATTGTTAGGTACGAGTACATTTTTTGAAGGATTTGACTATCAAGCATCGGGTGTGAAATGCGTAATGATTGCGAAATTACCATTTATGAACCAGCATGCAACGAAACCATTATTGTTAAAAGATGAATTCTCAAATATTTTTAAAGATTATATTTTACCGGATGCCGTCACACGTTTTAGACAAGGGCTCGGTCGCTTATTACGCAATGAAAAAGACCGCGGTATTATCGTATCCTTTGATAACCGCTTAATTAGCAGTCGTTTTCAGCCATTTTTCAAACAGACGATTCAAGCATACCATCAAGAACAAGGGGACATTGATGCTTTCGAAAAGCGTTTGAAACAATTGAATAAAATAGGTTCCGAACAACAAAATCTTTGTTAATACAATATATTTCTCTTGCATACGCTAGAAGTCAGAATTAAGTTTTGTTAAAATAATAGCAGTAAATAAATTAGGAGATAAGTTATGAAAACAACAATCAAAGAAGCAAAAAATCATATCGGCGAAGAAGTAACAATCGGCGCATGGCTTGCCAACAAGCGCTCTAGTGGTAAAATTGCATTTTTACAATTACGTGACGGTACAGGCTTTATGCAAGGCGTTGTTGTAAAGTCAGAAGTTGCTGAAGACATCTTCAAAACAGCGAAGTCACTTACACAAGAATCTTCTATTTATGTCACTGGTGAGATTACAGAAGATAACCGTTCAGACTTAGGTTATGAAATGCAAGTCAAACAAATTGAAGTCATTCAAGAAGCGCATGACTATCCAATTACACCGAAAAATCACGGTACAGAATTTTTAATGGATCACCGTCATTTATGGTTACGTTCTAAAAAGCAACATGCTGTAATGAAAATTCGTAACGAAATCATTCGTGCAACATATGAATTTTTTAATGATAATGGTTTTACAAAAATCGATCCACCAATTTTAACAGCAAGTGCTCCAGAAGGCACGAGTGAATTATTCCATACAAAATATTTCGATGAAGATGCGTTCTTATCACAAAGTGGTCAGCTGTACATGGAAGCAGCTGCCATGGCGCACGGTAAAGTATTCTCATTCGGACCAACATTCCGTGCTGAAAAATCTAAAACACGTCGTCATCTTATCGAATTTTGGATGATTGAACCTGAAATGGCATTTACAAATCATGAAGAAAGCTTACAAGTACAAGAAAACTATGTCGCATTCGTTGTACAATCTGTACTTAAAAATTGTCGTTTAGAATTAAAAATGTTAGACCGTGATACATCAAAACTTGAAAAAGTTGTGGCGCCATTCCCACGCATTTCATATGATGATGCGATTACATTTTTACATGAAGCTGGTTTTGATGACATCGAGTGGGGCGACGACTTTGGTGCACCACACGAAACAGCGATTGCAAACCATTATGACTTACCAGTCTTTATTGTGAACTATCCGACAAAAATTAAACCATTCTATATGCAACCAAACCCTGAAAACGAAGATACCGTTTTATGTGCAGACTTAATTGCACCAGAAGGTTATGGTGAAATCATCGGTGGTTCTGAGCGTATTAATGATATTGAATTACTTGAAGCACGTATCAATGAACATCAATTAGATCCTGAAAGCTACCAATACTATTTAGATTTACGTAAATATGGTAGTGTGCCACATAGTGGTTTCGGCTTAGGCTTAGAACGTACAGTCGCATGGATTTCAGGTGTAGAACACGTACGTGAAACAGCACCATTCCCACGCTTATTAAACAGACTTTACCCTTAATATGACGTATTGAAGCAGACGTTTAACACAAACCCATTGAAAGTTTCGGAAATGAAAGCTTTCAATGGGTTTTACATTTTAACATTTTGAAACTTAAATGCTACTATGTCTTGAGTGAACTACTCTTCACTTAGCTAAACCTAAAGTTTTTAACGTTTGAAGTGGGAGCTTCTTGGGAATAGAGCCTACTTGATAGTTTATTTCTTTACTAACAGCGGTGTCTCTTATTTACCAAGCTATCCCCGTAGTTCCTACGGTTCTTGATGCTACTTAAGCCAATGCCATTATTCTTAGACCTTCGTTCAAGATATTTATACTGGCATTGATATCTCGATCGTGATGTGTATGACAAATAGGACAAGTCCATTCTCGGATTTCAAGAGACTTCTTGCCGTCTTTATGACCACATTTTGAACAGATTTGACTAGATGCAAACCATTTGTCTACCTTAATGATTTTTCGTCCGTACCAATCAGCCTTATATTGTAATTGCGTCACAAAACGAGACCAAGAGACATCAGAAATACTTTTTGCCAATTTATGATTACGTAACATACCTTTTGTGTTTAAGT
>NZ_JXWY01000072.1 GCF_000934465.1 Staphylococcus microti | reverse complement strand
GATTTTGATATTGGATTAATGGATAATCTCCCGTTTTAACGTATGCTTCAAATTGATTTGGTGATAACTTTGCGCGCCCCATTTGAAAACGGTCATTATTGTAGTAATCAATATAATCATCCGCAAGTTCTGTCAGTTCTTCAAAATGATGAATATCTTTCAACCCTTTGATTTCATCTTTCATGTGACCAAAAAACGATTCTTGGGGCGCGTTATCTCAACAGTTTCCTTTCCTAGACATTGATTGTTTTAAACCACTTGTGTTAACTAATGCTTGAAATGATGTACATGTATAGTGAATCCCTTGGTCTGAGTGAATAATTAATTTTT
>NZ_JXWY01000071.1 GCF_000934465.1 Staphylococcus microti | reverse complement strand
CTTTTGGTTGTCTGTGAAGTTTAATTCTGATTAAGGATTTTAATTTAGGAACTTTGATAAATTTATCATCAATCAAAGCAACTGTCCCATTTTGATTATTCGTTGTATAACTTTGAACAGGATTTTTCTTACTTTTGAACCGAGGAAATCCAATAGATTTATTACGAAAAAAATTCTTGTAAGCTTTATCTAAATGGAGTTGTGCATTAGCTAAAGCAAGACTATCGACTTCTTTCAAGAAGGGGAATTCTTTTTTATATTTTGCAGGTGTTGGAAAACGCATTTTCTCAGAGGGATTGTTCGCTTTTTCTTGATAAGCTTTTATCCTATCATCAAGCATGAGATTATAGACTTTACGAACACAGCCAAAAGACTTCGCAAAGAATATCTCTTGTTCCTCTGTTGGATATAATCTGAACTTGTACGCTTTTAATCGTTCCATTAGATACACCACCTATCTATTTATGATTATTCGCTTGATTGGGGTAAACTTTGAACATAATGTGTATAGGGTCTTTATCATAATGCCACGCAACTAAAGTAATCAGATATTTGATTATCAATTACTTGTCTACACTATTTCGTTGCCAAAATAAGAGGATCGTGAAGAAGGGATTCTAAATGACTATTTGTATCTAATGCCATTGTTATATTAACGCTTTTTATGTAGAATGAAAATAACATAAGTAAAACAAAAAGGCAATTCGCAATGTATATCAGTTTTCAAGTTACCAAAGATAAGCTTTATACTGGACGACATTCATCACCCACCTATCAAGGATGGGCGACTTCTGCCTAAACTATTATGATAATGTTGCACAACTGATGTAAGAAGGTGATATTTTGAACATTCATGAATTAAAAACACGTCCATTCGTCTGTCGCTATGAGTTATTAGAATACTACGCAGATTTAGGCCTGAATGAAACCGACTTGGTTATTCTTATGAAAATATTGTATGCGTATGATACAAGCAACGAACAGCCTGCTATTGAAACACTACAAAAAGGCACAACGATGCAAGATTCTGAAGTAACAATGATCATTCAAAAGCTGATTCAACTCGGACTTTTAGAAATGCACGTTGAAAAAAATGCTGACGGCAAACTGAGTGAATATATAAATTTGGATGGCTTTTATGAGCAATTAAGCCAAATATTTGAGTCGATTGATGCTAATATGCAAAATATGGATAAAGCCCAAGCTTTCAAGCATCTTTTCCAAAAAATCGAAAATGGTTTTGGCCGTGCATTGTCGCCATTAGAAATTGAAAATATTAATCAATGGCTAGACGTTGATAAATACGATATAACTGTTATTAATGCTGCCGTGGATGAAGCATTGGCACATGATAAATCTAGCCTTAAGTACGTTGATAGAATTTTATTAAATTGGGAAAAAAATAACGTCCGTACCGTTGCAGATGCGAAACCGATTCGTGCAAAATTTAAGAAACAGCAGCCTACCATTAAAAAGATTGAAAACTTCCCAAAATTTGATTGGTTGAAAGGAGAAAACCCATTTGATAAGTAAGAAAAAAGCACTGGAAATGATTGATGTTATTGATGAAATGTTTCCAGATGCAGAATGTGAATTAATCCATGAAAACCCATTTGAACTTACAATTGCTGTATTACTTTCAGCGCAATGTACCGATAATACAGTTAATAAAGTAACAAAAACATTATTTCAAAAATATCATATGCCAGAAGATTATTTGGCAGTACCATTAGAAGAACTACAAAATGATATTCGTTCCATCGGTCTGTATCGAAATAAAGCCAAAAACATTCAAAAACTTTGTCGCTCACTGATTGAACAATACAACGGTGAAGTCCCAAACACACATGACAAACTTGTCGGTCTTGCAGGCGTTGGTCAGAAAACCGCAAATGTCGTCATGAGCGTCGCATTTGGAGAACCGGCACTTGCAGTCGACACACATGTTGAACGCGTTTCAAAACGCCTTGGCATTTGTCGATGGAAAGACAGTGTCGCAGAAGTGGAGCGTAAACTAACATCCATTATTCCGAAAGAACGCTGGACACAAAGTCATCATCAACTTATTTTCTTTGGTCGTTATCATTGTCTTGCAAAGAAACCAAAATGTGATGCATGTCCACTTTTTGCCGACTGCCGTGAAGGTCAAAAGCGTCACCGAGCCACACTACGTCTTCAAGGAGGCACAGCGTAATGGTGATTTTAACGAAAATGGCTGAACTAGAGGCACAATTGGAACCTTTAGCTAAAGCACGCAAAATTGGAAAAGCAGAAAGCATTGAACTGCTAGACGAATATTACCGTTTGCTTTTAGACTATTTTTGTTCAATTAATGCAATTAAAGATTTGAGCACAGCAGAGTTAGACACTTTACCTATCGTGCCATTTAACTTTGATGAACGCCTCGATTATATTCAAGAAAGAAAGCACCACTATATGGGCTATCAACAAATGAAAACATTAAAAAGTGAACTGATTAAAATGAACGCCGCTTATCGTGCCAAACAGGGGTAAAATGAGAGGGAATTATATGCAAATAAAAAACATGGATCATTTCGTTTTAACTGTAACAAATATTGAACGTACGATAACATTTTACAGCGACATATTAGGAATGAAAGCCATTCAATTTGGCGATAATCGAACAGCATTACAATTTGGAAACCAAAAAATCAATCTGCATCATAAAAACAACATTATAAAACCGTGTGCACATACACCTACGCCGGGCTCAGCTGATATGTGCTTTGTGACTGAGACACCTATCAATAATGTTGTATCTCACTTAAAACAAAACAATGTAGCGATTGAACTTGGCCCAGTAAATAGAATAGGCGCTATGGGAAACATTGTTTCGGTATATGTAAGAGATCCGGATTATAATTTAATAGAAATTGCAAACTATATTTAATAAAAACGTGTGATTTGGTGTTTATAATAAAGTGGACCCCATGTCAAGGACACTTAAAAAAAAGACCATTAACTAAATAATTAACTCCCACTATGATGGTGTCATAGGAGGAGTTAAGGCAATGTGAGCCTGTACTCA
>NZ_JXWY01000070.1 GCF_000934465.1 Staphylococcus microti | reverse complement strand
TAATCGCGCTACTTTTCGTTTTTGTTTTTGATAGTTCTTTGCTTCAAAGAGATGGACACCTTTCTTTTTAGCTAACAAAGCACGCTTTGACAACTTACGTTGTTCACGTCTGAGTTTCTTTTCCATTTTAGCCGTGAAGTTATGATTATCAATTTTTTGACCATCAGAAAGAATCGCAAAATTTGTAATACCCAAGTCAATACCAATTGCAGAATTAGATTTAGGCAATTCATTTATCGCTTCTTTACATAACAAAGAAATATAGTATTTACCGCTAGCCTGACGTGATATTGTCGCTGACTTGATAATCCCTTTTGGCTGTCTGTGAAGTTTAATTCTGATTAAGGATTTCAATTTAGGAACTTTGACAAATTTATCATCAATCAAAGCAACTGTCCCATTTTGATTATTCGTTGTATAACTCTGAACAGGATTTTTCTTACTTTTGAACCGAGGAAATCCAATAGATTTATTACGAAAAAAGTTCTTGTAGGCTTTATCTAAATTGAGCTGTGCATTAGCTAAAGCAAGACTATCGACTTCTTTTAAAAAGGGGAATTCTTTTTTATATTTTGCAGGTGTTGGAAAACGCATTTTCTCAGAGGGATTGTTCTTTTTT
>NZ_JXWY01000069.1 GCF_000934465.1 Staphylococcus microti | reverse complement strand
TCCGATAAGAAAAGCAAATCCATATAAACAAGCCATGAAGTATTCCACTGAACAACGTGTGAAAGATAACTTAGTGAAACGTCATTTCAAAATGGGTGGTCCTAAAACAATTCTTCTTACTGATATTACCTATTTGTGTTACGGGAAAGGTAAAACAGCCTACCTATCCACTATAAAAGATGCTTACACGAATCAAATACTTTCATATGAACTAAGTGATAGTTTGAAAGTAGACCTTGTATTAAACACTGTTTCAAAACTCGTAGGGAAACATAAAATTCCGAAAAACAAAAAATTAATTATTCACTCAGACCAAGGGATTCACTATACATGTACATCATTTCAAGCATTAGTTAACACAAGTGGTTTAAAACAATCAATGTCTAGGAAAGGAAACTGTT
>NZ_JXWY01000068.1 GCF_000934465.1 Staphylococcus microti | reverse complement strand
TTGAAGCGCAATTTTGTGTTTTAAGTATTCAATTTCTTCTTCAGGGGTCATTTCTGATAATTTGGGTCTGCCAGAGCTATCTTTTCTCGTATCTCGCAATCCTTCAGGTCGGTTTTTCATTGCGAGTACGCGATCTCTAAAATTACTAATACGTCTTCCTAAAATCTTTGTGTCAAAACCAGCCTCTTTAAAAATTTCTGAAGGAAGTTTGCCTTTTTCATATTC
>NZ_JXWY01000067.1 GCF_000934465.1 Staphylococcus microti | reverse complement strand
TCTTTTCATGTAATCGCGCTACTTTTCGTTTTTGTTTTTGATAGTTCTTTGCTTCAAAGAGAGAGACACCTTTCTTTTTAGCTAATAAAGCACGCTTTGACAACTTACGTTGTTCACGTCTGAGTTTCTTTTCCATTTTAGCCGTGAAGTTATGATTATCAATTTTTTGACCATCAGAAAGAATCGCAAAGTTTGTAATACCTAAGTCAATACCAATTGCAGAGTATGATTTAGGCAATTCATTTATCTCTTCTTTACATAATAAAGAAATATAATATTTACCGCTAGCATGACGTGATATTGTTGCTGACTTAATAATCCCTTTTGGCTGTCTGTGAAGTTTAATTCTGATTAAGGATTTTAATTTAGGAACTTTGACAAACTTATCATCAATCAAAGCAACTGTCCCATTCTGATTATTCGTTGTATAACTTTGAACAGGATTTTTCTTACTTTTGAACCGAGGAAATCCAATAGATTTATCGCGAAAAAAGTTCTTGTAGGCTTTATCTAAATTAAGTTGTGCATTAGCTAAAGCAAGACTATCAACTTCTTTCAAGAATGGGAATGCTTTTTTATATTTTGCAGGTGTTGGAAAACGCATTTTCTCAGAGGGATTGTTCGCTTTTTCTTGATAAGCTTTTATTCGGTCATGAAGCATGAGATTATAGACTTTACGAACACAACCAAAAGACTTCGTAAAGAATATCTCTTGTTCTTCTGTTGGATATAATCTAAATTTGTACGCTTTCAATCGTTCCATTAGATACACCACCTATCTATTTATGATTATTCACTTGATTGGGGGAAACTTTGAACATAATGTGTATAGGGTCTTATCATAATTCCACGCAACTAAAGTAATCAGATATTTCATTATCAATTACTTGTCTACGCTATTTCGTTGCCAAAATAAGAGGATAGTGAAGAAGGGATTCTAAATGACTATTTGTATCTAA
>NZ_JXWY01000008.1 GCF_000934465.1 Staphylococcus microti | reverse complement strand
CCCTTGTCTTTCGCTAACAGTTCCTACTACCAAGCCTGTAACGGACTTTCACCGTCAAGTTATTACCCATGCCGGGCGCACAGCAAAAATGTAAGAAGAAACTTTTCTGATTTCCTCTTACATTTTATTTGTTAGACAGTCTACGTTTGGTGGAGGGGAAAGACGAATAGTCAACTAATGACTTTTCTCCTACTCGACTCATATTTTACTTAGATACTCTTGTCATAACACGATTGAAATCTTTGGCGTCGATTTCATGTACATGTTTTTTCTGATAAGATAAGCGAACTTTAAAGTAACGTTTTTTCAACTGCACATCTTTCATAGCTGTAATTAATTGTTCTGGCCCTTGTACCTTATCAAATAAGTTTTCAGGTGCTGTGTAGACAATATTATGTGCGTTTTGCTGATAACCTAAGATGAGTAAATCATGGTCAAAAGCGGTACGCACGGCGTTAATAATTTCGCCACCTTCATTAATATCTAAATAGATGTCACATGATTGATAAAGTTTGTGCACTGTTTCAATCTCAATGGCTGGGAATAGCTTCACATTGGCATAACGCTCCATTGCCATCAGCTTATCTGACATCTCTGTAACAGCCCCAATATGGAACATCGCATTCGGACATGCTTGAACGATATGCTCTAAATGCGGTAACTGATCTGAATTCGTCATCGTCACAACATTTGCTGTGTACATATTTTGACGTTTGTAATTATAAATATAACCTGATTCAAACACATAACGTCGCTCAGATTTTGTCATACGTGCAGTCAACATTTGATATTCATGCGCATCTGGCACGACCACTTGAAAACGTCTCGCATGATTGCCTTGCAACATAAACGTCATATTTCCCGGGACATGTCCGCCACTTTGTTCTTGCCAAAATAGCACACAATTTCCTGGCGTATTTAAACGATAAACCGCAGAAAACGGCAAGCCTAATGAATTAATAACAAATGCACTTGTATCCAATGCCATCGCTTTAAAGAAGAAATGAATAAACTGCACTTTATTGCTGAAATGATGGGCCTTACCTTGCCAATGGACAATGATAGACTTGGCTATAAAATTCTCATATATCACTTCAAGCCCTTGCTGATCGATATATCGACGGAAGAGTTTTTGACCTCTCGTATTATAAACTGTCTGCGCAAAGTTCACACCGTGTTGTGTGTAATGATCGACATACTGCACACGACCTTGTGTATCTAACCATTCGACATCGCTTACAATACGCGGCTTACTTCCGTGATGATAGTGAATCTTCGCACGTTCTACGCCCAAATCTTTAACTGTTGCTTCACTACTATTCCCTTTAATTTCCCAATAGCGTGGGACTTCTACTTGATTGAAATAGCGTGGCTTTTCATCGCCTGTCAGTTGATAGTTTGCAAAAAACTGATAAGGTGTCATGATTTGCTCCGGTAAGAAACCATCATCTTCCAAAACAATTGTTTGATGCGCATGACCTGCGAGTTGCAACGTGTCATACAACGTTCGTGCTTGGTTATCAAAACGCTCAAATAGATTAATCATGTGTTACCTCCCAAATCAAGTCTTGCCATTTTTGTTGCACTTCTGGTGTTAAATATGGACGTGCAAGATGATATGACGTGCGATGTGGTTGCTTCGGTCCATCATTGAAAAATCGAATGATGTGCTGTGCATATTGTGATACGATCTCATCTGTCGCTGTTTCTTTAACATTAATAGGAATGAGATAGCCATTCTTTTCATGTCGAATAAAAGTCGGATTTCCATAATTTACATCAAAACCAATCATGCCAAGGCCAGAGCCAACTGCTTCTAACAGTGTCAGACCAAAACCTTCACTTGTTGATGCAGAAACGAACAATTTATAGTTTGCATAAACATCATCAAGCTTGACGTGTCCTTTTAAATGAATAAAGTCGTGTGCTTGATGTTCATCAATAATAGATTGCAGCATGCCTTTTTGGCCACCTTCGCCATAAATATCAAATTGAAGCTCAGGCACGGATTGTTTTGCAATAATTGCAGCACGTACTAACCAGTCGATATGCTTTTCACTCGCCAATCGTGAAGCGCTGATCATTGAGTACGGACGTCTCTTTTTATCTGGATATTTGAGTTCGTGCACACTGCCGACAGGGATCGTCACGACGCGCGGTTTCACGCCTAGATAATGCTCAAATTGTGCTGTTAAAATCTCATTTTGCAAGTCTGTCGCAGTAATATAAAAATCAATAGCGTCATGTTGACTAAATTGATATTCGTAGTAGTTATTCCATAAAACATGATCATCATCTGTCGCATGAACACTAAAATGCTCTGCATGTACGACCACACCAATTTTGCTATCCCCTGCATTTTGTATAATCGCTTGTCCAACGTCTGTCGCACGATCGAGTATAAGGATATCTTCCGATGTCAGTTCAAGACATTCGATAAAATACGCCACAAAAGCTTCTCGATTGTAAAATTTGCGATCAGGGAAAGCATACAAATTAGTCTCTCCATCAATATATTCCGTATAAGCAACTGTGCCATTTTCATTATAAAACTGACGCATATATACTTTTGCAACGCCATCACTCGGTGCATAATACTCAGAAAATGTACGCACGTAGCTATAATAATCTTTGCGTACAAGCATCCCATTAATCACAAATTCCGCACGGTCGACAATATCTTTATCTGCATCTTTTAAATAGCATGTAATAAAGTTCCCTTCACCTTCTAAGTAAAGGCGCTTAATCTTATTTTCATGCGTTTCACGTACAACTGGTTCTGCAATATCATTCATAATATCAGCCACCGTATAAGATGTTGGTGCAATCGGAATATCGGTAAAATATTGATACAGCCATAGCACCTCATTATCACGGAAACCAATGTTTTCTGTTAATGTTTGGATATTTTCATTGCTAATAAATTCTAAAAACACGAATTTTTTAGAGACATCCAGCCCTCTGAGCAACTTCGCACGATAAATCTGTGCATACTCGACACCACTACTCGCCCAGCCGATACCAAAGTTAATACTATAAATTGTCACGTTTCATGTCACCTCTCTAGTTTGGAAAATGTACGACCAAATCGCCGCGCTTATCAAATGACGGTACGCTTTGGCATAAATTATTAACAATATCCACCTTTACGGCGTCACGCATTGACTCAAAAGATGCTAAAGCAACGCGGTGATATTCAAAAATAGCGTTACGCTGACCATTTTGACGATTGTTGATACTACCACGCAATTGTTGCAAGCGGTCGACTTGTTGAATCCAATTGCTATCAATCGCTTTAAGTATTGCTTTTTGAATAAAACGCATGTACATGTACGGCTCATTAATGAATTGTTGTTGTGCGATCAAACGCTGTTCAAACAACGATACGAGCTGTTCGACAACTGAACGTTCATCATTCAAGTCGATCTCATCAAAATGTCCTTTAAATTGAAAACTAATGTGCTGATAAATATAATCACGCACTTTTGCTTCTGTGTTCAGTGACTGTGTGTGATAGGCACGTTGAAAGACTTCACGTGCAAGCTGACGCAGTGCCATTTTATCTATGTCCCATTGTTCCAGCACACGATCACGTTCTGCATAAATGATGTCACGTTGTGCACTCAAACTTTTCTCATATTCATTCGCCATTTCACGAATTGCAATCCCTTGCTCTTCAGACACACGTTGTGCACGTGTCACAATATGTTTCACACGTTGTTGAAAGAGTCGACTCTCATGCAAGCCTTGACTGCTAATGCGTTCGAGCTGTACTTTATCTAACAATTTGCTCTTGCCCCAGCGCTGTACAACGTAGTCTTCAAGTGAAATATAGATTTGTGAACTGCCGGGATCTCCTTGACGGCCGGCACGCCCACGTAATTGACGATCGACACGACTATTTTCCATATGCTCACTTACAATGACAGCAAGTCCACCTAATTCTTTAACACCATCGGCAAGTTTAATATCTGTTCCACGCCCTGCCATACTCGTTGCAACTGTCACAGCACGCAATTGCCCAGCTTCTGCAATCATTTGTGCTTCTTTCGCAACATTTTGCGCAATCAACAAGTTGTTCGGTATATCACGTTCAAAAAACTGCATTGAGAAATACTCTGCCATTTCGGCTGTTCGAGTAATGAGCAACACCGGACGTTGCATCTCATAGAGTGCACAGACACGCTCGATAATTGCTTCATTTTTAGCATCTACATCTGTAAATACAAGATCTGGGTAATCTTCACGTATAATCGGCTTATCTGTCGGTATTTGTACAACCACTTTGCTATACAAATCAAGAAATTCTTTCTCCCCTAACTTACTCGTTCCAGACATTCCGGCAAACATCGTAAACTGGCGGAATAAGTTTTGAAATGTAATAGACGCCATCGCACTCATATCTTGTGAAATTTCAACGCCTTCTTTCGCTTCAATCGCCTGATGCAAACCTGATTGTAGTTTCGTTCCAGGCATCATACGTCCTGTGACACGATCAATCAACACAACTTCCCCATCATAAATAAAGTAATCGAAGTTTGCTTCAAATAGATAATGTGCACGCAAGGATAAGTTAATATTGCGTACTAAATCGAAGTGAGGCACATCATACATATTATCGACACCAAAATACGCATTCGCTGCCGCAATACCTGCTGGCGTTAACCATATCGCTTTCTCTTTTTCCTTTATTTCAAAATGTGTTTCAGGTTCTAACGTCTCAACAAAATTTTTCGTAATGTCAAAAAGGTTCGACTGAAGACGTGGCGCCCCAGAAATGACGAGTGGCGTTTGTGCAGCATCTAACACGATAGAGTCTATCTCATCAATAAGACCATAGTATAGCTTCGGTAAAAACTTGCCTTCTTGACCGTCAGCAAGATGATCAATTAAATAATCAAAACCAAGACGCCCATTCGTTGTATAAATAATATCGTGCGCATAAATCGCCTTTTTTTCACCCGGCTCATACTCATAATCCGGTTCATCTACAAAGCCTAACGCAATCGATAAACCAAGCCATTCAAATAAAGGCGTCATCTCTTCACAGTCTCGACGCGCCAAATAATCATTCGTCGTAATCAAGTAAGCCCCTTTACCCGTCAATCCATGAAGGTACAGAGGCATCGTTGCCGTCAGCGTCTTACCTTCTCCCGTTTGCATTTCTGGAATATTTCCTTCATGCATCACAATCGCACCGAGTACTTGCACATCTTTCGGATACATACCGAGCACACGCCAACTCGCCTCTCTCGCAACCGCATACGCCTCTGGTAATAGTTCTGACAGTGACGCCCCTTGTTGCAATCGTTGTCGAAATTCGCCTGTCTTCGCTTGCAATTCCGCATCGCTTAATTGACGACATGTCGTATACCATGCATTGACACGTCTTAAATGCTTCGAGAGTCGCTTTAGTCGTCCCTCATTAATTATATGATTTATGCGTTGCTTCATGCGTCTATGCCTCCATTTAAACGTCCCCTATCCAACGCTTTCAATCTGTGATTCACGTGAAACATAGGGGAAATCAAACTGTGTGTAGATGTAGATGACATTCTTCCACCATATTGATATACATTGCTATGTTGCTGTTCAAATGACGCAACATCTGCTGATACCCATGCCGTTTCACCTAAACGTTCTGCTAATCTGCATGCCATTTCATTTGTATGTGTTGTATAGCCAATGAAATTCACCGTATAGCCTTGTTGTAACGGTTGAACGCAATGCGCGATTGTTTTCAAATCTTCATATCGTCCATTTTCTACTAAAATCACATTGTGCAATCCTTGTAATGCATCACGCGTAAGCCCTGCTTCATCTACAAGAACCACATTGATTGTTGATGTATGTGCCACTTCATTCATAATGGTTGAAATCGTCAACTCTGACATCACTTGATCATCAGCTTGTGCTGTAATTTGAATTGCACGAAAACAAATAGATGTCGCCGCTGCGTTAATCATTTGTAGCTCATATGAAAATGCTGCTTCAGGATACGTAATCTCTGCTTCTTTTTGCTGTATAATCGCCTGATCAAGCACGACACCGTTACGCTTTTTAAAAATGACCTTAAAATAAACATGTCCTTCAGGTACCACATCATAATCGAACGTAAAGCGGTACGTATGTCCTTGTTTTAATATAGGCAATTGCGGAATGATTTTATCTGTATGATACACTGTCATCATCTTCCAAACATGAATCACACGACCGGAAGGCATCAAAGCATTTTCAAAGTAAGTCGCATCTTGATCTATTTTTAAATGCGTACCATACATAAACGTATCTGGTGTTATTTGCGTCCATCGTACCGTAAAACTTTGCTTCTGCATTTTATCGCTCCCTTCCGAATTGGCTTTCTAGTATCATGTTGTAGAAGTTAACAAACCAACTTGTAATTGTTGGCGAGTCATCATTATGTCGCCCTGGCACGCCCCTTTGCATGACACGTGCATGCTGACGACTTAATATTGGCAATAACATATCGAACGCTTGCTTGTCATAGTCATCGTGAATCATATAAGCAATTGCAAACGTTGTATTTGAAAAGTTCGCTTGCTTAAACTGATGCCAAAATTTATCGTTCAGTTGTTGAACCGCATCTGTGTTTAATGCTCCTGTATTTTTACGTAAAACATCCAGCGATGTCCCAAAATCTTCTGGTCGAACTAATGCCATATTTTCTGCCACTGTTCCAATATTAATCAATGGCTTACCTACAATAATTGCCGCCGGATTCAATTTTGCACCATAATACAAAGCACCAAATGAGCCCATCGAAAGTCCCGATAAGACTAACTGATCTCGCTCGAAACCAAGGCGATATAGACCATCTTGAATCACTTGTTGAATTGCACGCTCATAGTCTTCTGAACCAAGATAAAAGCTTCCTCCTTCAACACGCGGATCACTAATTAAAATAAAAGGCGACTTGAGCTGATTCATCATAAAGAACCCTTCAAAGCCTTCTGCAGAACGATACCCGCTAAAATAGACGTTGAGCGGTGGTTTCATATCACCAGGACTAAAGTAATGGATAAATTCATTGCGTGTATCATCTGCATAACGTGAACCACCTAAAATGAACTGTCCCATGTCGAGTCGTGACCAACGTTTATGTACAGCCCCTACACGAATCGTACCATTTCCTTTAGCACGCATAGAAATAATGACATGCGCATTATAATCACGTCTCGGAATTTCTAAAGGTTTTTCTAAACCTTCATGGCGTAGTAGAAATGTTTCAGCAACTGTATCTGCACGATGCACGGGTACTAATCGAAAGACGAACTCTACGTCAACATCTCCCGTCAATGTGTATTCAGGCCAAATTTGTATGACTTTATCTTGGTCATAGACGATATAACGTCGCCATGTTAATAATGGCTTCATCTCGTCACCAAAATCTCCCGACACGACAAACACATCGTTCCCTTCATAATGTGACGTTCCATCAAACGGACGTTGTAACATACAATTAATCGGCGAGATTTTGTCACCATATTGTCCTGGAAATGTGACTGCATATAACTTATCGATTCTATCAGCTTCATCATGATACACAAATGGACGCATGATATACTGTTGAATCGTCGGATCATTGATATATGCATCGTCCCAATATACTTGGTCTATATACGTTGTATACGGACGACTCAATGATGCCAATCTGTTTATTAAAGTGTCGGAATAAGGCATTTGAACATAGATAAAGTTAAACTCCCCTAATTCTTTTAGCGACTCTGCAACGGCAGGATCATCTATCACAGCATCTTCCGCAGACATATAATGCCAAATCGTCGATGCTTTATGTTGGAAAGCATCGGACAGATCTTGACCGCCAATTTGTAACACTTTAAACTTACGCGCCATGATTTTCACCTTCAATCAATGCGTCTAATTGCACAATAATTTTATCGGAAGCATACTTTTTAGCTAGCTTCATCGCATAGGCATACGATTGATTCCAGTTTTTCAACTTGATCAAATAATAGTCCAATGCTTCTTGTAATGTCGTGTCATTCTCTAGAACATGTCCATTCATTTCATGCACGACATAATCTGTCGTACGCATATTAATTTGCGGAATACCCGCACTCAAACAACTAATTTGTAAAAACAGATCCGGCTCATGTGAGAGATCAATAACGATACGTAACGTTGAAAGGGCTTCGATTATATCCACTTCAAATGGCACACTTTTAATCTCAACATAATCAATCGGCTCGTCTTCTTTCATCAACTCTCGTTCTGCTTCTGACACTTTTTCAGAAACGTTCATCTGTTCATTAATAGTCGCAACATTTTGTTTCAGCCATTGTGGCAACAAATATTGATGACGTTTCGATAGCAACACGATTCTTAAAGACGTATCCTCACGAATATAATCAACGAGTTGCGCTAAACTGTCAGCCAGTCGTGTATCTTCCAAGCCATCCACCCATAATCCGATATATGTTTCATGTAACTGACTACTGATATTCGGCAACATTTGTGCATCGAAAGGTGTAATACGCATCAGGCGATTCGACAATTGCTTCGTCGCGCGATATGTGATCAAGCGTTGCTCATTCTCTAACGTATCAACTAACCAACTCGCTTCACGGTCCAACGTTTCAAACTGTGCATCTGATGCTTGAAGGCGCTGTTGAAATACAGAATAACAACGTTTATTGGCTGAAAAAATATCAGCAAGCATCGCGTTGTGACAAACATCAGCCGCAATCACAATGGCGTCTGGTTGTGCCATCTCTTGATCGCGATAATGTATTAAATACTCCTTAATAACTGCCTCCATAGATGGGTAATACGATTCTACAAAGTGCGTCTGGTACTGTGGATTCACACGGACTTTCCCGTCAGACAATTGCACTTCTAAAATCCAATCACCCTCTTGCGTCAAATACTGTTGCTTCGTCGTGGTACCTTGTTCATCATAATACGCAATTTGCGACACATAGCCACGGTCATCAATAATATAGCAATATTGTTGAACAGCTGATTGAAACACCGCAATTCTCGACATATAACCATCTTGACTAAAGTAAATATCAGCGTGCATATCATCAGGCATGAGTGCACGAATCATTGACGGTAAGTACAAAAATTCCGTACCTTCTGGCCAATCCAATTGTCGATAATCAACGGCTTGTGGTGTTTGATGTGTAAAGCCCTGTATTTCATCAAAGACAGACCAGTATGCAGCATCAAACAACTCGTAACGATGTAAAAATGTACGTAAATTCGGTGTGTAGTTCAATACGAGCAATTGAAATGGTTGTTCATTTTGATGATGCATCGACATAAGGCTGATCATATCATCAAACGCTGTTGCTTGTTGATCCGCACGATTTTGCCACCAATGCTGTTCAGGATACCAAGCAGGAATGAAATATTTCATAAAATTCTCCTTACCAATACTTTGTTAAAAACGGTTTATATTTGTCGAAATAGAGATATGTTCGAATCGTTTCGGAAATGTTAATGCTGATATACATCATAATCATCAACTGGATCACGAAATAAATTTGCTGAGATAAGTGCGGTATTAAAAGTGACAAGTAAAGTGGCACGCCGATAATCACGCCAACAATTAACGAACCTGTCCAACAAATAATCCGTGCTTTGTGATTGAGATAACGTGCCGTTTCATCACCCGGCGCCACCCCATCAAAATAGTGACTTGCTTTCAAAAAGTCTTTAGATTTCTGTTTCGTGTTAATTAACAACCTTGACAACGCATAACCCAGCACAACTTGTAGCATGATATAAAATGTCACGCCAACAGGATGCCCTAGCTCCAAAATATGTAGTTGCTTATTTCGATCAATCGCGAAATGTAAGATTAAATTAAGCAAACTATTAAATAGAATAAATACAGACAAACTAATCATGATTGAAATACTTCCCGCAGGATTTAACTTCCAAGCTACAAAAGAATGTGTCTGGTCACCTTCAACATGCATAATGTCGCGATACGGAATGCGATATTCTACGAGCTCCAAACATAGCAAAATCAACATGACGAGTACGATTAAAACAATCATGCAAATCAATGCAATATAGTCGATGTCAATATTCGTTGCGTGTTGGCGAACTGTAGAACGTATAATGCTGAGCAATACGATTGGCATCGCTCCTGCAATACCATAGCGCACATTTTGATCTGCTAGCCAAATAAGTAACATCGTCCCTGCTATAAGAATGAGTAACAATAATGCGATTGTTGAACTTTTTGTTTTTTCAATGTCTACATGTTGAGAAACAACGAAAAAACCTTGAACCAAACTAAATGCCAATGCCAACAATTTCTCCTGGTAATGCTTTTCCCTACGTGTCATCTGCATCATCTTCTCAAGATTTCTATAACGTAGAAACATTAGGACGATCATCGCAGTTAACCATGGACCAAGTCCTAATGAGAAAATATTCAATGTCAGAATATCTCCACCTACGTTTGATACCGCAAGTTGATAGAAATCATGTGTGTCAGTCAACCCTTTTGAATTACTCAAAATCGGAATGCGACTGCCTAATATGTATATAAATAAAATGATGAATGTAAATGCTAGGCGCTTATATATAATTTTGTATTCGTACTGATGTAATATGCGATGTAATAAGTTGTTCTTCACGTTAAACCTCTTTTAAAAACATGGTGCCAAAGAGGCAAGCACCACAATATTTGAACTGCTTTTAGCGCTCAAACTTGTACGGTATGTTGCCTCTTTAACACATGTTGTTCTATTTATTATTGCTCAGACTGTTCTTGTTGTTTCTCTTTTTTAGACTTTCTAAGTAAGCCCATTCCACCAAGTAATGCTGCAACGCCACCCATCAATCCGTAACTGTTCTCTGATGATTGACCAGTTTCTGGAAGCTGTTCTTTGCCATTTTCTGACATAGATGTGCTATGAGACGCTGAACTTTGTGACATAGACTCACTTGTGTGCATTGATGTCGATGTACTCATGCTTGCTGAAGCTGATGTACTCATTGATGTTGAGGCACTTTCGCTCATTGAAGTTGATGTGCTCATTGACATTGACTCACTCATACTTACTGAAGTTGAAGTACTCATTGACGCTGATGCACTTTCACTCATTGAAGTTGAAGCACTCATGCTTGCTGAGTCGCTTTCGCTCATTGATACTGAGTCACTCATACTTACTGATGTTGATGTGCTCATTGACGCTGAGTCACTCATACTCATTGATGTTGATGTGCTCATGCTCGCTGAGTCGCTTTCGCTCACTGATGTTGAATCACTCATGCTCGCTGAGTCACTCATACTCATTGATGTTGATGTGCTCATGCTCGCTGATGCACTTTCACTTACTGATGTTGACGTGCTCATGCTCACTGAGTCGCTTTCACTCATTGATGTTGAATCACTCATGCTTGCTGAGTCACTCTCACTTACTGATGTTGAGTCGCTCATTGATGCTGAGTCACTCATACTCATTGAAGTCGATGTACTCATTGATGCTGAATCACTTTCGCTCACTGATGTTGAATTACTCATGCTCGCTGAGTCGCTTTCACTCACTGATGTTGACGTGCTCATGCTTGCTGAATCACTTTCGCTCATTGATGTTGAATCACTCATGCTCGCTGAGTCGCTTTCACTTACTGATGTTGACGTGCTCATGCTCGCTGAGTCGCTCTCACTTACTGATGTTGAGTCGCTCATTGATGCTGAGTCGCTTTCGCTCACTGATGTTGAATTACTCATGCTCGCTGAGTCGCTTTCACTTACTGATGTTGATGTGCTCATGCTCGCTGAGTCACTTTCGCTCATTGATGTTGAATCACTCATGCTCGCTGAGTCACTCTCACTCACTGAAGTTGACGTACTCATGCTTGCTGAGTCGCTTTCACTTACTGATGTTGAGTCGCTCATTGATGCCGAGTCACTTTCGCTTACTGATGTTGACGTGCTCATGCTTGCTGAGTCGCTTTCACTCATTGATGTTGATGTGCTCATGCTCACTGATGCACTTTCACTCATTGATGTTGATGTACTCATTGACGCTGAGTCACTTTCGCTCATTGATGTCGATGTGCTCATGCTTGCTGAGTCGCTCTCACTCACTGATGTTGAAGTGCTCATGCTTG
>NZ_JXWY01000066.1 GCF_000934465.1 Staphylococcus microti | reverse complement strand
ACGGGTTCCCAGACGAGTTAGTCGCAGAAATTGAACGTTTAACAGGACGCAAAGTTGTGGCGAACCGTCCAGCGTCAGGCACACAAATTATTGACGAGTGGGGCGCACATCAGATGGAAACGGGTGACTTAATCGTCTACACATCAGCAGACCCTGTGTTACAAATCGCAGCACATGAAGACATCATTCCACTTGAAGAACTGTATGATATTTGTGAAAAAGTACGTGAATTAACGAAAGATCCGAAGTACTTGATTGGCCGTATTATTGCACGTCCGTATGTGGGTGAACCGGGTAACTTCACACGTACAAGTAATCGTCACGACTACGCATTGAAACCATTCGGTCGTACGGTCATGAATACATTGAAAGATGCGGATTATGACGTCATTGCGATCGGTAAAATCAACGATATCTATGACGGTGAAGGTGTGACGGAAGCAATTCGTACGAAGAGTAACATGGATGGTATGGATCAGCTGATGAACGTTGTGAAGAAAGATTTCAAAGGCTTAAGCTTCTTGAACTTAGTAGACTTTGATGCGTTATACGGACATCGCCGAGACAAACCAGGTTATGCGCAAGCGTTGAAAGACTTCGACGAACGCCTACCGGAACTATTCGACAACATGCGTGAGGACGACTTGTTGATTATCACAGCAGACCACGGTAATGACCCGACAGCGGATGGTACAGATCACACACGTGAATACATTCCAGTGCTGTTCTACAGTCCGAAATTCAACGGTGGTAAAGCATTGGACGGCGATACAACATTTAGTTCTATCGGTGCCACAATCGCTGAAAACTTTGGCGTGACATTGCCAGAATTTGGCCGTAGCTATTTAAATGAATTGAAGTAATATATATAGGAAGAACCTCTATCATTGACTTGGTAGAGGTTTTTTGTTGTTTAAAAAAGAAACTCAAAACAGCACTTATATCAAGAAGTACAGCGATATTGAAAAATGTGTAAAGAATGTTGTTCCGTAAGTAAAAATATTGTGAAAGGCAAATGCTAGAATATTAAATAATCACACATCCCTATAGTTGAGGATTGAAACTATTTACAAGTAGTTGACTCTCGGAGTGATAGTTTTTTGAGACGCAGATGTTATTAAGTATGAGTATAAGATAGAAATAAGTTTCATTTGCTGTAACAGAGCGTGTTACTCCTCTTATCAATCAACGTAATAAAGTGCGCGCTATATTTGTAGCGTGTTTTTTTATTACTATTGTGTACTGTTTTAGAGAGTGAACCTAGTCAGTCACCTCAATTCTCCAAGAAATATATAGGGAAAGTTGATGATTTAATAAATTTTTGATGGGAGTTTTGGAATGACTAAGAAATTTAGGGAGTTCAAGAAAAGCCTCGGCGAAGAAAAAGCTCGGGTTAAACTGTATAAATCAGGTAAAAATTGGGTGAAAGCCGGTATTAAAGAGATTCAATTACTTAGAATGTTAGGGTTATCTTTACTAACAGATAAGGTAGATAAAGATCAAGATGAGGCAGCTGGTGTTGGTAATGTGATTAAGCGTAATGCGCTGAAAACAACAGCTGTTACAGGTGGCTTGTTTACTGTTAACATGTTGCATGATCAACAAGCATTTGCGGCATCACAAACGCCTATCACATCAGAATTAGCGACACAAAGCCAAACAATTGGTGATCAAACATCTGTCGCAATTGAACAGTCACAAGCTGCACCAGAAAGTGAAAGTACTGTTGCAAATAGTGAAGGGTTTGCGGTAAGTGAAAGTACAACGAATAGTGATACAACAAAAGCATCAGAAAGCGAATCAGCTAAAGATGATGCGTCAACATCAACTGAACAGAACAGTCAATCGACTTCTGAATCAGAAAGTAAGAGTGCGTCTGAATCAGTATCTATTTCAGAGAGCAAGCAAGCTTCAACATCAGAAAGTACGAGTGCATCAACTTCAGAAAGTGAAAAAGCATCAGAAAGTAAGGAAGCAAAGGCTTCGGATACAAAAACAACATCAGAGAGCCAAAAGGCAAGTGACAGTAACACACAATCATCAAATGTTTCCAAGACCTCAAACAGCATGACATCAGTTGAGACCTCAACATCACATTCAACATCTATGTCCTCAGTCATCAAATCAGATTTACAAAAATTAAAGAATTCATTTTTCCGTTCTGTAAACCAGTCAGTTCTTAGAGCTGTATCATCGACGCCGGCTGAACAAGTTTTCACAGGCACAGGTACGGATAAGTTATACAACAAACCAATTTATTATAAATTGAGAGTGACAAGTGATGGGAAACGACTAACATTCCAATATACTGTGTCATATGACAATCCGAATACAACAGCGATTGAGCAAACGAATATTCCAACTAGTGCATCTATTACAAGTTCGCATGATTCATTATTGCCAATGTTACATTTAGGTAATGGTTACGGAACACCATCGAGTGTAACAGGTGGTGTAACTGAACCGGGCTATAACGGTACGTATAAACAAAGACCAGCACCATCAACTTCAGCGGTTACAAGTTCAGGCAATGGCAATTATTGGTGGGATGCTCCAGTATTAACAGGATACTTTGCGAAAGCTGGTGCCGGTTTAATGTCACAATTTACAGTGCCAATTACGAATCCATCAGGTGACTTGTCATGGACATTTACACCATACGCGACACAAGATGATACATCTGTAGGTCGAGCAAACTATTTCAATGGCACAATTAAAGGGACAGAGCCAATTTCAAGTGCTTCACAAAGCCAATCACAAAAATTAAGTGAAACACAAGCTTCGGCTTCGTTAAGTACATCGACATCACAGGCTTCAGCTTCATTAAGTACATCGACATCGCTGGCTTCAGTATCACTAAGTCAATCAACGAGCCAATCAGCAGCATCGGCAAGTCGTTCAACGTCATTGAGTCAATCAACGAGCCAGTCAGCAGCATCGGCAAGTCGTTCAACATCATTGAGCCAATCAACGAGTCAGTCAGCAGCATCGGCAAGTCGCTCAACGTCATTGAGTCAATCAACGAGCCAGTCAGCAGCATCGGCAAGTCGCTCAACATCATTGAGCCAATCAAAGAGCCAGTCAGCAGCATCGGCAAGTCGCTCAACGTCATTGAGTCAATCAACGAGCCAGTCAGCAGCATCGGCAAGTCGTTCAACATCATTAAGCACATCAACAAGTGTGAGCGCAAGTAAATTGACATCAGCAAGTAAGTCAACATCACTAAGCGCATCGACAAGTGTGAGCGCAAGTAAATTGACATCAGCAAGTAAGTCAACATCACTAAGCGCATCGACAAGTGTAAGTACAAGTAAATTGACATCAGCAAGCAAGTCAACATCACTAAGTGCGTCAACAAGTACATCAACAGCGTCAGATAGTACGTCAAGAAGCGCAAGCACAAGTAAATCCGCATCATTAAGTGCATCAACAAGTACGAGCACAAGTAAATTGACATCAGCAAGCAAGTCGACATCATTAAGTGCGTCAACAAGCACATCGACAGTGTCAGCAAGTACGTCAAGAAGTGCAAGTGTAAGTAAGTCCGCATCATTAAGTGCATCAACAAGTACGAGCACAAGTAAATTGACATCAGCAAGTAAGTCAACATCACTAAGTGCGTCAACAAGCACATCTGCAGCATCAGATAGCACATCAAGAAGTACAAGTGTAAGTAAATCAGCATCACTAAGCGCATCGACAAGTGTAAGTACAAGTAAATTGACATCAGCAAGCAAGTCAACATCACTAAGTGCGTCAACAAGTACATCGACAGTGTCAGCGAGCACATCAAGAAGTGCAAGTGTAAGTAAGTCCGCATCAATGAGTGCATCGACAAGTACGAGCACAAGTAAATTGACATCAGCAAGTAAGTCGACATCACTAAGTGCGTCAACAAGCACATCGACGGCGTCGGCAAGTACGTCAAGAAGTGCAAGTGTAAGTAAATCCGCATCACTAAGCGCATCAACAAGTGTAAGTACAAGCAAATTGACATCAGCAAGCAAGTCAACATCACTAAGTGCGTCAACAAGTACATCGACAGTGTCAGCGAGCACATCAACAGCGTCAGATAGTACGTCAAGAAGTGCAAGTGTAAGTAAATCCGCATCATTGAGTGCATCGACAAGTACGAGTGCAAGTAAATTGACATCAGCAAGCAAGTCAACATCACTAAGTGCGTCAACAAGTACATCGACAGTGTCAGATAGTACATCAAGAAGTGCGAGCGTAAGTAAATCCGCGTCATTGAGCGCATCGACAAGTGTGAGCACAAGTAAATTGACATCAGCGAGCAAGTCAACATCACTAAGCGCATCGACAAGCACATCCACAGCATCAGATAGTACATCAAGAAGTGCGAGTGTAAGTACAAGTAAATCAGCATCAGTGAGCAAGTCTGCATCACTAAGTGCGTCAACAAGTACATCGACAGTGTCAGATAGTACATCAAGAAGTGCGAGCGTAAGTAAATCCGCGTCATTGAGTGCGTCGACAAGTGTGAGCACAAGTAAATTGACATCAGCGAGCAAGTCGACATCACTAAGTGCGTCAACAAGCACATCAACAGCATCAGATAGCACATCAAGAAGTACAAGTGTAAGTAAATCCGCATCAGTGAGTAAGTCGACATCACTAAGTGCGTCAACAAGTACATCGACAGTGTCAGAGAGCACATCAAGAAGCGCAAGTGTAAGTAAGTCCGCATCATTAAGCGCATCAACAAGTGCAAGCACAAGCAAGTCAACATCAGTGAGCAAATCGGCATCGCTAAGTGCGTCAACAAGTACATCAACGGCGTCAGATAGTACATCAAGAAGTGCAAGCGTAAGTAAATCCGTATCATTGAGCGCTTCAACAAGTGCAAGTACGTCGACAGTATCAGATAGCACATCAAGAAGTACGAGCGTAAGTAATTCTGCATCGTTAAGTGGATCGACAAGTGTAAGCACAAGTAAATCGGCATCATTGAGCAAGTCTGCATCACTAAGTGCGTCAACAAGTACATCAACAGCGTCAGATAGTACGTCAAGAAGCGCAAGTGTAAGTAATTCTGCATCAATGAGTGCATCAACAAGCACATCGACAGTATCAGATAGTACATCAAGAAGCGCAAGTGTAAGTAAGTCCGCATCATTAAGCGCATCGACAAGTACGAGCACAAGCAAATTGACATCAGCGAGCAAGTCGACATCACTAAGTGCGTCAACAAGTACATCAACAGCGTCAGATAGTACGTCAAGAAGCGCAAGCACAAGTAAGTCTGCATCAATGAGTGCATCACTAAGCGCATCGACAAGTGCAAGCACAAGTAAATTGACATCAGCGAGCAAGTCAACATCAATGAGTGGATCAGCAAGCTTGAGTACTTCAGTATCAGAAAGCACAAGCAAGTCAACATCAGTGAGCAAATCGGCATCGCTAAGTGCGTCAACAAGTACATCAACGGCGTCAGATAGTACATCAAGAAGTGCAAGCGTAAGTAAATCCGTATCATTGAGCGCTTCAACAAGTGCAAGTACGTCGACAGTATCAGATAGCACATCAAGAAGTACGAGCATAAGTAATTCTGCATCGTTAAGTGGATCGACAAGTGTAAGCACAAGTAAATCGGCATCACTAAGTGCGTCAGTAAGTCAGTCGACAGCATCAGACAGTACTTCAGAAAGCACAAGCAAGTCGGCATCAGTGAGCAAGTCGACATCACTAAGTGCGTCAACAAGTACATCAACAGCGTCAGATAGTACGTCAAGAAGCGCAAGCACAAGTAAGTCTGCATCAATGAGTGCATCACTAAGCGCATCGACAAGTACGAGCACAAGTAAATTGACATCAGCGAGCAAGTCGACATCACTAAGTGCATCGACAAGTACATCAACAGTGTCGGATAGTACATCAAGAAGTGTAAGTACAAGTAAATCCGCATCATTGAGCAAGTCGACATCATTAAGTGCGTCAACAAGTACATCGACAAGTGTGAGCACAAGTAAATTGACATCAGCGAGCAAGTCGACATCACTAAGTGCATCAACAAGTACATCAACAGCGTCAGATAGTACGTCAAGAAGCGCGAGCGTAAGTAAATCCGCATCATTAAGTGCGTCGACAAGTGTAAGTACAAGTAAATCCGCATCAGTGAGCAAGTCAGCATCACTAAGTGCGTCAACAAGCACATCGACAGTGTCAGATAGCACATCAAGAAGTACAAGCGTGAGTAATTCAACATCATTAAGTGCATCAACAAGCACATCGACAGAATCAGGCAGCACATCAAGAAGTGCAAGCGTAAGTAAATCCGCGTCAATGAGTAACTCAACAAGTGTAAGTACGTCAGCATCAACAAGCGTTAGCACTTCAGTATCAGAAAGTACAAGCAAGTCAATGACAGGAAGTAACTCAGCGTCAGCGAGCACATCATTGTCAGGAAGTGCATCGAAATCATTGAGTACATCAACATCAATGAGCGGATCAGAAAGTGCAAGTAAATCAACATCATTGAGCACTTCGGTAAGCATGAGCAACTCAGGTAATAGTAGTTCAACTTCAGTATCTGAAAGCACAAGTAAATCAGTATCAATGAGTGCATCGACAAGTGCAAGTACAAGTAAATCAGTATCAATGAGTGCATCGACAAGTGCAAGTACAAGTAAATCAGTATCAATGAGTGCATCGACAAGTGCAAGTACAAGTAAATCGGTATCAGTGAGCAAGTCAGCATCACTAAGTGCGTCAACAAGCACATCAACAGTGTCAGATAGCACATCAAGAAGTGCGAGTGTGAGTAAATCCGCGTCATTAAGCACATCAACAAGCGTTAGCACTTCAGTATCAGAAAGTACAAGCAAGTCAATGACAGGAAGCAACTCAGCATCAATGAGCATGTCAACATCAATGAGTGACTCAGCAAGCGTGAGTACTTCAGCATCGACAAGTGCAAGCAAGTCAATGACAGGAAGTAACTCAGTATCAATAAGCACATCATTATCAGGAAGTGCATCGAAATCATTGAGTATGTCAACGTCAATGAGCAACTCAGCAAGCGTGAGCACTTCAGTATCGACAAGCGCAAGCAAGTCAATGACAGGAAGCAACTCAGCATCAATGAGCGGATCAGAGTCAGCGAGCACATCATTATCAGCGAGTGCATCAAAATCATTAAGCACATCAATGAATGACTCAGCAAGCGTGAGTACTTCAGCATCGACAAGCGCAAGCAAGTCAATGACAGGAAGCAACTCAGTATCAATGAGCGGATCAGAGTCAGCGAGTGCATCAAAATCATTAAGCACATCAATGAATGACTCAGCAAGCGTGAGCACTTCAGCATCGACAAGCGCAAGCAAGTCAATGACAGGAAGCAACTCAGCATCAATGAGCGGATCAGAGTCAGCGAGTACATCATTATCAGGAAGTGCATCGAAATCATTGAGTGTATCAACTAGCGTAAGTGGTTCAGCAAGTAAGAGTACTTCAGCATCGACAAGCGCAAGCAAGTCAATGACAGGAAGTAACTCAATGTCAGCGAGCACATCATTATCAGGAAGTGCATCGAAATCATTAAGCACATCAACATCAATGAGTGACTCAGCAAGCGTGAGCACTTCAGCATCGGCAAGCGCAAGCAAGTCAATGACAGGAAGCAACTCAGCATCAATGAGCGGATCAGCGTCAATGAGTACATCATTATCAGCGAGTGCATCGAAATCAATGAGCATGTCAACATCAATGAGTGACTCAGCAAGCGTGAGTACTTCATTATCAGAAAGCGCAAGCAAGTCAATGAGCACATCATTATCAGCGAGTGCATCAAAATCATTGAGCGTATCAACTAGCGTAAGTGGTTCAGAAAGTAAGAGTACTTCAGTATCGACAAGTACAAGCGAATCAATGACAGGAAGTAAATCGATGTCAGCAAGCGTGAGTACTTCATTATCAGGAAGTGCATCAAAATCAATGAGCATGTCAACGTCAATGAGTGACTCAGCAAGCGTGAGTACTTCAGTATCGACAAGCGCAAGCAAGTCAATGACAGGAAGCAACTCAGTATCAATGAACGGATCAGCATCAATGAGCACATCACTATCAGGAAGTGCATCAAAATCATTGAGCATGTCAACATCAATGAGCGATTCAGCGAGCATGAGTGCTTCGGTATCAACTAGCGTAAGTACTTCAACAAGTATGAGTAACTCAAGTAACACTGGTTCAAGCTCTGTATCTACGAGCACTAGTACGTTAGGTTCAACGTCTATGAATACGAGCGAATCAACATCAACGCACAATATGTCATCAACAGCTGGCTCAATGGCAGTTACACAACTTGCTATGGCTGGTGATGTCCAAGACCAATCAACTGCTAAGGGACAACTTCCTGAAACAGGTCAAGCATCGACTGGTAACAATACTGGTTTAGTTGCAGCGGCTGTAGCAATGTTTGGTGGATTAGGTTTACTCAGAAAAGCAAAAAAGGATCAGAAGAAAGAACAAGCTGATCAATAATTAATTAACTAACATGGGTTAAAGAGGTGGCACACAATTTTAATAAGTTGTGTTGCCTGCCTCTTTGGCAACATGTTTTAAAAGAGGGTTAAAGTGAAGAATCATTTATTGAATCGTATTTTGCGCCAATACGAATATAAAGTTTTATATAAACGGTGCGCATTTACATTTTTAATCTTATTCATATACATATTAGGAAGTCGCATTACGATTGTGGATCCGTCCCATATGATTGTAAAAGACAAATCTTTTTATCAACTAGCTGTATCGAATGTCGGCGGTGATATACAAACATTAAATCTGTTTTCGCTTGGGCTAGGACCATGGTTAACAGCACTCATTTTCTTAATGTTAGTACGTTATCGAGATGTAGAAAAATCGGCACAGTTGACACGTAGAGAGAAACACTATCAAGAGAAATTGTTAGCGCTCATGTTGAGTGTTGTACAAGGTTATTTTGTCATCTACCAATATGTGAGTGTTCAACAAAGGGAACATACAAATATTTGGCTAATGTTGTTAATCCTTGTGGCAGGCACCATGTTACTTATTTGGTTAGCTGACCAAAATGTAAGATATGGAATTGCTGGTGCGATGCCTATTGTATTGATGAGTATTATCCGTTCAATTTTTCATCAACAATTACCGGATGTTGCGATAGATGGCTGGTTGTTAACACTAATCGTTGTGTTGATTGGGGTAACATTAGTTATTTTACTGTTCATGGAGTTTGTAGAATATCGCCTTCATTATCGAGATATTATGCAGGTGGATCAAAGTCGTGCACAAACATTTGTTGCTTGGAAAATCAATCCAGCTGGCAGCATTTCAATCATGATTAGTTTGTCTGTATTTATTTTACTCAACAGTTTATTGAACATGATCTTTAACTTTTTGCCAGATCTGTCGGTGGACTTGGATGTGTTACAACTGAGTCATCCAGTAGGTGTTACGGTATACATTTTATTGCAAGTGACGCTCGGATACGCTTTATCGCGTTTATTAATTCATACAAAACAGACATCAAAAACGTTTTTGAAGTCAGGCAATTATTTTGAAAAGATACAACCTGGTCCAGAGACGAATCGCTATTTAAATCATAAGGCACGATTAGTATGTTGGACAGGCGCAGGTATTGTAGGCGTCATTATAGGCGTTCCTATGTATTTATCATTGCTTGTACCGCAGCTGTCTCAACAAATATATTTTGCCATTCAGCTGATGATTGTGATGTATATCAGCATTAATATTGCGGAGACGGTACGAACGTATTTGTATTTCGATAAATATCAACAGTTTTTAACAAAGTATTGGTAAGGAGCATTTTATGAAGTATTTTATACCGGCTTGGTACAGTACAGAGCAATGGTGGGCATGTAAATTGTCGCCGTATTACTACAACCAAGCAGAAACGGCATTTGACGATATGATCAGTTTGATGTCTATGCATCGGCTTAATCGGCAGTCATTTGAAGTAATCGTACTGAACTATACCCCTGATTTGCGCACTTTTTTGCATAGACATGACTTGTTTGATGTGACGTATTGGTCGGTGTTTGATGACATACAAGGCTTTAAGCATCGAACACCAAGAGCGGTAGACTATCGGCAATTAAACTGGCCAGCGGGGACAGAATTCCTTTATTTACCGCATATGATTCGTGCATTCATGTCTCCTGAAATGTATGCCAATATTTACTTTGATCAAGATGGTTATGTGATATGGATTGAAGTTTATCAAAATGAGATTTTGCGTTACCGGTACGTTCTGGATGACCGTGGTTACGTATCGAGTATTGTTTATTGTGATGTTTCAGGTCAGTCACAATATCAACGTTATCTTACACATGATGGAGCTTGGATTTTACAAGAAGATTGTTCGGATGGCAGTGTGTGCATAAATGAACCATTTCATCATCATTTTGAACAAACGCATTATACATCTATGTCTCAAGTGATTTTTGAATATTTGGCGCGCTATCGGGATAAAGCATTTAACGCAACAGATACGGTTATTGTGGCTTCAGATGTTAGACATAACACGTCAATTTCAAATATATTTGCGCATTATAAACGCTGTTACTCAGTTTTTCAACGACGTCCACATGAGACAGTTGCGGCAATAGAGACGCTTGATATGCATGCGAGTTGGCTTGTTGACACACTTGAGAATGAACAGCGCCTGAAGTCTTATCAGGTACAGGCAGGTCTTAAAAATCACATGATGCGCATTACACCGTTTGATGCACAGCCGATGTCGAATATCAGTAGCCAGTTACATGAAACGTATATTGGCGTTTGGTTGGATGGATTGCATACAGAAGACATCATGACGATGTTAGCACAGTTGGAAGCGTATATGGGACAAGATGATACGCTGCGTTTGACGTTGCTTACGAAACAAAAGTCAGTCGTTGCATTACCGCAACAGGTTCAGTTGGAAATAGAAGCAATGAATGCTCGGATGAATGAAGATGAGCTATCGGAAGCAGTGACAGAATTGATGAAAGAAAAAGAACCGATTAAGTATGTTCAAGCAAAACATGTGCCATTTGAACTCGACATTATAGAAGCGATGACGACATTGCGTCTTGTGATTGATTTGTCTAAAGAACCGGATTTATTTTTACAGATTTGTTGTTTAAGTACAGGTATTCCACAAATTAATGTTCGTGCTACAGATTATGTGACGCATGAGGCGAACGGCTTTGTGCTGGATAAGAAAACGGATTTGAATATTGCTTTAGATTATTTTTTAGTGCAATTGAAAAATTGGAACCACTCTTATGCGTATGCAATGAAGTTAGCGAAAAAGTATGCGTCCGACAAAATTATTGCACAGTTAGATGCGCTGATTGAAGGTGATTATCATGGCGCGTAAGTTTAATGCGCTACAAATAGGTGGAGAAAATATCGCAAAAGGTTTTGAACCCCAGGCGAAAACAGTCTGGCACCATGTTTCAGATGAAGATGTGCTACAAGGGGTAGAGGTTGTTCAAGAACTGCTTCCTCACAAGGTGAAGTTTGATTTTATTTATGTACAGATGTCGTATTCAGAGTCATTGATGGCACTCCTTTCAAAGCTGAGTCAACCGTATACGACATATATCGACCAAGCCTATTGGAATGCTGATTTTGAGAATGATTCAAAGGTGCAACGCTATTTGATGAGACCGTTTATTTATGCAGATATATATGAGCGTAATGAAAAGTTACAAGCAGTGACATTCCCCGGGCAATATGGCGATAAGATTACGCCTGATTTTTGCAAGGTACAACATGATTTCCAAGGAGAGGCACATCATGAAGGCAAAGAGGCTTTTGTGATTGAGGGGGATTTTGGGGAGACACTCACGCCTTTACTGTATTGGCAACGTAGTCTCGTTTATGACAGGGACAAAGTGATTCAAGTGTGGCCGGAATATACGTTGTCAGGTGATGTGGAAGTTGAATTTGTTTATCGCTTAGTACCTTTTAATCGTCCTGGTCATGTGACGGAAGTTTTTGTTCGTCAACATCATGAACTAGAGATGCCGCTGGAGATTCCAAGACGGTCGTACGATGCACATGTTGTCATGAGTTTGCGTGCGAAAGGAACTGGAAGAATACGCATGGGTGCGGTACATAAGCGTTGGTCTCGTTTAGATCTCGGACAATTTATTCTTGGTGGCGAGCGATATGCGGATCATCAGCGTAATGAGTTTATTCACTATTTTCATCCGGGTGATATGAAGCCGCCACTCAACGTCTATTTCAGTGGTTATCGTTCAGCAGAAGGGTTTGAAGGTTTCTTTATGATGAAGCAACTTAAAGCGCCATTCATATTGATTGCAGATCCGCGTGTGGAAGGTGGCTCGTTTTACTTAGGGTCTGATGCGTATGAACAAGCCATTAAGAAAGTGATTCAAGATGGTTTGACACGTTTAGGGTTTAAGAAAGATGATTTGATTTTGTCGGGATTGTCGATGGGCTCGTTTGGCGCATTGTATTATGGTGCCCAGTTGCATCCTGCTGCAGTCATCGTTGGTAAGCCGTTAGTCAATATAGGAACGGTGGCTGAAAGTATGGCACTCATACGACCAGACGACTTCGGAACAGCCTTGGATGTGTTGCGTAAAAATGAAGGCGACTTGACACCTGCTGCGATTCAGCGATTGAATGAAAAGTTTTGGCGTCAATATGAAAACAAAGATTTGTCCAAAACGACATTTGCGATTTCTTATATGATTCACGATGACTATGATAAACATGCTTTTGATATGTTATTGCCAATATTAAGTCGTCAGCATGCCCGGGTGATACAAAGAGGCGTGCCCGGTCGACATAATGATGATTCGTCAACAATCACAAGTTGGTTTGTTAACTTTTACAACATGATCCTTGAACAACAATTTGGAAGGGGACGTGCACATGCTAAGTAACAGTCATACGATACGTTGGACACAAGTGACAGATGATACGTTTATGTACGGTACACGCCTGAAATTTCATCGTGACGGCAGTGTTGTTTTTGAAAATGCACTGATGCCGTCGAGTATTGTTATTCATGAATGGAAGATGATGACGCATTTTGTCGCTGATAAGACCATTCCACAATTGCCAATATTGAAACACGGGCAAAGTTATCGCTTCGTTCTGGACTACGATGTTGAACCAGCGGAAGGTGTTTATTTTAAAGTCGTGTTCAAAAAAAGTAATGGTACGGAAATCGATGCCGTCATTATTCGAGAACGAGAAGCTGTCATCACATATCCAGCAGATGCGTTTTCATATGAACTACAAATGTTGAATGCTGCCGCAAAGCGTGTCAAATTTCGTGCAATCAACATTATTGAAGAAACGACGACCACACGAGCAGAGGCCCTTACGATTTCTGAAATTAAACAAGAGTCGGAACATGTGTCCGTGATGAATGTCATTGTTGTTGCGGAAGAAGGGGTATCACGTGATGCGATAAGGTCTTTACCGAATGTCATTATGATTGCAGGTTGGCAACTGGAAGATATAGGGAAGATTGCGCATGTGTTAGCACCGTTGCAACAAGGATATGCTTTGAACTTTATCGGATATACACGAGAGACTGATGTGATGGCGTATCAGTTGGCGGAATACATGCGGGAAACAGCGTGGGTCACAACAGATGAACAGCTGCCTACCAAGTCTGATGTTGCTGTGGAAGTATACGGTGATATAGCACCACGTGATACAGAATTGTCGCTTGTATCGTCACTATTACATGCGAGTCACCATCTCAATAAATTAGATGAAACGGTGCTAAATGGAGGTGTGCGTAGATGAAACAACGCGTTAACGGCATCATTAACAAAGGACGTTTAAAGCGTATTTACAAGCGTTTAAGACAGGTTAATGCGTACAGTGAGACATTTCGACAACTGAGTGATGAAGCGCTAAAGGCAAAGACAACGGAATTCCGACAACGTTTAGCAGATGGCGCTTCACTCTCGTCACTCTTACCTGAAGCGTATGCGGTTATTCGGGAAGCAAGTCAACGTGTGCTTGGTATGTATCCGAAAGACGTACAAGTGTTAGGTGCCATCGTTTTACATGATGGAAACATTGCCGAAATGCAGACGGGAGAAGGCAAGACATTAACTGCGACGTTGCCACTATATCTTAATGGATTGACTGGCAAAGGGGCGTATTTAATTACAACGAATGATTATTTAGCACGTCGTGACTGTGAAGAGATGACGCCGCTTTTTGAATGGCTTGGTTTATCCATTGCGTTGGGTTTTGTAGAAGATCCAGAGTATGAATATATGCCCGGTGAAAAGCGTGCGATGTATGAATATGACATTATTTATACGACAAACGGTCGTCTCGGTTTTGACTATTTAATTGATAACTTGGCAGATAGTAAAGAAGCGAAATTTTTACCGCCACTTTACTTTGGCATTATTGATGAAGCCGATTCGATTGTATTAGACTCGGCGCAAACACCTCTCGTTATTTCAGGAGCGCCACGTGTGCAATCCAATTTATTTGGCATCACAAAAACATTTGTTGAAACGTTGGAAGAAGACATTCATTACGCGGTGAACAAGAAAGAAAAAGCAATATGGCTGACACCTGAAGGGATTACGAGAGCCAATGCTTATTTCGGTATCGACAATATCTATGATACGCCATACTTTGATCTCATTCGCAATATTAACTTGGCATTACGTGCACGCCATATGTTTGAAGCGAATTTGGATTACTTTGTTTATAACGGTGAAGTCGTGCTGATCGACCGTGTGACAGGCCGTATGTTGCCGGGAACGAAACTACAGTCAGGGTTACATCAAGCGATTGAAGCAAAAGAAGGTGTGGAGATTTCTGAAGATAGAAGTGCGATGGCGACGATTACGTTCCAAAACTTTTTTCGACAATTTGATGTGTTCTCAGGTATGTCAGCGACGAGTAAGTTAGGGGAGAAAGAGTTTTTTGACCTTTATGGCAAGGTAGTCGTACAAATACCAACGGACAAACCGATTAAACGTATTGATTATGCAGATCGTGTGTTTAAAGATTTAACCGCCAAAAATAATGCGATTATCGAACGTGTATGTACGTTGCATAAGAAGCAGCGACCAGTGTTATTAATTACTCGAACGGCAGAAGCGGCGGAATATTTTTCAATGCAGTTTTTTGATCGCCATATTCCAAACAATTTGTTAATTGCACAAAATGTTGCGAAAGAAGCGCAGATGATTGCTGAAGCAGGACAACTTGGTGCAGTGACGGTTGCGACGAGTATGGCAGGACGTGGGACAGATATTAAACTGGCGGAAGGTGTTGAAGAACTCGGCGGATTGGCTGTTATTGTAAGTGAACATATGGAGAATAGTCGTGTAGACCGCCAATTGCGTGGACGTGCCGGACGTCAAGGGGACCCGGGTAGCTCACAAATTTATATTTCGTTAGAAGACTACGTTGTACAACGCTGGGGCAAAAGTAAGTTGTTAGACAAAGGGCAACTTGATCGGATTGACGCTGACACTTTTGAAAATAGTCGTTTATTCCAGCAGCAAGTAAAGCATATTGTGGCACGTGCACAACGGGTCTCTGAAGAAAAAGGAACGACAACGCGAGAGATGAATAATGAATATGAAAAGAGCTTGAGTGCACAGCGAGAGATTATTTATGCAGAACGTGATCGCGTACTTGATCAAGAACAATTACATGGCGACCAATTAATGGCATTAGCACAAGATGTCTTTCAGCGAGATTATGATGTGCATCGTTTGAATCAGATAGATCACTTATACGCGTATATTTATCGATATATTAGTTTTCAGTATCGTGGAGACTTTAGTGGTATCGACTTGGCAGATAAACAAGCGGTCGTGGCGCATTTGCTTACGCTGTTTAAAAAACGCCTTGCAGCACAGTATGAAGTCATTGGCAATGATTATATGTTTAACCGCTTTATTCAAAAGGCGATATTGAAAGCAATCGACAGTCGATGGATTCAACAAGTCGATGATTTACAACAATTACGCAGCAGTATTAACAACCGACAAAACGGGAAGCGTAATGCCATTTTTGAATATCATCGCGTGGCACTGGCATCATTTGAAGCGATGCGTGAAGCGGTTAAGGTACATATCGTACATAACTTATGTCAAAGTGTCCCGTCTTTTGATAAAGAGGACAAGTTGGTTATACATTTTCCAAATTAAGAGGTGAAATAAAACGTGACAATTTATAATATTAACTTTGGGATCGGATGGGCAAGCAGTGGTGTAGAATATGCACAAAGCTACCGTGCGAAGTTGCTGAGAGCGATTCGAGCACCGAGAAAGTTTATATTTTTAGATTTTATTAGTAGTGAGAATATCCAAACACTCACAGAAAATATTGGCTTTCATGATGATGAAGTTATCTGGTTATATCAGTATTTTACAGATATTCCTGTTGCGCCATCATCATACACAGTCGCAGATATTGTTGCAGATGTGGCGGAACCGATTGTGAGAGAAGCGAAAGATGGAAAAGTTAAAAGACTCTATCTGGATAATGAGCGGAATTTTATTACATGTTATTTAAAAAATAAAGATGCCGATATTGTAGACCGTGCAGAATTCGTGATTAACGGCATGTTGGTGCGCAAAGATTATTACAGTTATGTGCGTACATTTTCTGAGTACTATGCGCCGAGTAACAATGTTGCCAAGTTGTATATGCGTCAGTTTTACAATGAAGATGGCACGATTGCGTACACAGAGCATATTGATGAAGACACACATTTGTATAATTTTCCAGATCAAAAATTTTATAGCAAAGCTGAGTTTGTTGCACATTTTATTCGGCAGCTACAGCTTACGTCGGAAGATATTTTGATTATCGACCGTTCGACGGATGTTGGCCAAGTGATTTTACAAAACAAAGGCAACAGCAAAGTAGGAGTGGTCGTCCATGCTGAGCACTTTAGTGAGCATGCGACAGATGAAGATCACGTATTGTGGAACAACTACTATGAATATACTTTTGGACAACATGCAGAAATTGATTTTTATATCACAGCAACAGACTTACAAAATCAAATTTTAACAGAACAGTTTGCGAAATATCTGGGTGCGACGCCTAAAATTGTGACAATTCCAGTAGGTAGTTTGCATGAACTGAAATATCCTGTTAAAAAGAGACGCCCTTATTCAATGATCACTGCCTCACGACTGGCGAGTGAAAAGCATATTGACTGGCTTGTGCGTGCAGTCATACGCGCGAAACAAGAAGTGCCTGAGTTGCAGTTTGATATTTATGGCGAAGGTGGTCAGAGAGATATGTTGAAACAAATTATTGATGAACACCGAGCGCATGACTATATACATTTGAAAGGACACGTCAACTTGGAAGAGGTCTATGCGAATTATAAACTGTTCGCATCAGCGTCGACGAGTGAAGGCTTTGGCTTAACTTTACTAGAAGCAGTCGGCTCTGGACTCGGTATGATTGGGTTTGACGTGAACTATGGCAATCCGACTTTTATTCAGAATCATAAAAATGGTTATTTAATACCGATTAATGTGAAAGAAGATAGCACGAAAGACATTGTGGCTACGTATGCACAACATATCGTACGTTTTTTCAAAGCGGGACCGAAACAACCGCATCGTGCGTCTTATCAATTAGCACGCCCGTATTTAACAACTGAGATTCAACAGAAATGGCAAGACTTGATCTCGGAGGTGTCACATGATAAATCTATTTGAACATTATGATAAGCAAACGCAAACACTCTATGATACATTGCGCATTGCAGGCTATGACAATGACACCATTGTGTTAGAAGATGACGGGTTTTTACCTGAGCACTTTATCACGCCGTATCGTTTTTTTGCGCAATATAAAGTACCTAAAAATGCGACGGCTCGTTATTTTAATCAGGTGGGCATTCCACGTTACTGGGAGATTATGGGCAATAATCAATCAGCGACTGTAAGAGATGTCAATAAACAACGTGCAACGATTCATTATCATCGTCCGAGTAAACCGCGTATTGTCAGTCATGTGGAGTGGTTAGATGAAGCGGAACGTTTATTGTATGTCGATCACTACACACAACATGGCGTACTTTTTGCGCAAACATTTTATGACCTGGCCGGCAAAAGAATTTTTCGTAAATATTTAGATCAACAAGGTGCAGAAGTGATATACGAGAACTTTGTCGCACAGTCGATTATTTTAAATTGGAAAGGGAAAGCGCATCATTTCAATAATAAAGTCCAATTTATTCAATTCTTTTTGAGAGCGTTGGATAAAGCACGCAATGGTTTTGTGATTAATACATTAGGCTTGCCGTTTTCAGTGTTATATCATCTTGATGAACCTGGTAATGACCTCATATTTTGGCAAGAACAGTGCCATGGACATGTCCCAGGAAATATGTCATTGGTACTACAAGGTGGCTTAGTGCGTGACTATCATGTCATTGTGCCAGACAGTCAAGAGTATGAAATATTGAAGCAACAAGTAGATGACAATATGCAGCAACGTCTGATACCAGCAGGCTATTTATATGATTATGCAAGTAAAAATGGCTATACCTCAAATGTTGTGACGATGACAAATTCCGATCAAATACATCATGTAGAAGCAATTGTGGAAGCTTGCCCGACAGCAACATTCCATATTGGTGCTGTGACAGAAATGTCAGACAAACTGATGGCATTAGAACGCTATCCCAACGTAAAGCTATTCCCTGCGATTGAAATTGCTACAGTTAACAAACTATATCAGTTATGTGATATTTATTTAGACATCAATGAAGGTGGCGAAATTATTAACGCACTTCAAAAAGCCTTTGACCATGACATGCTTATATTAGGTTATCGCGACATTGCGCATAACTTATCTGTGACTGCAACGGAAAACTTATTCGATAAAGGTGACAATGCAGAGGATCTCATCCAAGCATTAAAAGATGTACAACGGAAAAAACGTTACTTTAAAGTACGTCAAAACTATCAGAAAGCACATGTACATGAAGTGGGAGTGAAAGACTTTAAACAAGTGATCGATAAAGTATTGAAGTAACGCCTATTAAAAAGCCGTATCATGCAAAAATTATTTGTTCATGATACGGCTTTTATAAATGTGTAAGAGACAGTTATTTCTTTTTTCTCTTTACTGTTTTTACATGTTTCTTTTTATCACCTTTAGCAAGCGATTGTTGCAACGTTTCTAGTTTTTGATCCGCTAATTTCGCATAATATTTATTTGAAAGGTACATCTGAATCACTAGGAAGAGTGCACTGACCGACCAATATAAACCTAGCGCAGAAGCGGAAGTTAATGAAATAAAAATAATGAAAGCAGGAGACACAATCATTAATACATAGCCCATTTGTTTTTGATCTTTCGGCATATTTTCTAAACTCACGAGTGATTGTAAAAAATATAAAATCGCTGCAATGGCAGTTATAAAAATATCTGGCTGTGATAAATTAAACCATAAAAAGTCAGGATACGCTGTGATTTGGTTATAAACCGGCCATCTAAGTGCAGCATATAATCCAAATAAAATAGGCATTTGTACGAGAACAGGTAAACAACCTAACATATTTTTCATAGGATTGATTTCGTACTTTTTATATACAGCCATCATGTCTTGATTCGCTTCTAATCGTTCTTCCTGAGTTTTGGCCCGTTTTATCTTGTCTTGAATCGGTGTTAATTCAGTCTTAGCCAAAACGAGCACTTTTCTCATAAATTGTCCTTGTTTCGTTTGTGAAAGCATAAAAGGCAACATAATAAATCGAATTGTTAAAACGATCAGTATAATCGCTAAACCGTAATTATGATTTAAATTCGTTCCAAGCCAATTGAGCAGTAAATCCATAGGCTTAGCAAACGTATTATAAAAAAAGCCACTTCTATTGTCTGGATCAGCATAATTACATCCAGATAAAATGAATGGTAATAACAGAAAAAGCGTGAGGTACTTAATTTTCATAAAATGGAATCCCTTCGTTCTAAATTTCAAACTAAATAACAAATAGTTAGATGTAAAAAAATAATACAGCAATAAACGGTTTGTTCATTTACTATTATACAGAATTGATGACAATAATTCTATTAATAATGACAAAAAACATTGTCATTTTGACATCTTTATTATACTATTGTGGAGAAGAGGTGAGACGCCATGCGAAACCGATTGAAGGAGTTGCGTGCACGAGATGGTTACAATCAAACACAACTCGCAGTTCTGGCTAGTATTTCAAGACAAACGGTTTCTTTAATAGAACGGAATCAATTCACGCCTTCCGTTAAAACGGCGATGTCTATCGCACGTGTCTTTAAAGAACCCGTGGAGAATGTTTTTATTATGGAGGAGGAAGATTTATGAAAGTGATGCGTTACATCTTATTGCTTTTAGTAGGTGGTATAATTGGTGGCGTGATAGGAACGATAATAGGCGTTACGAATGGATTTGATGTCATTAATAAGATTCATTTTGTTAATGATCGTACTGCTATGATAATGGGGATTATCGCAATACTAGGCATCATATTATTGTTTGTATATAACTTGATGATTCAAAAGCAAGCACTGCATTATAAGAAAATGATGGATGAACAAGTGTCTGATTCAGAGACGGATTTACGTGAAAAGAAAGCATCATTGATAGTTTTGCGTATTACGATGGTTTCCTATTTACAACTATTTATCAGCTTGATTTTATTATTGGTATTTGTGATAGGACATGCGACTGAGAGTCATTTTTTATATGTAGTTATTGCATTTATACTTGCAAGTGTAGGGTCAACGCAATACGGTTTATTTATTAGAAAATATGATGCGCGTTATCCAAAAATGGGAGAAAAACAATATACAGAAAAATTACTGGCGCTAATGGATGATGGAGAACGTCATATTACATTAGTATCTATGTATAAAGTGTATACCATCAATACCATGCTACTCATCATAGCGATTATGTTGCTTGGGATTATGTCTATCGGAACGGGTATGAACCACACGTTGAGTATTATCGTGTTGCTGATTATTCTCTCTTATAATGTCTTTGGATACCATTTTAAAGTTAGAAAGTTTTATAAATAATATGTTTGTTAAGTTGGAAAACGCATAGAGGTAAGATTTAAAAGAGCAATAGCACGATTTGAATCGCTAAATTTCTAAGCATTGCAATTTGAACGTGTTCTTTATAACTGAAGTGTCTTCCTTTGATGTATCAACGTATGTCATCAATAGAAAACTTTAAAAATAAAGGGGTTATTTTATGAAAGTTAAAGAATTAATTGCAAGAATTCCAGAATTAGTAATTAATACTAATGTGATTATAGGGTCAGTGATTGCATCTTTTGTATTGAGTATATTTATTACCCCTTTTTTAGGAATACCACTGGGGATTATCCTTGGGTTTTATATGGATAAACAGTTTGAGCAATAGCTTTAGATTTATATCGAGAATAAGGATCCAATAAAAGAGAATTCATTCTGGTGAGTGCTGAGCGCCTATCTATTCATGTTCTGTTAAAAATCCAAATACACATGAATAGATAGGTGATTCATTTTTACAATGTATTTGGGTACTAATTTAAAATTAAAGCGTTCTATAAATAATACGAACGTGTGCTAAGTTGAAAAAGAAAAAAGAGACACAATTTAAAAGAGCGATAGCCTTATAAAAAGGTTATTGTTTTTTTATTTTATTAAGAATGATTATTAATAGTCATTGTGCAAATGAACTAAATTCTAGTTGTGACAATAATTTGTCTACATAAAAAATAGATTGTGAACAACTGATATATCAATAATCAAAAGTGATAAGTAAAAATAATTCGTCAAAATCTTTTCATAATGGTAATTGTAATTAATTTAGAAAGTTGCCTATTAACAAAAATAACTTTATCTTTAATTAATAATATAGAGTTTCATATTTCTGGCTTTTGGGTAACATACTAGGGTCTTTATTATCCAGCTCTAACATCAATGATATGGCTAATAAGGGAAAGTAATTGACTGTGTTATATCTCATTTTTAATCACATGCAAAATTTTTATTTTTAATATTCTTACTATATATATCGGTCTTATTAACTTTTATTCTATCAACTTTTGTAAATGCCATTGTTATAAATGATGTTTGATCCAACGATAAAGCTACGATTTATAAGCTCATTTTGGGAGGTTTTATCAGTAATGAATAACAAAAACAATTTTTTGTCTAATCGTTTAAACAAATATTCGATTAGGAAGATGACAGTTGGGACAGCGTCACTGCTTATCGGTGCAACACTCTTATTTGGAGTGAATAATGATGCACAAGCAGCTGAAGATACGACAAGCGAAGCGACAACAGAAAGTCAATCTGGGGAAGCAAACACAGATCCAGCTGAAACACAATCAGAAGAAGTAGCGGTAGAAAATACAGAAGTGCCGACAACTGAAACGACAGAAGCAGTATCAGAAACAGAAGTGACAACAGAGGGTACTGAAGCTGAGGCGGCAACAACTGAGACAGAAACAGCAGTAGAAGATGATTCAGCAGCCGAAGCAGCAGTAGATGCAGCAACAGAAGAAGTGTCAAACGCATCTACAGAAACTGAAAAAGTGACGGAAGTGCAACCAGAATCTACGCAAGATGTTGAACCTACAAAAACAGTAAGTAACGAAACAATGTCAGCTGTTGAAAGTGACGTACCACAAGACGTTGCGCAGACAGAATCACCTGCATCAACTGAAGTAACAGCGCAATCGGATACACCTGTGATTACATCAGCAGAGACAGCAGTGCCGGAAACGCGTTACGATGCAGCAGTTGCGCTTTCTGAAGAATTAGAGAAAAACAAAGAATACGCAACGGCAACAAGCGGTACAACATTCCGTTCTGCTTTTCGTAGTGCGGGAACAACACGTGCCGTTGAAG
>NZ_JXWY01000065.1 GCF_000934465.1 Staphylococcus microti | reverse complement strand
GAATAGCTGAGATATTTGTTATTATAGATATAAATAAAATGTAATTAACAGAATCAGAAAAGAGGTTTGGTTATATGACAATAGTAATAACGATTGGTTGTTTTAAAGGGGGTGTAGGTAAATCTACTTTAACAGAAATACTTACTTATTTATTAGCGAAAGATGGTTATAAAGTATTAGCAATTGATACAGATCCTCAAAGTAATTTAACTGAAAAAATACAAA
>NZ_JXWY01000064.1 GCF_000934465.1 Staphylococcus microti | reverse complement strand
TTCTTTCATTTCACCTAAGATTTACTGTACACACTTATATACCCTTTTTCGTTCCACTACTTATCTCTCTATAAGCTGCCGGTATCTACCGTTTTCTGTACGTCGTAAATCTGTAACCTCCATTCTTTACTTTGTATGAATATTGTTCAGTCCTTCAGTATTTCTACCTACTATGACCTCTGCTGACTTCTCATCATTCGTTGTTACTACGGCATTTCTGTCGCTGATGAGACCTCCCCGGGTAAGAGTAATCACTTTCCACTCATGTTACTGCATCATTTACTATATAGAACTCGGGTAGTATGGGACTTTATCTTGAATTGCAGATTCGTCCATTCTACATAGCCTTATATGATATTTCTGTTCGTCAGTGCGAGTGTTTGCGTCCGACTTCCTTCAGATTCCACTTCACAATGGAC
>NZ_JXWY01000063.1 GCF_000934465.1 Staphylococcus microti | reverse complement strand
TACAGGCTCACATTGCCTTAACTCCTCCTATGACACCATCATAGTGGGAGTTAATTATTTAGTTAATGGTCTTTTTTTTAAGTGTCCTTGACATGGGGTCCACTTTAATTACTGTTATTGTAGTGCCCCCTTTTTATCGTGGTGGCAGTTTATATGCTTTTTACCGAGTGGCATTCGTGGCAATAAATGTCTTAAAAATAGCGTCGTATCAAACATTAAATTATTTTGAAGATAGGAAAGAACATGTTAAAATGTACAAGAACCAATTAAGACTTGGTACTAAATATTGGTGGCGATGAAGTGAAAAGAAATAAAAATGAAAGACGTAAGTTAATAGAACAGACGATTCAACAAAATCCATTTATAACCGATCAAGCATTGAGTGAGATGTATGATGTCAGCATTCAAACGATTCGACTTGATCGTAATCAACTACATATTCCAGAGTTACGTGAACGTGTGAAGCGTGTAGCGACTGAGCAATACGAACAGATCAGTTCACTTGAAAATCAAGATATCATCGGTGATATTGTAGCGTTAGAACCTAATCGTTCTGCCAAGTCTTTGTTAACGATATCACCTCAAGATGTTTTTACACGTAATAATATCGCACGTGGACATATCGTGTTTGCACAGGCAAATTCACTCTGCGTGGCGATGGTTAAGCACGGTTTTGTGCTCACGAAAGAAAGTCATATTCACTTTGTAAAGCCAGTACATTTAGGAGATAGTGTCGTGGCAGAAGCAAAAGTGGAATATCATGATGACAAATATTATGAAATGACGGTTATTTCCTATGTAGGAGAAGCCAAAGTTTTTGAAGGATTATTCAAAATGTACTATATAAGTGAGGATGAATAAGATGGTAAAAATAGCTGTAGATATGATGGGTGGCGACGATGCACCGCAAATCGTTTTAGAAGCAGTTGAAAAAGCGGTGAATGATTTTGAAGACTTAGAAATTCTTTTATTTGGCGATGAAGCACAATATACATTAAATCACCCACGTATTACATTCCGTCCAACGACAGAAATGATTACGATGGAAGACGAGCCCGTACGTGCGATTAAACGTAAAAAGGATAGTTCCATGGTACGTGCGGCTGAAGCTGTAAAAAATGGCGAAGCACAAGGGTGTGTCTCAGCAGGTAATACCGGTGCATTGATGTCAGCGGGATTATTCGTTGTCGGACGTTTACCGGGCGTTGCGAGACCAGCACTTGTGGCGACAATACCGAGCGTTAGCGGGAAAGGTGTCGTCCTTTTAGATCTTGGTGCGAATGCAGATGCCAAAGCGGAACATTTGTATCAAAATGCGGTGTTAGGACATGTTTATGCGAAAAAATTACGCGGTATAGAAAATCCTAAAGTCGCGTTATTAAATATCGGTACTGAAGATCAAAAAGGAAATAGTTTAACGAAAGCAGCTTTTAAATTAATGAAAGATACGCAACAATTTAACTTTGTCGGTAATATTGAAGCGAAATCTATTATGGAAGATGAAGCGGATGTTATCGTTACAGATGGTTTTACAGGCAACATGATTTTGAAAAATTTAGAAGGTGTTGCGAAGTCATTCGGTAAAATCCTAAAAAATGACTTGTTATCAAGCATGAAAAACAAGCTCGCAGCATTGATAATGAAGAAAGACCTTAAAGGTATTGCGAAACAACTGGATTACTCTGAATACGGTGGTTCTGTACTACTCGGTCTAGACGGTGTCGTTGTAAAAGCCCACGGTAGCTCAAGTGCTAAAGCGTTTTATTCAGCGATACGTCAAGCTAAAACCGCTTGTGAAACACAAATTGTAGAAAATATGCGTGAAATGGTAGGTGAACAGAGTGAGTAAAATTGCTTTTATGTTTCCGGGACAAGGGGCTCAAAAACTAGGCATGGCACATGATCTTTACACAGATGATGCCGCTGCGAAAGCTTTGCTTGATTCAGCTCAAGCGAACGTTGACTTCGATCTCCTTGAAACGATGTTTGAAGATCCACAAGGTGTTTTAGGCCAAACTGAAAATACACAACCTGCTTTGTTGGCGCATAGTGCCGCACTTTACACAGCAATGGGGCAGCCGACTGCGGATTATGTAATTGGTCATAGTCTCGGCGAATATTCAAGTCTTGTAGCAAATGGTGTTTTGAAATTTGAAGATGCGATCAAAATCGTTCGCCGTCGTGGTGAGTTAATGGCGCAAGCTTTTCCAAGTGGTGTAGGTAGCATGGCGGCTGTACTTGGCTTGTCACTTGATGAAGTACGTGCGATTTGTGCAGAAATTTCGACGGAAGATGCGATTGTTGAACCGGCAAATATTAACTGTCCTGGTCAAATCGTCGTATCGGGTCATGCGACAGCGATTGCACAACTCGTAGAAAACGGGAAAGCTTTAGGTGCGAAACGTGTCTTACCATTACAAGTATCTGGCCCGTTCCACGCGTCAATGATGCAAGTCATTGAAGACGACTTTGCCGCATACATTGACCAATTTGAATGGCATGATGCACAAGTACCTGTCGTACAAAATTATCATGCACAAGGTGAAACATCAGCGGAAACAATTAAGCAACATATGATTAAACAACTTTACTCACCTGTACAATTTATCGACTCAATTGAATGGTTGATTGACCAAGGTGTAACACACTTTGTAGAAATTGGTCCAAACAAAGTTTTATCCGGGCTTGTTAAGAAAATTAATAGAGATGTTCAAATAACTTCGATTCAAACACTCGAAGACGTAAAGGAATGGATGACGAATGACTAAAGTAGCACTAGTAACGGGCGCGTCACGTGGTATTGGCCGTAGTATCGCATTACAATTAGCTGACGAAGGCTATAACGTAGTAGTAAACTATGCAGGTAACAAAGAGAAAGCAGAAGCTGTAGTTGCTGAGATTCAAGCAAAAGGTTTAGAAAGTATGGCAATCCAAGCAAACGTTGCGAACGGTGACGAAGTAAAAGCAATGATTAAAGACGTTGTAAAAACTTTTGGCTCTATTGATGTTCTTGTAAACAATGCGGGTATTACTCGTGACAACTTATTAATGCGTATGAAAGAACATGAATGGGATGATGTTGTCGACACAAACTTAAAAGGTGTGTTCAACTGTATTCAAAAAGTAACACCACAAATGTTGAAACAACGTCACGGTCGTATTATTAACTTAACGAGTGTTGTTGGTGCAGTCGGTAACCCTGGACAAATTAACTATGTAGCATCAAAAGCGGGCGTTATCGGTATGACAAAAACGGCTGCGCGTGAACTTGCATCACGTAACATTACAGTGAATGCTGTTGCACCGGGCTTTATCGTTTCTGATATGACGGACGCATTGAGCGATGAGTTAAAAGAAACGATGAAAGGGCAAATTCCACTTGGTCGTTTCGGTCAAGATACAGACATCGCACATACGGTTGCCTTTTTAGCGTCAGACAATGCAAGTTATATCACTGGTCAAACGATTCACGTAAACGGTGGAATGCACATGGAATAATGCTTTCATATAGCGTGAACCATGCTATAATATAAAGGAAGTGCCTTGTGTTTTAACAAATGGTGTAGTGGGTTGTATTTCTGGCTATATCATGGCAAAATATAACAGTCGAGTATGATAACTTATGCGTATCACTACAGTCGACCAAGGGCAATCCTTGAACTTTTAAAGGAGGTGACAGACTGTGGAAAACTTCGATAAAGTAAAAGACATCATCGTTGACCGTTTAGGCGTAGATGCTGATAAGGTCACTGAAGGTGCATCATTCAAAGATGATTTAGGTGCAGACTCTCTTGACATTGCAGAATTAGTAATGGAATTAGAAGACGAATTCGGTACAGAAATTCCGGATGAGGAAGCAGAAAAAATCAATACAGTAGGCGACGCTGTTAATTTCATTAATACACTTGAAAAATAATTATTTTCATCTGAGCCGATCTTGTCGGCTCAGATTTTTTACTAATATATTTAATTTGAGTGATTACTCTCGTTTACATAGCGATAGATAGAAAAATAAGTACAGCACAATAAAGGAGGCGTTGTATGTGGCTAAAGTAAACAAAGCGACATTAGTTAATGATTTTAGAGAAAAGTTTGACCGAAAAATGAAAGAACTTGGATTACCTTATGATAATATTGATATTTATCAACAAGCTTTTTCGCATTCTAGCTTTATTAATGATTTTAATATGGCACGATTAATGCACAATGAGCGTTTAGAGTTTTTAGGCGACGCGGTATTAGAATTGACGGTATCACGCTACTTATACGATCAATATCCTCATCTGCCGGAGGGGAATTTGACGAAAATGCGTGCGACAATTGTGTGTGAACCCTCACTTGTAATATTTGCGACGAATATCAATATGAATCCGCTTATTTTATTAGGTAATGGCGAAGAAAAAACAGGCGGTCGAACACGTCCGGCACTTGTATCGGATGCGTTTGAAGCGTTTGTAGGGGCCCTTTATTTAGATCAAGGGTTAGATGTTGTGCGCCAGTTTGCAGAACGCGTTATCTTCCCGTATATCGAAGGCGATACATTAATGGGTGTTGTTGATTTTAAAACGAAATTACAAGAATACATTCATCAGTATCATTTAGGGCAGTTAACGTATCGAGTTGTGAAGGAAGAAGGTCCAGCACACAACAAGCAATTCACATCCGAAGTGTTACTCGACAATAAAGCGATTGCGCTTGGTCAAGGTAGAACGAAGAAAGAATCAGAACAAAAGGCAGCAGAACAGGCCTATGTAAAAATGACGAATAAGGAGTAAAGTATGGTGTATTTAAAGTCTATTGATGCATACGGTTTTAAATCTTTTGCTGAGCCAACGCAAATCCAATTTGATAAAGGTGTGACGGCGATTGTCGGCCCAAACGGTAGTGGGAAAAGTAACATTACTGATGCAATCAAATGGGTACTTGGTGAGCAATCGGCCCGTTCGTTGCGTGGAAGTAAAATGGAGGACATTATTTTCTCGGGTGCAAAACATCGCAATGCGCAAAACTATGCTGAAGTACAACTGAAGCTAGATAATAAAAAGCGATTGTTAAACGTTGATACAGATGAAGTGGTTGTAACACGTAGACTGTATCGTAGTGGGGAAAGTGCGTATTACTTAAATAATGAACAGCAACGTTTAAAAGATATTACTGAACTATTTTTAGATTCTGGATTAGGTAAAGAAGCATTTAGCATTATTTCGCAAGGACGTGTGGATGAAGTACTGAATGCAAAGCCGGTCGATCGTCGACAAATTATCGAAGAATCTGCAGGTGTATTGAAATATAAAAAACGTAAAGCGGCGTCACTCGATAAGCTTCAGCAAACGGAAGATAATTTAACACGTGTAGAAGATATTTTAAGTGACTTAGAAGAGCGTGTAGAGCCTTTAAAAGAAGAGGCTGCTATTGCAAAAGAATATGAGACGCTGTCTGAAATATTGCAAGAAAGTGATGTTTGTGTCACAGTGCATGATATTGATACGTATAAAACACAAATTGCACAGCATGATGATGAATTGAACAAGCTGAAAAGCGAGCAAGAACGGGTACAAAGTAAAAAGAATCATATTACGCGAACGATTAAAACGACGAAAGGTGAACGCTTTGAAGTTGATGGGCAGTTAGAACAACTGAATGCACAGCTTATTGAAGCGACGGAACAAGTTGAAAAACTAACAGGGCAATATCATTTAATTGAAGAACGTCAAAAAAACCAATCACAAACGAATGCGCGTATTGAAGAAGAACAAGCAGATATTTTAGCGCAACAGACAAAAGCGCAAGAAGAGTTGGCGGAAGTACAAGCACAATATGCTGCATTGAAAAAGCAAAAACAAGCTTTGACACAAGAAGTACAAACGTTAGAAACAGCATTGCATCAAGCACAATCGGCAACCGATGAAGATGTTGAACAACTGAAAGATCAGTACTATCAATTGATGACTGAGCAATCAGATATTAATAACGAAATTCGCTTTTTATCACGCACGTTAGCCGAACATCAAAAGAAGCAATCGCGTTTGGACTCACGCATGACAGAGGCGTATGCCAAAATGGAAGAAGCGACGCAACAACTGAAGCGTATTGAAACAGAGCAACATGAGAAACAGCAACAATTGGATAGTGTCACAACACGCAGTAAAGAAACGGAACAAGCGTTGACAGATGTGAAGCAAGTTCAGTCAGAATCTGAAGAAAAATTGCATCAAGCGTATCGCTACAACGATAAGTTGAAGTCACGTATTGAAGGTATGAAGTTGCGAGAAGATGACCTTAGCTTTTTCTATCAAGGTGTAAAAGCCGTACTAAAAGCAACGGACACATTGAAAGACATTCACGGTGCAGTCGCACAAAAAATTGATGTGCCATCACAGTATACGATAGCGATTGAAACAGCGTTAGGTGCGAGCATGCAACACGTCATTGCAACAGACGAAGCAGCAGCACGCCAAGCGATTCAATATTTAAAAACGAAACGACTAGGACGTGCGACATTTTTACCGTTATCGGTCATTCAAGCAAAACATATAGATGCTTATTTGATTCAAAAGGCACAGCAACACCCTGGATTTATTGCGGTCGCCAATGATGTTGTTAAGACTGACAAAACGTATCAGCATGTGATTGATCATTTGTTAGGCCGTATTTTGATTGTGGATGAACTGAAACACGCCAATGAAGTGGCACAAAGTATTGGTTATAAGGTACGTATTGTGACGCTAGACGGAGATGTTGTGAATCCGGGTGGCTCAATGACCGGCGGTGGTACGGCACAACGCCAATCATTGTTACGTCAAAAAGACGAAGTGCAACAACTCGAGGCACAACTGGCAGACTATCAAGCCAAAACGCAAGAACTAGAGCAGTTTTGTATGGCTAAGAAAGATGAGCAAACGCAACTGAGTGATGAATATGTTAAGTTGCAACAACAATACAATCACTTGAAACATGCGTTACATGACTTGGACTTAGAACATGATCGTTACAATGAAGTGGTAGAACGTCTGAAAAATGAACATGAAGCGTTTGAGTTTGAAAAAAATGACGGCTATCAAAGTGATAAAGGTCAAGCAACACTTGAAGCGCATGAACAACGTAAAGCTGACATTGCGAAACAACTTGAATCACTGGATATGCAAATTAAACAATTGACGACCGAGAGTAAGGAAGGTAAGGCGCAATTGGCAGATTGCCAACAGCAGCTGCATCAGAAACAATCTGACTTGGCAGTGGTTAATGAACGCCTTCGTACACAACGTCAATCGGAGGACCGCTTACAACAGACACTTAAACAACTTGCGGAACAACAACAGAAGTTGGAAGCACAATTGGCATTGGTTAACTCTGATGAAGTGAATGACGAATCAACGTTAACGAACTTGCAAACAACAATTGATACAGCGCAACAACAAAAAGTAGCGTTGGTTGAAGAACAAGATGTGTTGCGTACGAAACGTCAGTCGATAGAACAATTGATTGAAACGAATGAGCATGCGTTAGAAGAGACGCACCAACACATTCTAGCACTCGAAAATCAATATCAAGAGATCAAAGGGGCGCAATCACGTTTAGACGTCTTGATTGATCACGCATTGGATCACTTGTCGTCTCGCTACCACATGACATACGAACATGCAGCGGCAACGTACCCACTTGGCGAACAAGATATTGAAGCGCTAAGACAAAAAGTGAAGCTCACACAGATGTCGATTGATGAACTGGGTCCGGTGAATATGAACGCGGTTGCGCAGTATGAAGAAGTGAATACACGTTTTACGTTCTTGAGCGAGCAACGAGATGATTTGCGTGAAGCGAAGACGACGCTTGAGCAGCTAATTGATGAGATGGATCAAGAAGTAGTCGCACGTTTCAGTGAGACGTTCCATGCCATTCAAGGTCATTTTTCAGAAGTGTTCCAAACACTTTTTGGTGGTGGACAAGCGGAACTTATTTTGACGGAGAATGACTATTTAACAGCCGGTGTGGACATTAAAGTGCAACCACCAGGGAAGAAATTACAGCATTTGTCACTGCTTAGCGGTGGCGAACGTGCGTTGAGTGCCATTGCGCTATTATTTGCAATGTTAAAAGTGCGCTCTGCACCGTTTGTTATTTTGGATGAAGTGGAAGCGGCACTTGATGAAGCGAACGTGATACGTTATGCGTCGTATTTAAAAACATTATCTGAAGCGACACAATTTATCGTTATTACCCATCGAAAAGGTACAATGGAGATGTGTGATAGATTGTATGGTGTGACGATGCAAGAGCTAGGTGTTTCAAAACTAGTCAGTGTGAATTTGAATACAATTGATGAAGTGATGAAGGAGGAGCAAGAGTAACATGAGCTTTTTTAAACGATTAAAAGATAAGTTTGCAAAATCTGAAGAAGTAACGCACAAAGAAGAGGCGACGGAAACGCAACCGACGTCGCCTTCAGAAGATGACATACAGCATGGTGAAGCAGAAACACAACCACAACCGAAACAAACAACAGAACCAGATTGGTCGAATCAAGATTTTGACGATGATTTAATTTCGATTGAAGAATTTGAAGAACTTGAGTCACAAAAAATTGGGGCGAAATTCCGTGATGGACTTGAAAAATCACGAGAAAACTTCCAAAACCAACTTAATAATTTACTTGCACATTATCGTAAAGTAGATGAAGATTTCTTCGAGGCATTGGAAGAAATGTTAATTCAAGCAGACGTTGGTTTTAACACTGTAATGGAGCTTGTTGATGAACTACGCATGGAAGCGAAACGTCGCAACATTACAGAAACAGTCGACCTTCGTGAGGCAATTGTTGAAAAAATCGTTGAAATTTATCATCAAGAAGATGACAAATCAGAAGAGATGGACATTCAAGATGGCCGCTTAAACGTTATTTTAATGGTCGGTGTTAACGGTGTTGGTAAAACGACAACTATCGGTAAATTGGCACACCGCTATAAAGCACAAGGTAAAAAAGTGATGTTAGCAGCCGGTGATACATTCCGTGCCGGTGCGATTGATCAGCTTGAAGTATGGGGCGAACGTGTCGGTGTAGAAGTCATCCGCCAAGGTGAAGGTGCAGATCCAGCAGCTGTCATGTATGATGCGATGAACGCAGCGAAAAACAAAGGTGTCGATATTTTAATTTGTGATACAGCGGGTCGTTTACAAAATAAGCAAAACTTGATGAACGAACTTGAAAAAGTCAAACGTGTCATTGGTCGTGCATTACCAGAAGCACCGCATGAAGTGTTATTATGTCTTGATGCAACAACAGGACAAAACGCTTTAGCACAAGCAAGAGCATTTAAAGAAGTTACAGATGTGACAGGGATCGTTTTAACGAAACTTGACGGTACAGCTAAAGGTGGTATCGTATTAGCCATCCGTAACGAAATGCACATTCCAGTAAAATATGTTGGACTGGGCGAACAGTTGGACGACTTACAACCATTTAATGCAGAAAGCTACGTCTATGGTTTATTTGCAGATATGATTGAAGAGAACGTTGCGGATGACGCGCAACAAGCAGACGAGGCGTCAACAGATGAAAGAGAATGATTTAATTAAAACGTTACGCATGAACTACTTGTATGATTTTTATCAATCATTACTCACTGAGAAACAACGTAATTATTTGCGTTTATACTATTTGGAAGACTACGCATTAAGTGAAATTGCAGATACATTTGATGTGAGTCGCCAAGCCGTGTATGATAACATAAGAAGAACGGGCGAGCTTGTAGAAGATTATGAAGAAAAGCTCGGGTTATACCGTCGTTTCACGCGCCGACAAGAACTTTATCGTGCGATGCGTGAACATATAGATGAACCAGAAACATTGAATCGTTATATACAAGAATTGGAAGAATTAGAATAAGGAGGGTCACTTTATGGCGTTTGAAGGATTATCCGATCGTTTACAAGCGACAATGCAGAAAATCAAAGGTAAGGGTAAAGTGACTGAAGCTGACATCAAAACAATGATGCGCGAAGTACGTCTTGCATTACTTGAAGCGGACGTTAACTTTAAAGTCGTAAAAAACTTTGTCAAAACAGTTTCAGATCGTGCACTCGGCTCGGATGTTATGAAATCATTAACACCGGGACAACAAGTGATTAAAATTGTACAAGAAGAATTGACAACACTGATGGGTGGCGACAATAGTGCGATTACTATGGCGAAGAAGCCACCAACTGTTGTGATGATGGTCGGTTTGCAAGGGGCAGGTAAAACAACAACAGTGGGTAAGTTAGCATTATTAATGCGTAAAAAATATAATAAAAAACCGTTGCTCGTTGCTGCAGATATTTATCGTCCAGCTGCGATTAAACAATTGCAAACAGTTGGTAAGCAAATTGACATCCCTGTCTACACAGAGGGCGATCAAGTCAAACCGCAACAAATCGTTGAAAATGCGTTAAAACATGCAAAAGAAGAACATTTAGACTTTGTCATTATCGATACAGCAGGTCGTTTACACATTGATGAAGCGTTAATGGGCGAACTGCAAGAAGTGAAAGAAATTGCGAAGCCGAATGAAATTATGCTTGTTGTCGATGCGATGACAGGTCAAGATGCCGTAAATGTTGCAGAATCATTTGACCAACAACTCGATGTGACAGGTGTTACATTAACAAAACTTGACGGGGATACACGTGGTGGTGCAGCACTCTCAATTCGCGCCGTAACGCAAAAACCAATCAAGTTTGTCGGTATGAGTGAAAAGCTGGACGGTTTAGAATTATTCCACCCAGAGCGTATGGCATCTCGTATTTTAGGTATGGGCGATGTTTTAAGCTTAATCGAAAAAGCACAACAAGATGTCGATGAAGAAAAAGCAAAAGACCTCGAGAAAAAAATGCGTACATCGTCATTTACACTCGATGACTTTTTAGAACAACTCGATCAAGTGAAAAACTTAGGACCGTTGGATGACATTATGAAAATGATTCCAGGTATGAACAAAGTAAAAGGCTTGGATCAATTGAATATGAGCGACAAACAGATCGACCATATTAAAGCAATTATCCAATCCATGACATTAGATGAGCGTGAACATCCAGAAAAGCTAAACGTTTCAAGAAAAAGACGTATTGCAAAAGGATCAGGTCGTTCATTACAAGAAGTGAATCGCTTATTGAAACAATTTAATGATATGAAAAAAATGATGAAACAATTTACAGGTGGCGGCAAAGGCAAAAAAGGTCGTCAAGGTCAACTTCAAAACATGTTAAAAGGTATGAACTTGCCGTTTTAACACGTGTATCTAGCAGTTTGTATAAGAAAAAATAAAAGGTAAAGTATTTTCTCTTTACAAAGTGTCTGTTACCTGTTATTATTGTTTCTTGTAGATAACAAAACTTATGACTTTGAAGGAGAGAATTATAAATGGCAGTAAAAATTCGTTTAACACGTTTAGGTTCAAAAAGAAATCCATTCTACCGTATCGTAGTAGCTGATGCACGTTCACCACGTGACGGTCGTATCATCGAACAAATCGGTACTTACAACCCATCAGCAGTAAATGCACCAGAAGTAAAAATCGACGAAGCATTAGCTTTAAAATGGTTAAAAGACGGTGCGAAACCAACTGATACAGTTCACAACATCTTATCACGTGAAGGTATCTTAAAAACATTTGATGAACAAAAACGTTCAAAATAATACGAACAACACGTTACAGTGGGACAAATCAAAAGCAGGTTTTGTCTCACTGTTTTTATTAGAGCGCATAGCAACACAAGTAAGGAGGTCATCGTTGTGAAGATTGAAGTCGGCACAATTGTAAATACACACGGCATCAAAGGCGAAGTGAAAGTGAAGTCAAACTCAGACTTTACAGATGTTCGTTTTCAGCCAGGCGAAGTACTTCAAGCGACATTAAATGGTAAGACGACTGAGTTAACAGTCAGAAGCTATCGTATGCACAAAGGCTTGCATATGTTAACGTTTGAAGGCATTCATAATATTAATGATATTGAACATTTAAAAGGCGCAAAATTAACACAAGAACGCGATCATGAAGCAATTACGCTAGAAGAAAATGAATTTTATTACTCAGACATTATTGGCTGTACCGTGTTTAACGGAGACGAAGCGATTGGTCGTGTCACAGAAATATTTGAAACAGGGGCAAATGATGTATGGGTCGTCAAAGGCGAAAAAGAACATTTGATTCCGTACATTGCAGATGTTGTCCAATCTGTTGATGTTGACGCGCGTAAAATCGTCATCACACCGATGGAAGGATTGTTAAGTGAATGAGAATTGACTATTTAACACTATTTCCAGAAATGTTTGAAGGTGTCTTAAACCAGTCTATTTTAAAACGTGCACGTGACAAAGGGCAGTTGACGACACGCACCGTTAACTTTAGAGATTATGCGAACAACAAGCATAATCAGGTGGATGACTATCCATTCGGTGGCGGTCAAGGTATGGTACTAAAACCAGAACCCATTTTTAATGCGATGCGTGATGTTGAGACAACACCAGAGACACGGGTTATTTTAATGACACCACAAGGGCAACCGTTTAACCAAAAGTTAGCCGAGTCGTTAGCCGAAGCGGAGCACTTAGTCTTTATTTGCGGTCACTATGAAGGCTACGATGAGCGTATACGTGAACATCTCGTGACGGATGAAGTATCAGTGGGCGACTACGTGCTAACAGGTGGTGAGTTGCCAGCCATGGTTATGACAGACGCTGTCGTACGCCTGTTACCAGATGTGTTAGGCAACCAAGTGTCACACGAAGACGACTCGTTCTCAAGTGGCTTGCTTGAATATCCACAATATACACGCCCAAGATCATTTGAAGGACATGACGTACCTGATGTGTTGTTATCAGGGAATCACGCACATATTGAAAAATGGCGATACGAACAAGCATTGTATCGAACATTTCAGAAACGCCCAGATTTATTAGAAACGTATCCACTGACTGAAGAAGATAAAAAAATAATCGAACGTTTCAAAAGATGATTGAATTATAATACGATGTATGCTACTATATTTTAAGTGTGAAAGCACAAATAACACTATGATCCGCTGCTATTTATTGTCGAGGCAAGAACATAGTTTGAAGGAGAGAATAAATAATGACAAACCACAAATTAATCGAAGCAGTAACACAATCACAATTACGTGATGATATCCCATCATTCCGTCCGGGTGACACTTTACGTGTACACGTACGTATCGTCGAAGGAACTCGCGAACGTATCCAAGTATTCGAAGGTGTTGTAATCAAACGTCGTGGTGGCGGTATTTCAGAAACTTTCACAGTTCGTAAAATTTCTTCAGGTGTTGGTGTTGAACGTACATTCCCAGTACACACACCAAAAATCGAGAAAATCGAAGTGAAACGCCGTGGTAAAGTACGTCGTGCGAAACTTTACTACCTACGTAGCTTACGTGGTAAAGCAGCACGTATCCAAGAAATTCGTTAATCCAGTTGTCCCATTAACGGTCGACACTGATAATAAAGCCGTCTTAGCATGTGATTATCATATGTTAGGGCGGTTTTTTAGGTTGAATAAATATGTTAAAAACCCCACAAAGATGGTATCTACTAATGAACTGTAATCTATTTTGCTATCTCAAACAATGAATATCACAGAATTAAAACAACGAGCATATAATATGCTTATATACGTTGCATAACTTATTATTTATGATGTGTTAAATATGAAAGCAATCTAAGTCGCTTCTGAAACTCACTTTAAAAAAATATAAAAAAATACTTTCTTTTTTTAGAGAATGAAGTATAATTAATCTCAAACAATAGGTTAAAAGGATGGGATTATTATGAACGAGTTTTCACTACCAACTGAGTTGAACCAATTGATTGTAGATGGGATTTTGAATGGCTATAAAGAATATCTTGAAGAACGCCGTGCTAAAAAAGAAAAATATATAGTAAGTACAGGATTTTCATGGTCAAAGGCAAATATTATTGATACATATGTAGCTAAAGCATGTTCTGAATTTGAAGGTGTTTCATATAAAGTAGATAAAGCAGGCTATACGTGGGAGTATGTTCAATTTACTTTAAAACACGCTCAAGAAAGCTTTCTCTTTATTGTTAAGAATAGTTGGGGAATTGATAGAACATTCAATGGAAAAATTGATAAAAACAAAAAAAGAAGGTTATTTATATGAGTATGCAGGTATAAATAACTCAATTGTTAATAGTAAATCTTTAAAAACATTGCCAGCAAACAGAAGTGTACAATTAGAGTTTCGCTTGTCAGAAGAAGAGGAATTTGAGAAAAGTATTGATGATCAAAATTTAAAACACTATAATCGATTTTATGTAGTTGTGTATGAATTTGATGCACAATCTAAAATGATTAGTAAAATTGCATTAACACTGCCTGATCAACAGAATATGCGTTTGATTGAAGTTGCAGATTTAACACATCTCATAGAGGAGAGTACCTCTAGAATTACATTGGATGAACTTGATGTGGTGAAAAATGATAAAGTTCCAGCAAGTACATTTGTAGATGATAATCAATTATTTGGTTATGAGATTGCTGCTGAAGATCAAAAAGATTCTAACTAAGAGCCGAAATAAAAGAAAGTTGTGATGACATTGATGTTTTATGGAGAAAAGCTCAGCAATGTCCGTAAGTTAAATGGACTCTCCAGAAAAGAGCTCGCAGATCAGTTAAATATCACTGAACAAGCTGTGTGGCAATATGAAAACGACTCAATACTTCCTCGTATTGATGTCTTAAATGAATTAAGCCATTTATTTAATGTAGCGTCCAAATATTTTTTCTCGTCAGAATATGTCGTTCAAAAAGTGTCTGAAGAAAAAGTCGCTTATAGAGCACGAGATAGAGAATCTAGAAAAAAGACAAAGTTAGAATTGACCTTTGTAAACTTTGTGGATTACTATATTCATTTCTTTGAACAACGTTTGGTTATGCCAAAAACACCTATTCGAGCAGTTAGAGAAACAACTTTGCGTATGATACAAAAAACGAATGATGATAGAAATGAAATCATCAAACGGATTGCTGAATATGCCAGAACATCGCTTGCTTTAGAAGATAATAAAGATTTGATGTATACGCTGGAGAAAAGTGGTATTTATATTGTTGAAAAACATTTAGGTACTGACATTGATGCTTATAGTACTGTGACAAACGATGGGCGTCTATATATTGTTTTAGGAAGTGCCAAAAAATCAGCAGTTAGAAGAAACTTTGATTTAGCGCATGAGTTAGGGCATTTATTGTTACATGATGACGTAGATATGGATATTTTAAGCACCTCCGATTTGAAAATAATAGAGAAAGAAGCGCATTTATTTGCGTCAGCATTTTTATTACCAGAAGCCGAATTTACAAATGATTTTTTGAATTTGGCAAGAAAATCGAATCCAGACTATTATATTGACTTGAAGCGTAAATACTTAGTATCCATTGCAGCTATGGAAATGAGGGCGTATGAACTCGGTTTGATGACGTATCAAGAAAATAGATACTTCTGGGGACAACTGAGTAAAAAAGGGTACAAAACATTTGAACCGCTAGATGATGAAATCGTTCCGATCAAACCAGGAAAAGTACGTGCGCTTTTGAAATTTGTATTAGATAAAGAAGTCGTGACTGTTGATGATATATGGCATACTTTTCATATTCGACCTAATTTCTTAGTACATTTATTGAATTTAGAAACCGACTTTTTTGAGGCGTATATGACCAATCAAAAAGATTATTTTAGTCAGACAGAAGTGCTAAATATCGGAGACTTTCGTGATAAACGTTCAATAACATAAATAGTTCAATTTTGATATAAACCGTCTTAGCATGTGATTATCATATGTTAGGGCGGTTTTTTTGATGTCATTTAAGGGTAGAGTTTAAAAAAGACGAATTCATATGAAGAAATCATTTATTCATTTTAGTTTCTAGTTCTTATGGTAACCAATACATGTAATCAAAAGATTTAGACCTGCACTTGGTTTTGCCAATAGACAAGCTTGTAAAATAATAAGTTAAATTTAGAAAAGAGGTTTGATAGATGAATAAAAACAATCACTTAGATGAAAATCTTAAGGACATAGGCATTTTAGACCTGATCTTTTTTATTCCATCATGTTTACTATTCTCATACTTACCTTCAGACTATTGGTGGCAAATCTTAGTAAACTTAATCATCATCATATTGACTGCTATTGGCCTAACGCAAATCTTTTATCTCATTAAAAGTATCGTAAGAAAAAAATAATATTATCCAATCGGGATAGGATAATATTAGGGAAACAGCACTCATTGGCAGTAGGTGTCTGAAGTGAAAATACGTTTAAAAAACTTTTTTCACTTCTAGTCACCCTTGCCGGGCGGGACGACGAAAGCTTTTTGTAAAAATAAACTTTCTGTCCCGCTCCCACAAAAAAGCAACGGCACTTGAAAAAGTGAAGACCGTTGCTTTTTACTTTTAAAATTTCCGACGTAACCACCAGCGATAAATAAAGGCACTGATAAGTCCAAAAATCGTTAATGCAATATAGACGTGCCAATAAGGTAATTCATAACGGAGAATCAGTTTCTCATCACCTTTGTTAACAGGAATAACTGTTTGTATGCCATTGCCTTGTTTCACAGGTATTTCTTTACCGTCTACTTCTGCTTTCAAACCATCACGGTATGGCATGGGTAGTACAAGGTATGACTTTTGGGTTGGATGCATGTCGACACGTAGGTGACGTCGTGTTTTTGTTACTTTAACGGGCGTTACATCTTTTTGTGCTTGTTCTAATGTTGAATAATCTTCGCCATAAATCCCTTTAATCTTGACACGATATGTGCCTTTTTTCAGTTTGAGTTGCATCGGTTCTCGCACTGGTACACGGATAGTGACAGGTGTTACAAAGCGTTTGTATTTGTAGCTAAGCATCGTACGACGTTGATGGAAGTCATCCACTTTTAAATAGTGCGGTTTGTCTGGATTCAAAAGTTCGACATCCATCTCTAAGTAATAATCTTTGTAACGTGCTAACGAATCTTTAGGCATCTTAATATCTAATCCACCTAAATTTTTTGTAACGGTCAGTTTTTGACCATTTTGCGTTGCATCACGTGGTGTGATTTCAGCTGATTTCATTAAATTAGGGTTAGCTTGAAACGCAGTATTACTTTTCTCGCCATCAACAACAACACCTTGTAACATGGCATGTTCACGATCTAAAGGTGATTTTAAATCTTTCGCATCATACACTTTAGAAGTTAGGTGTGCTGCAGGGTAGTTGAACGTATTTCGACTGTGTGTCCATTTTATATGGTTATCTTTAATTTTATTTTGAACAACCATACCATAAGGGATAGATGGATCGTTTCCTTTTTTAATACGATCCGAAACACCCCATAACGCATATAAGTTGGCACGGTTACCAAGTAGACGATACGTACTGTTACTATCATATTCCATATTAATTTGCATGAGATTGTCGTAGTAGTCCAAAATTTCTCCATCAAAAATACTCGAATACAGTGCAACGCCATTAAAGTGATAAATCATATTTGAATTAATGGCATAGGTACTCATATAATCAATACGCTCAAAGGGTGCTTGTCGCTCGGTAATGGCATCAATCGTTTCTTGAAGTGGGGCGCTATGATATTTCGGTGCGTGTAACGTTGATATACCTGCTTCATGACGTAACATATTGTTGGAATGATAGTTTAATAACAATACGTACTGTTGTATGATGAACAGCCCAATAATGAGATATATAACTTTTTTGGACAGCGTTGTTTGACGATAAATAAAGTATGCGGCGATACATAATATTAATGCACTCGCAATCATCCACCACATACGTCCAGATGAAAAGAACAGTGTGACAATAGCTAATGGAATAAGTGGTAACAATGAAATGAGATAATCACGCCAAGTTAATTCGGTCAGATGTTTTAACCACAATGCCATCAGCACACTCGTTGATAATACTAGCAAATACCCCCAACGTCTTTGTGGATACGAAAAGCCATTGAATAAGCTGTCAAAGTACGGCGTTAATGCGCCAATAAGCATAAGCCAAGTAAAAATTGCAAACAAACGATAATAGTAGTGGCGATAGAGTTTAAAGGAAAACAGTGCCACTAATGCGATAAACGTAATCGTAAAATAAAAACCGTTTGAAAAGATATGGTATTTTTGTGAGAAATCAATCAGTGCAGGAATATCAAAATCGTTCAGTTTACGATCGTTATTCGCAAATGAACGCACACCTGTTAAAAAGCCAAGTGACGCAATACAAAAACTGATTAACACCGCTGGAATCAGTAACCATAATTTTTTCCAACGTGTAATGACATCATCTGGATGCGTATAAATCATACGATAAATTAAATAAACACCTAATGCGATTGTTTCATAATAACTAAAATAGAAGTTGGAAAACAAAGTTAATGCAATCGCAACAATAAATAATCCAATTTTACGTGTTTTGAAGAAACGTTCCATACCCCAAATAGAGAGTGGTAAGTACAACATAATATCTCCAAAAAAAGACCATGTAAAATTGAAATAATATAGAATGGTCGATGTACTATAAAGCATCGCACCTAAAAAGCGATAAGGATTTTTAAGGTTCAACATTTTAAACATGCCATAAGTTGCTAGGAAGGTTAGGACACATTTTACGTACGCAACAACAATTTGATTACCTGGCCAAAAATCAATATGCGTTGGATCAAAATGACTAAAAGTTTCAATGAGTTTCACACATAAAAAGTTCGCATACATAATCGGAGAAGTTGTGTAGTAATAAGATAAATCCGTGAAGTAGTCCCCACCTAATCCTAGGGCAATATCATAGAAGGATGATAAATTGGACATTCGATCATAGAGAAACAGTTGGAATGGCATCATTTGTTTAAAACCATCACCAGCACCACTATAAATAACACCATGTGCGGAATAGCGATATAATACTGGAAGATAAACGAGTGCGCCGACAAACATGGCAACGCACACTATTTTGAACCATTTAAGGTAAGGATAATTTCTTTTCACTTACAGTCACACTCTTTCTTAAATCATTTGAAACGTGTATGTGTACCGTTATTTTGTCAGTATAAATTTAGATAGCACATACGTGATTGGTATTGTAACGATCAGTCCAACAAAAGGTGCAATCGATTCGTTGAAATGAAGAAAATCAACAAAAAGATAAATGAGCAACGTTTGTACGCCCATATTTACAACTTGAGTAAGTGGAAATGCTAAAAATTTCTTAAGTGTTGGTTTCACTTTATAGACGAAATAGCAGTTCAAGTAGTAAGAAATAACAAATGCTACAGCAAAGCCAACGAGGTGACTGATTAAATATTGTACATGGAATAAATGTAACAAGATTAAATACACAATGTAGTAGTTGACAGTATTTAAGCCACCAACAATAATAAAACGAATAATTTCAAAAAGACGATCAGATTGCATCATCATGAATGCCTACTTTCATTTAATATAAAAAATTGGGTCGTATGTCACATCGTATACAACCTACTGATAAAATATAACATAAATCAAGGAGAAAAGCGTGAAATATTAATATGAATAAATATCTAGTATTTGGTGTCATATAATTACAAATACATTATAACTTTTAACTGCAATAAAATCGCATGATACTTTTAAGTGTAGGAAATCAACCGCTCACTCTGTAATGAAAAATATGACAATCCCATTGTTCCCGTTCTAATATATTTCTAAACAGAACTTAAACCATCTTATTTATAAAAAGGCAACGATGATTGACTTCAAAATCTTCGTTGCCTTTTTATAATGTATGTTAATTCACTTTTTCGCGTAACCACCAACGATAAACAAATGCGCCAACAATACCAATAAGCGTTAGAACAAAATAGAGACGCCAATATGGTAACTCGTAATAGAGGATTAGCTTTTTATCCCCTTTGTTAACAGGAATAATTGTTTGCAAACCATTGCCTTTTTTGACGGGTCTCGCTTCACCATTTACTTCTGCTTTCAAGCCTTCACGATATGGTATTGGCAATACAAGGTATGACTTTTTCTTTGGCTTCATTTCGATACGAAAATCACTGTTTGTTTTTGTCACTTTAACAGGTGTCACATCTTTTTGCGCTTTGTGAAGTGTCGTATAATCTTCGCCATAGATGCCTTTAATTTTTAAACGATAAGTCCCTTTTAAAAGCTTGATGCGCATCGTTTCTTTTGCGGGAACACGTATTGTTATCGGTGTGACGAAACGCTTGTATTTATAGCTCAATGACACGCGATGTTGTTGGAAACCATCTACTTTAATGTAATGTTGAATGTCAGGTTTCAATAATTCAACATCCATTTCTAAGTAGTAATCTTCATATTGCCCATCATCTAAAGGCATTGAAATGTTTAAACCACCATCATCCTTTTGAACGACAAGACGATTGCCTTTATATGTTGCACGGCGAGGTGTGATTTCGGCATCGTCGATAAGATTCGGGTTTGCTTTAAATGAAGTATTGCCTTTGACACCGTCTAACACAACCCCTTGGAGATAAGCTTGTTCACGGTCTAAAGGTGATTTTAAATCTTTGGCATTGTAAACTTTTGACGTCAAATGCGCTGCTGGATAATGCATCATATTTCGGCTATAAGTCCAAGTTCTTTCTTCATCTTTAATTTTTCTTAGCGTCTTCATACCATAAGGTGTCGTCTTATCAGGTATGATTGCGATACGATCCGTTACACCCCAAAGCGCATATAAATTCGCACGATGTCCGAGTGAGCGATACGTACTGTTACTGTCATATCCTGTGTTAATTTGCATGATATTGTCATAGTAGTTTAATATCGTCCCATCAAAAATACTTGAATAAAGTGATAGGCCATTAAAATCATATATCATATTTGAGTTAACAGGATGTGTGCCAAGATAGTCGATATAGTCAATGCGTGCAAAAGGTCCGCGTTGTTCCGTAATCTCATCAAATGTTTTTTGCAATTTCGTACTATGATAGTATGGCGTATCTAAGTTTTTTAAACTAGGTACATGGGAAACAATGTTATTGGTATGGTAATTGAGCAACATCACAAATTGTTGTAACACAAAAAGACATACAACCAATCTTAGACACCATTTCGGTATAGACTGCTGAGGGAATCTAAAGAATGCCATGATATATAATATTAAAGCCGTTGCAATCATCCACCACATACGTCCGCCAGCAAACCAAAATGTTAGTAAAGCAAATGGAATGAGTGGTAACAACGATATTAAGTACTCACGCCACGTTAATTCCGTAACATGTTTTAACCACAACGCAATGAGTATACTTGATGAAAACACTAATAAATAACCCCAACGTCTTTCAGGATACGATAAGCCATTGAATAAGCTATCCGTATAAGGTGATAATGTACCGATAAGTAACAGCCATGTGAAAATGGCAAACAGACGATAATAATAGTAGCGATAAAGCTTAAATGAAAAGAGTGCTACTAATACAATAAATGAAATTGTAAAATAATAGTCATTTGAAAAGATATGGTTATAGAGTGTCACATCAAGTAATCTCGGAACATGAAAATGATTGAGCTTACGGTCATTATTTAAAAATGAATAAACACCTGTAAAAAAGCCAAAAGATGCGATACACATACTAATCAATAGTGTAGGGCACAACAGCCAAAGCTTTTTCCAACGTGTGACAATATCATCTGGATGACTGGCAATCATGCGATATATAAGATAAATAGTTAATGCGATCACTTCGTAGTAACTAAAGTAAAAATTAGAAAAGAGTGTCAACGAAATTGCCAAGATAAATAAGCCGATTTTTCGTGTTTTAAAGAAACGTTCCATTCCCCAAATAGAAAGCGGCAAATAAATTAAAACATCACCAAAAAATGACCATAAAAAGTTGAAAAAATAAAGAATAGTTGACGCGCTATAAAGCATCGCACCTAGAAAACGATATGGATTTTTAAGATCAAACATTTTTAACATCCCGTAAATCGCTAAAAACGTAAGCACACATTTAAAATAAGCAACAATCATCAGATTTGCAGCCCAAAAATCAATGTTTGAAGGATCGATATCACTTAATGTTTCTAACACTTTAATACATAAAAAGTTGATATACATGATGGGCGAAGTTGCGTAGTAATATACAAGGTCTGTGAAGTAATCGCCACCTAAGCCAAGACCAATATCATACAAAGATGACAAGTGAGAGATACGGTCATATAAAAATATTTGAAAAGGTATTAATTGTTTCGTACCGTCATAAGCACCACAATAAACGGAAGTATATTCAAAATAACGTCTAAAAACTGGAAAATATACAATTGCGGCAACAAAAAATGCAGCACATAAAATTTTAACCCACTTTAGGAAAAGGTATGATTTTTTCAATGTCAGTCACTCTTTCATCATTCATTTGAAACGGATATGTGTACAATCATGTCATCGCACACAATAAGTAAAAGGCATCATTAACGATTTATCTAACGAAAGTAACAAGGTGACTGAATAAGTATGAAAATAGAACACGCCTTAAAAATCGTTAAAACCTTAAATATACAATGTATTCATGAATATAGTTAGTTTGTATATTCATGAATACATTAATATTTATATTAAGTTTATTTTACAACGTACTGATAGAATATACCACAAATTACTTAAGAAAAGGGGATAAATTAGTGAAAAAGTGATTCAGTCTATGTTTTTCTGCTTTTAAACGTTATTCGTGTGTAGTGAGGAGGTGTTATGGCATTATTTGCACATTTGCCATGACATCTTTTTTGATAAGTATCTAAAAATGAATGGGATGTACTTCTAGACTTCTTTTTCATCGTTCACGCTACTCAAAATCTTATTATAAAATGCTTGACTTATAGTTAACTGTAAGTGGTAAATTACAAACATAAACGAAAAGGAGCTTACAAAAATGACAGAACAAACATCAGCAATCGTACTTGGAACGTGGTCATGGGGTGCCGGAATGTTCGGCGGTGATATGGTCTTCGGCAACAATTTAGACACTACAAACTTGAAGGCCGTAGTAGATCATGCAATTAAAAATGGATTGAATATCTTTGATACAGCATATGTCTATGGAATGGGAGATTCAGAACGCATCGTTGGTGAGTTGCTCAGTACATATGATCGTGAAGCAGTTGTGATTTCAGATAAATTCACACCGAGTGCATATAATGAAGAGGCAGAAAATCCAGTCATTGACATGTTTGAAGGGTCTCTTAAACGCTTAGGGACAGATTATATTGATATTTATTGGATTCACAATTCATCAGATGTAGAACGATGGACACCACTCATCGTTGACGCATTTCAAACGGGTAAAATTGGGCGCATCGGTGTATCTAATCATAACTTGTCACAAGTAAAACGTGTTCAAGAAATTTTAACACCGCACAACATTAAGTTATCAGCTGTACAAAATCACTTTAGTCTTTTGTATCGTAACTCAATTGAAGACGGTCTTTTAGATTATTGTAAAGAGCATGATATAGAGTTCTTTTCATACATGGTTTTAGAACAAGGTGCGCTGTCGGGTAAATATGATGAAAGCACACTTTTACCATCGGCGTCTAATCGTGGTAAAACGTATAATCCTATGTTCCCAGCGTTACGAGATTTGATTGCAGCGTTACGTAGCATGGCTGAGAAACATGAAGTGCGTCCGGCACAAATAGCAACAGCTTGGGCAATTGGTAAAGGAACGACGCCAATTTTAGGTGTTACTTCAGTAGAACAAGTTGAAGATGCAGCTAAGGCAGCGAATCTAATGCTCACTGATGAAGAAGTGGCAACATTAGAACAATTGGCGATTGATTCAAATGTCAATACACGTGGTGGTTGGGAAGGTCAAGCTTAATGAACGATCATTCAAGCAAAAGTTTTTAAAAATGAGACGTGTGTATGTGCTTTGCGAACACTGACAATAGAAGTTTGACAGTAGCTGATTAATATATGCCTACACTTTTACACATATATAATCAGCTTTGTAGAGACACTATGACGAAACCAATGCTAATACCTAAGGTTGTAGTACCTACTGCCATTCACAGATTTTTGCTTACTTATTTAAGACAAATCTATCTATGTTTCAGCGTTTTGTAGCGCCGTCAAAATAGCAGGGGATGACGTGTCTTGTTATTGCCGAAGCAACGTGTTGGCATGCGATTGACATATATTATTCTATGCAACGTATGATGTAAAAGCATTTAAAGCGAATATGGTTGCACATGAAATCAAAGGAGACTACTATGAAAACAACAATTTTTTTATTTCACCCAAACTTAGCGACTTCTCGAGTTAACAAAGCGCTCTCAAAAGCAGCAGAAGATGCAGGTATTCATGTACGCGATATTTACGAACAATACCCTGATGGCAAGATTGATGTAGCGCATGAACAAAAAATACTGAGTGATGTTGAGCGTATTGTATTTCAATTTCCTATGTATTGGTATTCAACGCCATCATTAATGAAAGAATGGTTAGACCGCGTTCTTGAATATGGTTGGGCTTATGGTTCAAATGGGAATGCGCTACATGGAAAGAAAGTGATTTTAGCTGTCACGCAAGGTTCTGGTGCACAGGATTATACGAAAGAAGGCCGTTTCTAAGTAACGACTGAAGATTTACTCAGACCGATTGAAACGATTAAATATTTGACAGGTTTAGAATTTGAGAAGCCGTTTGTCGTTTCAGGTACACTTAATTTGTCGGAAGAAGCGTTGGAAACTGCATCAAAAGACTATGTTGCACGTTTACAGAAGCTTTAGTAAGTGAAATGATGCAATACTTAAATAGAATTTGAAGGTGATACCACATGTCCAGTCAGCAAAAATATACGATTACACAAGTTTCAGAGATGTATAATATTAAACCGAATACGTTGCGTTATTATGAACGTATTGGGCTATTACCAAAAATTCCACGTCAGCCCAATGGTAATCGCTACTTTACAGACGATTTAAACAAATGGTTAGAGATGGTGATATGTTTGCGTCATTCTGGTGTGTCTATCGAAGTTTTAATCGATTATTGTCAGCTATTGATGCAAGGTAATCAAACTGTCGAAGTGCGTGAAGCAATACTACGCGATCAATTAGCGATTCTTGAAAATAAGCAAAAAAATCTTCAAAGGTCTATTGATCGACTTAATCATAAGATCGGCCTCTATGAGTCTGGAGAAATATTAAATGAGTCTACCTATTATGAAGAATACGGCATTATTTTTGATGAAGAAGGTAGTTGGAAGGTGCGTGTAGATGACTATGAAAATTGATGCATTTGCACATGTGCTATTACCAGATTTTTATAAAGAAATGTCGATATTGGATAAAGATTTAGCACAGAAGATGCCTTTTATTCAAAATGACGTTTTATTAGACATGAAAAAACGATATGACACGATGCCAGATCAAACAAAGCAAATTATTAGTTACGTTAATACGAATCCGGAAGATTACTTAGAGAAAGAAGCGGCGGCACATTTAGTTGCCAAAGCGAATGAAGAATTAGTTGAAACTGTACGTGCATATGGAAATATTTTTGTTGGTGGCGTTGCCATGTTGGCGATGAATAATATAGAAGAAGCAGTACGAACAATTGAAGGGTTTGTGACTGCACACACTGAAATTTTAGGTGTTCAGCTCTTTACACGTCACTTAGGCAAGTCTGTTGCGGATGATGATTTTAGACCCGTTTTTGAAGCGGCAGCTAAAGCAGATGTTCCAATTTGGTTACACCCGGTTTTTGATCAGCGTAAACCAGACAATAATATTGTTTTCAGCTGGGAATATGAGCTGACACAAGCCATGTTAGAAATTGTGCAAGCTGGATATTTCAAGGCATTCCCGAACCTTAAAATTTTAGTTCATCACGGTGGGGCAATGGTACCTTATTTTGCTGGGCGTATTGCGCATATTTTACCCAAGGAACAAGTCTTAGATTTCAAAAAGTTTTATGTTGATACAGCATTACTTGGAAACGCAAAAGCACTTGAACTATGTGTGGATTATTACGGCGTCGATCACGTGCTTTTTGGAACAGATGCGCCACTTGGCATCATGCCAGCAGGTGCAACTGAGGTGATAGCCGAAGCAGTTAACGCGTTGCCGCTTAGTAATGAAGAAAAAGCGATGATTTTCAGCGGGAATGCGCAAAAATTATTTGGGTTAGGTGATTCATATGGCAGAGGTTTTTAGACTTTTCCAATTGGGATTAGCTGAGGGGAATGATCTAGAATATATCGAAGTAGGAAAGCAAAATTTTAAACAATCTATCGCGCATGAACCCGGAACACTTGCTATGTATGCTGCTCATTTACCGGACGATGTCAATCAAAAAATTGTCGTGGAACGCTATAAGAATGAAGAAGCATATCAAGCGCATGTGAATTCAACGCATTTTCATACTTTCAAAGATTTGGGGCAAAAGGTTTTTCGTACGCATACAGTTGTTAATTTACATCCAAAAGTATTTCTTCAAAAAAATGAAGCATTGCGTGTTTTTGAACAGACGGATTTGTCAGTTCGATTAGCGACTGTCGTAGTGACTGATAGCGCAGCATTCGAGGACATTGTTTTGCCTGTTATGAAACAAAGTATAGCGGAAGAATCCGGAATATTCGTTATGTATGCTGGTACAGATATTGAAAATCCAAATACATGGTATTTCTTTGAGATATATGAAAATGAGACTACTTATAAAAGTCATATAGAAAAATCGTATTTTAAAAGTTATATCGAGCGAAGTCGTAGTCTTGTGTTGGAAAAAAACTTACAAGTGCTAGTGGGAGAAATGTTAGTCAATCAAAACGGATAGGGTACAGAAATAATATTGAAAGAAGAGATGATTCGTAATGAAACATGAAGAAGTAAGAAATGCCCCTTTATTTCGTCTAGGAGAAGACAATCCATACGGCGATAAGTTTACAGGGCAATCATATTTAGCAATGTTAGCACAAGCTCCAGATGATTCAGTAAGTGTTGGCAATGTTACTTTTGAACCGGGGTGTCGCAACAATTGGCATGTACATTTAGATGGTTATCAAATCCTTTTAGTAACAGGTGGCGAAGGTCTTTATCAAGAAGAAGGCAAACCAGCACGTCTATTGAAAGCTGGGGATGTATTAGTAACTGATAAAGGGATTAAGCATTGGCATGGTGCAACGAAAGATGCCTGGTTTAGTCATGTTGCAATGACAGCAGGTGCAAGTGAATTTTATGAACCTGTTAGTGACGAAGTGTATCAGTCAGCGCATAAGGAAGCACTATAAAGCACGTGAAAAAGTTTAAAATAAAATAGTTTTATTTCGATGAATGGTGAAGATGTCTACAATATGTATTGTTAGATTTCTTCACTTTATTTATGTTAAGAAAAATCTGCTTGATGTAAGTCTGCCATTATCGCAAAAGTTCATCGGCGTCTATAAAAGCTTTTAATAAAAATACATTTTGTGTACTAACTTCTCAAAATTAAAAAGAACATCCATTAAAAATCGTGATACAATATAGACTGGTTAGCAGCATATGGTATTTAGCAAGTCAAATACTGTATAGTGAAAATGTGTATAATAGTTTGTTAGTTTTTATAAGAAAGGAAGAAATGAGATGGCTACAATTCAATGGTTCCCGGGGCATATGGCGAAAGCGAGACGTGAAGTAACGGAACAACTTAAAAAAGTCGATGTAGTTTTTGAACTTGTAGATGCACGTATTCCATATAGTTCACGAAACCCGATGATAGATGAAGTGATACAACAAAAGCCGCGCGTTGTTATTTTTAATAAAAAAGATATGGCAAATGAACGAGAAATGGCGAAATGGTTTACGTACTTTAAAGATAAAGGTGCCGTACCAGTTGCTGTAGATGCCAAGCATGGCAAAGGTTTGAAAAGTGTTGAAGCGGCAGCAATTGAAGTGACGAAAGAAAAATTTGAGCGTGAAAAAGCAAAAGGCCTCAAACCACGTGCGATTCGTGCCATGATTGTAGGCATTCCGAATGTTGGAAAATCGACGCTTATTAATAAACTTGCCAATCGTTCTATTGCGCAAACTGGTAATAAACCGGGTGTTACAAAGCAACAGCAATGGATTAAAGTAGGGAAATCTCTTCAATTACTCGATACACCGGGGATTTTATGGCCGAAGTTTGAAGATCAACAAGTTGGTATTAAGTTGAGTCTGACTGGCGCGATTAAAGATAGTATCGTACATCTAGATGAAGTGGCGATATATGGCTTATCATTTTTAATTGAACATGACTATGAAAATTTAATTCATCACTACAAAATTGATGTGCTTCAAGATGCAGAGAATTTAGAGTGGTTTGATGCGATTGGTCGTAAAAGAGGCTTGTTACAACGTGGTAATGAAGTGGACTATGAAGCGGTTATTGAACTGATTATCAATGATATTCGTAACGCTAAAATCGGTGCATATTGCTTTGATTTATATGACACATTTCAAGATGAGCATGATGACAATGCCTAAAAAGAAAACAATTCAAGAGATTAAGGCGCTACTGGCAGAAGTTGAGACGATAGAAGCACTTGAAAGTCACCCGGATTATGTGGATACACGAAAAGGGGTACAAGCGGCATTTCGCTCAAGACGGAAGCAACTTGAAAAACAAGCGCAGTTAGTTGAACAATATGAGATGATGTGTCGCTATGAAAATGACATTTTAAATGAACAACCGCATGCGTTAATCTGCGGCATTGATGAAGTGGGGCGTGGCCCGTTAGCCGGTCCTGTAGTAGCGAGTGCCGTCATTTTAGAGTCGGACCATCAACATATCGGTATTAATGATTCCAAGCAATTGAATGCGGCGAAACGTGAAACACTGAATCAATCATTAAAAGACAATGTACGTGCGTGGAGCATTGGCGTTGCTACCGTTGAGGAAATTGATACATTGAATATTTATGAAGCAACGAAACTAGCAATGTACCGTGCGATTGAGTCCTTATCAGTACGTCCGACGCATTTTTTAATTGATGCGATGACACTGGAGAAGCTTGATGAACCCCAACAAAATATTATTAAAGGGGACGCCAATAGTGTGTCGATAGCAGCGGCGAGTATTATTGCGAAAGTATATCGTGATAATTTAATGGCGCAGTATGCCGGGCAATATCCGGGCTATGATTTTGAACATAATGCGGGGTACGGCACGGCAAAACATTTAGCAGGGCTCGCACAGCAAGGTGTATGTCCAATTCATCGGCTATCGTTTGAACCGATCAAATCACAATATCAGTAAATAATGATTAAATACAGCAACCTATTCATTTGTTTGAACAACAGATGCGTAGGTTTTTTCATTCTTCACGAGTTGTAGCGTGTTAGTTATAATATGAATGAGTATTTTTGAATGGGAAGTATAACTTAAAGGAGCGGTGATGAAATGAAAAAGCTAATGATGTTAGGCAGCACACTTGTGATGTGTATCGTTTTATTAAGTGCTTGTGACGATGAAGAACCAGTTGAGGCACCTGATGATGAAGCCTATCAAAAAAATAAGCATGAATTTGTTTATTATGAAGTGTTGAACAATGGAGATGAAGATTATCCAAAAATTGATATTGCTTACAAAGAAAAAGGGCAGTTAAAGCATGTTTATACAAATTTAGATCATGTCTATGAGCATATTATTGAAGATGAAAGTGCACCATTTTTTGTAAAGGACGGAGATGATATTCATGTTTATCGTCCACCGTATATGACATTTGGTGACGACAGTGTTTCAGGTGAAGTGGTAGATAAAAGCGAAATGAGTGACAAAGAATGAAGCGACATGTTGGCGGTGCAATTATTAGTTTGTTACTTCTAAGTATCATGCTACCATGCAGTGTGAATGCAAATAGTACGACAACATCAAGTTCTAGCAGTACATCGACAACAACGAGTAGCTCGTCTTCAAGCAGTACGTCTCGCACAAGTGTAACATCAAGACAATCATCATTGAATGCGAGCAGGCAAGCGATGCAACGTGCACAGCAAAATGCGGTTCGCAGTCAAAATATACGTCAAACCGGACAGCGTTCGCAGCATAAAGGCCGTTCTGCGTCAGCGAAGCAGTCTTCATCACGTTATCATCCAATTGCGCCAGTTAAAGCGGCGTATCGCGATGGTCTATCGCCAGTTGCACAATATCAAATAACGAGCTATTACAATAACTTTTTATTTTTCCAAATTGTCTCAGCGCATAACTATGAATATGCACAACAAAAAGAAAAAATAATGGCGCTTGATGTGCAGAAGCGTATTTTACAAAGACAGATGAAATCGGGCGAAAAATTGTATACGGTCACAGTGAAAATGGACAACCAACAGCAGCGATTGCTTGTATTACCAAAAGAAGATTATGATAAGATTCAACAAGGTCAAAAAGTGCGCTACCACAACGGTCGCGTCGAAATCGTCGATTAGATGGATAGCTTAAATAGTTTTCAAACAGACTATTTTATGTTTTACTAATAATGTACATTCCAAAAAGAAAGGGATATATTAATTTATGGATGAAACATTACAAAAGCTTTATACAGTCTTAGTACATTTTGAAGAAAAAGAAACTGAGATTACAGAAGATGAAGCCACTTTAGCTAAAATCAAACAAGAAATCGAGCAAAACTTAAATGTATCAGTAGAAGAATTATCACAACCAGAACTTATTCGTGTGTTGAAAGATCATAACTTTGTCGTTGAGTCATCAGAAGACGATCAAAAAATTGTCAGCGTACCAATGGACGACGATACACAAGTAACTTTCCAAACAGATAAATAATACATGCAAGGCAACGCGTTTGTTATTCAATGATGAATAGCAAATGCGTTGTCTTTTTTATTGCAATGAATTTCTACTGTTCTACCACCTCATTCAAGAAGTAATTTACAGAAAATCTGAAATCAATCTTATGAAAGTGGTTCCTATCGGTTTACAATAGCGCTTACATTTTTTATAATTGTAGTTGAACTTAACCTTAAGAAACAGGAGGATGGAGTATGAATATCCATGAGTATCAAGGAAAAGCAATCTTTCGCTCAATGGGCGTAGCAGTACCAGAGGGGCGTGTTGCTTTCTCGGCTGAAGAAGCTGTTGAAAAGGCAAAAGAATTAGACACAGATGTTTATGTTGTTAAAGCACAAATCCATGCAGGGGGACGTGGTAAAGCTGGCGGTGTTAAAATCGCGAAGTCTTTATCAGAAGTCGAAACGTATGCGAATGAACTATTAGGTAAAGTATTAGTGACGCATCAAACAGGCCCTGAAGGTAAAGAAGTGAAACGTCTTTACATTGAAGAAGGCGCAGACATCAAGAAAGAATACTATATCGGTTTTGTTATTGACCGTGCAACTGACCGTGTGACGTTAATGGCGTCAGAAGAAGGGGGCACTGAGATTGAGGAAGTAGCGGCTAAAAGTCCTGAAAAAATCTTCAAAGAAACAATCGATCCAGTAGTTGGTCTTGCACCATATCAAGCACGCCGTATCGCATTCAATATCAACATTCCTAAAGAATCAATTAATAAAGCAGTTAAGTTCTTAATGGCATTATATAATGTATTTATGGAAAAAGACTGCTCAATCGTTGAGATCAATCCACTTGTATTAACAGGTGACGGAAACGTCTTAGCATTAGACTCTAAAATTAACTTTGATGACAACGCGTTATTCCGTCATAAAGACATTCAAGAGTTACGTGACTTAGACGAAGAAGATCCAAAAGAAATCGAAGCGTCTAAATATGACCTTTCATACATCGCTTTAGATGGAAATATCGGTTGTATGGTTAACGGTGCTGGTCTTGCGATGGCGACAATGGATACAATCAACCACTTTAATGGTACGCCAGCGAACTTCCTAGACGTAGGGGGCGGCGCGACAAAAGAAAAAGTAACTGAAGCATTCAAAATTATCTTAGGTGATGACAACGTAAAAGGTATTTTCGTTAACATTTTCGGTGGTATCATGCGTTGTGATGTTATTGCTGAAGGTATTGTTGCAGCAGTGAAAGAAGTCGACTTAACATTACCATTAGTTGTGCGTTTGGAAGGTACAAACGTTGCACAAGGTAAACAAATTTTAGAAGAATCAGGTTTAGCGATTGAGCCAGCTAGTACAATGGCTGAAGGCGCACAAAAAATTGTTAAACTCGTAAACGAAGCGTAGGAAAGGATGGGACAACTAAAATGAGTGTATTTGTAGATAAGAATACGAAAGTTATCGTACAAGGTATTACAGGGTCAACTGCCCTTTTCCATACAAAACAAATGTTAGAATATGGAACGCAAATCGTAGCGGGTGTAACACCTGGTAAAGGCGGTCAAGTCGTTGAAGGGGTACCTGTATTCAATACGGTAGAAGAAGCGAAAAATGAAACAGGTGCAACGGTTTCTGTTATTTACGTACCTGCACCGTTTGCGGCAGATGCAATTTTAGAATGTGCAGATGCTGAACTTGACTTAGCAATTTGTATTACTGAGCATATTCCAGTAGTAGATATGGTGAAAGTGAAACGCTACTTAGAAGGCAAAAAGACACGTTTAATCGGACCAAACTGCCCAGGTGTTATCACTTCAGATGAAACGAAAATTGGTATTATGCCGGGTTATATTCACAAAAAAGGTCATGTAGGTGTTGTATCACGTTCTGGTACGTTAACTTATGAAGCCGTACATCAATTAACTGAAGAAGGTATCGGTCAATCAACAGCTGTTGGTATCGGTGGCGACCCAGTTAACGGTACAAACTTTATCGATGTATTAGAAGCATTCAATAATGACGAAGATACAAAAGCGGTTGTTATGATCGGTGAAATCGGTGGTACAGCTGAAGAAGAAGCGGCTGAATGGATTAAAGCGAACATGACAAAACCAGTTGTCGGCTTTATCGGTGGTCAAACTGCACCTCCAGGAAAACGTATGGGTCATGCCGGTGCGATTATTTCAGGTGGTAAAGGGACAGCTGCTGAAAAGATTAAAACGTTAAATAGCTGTGGTATTAAAACAGCTGCAACACCTTCTGAAATTGGTGCGACGTTAATCGAAGCTGCCAAAGAAGCTGGTATTTACGAATCTTTATTAACAGTTAAAAAATAATATAGAACTTATGTCATAACATAAGTTTTAGGTGGGGCAAGAAACTTTCTATATTATAATAGAAGGTTTTTGTCCTGCCCTTTTTTGCTTTGATTTATAGAAGTAAAGGAGGTCTTTATGACAACAACTTTAACGCTGCGCCAATATTTATTATTGCTTGTATATAGTGGCTTTACGACAAGACAAATCTACAAATACGCCTGCAATAGTGACATCCAATATGGGACACAGCAAATGTTATATGAAAAATTAAGAGATAAAATTGCAAATGCAGAAGATCCACGACTTTATACAAAATTACATCGTTTTAATACATTGCACATCAATCACATTGAACACGCATTATCTAAAGCAAAGGTTCACGCCATTAGCATTGATTCCCCAGACTATCCACAATTACTCAAGCATATTTATGATCCACCTGTGATTCTTTTTTGTCGAGGTAACTTAGCCTTTTTAAAACATACTCATACACTTGCAATCGTTGGCTCGCGTCAACATACGCACTACACGCCACAAGCTTTAAATTATTTAATGCCACATTTTGCACAACATCGGTTAACAATTGTGTCAGGGCTTGCACAAGGTGCAGATGCTATTGCGCATCAGTGTGCTATTAAAGCGGGGTGTGCCACAATTGCTGTGTTAGGCTTTGGACATCGTCATCATTATCCTCAGCATACGCAACAACTCCGAAAACACATAGATGCCTATCATCTCAGTGTAAGTGAATATCCACCCCAGACACCGCCTGCCAAATACCGTTTTCCAGAACGCAATCGTCTTATTAGTGGTTTAGCCCGCGGTGTACTGATTACGGAAGCAAGAGAACGAAGTGGGGCACTTATTACCGTAGATCAGGCACTCGATCAGAACCGGAATGTGTATGTATTACCTGGCGATATGTTTAACACATATACAAGAGGCAATTTATTGAGGGTACAAGAAGGTGCAGAAATTGTATTGTCAGAAAAGGATATTTTGAAAGATTATTGTCAATAATTCGCAGATTCCCCGACGAAATAATGGTAAAACATTGACAAAAACAAAATTCAGCGTTTATCATTTAAATTTGTAATCAGAAATTGCAAGGGGGGATCTGCATTGGCAGAAAATCTTGTCATTGTTGAATCGCCTGCAAAAGCTAAAACAATCGAAAAGTATTTAGGGAAAAAATATAAAGTCATTGCCTCAATGGGACACGTGCGTGACTTACCACGTAGTCAAATGGGCGTTGATGTTGAAGATAATTACGAGCCTAAATATATTACGATTCGAGGTAAAGGCCCTGTCGTAAAAGAATTAAAAAGACATGCAAAAAAAGCTAAAAAAGTTTTTCTTGCAAGTGACCCTGACCGTGAAGGTGAAGCAATTGCATGGCATTTAGCAAATATATTAGAGCTAGAAGACAAAACAGACAATAGAGTAGTATTCAACGAAATTACAAAAGATGCGGTAAAGGCAAGTTTTAAAAACCCACGCGGTATCGAAATGGAACTCGTCGATGCACAACAAGCACGACGTATTTTAGATAGATTAGTTGGCTATAACATTTCGCCAGTATTATGGAAAAAAGTGAAAAAAGGTCTATCGGCGGGACGTGTTCAATCTGTAGCGTTAAGATTGGTAATCGACCGTGAGAATGAAATTAGAAACTTTAAACCTGAAGAATATTGGACAATTGAAGGTGCATTTCGCTATCAAAAGTCGAAGTTCACTGCAAAGTTTCTTCATTATAAAGGGAAACCATTTAAATTAACGAATAAAGATGACGTTAAGCTGATTACCGATGCTTTAGACGGTGATCGTTTTGAAGTAACGAAAGTGAACAAAAAGGAACGCACGCGTAAACCAGCGAACCCATTTACGACGTCTACGTTGCAACAAGAAGCAGCACGTAAGTTGAACTTCAAAGCACGTAAAACGATGATGATTGCGCAACAGTTATACGAAGGGATCGACTTAAAACGTGCGGGTACAGTCGGTTTAATCACGTACATGAGAACAGACTCAACACGTATTTCGAAAGATGCCCAAGCAGAAGCAAAACAGTTCATCGAAGAAACATACGGTAAAGACTATATTTCTAAAGTAGTCAATAAAGGGAAGCAAGGCGATCAAGATGCGCACGAAGCGATTCGCCCAACAAGTACTTTAAGAACGCCTGAAGATGTAAAAAGCTATTTGACACGTGATCAATTTAGACTGTATAAGCTGATTTGGGAACGTTTTGTAGCAAGCCAAATGGCACCAGCGATTCTTGATACAGTGGCTGTTGACTTAGAACAAGGCGACATCAAGTTCCGTGCCAATGGTCAAACAATCAAGTTTAAAGGTTTTATGACATTATATGTTGAAGCGAATGATGATGTGACCAAAGAAAAAGAAAATCGCTTACCTAAGCTTGAAGAGGGTAATGAAGTCATTGCGACAAATATTGATCCGGCACAACACTTTACACAACCGCCACCACGTTATACGGAGGCGCGTTTAGTAAAAACGTTGGAAGAATTGAAAATCGGACGTCCATCAACGTATGCACCGACAATTGATACGATTCAAAAACGTAATTATGTAAAAAGTGAAAGTAAACGTTTCGTCCCTACAGAGTTAGGGGAGATTGTGCATGAGCAAGTAAAAGACTACTTCCCTGAAATTATTGACGTTGACTTTACTGTGAACATGGAAACGTTGCTCGATAAAATTGCCGATGGTGAAATTGGGTGGCGTAAAGTCGTTGGAGATTTTTACAATAGTTTCAAACAAGATGTCGAACGTGCCGAGTCAGAAATGGAAAAAGTTGAGATCAAAGATGAACCAGCGGGAGAAGATTGTGAAAAATGCGGACACCCAATGGTGATTAAAATGGGACGTTACGGTAAGTTTATGGCGTGCTCTAACTTCCCGGATTGCCGCAACACGAAAGCCATTGTGAAACCAATCGGTGTCAAATGTCCAACGTGTAAAGACGGCGATGTCGTAGAACGTAAGTCGAAGAAAAATCGCTTATTCTACGGATGTTCCAATTATCCAACTTGTGACTTTGTATCATGGGATAAACCTATCGGACGTGATTGTCCAAAATGTAACCATTACTTGGCTGAACATAAAAAAGGGCGTACGACGCAAGTAGTATGTTCAAACTGTGATTATAAAGAAGAAGCTGTAAAATAACAGTAAGAAAAGGAGGTCGTAACATTGACAACTGTGAATATTATTGGTGCGGGATTGGCAGGTTCAGAAGCTGCTTATCAACTTGCACAACGTGGTGTACACGTAAATTTATACGAAATGCGACCTGTTAAACAAACACCGGCGCATCATACAGATAAGTTTGCTGAACTTGTATGTTCGAACTCACTAAGAGGTAATGCGTTAACGAATGCAGTCGGCGTGTTAAAAGAAGAGATGCGTCGTTTAGATTCATTGATTATCGCAGCGGCAGACAAGGCACGTGTACCAGCAGGTGGTGCGTTAGCGGTTGACCGTCATGACTTTGCAGGATACATTACAGACACTTTAAAAAATCATCCGAATGTCACTGTAAAAAATGAAGAAATCACTAAAATTCCAGAAGGACCAACAATTATCGCGACAGGTCCTTTAACAACGGAAGGACTCGCTGAAGAAATTGTTGCTTTAACAGGCGCTGACCAGCTCTATTTCTATGATGCGGCTGCACCGATCATCGAGAAAGAGTCTATTGATATGGACAAAGTTTATTTAAAATCTCGTTATGATAAGGGCGAAGCGGCATATTTGAACTGTCCGATGACGAAAGAAGAATTTGAACGTTTTTATGAAGCAGCTATTTCAGCAGAAGCAGCACCGATGAAAGACTTTGAAAAAGAAAAATACTTTGAAGGCTGTATGCCATTTGAAGTCATGGCAAGTCGAGGCCCTAAAACTTTGTTGTTTGGACCGATGAAGCCAGTAGGTCTTGAAGATCCTAAGACGGGTAAACGTCCATACGCTGTTGTTCAGTTACGACAAGATGATGCGGCAGGGACACTCTACAATATTGTAGGATTCCAAACACGTTTAAAATGGGGCGCACAAAAAGAAGTGTTACGTCTTATTCCAGGTCTTGAAAATGTAGATATCGTTCGATATGGTGTGATGCATCGTAATACTTTTATCAATTCTCCGGGTGTCTTATCGGAAACTTATGAGTTCAAAGCACGTCCTAACTTATTCTTTGCAGGTCAAATGACAGGTGTTGAAGGTTATGTTGAAAGTGCAGCGAGTGGTATGATTGCAGGTATTAACTTGGCACATCGTATGTTAGGTAAGGGAGATGTTATTTTCCCACGTGAAACGATGTTAGGTAGTATGGCGTACTATATCTCTCACGCTGAAAACAATAAAAACTTCCAACCGATGAATGCGAATTTTGGACTTGTACCTGCATTGCCTGAACGTGTCAAAGATAAAAAGGCACGTTATGAAGCACTGGCAGACCGTGCGCTTACGTATCTTGATAGTTTTAAGCAAACGTTGCAATAACTCACGAAAGTATTTGACAAAAGTAGTAAAATTTAGATAACTGTGAAAATTTGACAGTTTATCTATGCAGGACCCCTTATCATTATGCTACAATGCAAATGATGGAGGGGTTTTTACTTTGGAACAAATCCAACAACAATTTCTTAATATGCTCAAATATGAGCGCCTATTCTCAGAACACACATTAAAGGCATATCATGATGACCTCGTTCAATTTAATCGCTTTTTGGTACAAGAGCAATTGACATTGCAATCATTCAGTTATCAAGAAGCAAGAGGGTACTTACAGATGCTATACGATATGGGCTTGCAACGTACGACGGTTTCTCGCAAAATTTCTACGTTGCGTAGTTTTTATGCGTATTGGATGACGATAGAGGAGAATATCACGAATCCATTTGTGCAACTGGTGCACCCGAAAAAAGAACGATATTTGCCATCATTTTTTTATGCCGAAGAAATGGAAGCATTGTTTCAAACAGTCATCCATGATCACACAAAAGGTTTAAGAGACCGCGTCATTCTTGAACTGCTCTATGCAACTGGAATACGTGTGTCGGAGCTTGTCGGACTGAAAAAGTCTGACGTTGATTTATCGATGTCCTTGCTCAAAGTAATGGGTAAAGGGCAGAAAGAACGCATTGTGCCGTTTGGTGAGTTTTGTCGACAAAGTATGATTGATTATTTTGAATCGTTCGGCCCGATTCAAAATGCGTCTCACGATTATCTCATCGTGAATTTAAAAGGTCAGCCAATCACTGAAAGAGGTGTGCGCTATATTTTAAATGATATCGTGAAGCGAACAACGGGTGTAACTGCCATTCATCCACATAAGTTACGCCATACATTCGCAACACATCTGCTTGATGCAGGTGCTGATCTTAGAACGGTACAAAACTTGTTAGGACATGTGAATTTATCGACGACTGGGCGATACACACATGTGACCAACCAACAATTGCGACATGTCTATTTACAAGCACATCCACGTGCGAAAAAAGGAGAGTAAATCATTTATGGGTTCATCAATTCATGCAACAACAATTTATGCAGTGCGACATAACGGACAAGCTGCAATGGCAGGGGATGGTCAAGTGACACTTGGTCAACAAGTCATTATGAAAAACACTGCCAAGAAGGTTCGAAAGTTATATAATGGTAAAGTCATTGCTGGATTTGCAGGAAGTGTTGCAGACGCTTTTACGTTATTTGAAAAGTTTGAAACGAAATTGCAGCAATACGGTGGTAAGTTAGAACGTGCTGCTGTAGAACTTGCAAAAGAATGGCGTGGCGATAAGCAACTTCGCCAATTAGAAGCGATGCTTATTGTGATGGATGCAGAGCACCTTTTAGTTGTCAGCGGTACAGGTGAAGTCATCGCACCAGATGATGACCTTATTGCGATTGGCTCAGGTGGTAACTTTGCTTTGAGTGCAGGTCGTGCATTGAAGCGCCATGCAACGCATCTGAATGCGAGAGAAATGGCTTATGAAAGTCTGAAAGTAGCTTCAGAGATATGCGTGTTTACAAATGATCACATCATAGTGGAAGAATTATAATGGAGGTTTATTGGGTATGGATACAAGTGCGATTAAGTTAACACCGAAAGATATTGTTTCCGAGCTAGATGCGTATATCGTAGGACAAGATGAAGCTAAGAAAAAGGTCGCAATTGCGTTAAGAAATCGTTATCGTCGTAGTTTGTTAGATGATGAGATTAAGCAAGAAATTGCACCGAAAAACATTTTAATGATGGGTCCGACGGGTGTTGGTAAAACGGAAATTGCGAGACGTATGGCTAAGATTGTTGGTGCGCCATTTATTAAAGTTGAAGCGACAAAGTTTACTGAGGTTGGTTACGTAGGGCGAGATGTGGAAAGTATGGTACGTGACCTCGTTGATGTTGCGGTAAGACTTGTGAAAGACCAAAAGAAAGCAGCAGTGCAAGAAGAAGCGAGTACAAAAGCGAATGATAAGCTTGTAAAATTGCTTGTGCCAAGTATGAAAAAGAAAGCTTCTCAAAATGCGAACAATCCGCTAGAATCATTGTTTGGTGGTGCATTGCCTAACTTTGGTCAAAGCCAAGAAGAAGAGGAAGAACCGCCAACAGAAGAAATTAAAACGAAACGCTCTGAAATTAAAAAGCAACTTCTTGCAGGTATGTTGGAAAATGAAAAAGTGCGTATCAAAGTTGCGCAAGACCCGGGTGCACTTGGCATGTTAGGTACACAACAAAACGAGCAAATGCAAGAAATGATGAATCAACTCATGCCGAAGAAAAAAGTTGAAAAAGAAGTGCCGGTTAAAACAGCACGTAAAATTTTGACGGACGAATTTGCTGATGAGATGATTGATCATGAAACAGCAAATCAAGAAGCGCTGGAATTGGCTGAACAGATGGGTATTATCTTTATTGATGAAATTGATAAGGTTGCGACATCTAACAGTCAAGGCGGCGGGCAAGATGTTTCACGTCAAGGTGTTCAACGTGATATCTTACCTATTCTTGAAGGTAGCGTTGTCAAAACAAAATATGGTACGGTAAATACGGAGCATATGTTATTTATCGGTGCAGGTGCTTTCCATGTTTCTAAACCGAGCGACTTAATTCCAGAATTACAGGGACGTTTCCCGATTCGTGTGGAATTAGAAAGCTTAACGGTAGACGACTTTGTGAGAATTTTGACTGAACCGAAGCTTTCATTGATTAGGCAGTATGAATTATTGCTTAAAACAGAAGAAGTAACTGTGAATTTCAGTGATGAAGCGATTCAACGCTTAGCTGAAATGGCGTATCACGTCAACCAAGAAACAGACAACATTGGCGCGAGACGTTTACACACAATTTTAGAAAAAATGTTAGAAGATTTATCGTATGAGGCAGCGAACATGCCACATGCACACGTTGATATTACCCCTCAATATGTCGATGATAAATTGAAAACAATCTCAACAAATAAAGATTTAAGTGAATTTATATTATGGCG
>NZ_JXWY01000062.1 GCF_000934465.1 Staphylococcus microti | reverse complement strand
GAGAAAACAGTCCCTGTTAAGTTGCAGTTTAATCAATACGAAATTGAGAAACATCAAAAAAATGCCGAAATAAAAAAAGATGTTCAAACCTTTATGGAAGATTACACATATGCTTTAAATCAAGCATATGAGGAAGAAGAATATTCTTATGTATCTAGTTACTTTAAGAGTGATTCTAAAGCAGCTGATTATATAGAAGGTAGAGTCGAATCTGGGGATGATGTTGAATTTTCAGATCCTAAAGTAATAAAATACAGTAAAAATGGAGACACTATAACAATTGAAACTGAGAAGAAAGATAAATCAGGAAATACAATTCGTTCACAATATGTCCTTGACTATGATGATGTACTCTTCGACTTTGAAATTAAAAGTTATACAGATATATAGGATCGAGTAGGAGAATAGCCATTAATTGACTATTCGTCCTCGCATACCACCAAGCATACGAACTCATCCTTGGCGATTCAATATCTTACGTAAGCCCACTCTACAAGTGAGGACTAATATCGTTAGTTCCTACTTGTAGAGTTGTTTTGTTGTAACGACTTTATGAAATTCTTGCGTTTTTGAAAGTCTCAAATACTTCTTTTGAGAGTATGCTATTTTCTTTGTACTTTATTCGCTAAGTCCATATTTACGTAACATCTTGTATTTTTATTATGACGCTTTTAATAAATCCGCTATCAAAGTAATTTATCTACCCTCGTGTTACTTGATTAATTCCTATTATAATCTGCTTGAAGACACCTGGTCTATTTCTTTTTGTTATCAAACGGAAAGGGATCAAGGGATATTAGTGATTACTAATATTAATATAGACGTTAATATATTTAGAAAGGTTCTAATACACGTAACTGTAGAAAAATTAGATTAGCACGTTCAAACATATTCATGTTATTTCATTGTAAAGGAGGGATATTCATGAAATTAAAAGTAGTGCCTATTTCTCTAATGATATTAGCAAACGGAATGTACTTTGTAAGAAAAGATAAGCGTCATTGCTAGATTTTTATTATGTCTATATACTATCCAACAGTTTTTAACAACTTTTATTTTTTTCTTATCATCAGTACGTATTTGACAAAGTATTGAATCTGTTTTAATGTCGTTTTATATAAAAATAAAGGAGGTCGTCATTCTAGTCATGCAAGGAAGTTATCTGATTTTAAAAATTCACTTGCTAAATGATAGGATCTTTAATCGTAGGTTGAGTAAGAATCAAGATATACTCTACACTGCAGAACAGGCCAAAATCTTATCAGCACTTTGGACAAATGAGATTCTGTCTGCCAAAGAGCTTAGTAATATTACAGGACTTGCAACCAGCAGTCTTTCCCTTATGCTCAAGCGTTTAGAAGACCAAGGGTTAATTGGTAGTAGGACTTCTCTTGATGATAAAAGGCGGAAAGATTATCAGGTCACCCCTCAGGGTTCCCAGCAGCAAGCTGTTGGAGAAGTTGTTAGCAGAGAGGTCATTTCTGTCTTTTACCAAGGCTTTAGCGATAAAGAAATCGAACAGGTCGAAAACTATCTGGAGCGGATTTTAAAGAATTTAGAAAGAGAGTTAGCTAATAACAAAAACGATGCGAGTCATACGATCGACCAAACCATTTAGTAATAAGGATATCCAGTCCATAGAAGTTACAGCAGGATTCACTTTAATTTTACTAATTTCATTAACTATTTAGAAAAAATTATTAAGTAAAGACATGATTATTGTTGGAATAGCAGAGAAGAGAAAGAAATTAAGTATATTGACTAATGACAAAAATAATTTTTGAACAAAAATGATGAAAATATTGATAAAGTTGTTTTTAAAGGATTGGAAGATGATGAAGAACGGTTCATGGAAATTTATCAAGATTGGGAGAAGGAATTAACAGTTTCTAAAAGAATGATTGATTAGGAGTAGTTTATAGATTATAAAGAACGAATTAAAGCATTGAAAGCTTTTAAAGAGTCAGTATCATCAGGAGAAACGACGGATACTGTTTCGGGTGTTAGTTCAGAAGTTAGTGGCTGGCAGG
>NZ_JXWY01000061.1 GCF_000934465.1 Staphylococcus microti | reverse complement strand
TCTGTTGCATCAAAAGCAGGTGGTGGTGCATCTGTTAGCTTGACGTTTTTAGAGCACAAAGATCAAGCAGCGTTTGATGATTTGTATAATTCTGTGCAATTATCACAAACAACAAAAGAGTCACTACTTCAAAGCTTAGATGCAATTAAAGGTAATACAGAAGCTGTCAGCGGTATATTGAACGTATATGACTTAGACGACTACAGTACAGCTAAAAGTAAAGATAAGCGTAAGTCTATTACATTTGATCGTGATGAAATTAGCAATCTTTATGTAAGTAATGAAGCTGCGCAACAATCAACAGCGCTTATGGAAATTGCAGGGGATCAGGTTACGTTGACGTCAGGACCTCAAGCAAAAGGAAGCACACTTGATAATAACAAGCGTGTGACTGTGACGTTTGAAGACCAAACACAATTGAACTATACGATTACAGGAACAGGTTCAAGTGGACCAGCATTCCATCCTGACGGTTTATTATTATTAGAAGTACCACCATTTAGTGTTGAAGATGTTACGGCAACTACAGGTCAAGACGATCAGTTTGTCATTCATCAAACAGTACCAACACGTAATGTAACGAAGCGTACAACATTGCCTAAAGAAATCACGTTAGGTGTGCAAGTACCAGAAGGCGTTAAGCTCACATTGAAAGAGAACACAACGTCACTGTTTACAGCAGATAAGAGTGTGAGTACGGATAATCAATTAACGATTGTAACAGGTAAAAATGGTGTTAAAAATCCAGATTTACTAAAACAACAAACATACTATAACAAAATTTATGACTTACCAATTACTGCAAGTCATGATTTAACTTTAGCAGATATTGAAAACAACACAGAAAAATGGCAAAAACTTCAACAGTATTACGATAAAGATGAAG
>NZ_JXWY01000060.1 GCF_000934465.1 Staphylococcus microti | reverse complement strand
AAGTGTGACAAAATTCATCGAAAAAGACCTTAAACTTATTGTAAATAAGGAAAAGAGTAAAGTAGGTGCAGTCACACGTTTAAAGTTCTTGAGTTGTCTAATGACCAAAGTAGATGGCATTTATCGTTTCAGACCGACTACGGGAGCAAAAAGAAATTTAAAACGCTCCTTAAGACGTCTAACGAAACGAAATAGACCAGGTACCTTCAAACAGATTATAACAGAAATTAATCAAGTAACACGAGGGTGGATAAATTACTTTGGTAGAGGGTTTATTAAAGCTTTTATAACGAAGTTACAATCTTGGTTAAACCGACGCATTAGACAACTAATTCTCAAAAGATGGAAGAAACCAAAAACAAAATACAAGATGTTACGTAAATATGGACTTGACCATAAAAGTGCCATGAAAATCGCACAATCGCGTAAGAAGTATTGGCGACTCTCAAGCACCAAAGAAGTCCATCTCGCGCTTACAACAAAACAACTCTACAAGTGGGGACTAATACCGTTAGTCGAACTTGCAGAGTTGGCTTACGCAAGATATTGAACCGCCAAGTACGGGTCCGTACGCCAGACTGTCTAACAAATAATACTAGTTTATTGTATTATATATTTGATAGAAGTTTAAAGGAGGATACTACTAAATGGCTAATATACAGGGATTTTCAAGAAATCAAGTAAGCTTTCAATTATTAACTTTAGATGAAATGATTGAGGAGGAAAACCCTGTTCGGGCAATTGATGCGTTTGTAGAGTCTCTCTGTTTGAAAGAT
>NZ_JXWY01000007.1 GCF_000934465.1 Staphylococcus microti | reverse complement strand
ATTTTTATTCTCTATATCTTGAATATTGTTTAAACATTATATATAGCTTATTTTAGGCTTCAAAAAACAAAAAAATTAAAAAGATTTTAAATTTAGGGTTGACACATCGCCAACAATAAAAGAGAGACATCACAATTTTTATCACTTTGTGACATCTCTCAATTTATAATTTCTACCACAAACTACGATCACTTGTTGTGATATAAGTCGCACCACTGACAATGGCGCGTTGTACTTCCTCTTCCGTACTAATTAAACCACCCGCAATGACACGAGCGCCCGTTTGTTGCTGAATTTGTTGAATGACTTTATCTGCAATGCCGGGTAATACTTCCACGTAATCTGGTTCTAAACGTTGAATCAATTCGATACTGCGCTCTAATGCGTGGCTATCAATAATAAACACACGAAAAATTGTTGCGACGCCGAGTGCTTTTGCTTTTTTAATGACTTTCATTTTTGTAGATACAATGCCTCTCGGGCGGTACTGTTGCACAATGTATTCACAAGCAAATTCATCGTGACTCATCCCTTTAATTAAGTCGATATGCACGTAAGGTTGTAATTGTCGTTTTTGCATAAATTGCATAATGCCTTTGAGATGCCCAATATGTGTGTCCAATAACACACACGTTTGATAATCTGTTTGAGCCAATTTTTCCAAGTCTTTCATTGATCTAATAGCTGGTAAAATATGTGGTTTCACGCGTCGTTGATTCCTTTCAATTATGTTTACTGCACGCGTTTAAATAAGCGTTCCAGTTCATAGTTTGTAAAGTTAATAATAATCGGTCGCCCATGTGGACAAGTAAATGGATCTTGCATGTCTCTCAATTGATCAATTAAATCTGCCATCTCTTCTTTTTTCAAATAATGATTGGCTTTAATCGATTTTTTACAACTCATCATAATCGCTGCTTCTTCTCGAAACTTGGCGATATTAATAGTTTTATGGGACAGTACATACTCAATCATATCTTTAATAATCTCTTCTGCTTCTTGTTGTGGGAACCAAACGGGATAACTATTCACAATATAATCATAGCCGCCAAATGGTTCTAAAAAGATGCCTGCCTTTTCCAATTCATCTCGAAATTGTTCAATAATCAACTGCTCATCTTTTGAAAAATTAAATGTGAGTGGAATGAGCAAACTTTGATTTTCGTTCGTTACTTCGCCAATTTTATCTCGGAAGTATTCGTATTTAATTCGTTCTTGTGCCGCATGCTGATCGATTAAATACATACCTGTATCATTTTGTGCCACAATATACGTCCCATGCACTTGACCGACAACTTCCATATATGGCACACGGGGTTGTGCTTGTGTTGTTTTTGGTTGATCCGCTATTACACTTGGTTCATCTTGTTCGTCAATCATTGGCGCCGGTTCATGTGTTGATTCCATATCCTGTAATAATGCGCGTTGTGCTTCGGCAAAATCATCGTTAGTCCTTGTTGAGGTGTCAGACGTACTTACCTCTTGCTGTGGTGCTGGATTGTATGTTGGCGCCGTTTCTTGAATAGCTGTTGGCTGTTCTAAATCAAATGCTAACGTTTCCGAATGGCGTTGCGCTTCACCATTTGACGTGTCAGTTGAAACTGCAGATTCAGCATGCGTTTGCTGGCGTTGCTCAAATGCCATTTTTTGCTGTTCAAATTTTTCAAGGACTTTTTTCGGTTGTTGTTTATCAAAGTCATTTTTCGGAATTAAAACTTTATCTTTAAAAGCTTCACGGATTTTTTCAACTATCAGTGCATACAATTGTTCTTCTTTCGATAAACGCACTTCTAATTTGGTTGGATGGACATTTACATCGACTAAAATCGGGTCCATTTTAATGTTAAGATACACTATTGGATAGCGCCCTATCGTCAATAATGTGTGATATCCTTCAACAACCGCTTTATTTAATACAAAGTTTTTAATATAACGTCCGTTAATAAACAGTGAAATGTAATGACGGTTGCTGCGAGAATGTTCTGGCTTAGCGATATAGCCTTCAATTTCATAATCGCTTGTTTCCCCAGTAATATGCAGTAAATCACGTGCCACTTTCATACCATATATTTCTGCCATTACTTCATTCGTACGACCTGACCCGTTCGTTTGAAGTATTTTCTTACCGTCACTCATTAATGACATACGTATATCTGGATGACTCATCGCCATACGATTCATAATATCTGTAATCTTACCTAATTCTGTATATAAACTTTTTATATATTTTAATCGTGCCGGCGTATTGTAAAAAAGGTTGCTGACTGTAATATCTGTCCCTTGGCGTGCTTTCGCTGGTTTTTGCGACAAAATTTCGCCTTCTTCAGCGTACACTTCATAGCCTTCAATACCGTCTGTTGACGTTTGCATCGTTACTTTGGCGACAGAGGCAATACTTGCCAAAGCTTCACCACGGAAACCGAGCGTTCGTATATGAAACAGATCATCGTCATCATATAGCTTGCTTGTCGCATGGCGATGAAACACGAGTGATAAGTCATCCGCTTCAACGCCTGAACCGTTATCTACAACGCGAATTGACGTTACACCGGCTTCTTGCACTTCTACATTGATTTCTGTTGCACCTGCATCGATACTATTTTCAAGCAACTCTTTAACAACCGAACTCGGACGTTCAACCACTTCACCTGCCGCAATTTTATTGGCAAGTGAGGTTTGTAATGCTTTAATTTTACCCATCGTGTCACCTTCTAATTCAATCGATTTTGCAGTTCACTTAACTTCACTAAAGCGTCTAATGGCGTCATTTGCGAAATATTGAGTTTTTTAATTTCTTGTTCAATTTCACTCTGTGCTGCTGGTTCAAATAAATCAAATGTCGGTTGTTCAAATAATGTTTCTGTCGTTTGTTTTAAAGGTGTTTCTGTCTCACGTTCAGAGCCAGTCGTTGTTTCTTCCGCTTGTACGGAGACGATGGCTGTTGGCTTATCGTGTGACTCGAAAGCATCAAGAATGACTTTTGCACGTGCAATCACTGGCTCTGGCAAATCCGCCAACTGTGCAACTTGTATCCCATAACTATTTGCGACCGCACCCTCTTTCACTTTATGCAAGAAGATGAGCTCGCCTTTATATTCGTTTGCTGCGACATGGACGTTTTTCAAGCATGATAATGATTGATCTAATTCTGTTAATTCATGGTAGTGCGTTGAAAAGAGTGTTTTCGCTTGTGACGTCTCAGCAACATATTCAATCATCGCTTGCGCAAGTGCTAAACCGTCATATGTCGATGTCCCACGCCCAATTTCATCAAAAATAATTAAACTATCAGCTGTCGCATAACGCAATGCTTTTTGCGCTTCCAACATTTCGACCATAAACGTACTCTTGCCTGATACAAGGTCATCCGCTGCCCCTATACGTGTGAAAATTTGGTCGAAAATAGGCAGTTGGGCAGACTTACAAGGAACGAATGCCCCCATTTGTGCCATAATGCTAATAATCGCCACTTGTCTCATATATGTTGATTTACCAGACATGTTCGGCCCTGTAATTAAATAAATATACGTATCATCATCTAAATGACAATCGTTCGGCACGTAGTCATTATAGTCCATCACACGTTCTACAACTGGATGACGTGAATCGACAAGTGATAATGTACGATCTTCGCTAAATGTCGGACGTACATAATTGTATTGTTGTGCAATCTCAGCAAAACTTTGTAAACAGTCTAGTTCGGAAATGATTTTTGCTTGTTGTTGTAAACGTTCTGTATATTGCTTCACATATTGACGTAACTCTGTAAACAATTGATATTCTAGTTCGATTGCTTTATCTTGTGCGCCGAGAATCATACTTTCTTTTTCTTTTAATTCATCAGTGATAAAACGCTCGGCATTCGATAATGTTTGTTTACGTTCATACCCAAAAGCTGCCGGATCAAACTGTGTTAAGTTTGCACGTGTAATTTCAATATAATACCCAAACACTTTATTAAAACTGATTTTTAGCGACTTGATACCTGTACGTTCACGTTCTCTCGCTTGCAATTCTGCCAGCCACTTCTTCCCATTGCGTGACGCATCTAGATAACTATCAAGCTCTTCATTAAAGCCTGTTTTAAATAGTCCACCTTCTTTAACTGACAGTGGTGGCTCATTAACAAGACTTTTGTCTAAAACTTGTAACAAATCATCCAAAGGCTCCAACGCATTAAAATGCGCGATGGCTTCATGATCAATGGATTGAAGCAATGCTTTAATTGATGGGATTTGCGCAATCGAGTGTTTCAACTGTACAAGATCTTTTGCATTCACATTACCGAAACTCACACGGCCGACCAAGCGTTCAATGTCATACACTTCTGTTAAGTAGTCTCTTAACGTAGAACGCTCGATAAAATAATTTAAAAATTGTGAGACGGCTTCGTGACGTTTTTCAATTTCTGAACGCTGAATCAGTGGGCGATCAATCCACTGTTTCAAACGTCTTGCGCCCATCGGTGTTTTCGTCTTATCCATGAGCCAAAGCAATGTCCCTTTTTTCGACTTCAATCGGATACTTTCCGTTAGCTCCAAATTACGTTTCGCATAGTAGTCCATCTTCATATAGTCGAGTGCGCGATATACAGCTGCTGATTCAATGTGTGACATATCACGCTTTTGCGTATCATAAATGTAGTCCAATAAAATTTGAACTGCTTGTTGCATTTTTGGATGATCTAGTTGATTCACCACGTATTGTGTTTCGGATAAAGTTTCTCGCACAGTAATTGTTTCAGTAATCATACTGAACTGGCGTTTTAAACTATCCGATAATGGTTGTGTTACAACAATTTCATTCGGCTTAATCGTTGTCACTTCATTAATTAACGTACTTTCATCTTCAAAATGCGTGACTTTTAATTCACCTGTTGAAATATCACAGTAACTGAGCGCATAATCGCCATCATACACAAAACTTAAAATATAGTTATTTTGTGAATCATCCACACCGCCTTGTTCCATCACAGTCCCCGGTGTCACAATGCGGACGACTTCCCGCTTAACCATGCCTTTGACTTGTCTTGGGTCTTCCATTTGTTCGCAAATTGCCACTTTATAACCATTTTGAATCAGCGTTTCGATATAGCCGTCTGCTGAATGAAACGGAACGCCTGCCATCGGAATTGGGTTCGCTTTTTTCGCATCGCGTTTTGTCAAAGTGATTTCTAACACACGTGCTGCCGTAATCGCATCATCGTAAAACAATTCATAGAAATCGCCTAATCTAAAAAACAGTAATGCATCTTGATGTTGAGATTTTATAGAGAGATACTGTTTCATCATCGGTGTAACATTTGTCATTTTTATCACAATCCTTTAAAGCTCTATTTTTATATTCTGTGAGACATTTTAAACAGATCTCATCAATTTTATGTATAAAGGCTAGACGATACGCAATATTCGATTCGCCTAGCCTATTCGTCATTTTGACTTATGTTTCGTATATTTTTGTAAACGACTTAACAACCCACGTTTTTTTAGTACGATGAGCATGCCGTAACTGACCGCTGCACCAATCATACTTGAGACGATAAACGCCGCCATCAAAGGTTTGATCAAAAAGCCGTCAATATGCAGTATCCAAGCGAGTGGAATACAGACTAAACTGCCGATAATCCCTGTTCCAATGACTTCCCCAATCGCTGCGACAAATAGATGGCGATTGATGTAATAGAATAAGCTCGCCAATAACACACCAATCATACTGCCAGGAAATGCGAAAGCCGTACCTGTTCCGAACATAACACGAATCGTCGATGATAAGAATGCTTGTGCGAGTCCATACCAAGGTCCTAACAACACCGCACTGAGTACATTGATAAAGTGCTGAACGGGTGCTGCTTTAATCGGGCCAACTGGTATGATGATTACCGTACTTAAAACGACATTTAGCGCAATAAAAAGTGCTGTTAATGTCAACTTTTTATGATTCATTGCCATCCTCCTCACTGTCGTGTGATGTCGTTGATTGTGCGACATCAATCCCATCTGTGAGTGTCTCGATGATAAATTGAATCGTATCATTGGCTTCTCGCTGTGCATGGCGAAACTCTGAAACAATCGGGATATGATCAATTTCCGTTTGAATAGATTGGATCGTCGCTTCAGAACGTTCATACGCAATCGGCTTATGATAGTTTTGTAAGTTCACAGATTGTTTTTGTTGTTGTTTTAATGTCTGCATATGTTGCGCAATTTGCTCATTTTGATGAATTTGTTGTTCGACTTGTTGATAGTATCGAACGGGCTCGAGCGCTTGAATTGCTTGTTGCAGTTCACGTGCCTTTCGCAATACATCATCTTTGCGCGTCATTATTGACTCACCAATGCTGTATCACTCACACCGACAAATTCACCATTTAAAGAATATTGTTTTGCTTCAACAATTTTGACATCTACAATTTTACCAATCATTGATTTAGGCGCACGGAAGTTTACAAGTTTATTACGTTCTGTATAACCTGCTAACACTTCTTCGTCTTTTTTACTTGCACCTTCGCACAATACTTTGACTGTTTTGCCTTCATATGCTTTCAATGCTTGTGCGGAATATGTGCCTACTAATTGGTTCAAGCGTTGTAAACGTGCTTTTTTCACTTCTGTTGGTACGTTATCTTTCATTTTTGCCGCTGGTGTACCGTCACGTTGTGAGTATAAATATGTGTAAGCATGCTCAAATTGCACTTCTTCATATAAAGAAAGTGTTTCTTCAAATTGTTCTTCCGTCTCATTCGGATAACCGACGATAATATCTGTTGTAAGTGCGACATTCGGAATCGCTGTTTTAATACGATTAACAAGATCTAAATAGCTTGCACGTGTATATTTACGTCCCATAATTTTCAACACTTGGTCATTCCCAGACTGCACTGGTAAATGAATATGTGGCACGATATTACCGCCTTGCGCGATCACTTCAATCATACGATCTGTGAAATCCCAAGGGTGGCTTGTTGTAAAGCGTACACGTGGAATATCAATTTTCGCAATATCTTCTAATAAATCACCAAGCCCATATTCAATGTCATCAAGGTCTTTACCGTAAGAGTTAACGTTTTGACCGAGTAATGTTATTTCTTGATAGCCTTGACGTGCTAAATCACGCACTTCATCAATAATATCTTGTGGACGACGGCTACGTTCTTTCCCACGTGTAAACGGCACGATACAGTATGTACAGAATTTATCGCAACCGTACATAATATTCACCCATGCTTTAATACGGCCTTCACGTACTTTTGGCAAGTTTTCAATAACGTCCCCTTCTTTAGACCATACTTCTACGACCATTGCTTTAGAAAGATACGCTTCTTCTAAAATTTGCGGTAAGCGATGAATATTATGTGTTCCAAAAATCATATCGACATTTTGGTAAGATTTTAAGATTTTGTTAACGACAGACTCTTCTTGCGACATACAACCACATACGCCAATTAAACAATCTGGACGTTCTTGTTTAATATGTTTCAAGTTACCGATTTCACCGAATACTTTGTTCTCCGCATTTTCACGAATCGCGCACGTGTTTAATAAAATAACGTCTGCCACATTTACATCTTCAGTTGGCGTATAACCGAGCGCCGTTAAAATACCCGCCATCACTTCCGTGTCATGGGCGTTCATTTGACAACCATATGTTTTAATTAAAAACGTACGACCTTTCCCCATACCACGATATTTTTCGTCGATTTGGAAGTCACGATTATAAACAGTTTCTTCTTTACCACGTTTTTTCGCTTCTTTTAAACTTGGTGGTTGATAAACGTGATCAAAATATTTACTGTAGTCTTTTTCCGTTGCTTTATCTTTACGATTTGCCAGTACGTCTAACGTCCCAGCTTTTCTTTGTTCTTCATTCACATGCAAAACCCTTTCTGCCTTATATCATCTCTACATTATATTAAAAAAAATCGCAAAGTGCAATTTGTCCCATACGTCCTGTGCCCAATTCAAGACGCGACACCTACTACACAACGACTATAAGATAAAAAGCCGAAGCACCGTCTTTTTGGCACTCCAGCTTGATGTTTTTAGACAAATTGTTTCGTTAATGATTCAAATTGTGCTTCTGTTAATTCGATGTTTTGATGTGCTAATGGCGTTTCACCTAACGTCTCAATTTGTGACTCGTATGATGGTGTTTCAGTGTCTTGGTATACAATACCTTTCACTAGCGAGTTATGTTCAACAACTGTTTGAATCGCACGTTGTTTATCAGACGTGTCGTAGTCTTCAATCTCGTTCAAGTCAGTCAAATGTTCTTTAAACCAGTCATACGTATTCACTTTGTTATAAGTGACACATGGTGAGAATACGTTGACGAAAGAGAAACCGTCATGATTAATCGCGTCTTCAATCATTTTCGTTAACGCTTTAATATCACTTGAGAAACCTTGTGCGACAAATGTTGCACCTGATGATAACGCAAGCTCAAGCGGTGCGACATTTTGTTCGATGTTGCCTTTTGGCGTTGTTTTCGTTACAAATCCCGGTGCTGATGATGGCGATGTTTGCCCTTTTGTTAAACCATAAATTTGGTTATCCATAACAATGTATGTGATGTTCATGTTTCGACGTAACGCATGAATCGTATGTCCCATACCAATCGCATAGCCGTCGCCATCGCCACCAGATGCGATAACAGTTAAGTCACGGTTTGCCATTTTAACACCTTGCGCAAGTGGTAACGCACGACCGTGAATCGAATGCACACCATATGAATTAACATAACCTGAAAGACGTCCAGAACAGCCTATGCCAGTAATGAGTGCAACTTCGTCAGGCTCTAGGCCAACGTTCGCTGCTGCTTTTTGAATCGCTGCTTGAACTGAGAAATCACCACACCCTGGACACCAGTTTGGTTTGACATTATTTCTAAAATCTTTAAATGTAGCCAATTAGAGTCTCTCCTTTTGTGAATTTAAAAGTGTTAAACCTTTCGTTTCGATTTCATGTGGTAAAAATGGTGTACCATCATATTTCGTTTGGTTTACTAATTTATCGCCTAAATTCACGTTCATTTTAATAATATTTGCGAGTTGTCCTTGATAGTTATGTTCCACGACCACAACTTTATGTGCACGATCAACCGCTTCTTGAATCACATCTGTTGGGAATGGATGCAATTGACGAATTTGTAAATGCTCTACTTTATGTCCAGCAACTTCTAAACGTGCGGCACCTTCTTGAATGGCACCTTTCGTTGAGATAAAGCCGAGATAAAGAATATCAGCTTGTTCGTGTTTTAAAGTGCCTTCAACTGGTTGTTCGATGCGTAAGTTCGCTGTTTTACGCATACGTTTGTCCATTTGATCTTGGCGGTTTTGTGCCGCTTCACTCGGCTTACCTTGTTCATTATGTTCAACACCTGTGACGTGGTGAATGCCACCTTTAACACCCGGTACAGGTCTTGGTGATACACCTGATTCCGTCACTTCATAGCGTTTAAAGTAGTCTTTATCTTCTGGATCACGCGTGATATCTTCTAATACCGTTGCGCCACGGTTAATTTTAATTTTATTGTAATCTAATTGTTTCACCGTTTGTTTACCAAGTGATAACTGTAAGTCACTTAATAAAATAACTGGACATTGATACATTTCTGCCAAGTTAAAAGCTTCAACAGTAAGATAGAACGCATCTTCTGCGTCAGTTGGTGCCAACACAATTTTCGGGATATCCCCGTGTGTGCCATAGATCATTTGCATTAAGTCAGATTGTTCTTGTTTCGTTGGTAAACCAGTTGATGGACCCCCACGTTGTGTATTCATAATCACAAGTGGTGTTTCAGTCATACCGGATAAACCGATTGCTTCCATCATCAATGATAAACCAGGACCTGCAGACGCAGTGAACGCTCTCACACCGCCATAGTTCGCACCAATTGCCATCGTCGCTGCCGCAATTTCATCTTCTGTTTGAATAACTGTACCGCCCACTTCTGGTAAATGTTCAATCATGTATTCCATAATTTCAGATGCTGGTGTAATTGGATATGCCGCCATAAAACGTGAACCACCTGCAATGGCACCTAGACCAATTGCGTCGTTACCAATCATATAAAGATGTGGTACGTTTTCGCTTTCAGCCAAATCAAAATCACCATTGATGTTTGATAATTCATCTTGCATTAAGCGATAACCTTCATGCAATGCTTGCACGTTCAATTCAACAACTTTATCGCCTTTTTTCTCGAACATATTCGTAATCAACGCTTCAAATGGTGCCGTATCTAATGACATCAATGCAGCAGTCGCACCAATCGCCACCATGTTTTTCATTAACGTCGTGCCCAGTTCTTTTGCAGTTTCTGTAAATGGCAATACAATTAACTGTGCTTTACAGTCTTCTGGCTTTTCTGGTTTTGCTTTACTATCCGCTAAAATAACACTATCTTCGCGCATTTCATGATGATTTAATGCGATCGTTTCTTGATCAAATGCAACTAATATATCTAAATCATCACTAATCGCATGTACTGGTGTTGTTGACACACGAATTTTATTATTGGTATGTCCACCTTTAATACGGCTAGAAAAGTGACGATACCCGTATAAATAATAGCCTTTACGGTTCATGGCAGTGGCAAAGATTTCACCCGTAGATTCAATTCCTTCACCTTGTTGTCCGCCCACTTTCCACGATATTTGTGATTTCATTCGTTTAGCCTCCTACACGTTTAACTTCATTGTTTATCATATCAAAATAACCCACTATATGTGCAATAAAATAGTGGGTTTTATTAAAAATCATACTAATGGACGATAGTCTCATTTTTAGAAATTCACCTAAAAACGTGCTGGGTGATCTTCGTTAATCAACACACGCTCAATATGTTTCGCTGTTCCATCAGGACGTAATTCAACAAAGACACCTGATAACACACTGCGCCCTTCATCTGGCACAACATGGCGTTGTGGCAAACTCGTAATAAAACGCTCAATCACTTCATCACGATTAATGCCAAGAATCCCATCGTAATAGCCCGTCATTCCGACATCTGTAATGTAAGCTGTGCCTTGCGGTAAAATACGCTCGTCTGACGTTTGAATATGCGTATGCGTGCCAACGACAGCCCCTACACGACCATCTAAATACCAACCCATCGCATTTTTCTCTGATGTCGTCTCCGCATGGAAATCGACGAAAATATAATCCGTTTCTTGTTGGGCTACTTTAATCAGTTGATCCGCTTTTTTAAATGGGTCGTCAATATCTTGCATAAACGCACGACCTTGTAAATTGATCACCGCAAGCTTTTTATCGTTCAGCTGAATAATACGCATTCCGACACCCGGTGCTTCATCTGGAAAGTTTGCAGGTCTTACCATGCGTGTTGCATCTTGAATAAAATCATAAATTTGACGTTGACCATATGTATGGTTACCCATCGTCATAAAATCGACACCTTCACGCAAAAGTTCTTTATATATCTTTTCGGTAATCCCTTTGCCGTGTGCCGCATTTTCAGCATTCACAATTGTAACTGTCGGGCGATAATGCTGCTTCAATTGCGATAGATGATCCGTAATTGCCTGTCGCCCTATCTTACCGACAATATCTCCAATAAATAAAATTCTCATTCCTTACGTCCTCTCTATACATTGACACACATCATAACAGTCCATTGGCAATGACAAAAAGCTTTTGTCGCCTCACTTCGTAACTGGAAGTTTGCTAAAGTGCAGTCTCATTTCTGACATCTAACGTCTTCCCATGATTTACTTTATTGCGTCAGCTTTTGCTATGTTACAGTCCCAAATGAAGTTAATGTCATATCGCTTCAACACTACTTGTCTTGCCGACCAAACATCACGTGCTACTGTTATCTATGCATTGTGTCATATGTCCGTTTACGATACTCACTTGTCTATTTTAGCGTGCTGACATATGTTGTCAATGCTACGAGACATCTTTCACATATAAAAGACGCATTGCATTTAACGTTACAAGAAGCGTCGCACCCATATCAGACATAATTGCAATCCATAACGTCAACCAACCTGGGATTACCAACAGTAATGCAATCACTTTGAGTCCAAGCGCAATAGCGATATTCCATTTAATCGTGCGCATCGTTAAATGACTCAAACGTATCGCATACGGTAATTTTGACATATCATCGCTTAACAACGCTACATCAGCCGTTTCGAGCGCTGTATCTGTACTTGCACCGCCCATCGCAATTCCTACATTTGCACGTGCGAGTGCAGGGGCATCATTGACACCATCTCCAACCATTGCAACTGGATGTTTTGCAGAAAGTTGTTCAATATGTGTCAGTTTATCTTGTGGCATCAAATCAGCATAAACATCTGTAATCCCGACTTCATCAGCAATTGTTTGTGCTGTAAATGCATTATCCCCTGTTAACATCACGCGCGATGTCACACCAAGTTCTGCTAATTGCGTAATGACTTTTTTAGATTGTGGACGTACTTTATCTTGTAGTGCAATTAATAATTGTAAAGTGTCGTCTGCCATGACGAGCACCACCGTACGTCCTCGTTGCTGTTGATTTTCAATCAATGTGCGTGTTTCAGGTGTTAAAACTGCTTCAAATAGTTGCGGTTGTCCAATTGTCATCGTTTGCTGTCCGAACGAACCTCGAATACCTTGTCCAGTTAAGGTTTGAACATTTTCGACCGGCTCTGTTAAGTCGATGTTTTGCATTTCCGTATAATGAACGATTGCACGTGCTAACGGGTGTTGTGTCGTTTTCTCTAATGTAGTGACACGTCCTAATAGCTGATTATGATTTACATCTGAAGTTAAGTTAATGACATCAACAACACTCGGTGCCCCCACCGTCAACGTTCCTGTTTTATCAAAGGCTATTGTTTTGATATGACTTAACTGTTCGAGATGAATACCACCCTTAATCAACACACCATTTTTAGCAGCGGTACTAATACTCGACACAATAGAAATCGGTGTTGAAATAATAAGTGCACACGGACAACCAACAACGAGTACAGATAACCCTTGATAAATCCACGTGTACCAGTCAGCACCTATCAATAAAGGCGGTATAATTGCAACACCAGCCGCAATCAACATAATCAAAGGTGTATAATAACGTGCAAAACGTTCAATAAATGCTTGTGCAGGCGCTTTTTTCAGTTGTGCGGCTTCAACAAGTTCAATGACTTTTGCAATCGTTGTATCATCTGCCGCTTTCGTCACTTCAACTTCCAATAAACCGTCGTTGTTTAACGTTCCCGCAAACACGTCATCACCGATTGCTTTATCTACTGGAATAGATTCCCCTGTTATCGCTGCTTGGTTCACAGACGCCTGTCCTGAACGTACAATACCGTCTAACGCAATTTTCTGTCCTGCTTTAATATATAAAATGTCGCCAACATATACCTCTTCAACAGGTAATTCAACATGTTTGCCGTGACGCAATACAGTCGCTCGATCCGGTGCGATACTCATTAACGATGCCATCGCATCACGTGCTTTACGCATCGAAAACGCTTCTAACGCCTCACTCAATGCAAATAATACGACGACAACTGCCACTTCACCCCATTGACCAATTAAAATACCACCAATGACCGCAATCGTCATCAATGTACGCATATCGAACTCCAAATGTACTAAGTTTTTGAATCCTTCTTTCAGTAATGTCACACCACTGATAAGCACCGCAGATACAAATAGTATCGGTGTTAAAATCGAACCATCGCCATGCAACCATTCTGAAATATAGCCAAAAACGATAAGCAATGTCGCAAACCATAACGTCTGATTTTTAACAAAAAATTGCTTCATTTTTTCAAATGTTGTTAAAGTTTCTAATGACTCACCATCATCTTGTTGCTTCGTTTTTTGATCATCATAAACCGAAATATTTTCAAATGCCCCTGCTGCTTCGATTTCTTCTTTTGTCGGTGTACCCGTTACATAAATTTTAGATGCGCCAAAATTCACTGTCGCTGATGTTACAGATGGCAGTGCCGCAACATTACGCTCAAACTTGGCAGCACAGTTAGCACAAGACATCCCTTCAACACGATACGTCGTTTGTTTATTCGTCATCATTCATCACTTCTTCCTTATGCGCAATTGAAATCATCATAATTTGACGAATATGTTCATCATAAATACGATAAAACGCACGTTTGCCCTCTTTGCGATAAGTAACCACACCATTTTTATATAACAAACGTAAATGATGCGATGTATTCGCAACGGTTAACTGTAAAATTTCAGCTAAATCGCAGACACATAACTCGTCATGTACACATAACAAGTATGTGATTTTGGCACGGTTAATATCCGCAATACTTTTAAACATGAGGCTCACACTCTCAACATTCTTTTGCGCTAACGTTTCTTTCACCTCACGCACATGTGCTTCGTCGATCATAAATGCATCGCACCCCATTGCTGAATTTGTCATTTTAACACCACACCTTCATTCAAGTATTTACTCGAATATAATATAACGCAAAAGCGATTATTATTCAAATATTCACTTGAATGATATGACAGAATTTGAAAAACAGTATATCGTGATTTTTAGCGTATTAATGGCTAACTAATCAAGAAATTCAGAAATGCTTAATTTAAGCGTGGACATCGCGAAACCTACTCAGCTATTTCTACGCATAGGAAATAATAAAACTAGGTACTTTTAATGATTTATCCACCACAGAAGATGGACGCCTTTATTAGTTCGAGCGAGGCCTGCAGGAAAGCGAGCAATAAAGTAACGATGGTACCTGAAAAAGCGCACACCCCATCAAGATTGTACACTTCGACATGCCTAGCTATTTCTACGTATATGAAATTATAATAAAAAACAACCCCAATAATGAGGTTGTTTTTTATTATTTTGCATATTCAACTGCTCTCGTCTCACGAACAACTGTCACTTTAATATGACCTGGATATTGAAGTTCTCCTTCAATTTGGTCTTTAATATCTCTTGCTAATCGATGAGATTGTAAATCATCAATATCTTCTGGTGATACAATGACGCGAATTTCACGTCCTGCTTGAATCGCAAATGCTTTTTCAACACCATCGTAGTTTTCTGAAATGGCTTCTAAACGTTCTAAACGCTTGATGTAGTTTTCTAATGTTTCTTTACGTGCGCCTGGACGTGCTGCTGATAATGCGTCAGCTGCCGCCACAAGAATTGAAATAATCGATGTCGGTTCAACATCACCATGATGCGAATGAATCGCATTGATGACAGTTGCTGACTCGCCATATTTTTTAGCAAGCTCCACACCAATTTCTACGTGACTACCTTCCACTTCATGATCAATTGCTTTACCAATGTCATGCAATAAACCTGCACGTTTCGCGATTGTTACATCTTCATTCAATTCAGCTGCTAGCATACCTGATAAATGTGCCACTTCGATTGAGTGCTTCAATACGTTTTGACCGTAACTTGTACGATAATGCATACGACCTAATATTTTAACGAGATCCGGATGCATATTATGCACATTCAACTCAAACGTTGCATGTTCTCCTGCGTCACGAATGATTTCATCTACTTCACGTCGTGCTTTGTCAACCATATCTTCAATACGTCCCGGATGAATACGACCGTCTGATACTAAATTGATCAATGCCGTTTTTGCAATTTCTCGGCGAATCGGATCAAAACCAGACAAGATAACTGCTTCTGGCGTATCATCAATAATCAAATCAATACCCGTTAATGTTTCTAACGTACGAATATTACGGCCTTCTCGACCAATAATACGCCCTTTCATTTCATCGTTCGGTAAGTTGACGACTGATACTGTAGACTCTGATGTATGTTCTGCTGCAAACCTTTGCACAGTCGTAGCAAGTAATTCTTTAGCCGTTTGGTTGACTTTCTCTTTCGCTTCACGTTCTTTTTCCTTAACAAGTACTGCAATATCCTGTGACAGTTCATTTTCAACACGTTCCAGTTGTTCATTACGTGCTTCTTCTTGAGTGAGACCGGAGATGCGTTCTAATTCTTGTTCGTGTTTCATTATTATTGATTGAACACTACTCTCTTTTGCATCTACTTGTTGTTGTCTTTCTTCAAGTTTAGATTCTTTTTGCTCTAAAATCTCATCTTTCTTGTCTAATAGATCAGATTTACGCTCCAAGTTTTCTTCTTTTTGAAGAAGTCGGGATTCTTGTCGCTGAAGTTCACCACGACGTTCTCTGAGCTCGCTTTCCGCTTGCTCACGAATTCTTTGGTTTTCTTCTTTCGCTTCGAGTAACTTCTCTTTTTTTAGATTTTCGGCGTCTTTCTTCGCTTGTTCAACAATATCTTCAGCTGTATTTTTCGCTTGCACTTGCTGTTGATATATGAAATTTTGAGCGATAAAGTACCCCGCAACAACTCCTAGAATAATACCCAGCAAAATGAGTAAGAGGGTTAATAAATTCACACAAACACCTCCTTTTCTAGGATTTGATTCTGTATATTAACAAATCAATATGATTATATGAATATAACTTAAAATCATACATGTCTAATTGTACGTTTTGAAGTAAGAAAAATCAAGACTTGTGTCATGAATAGAACACGTTCCTTAGAAACATAAAAGTGCAAGAAATATGCTTACAAATCATAAAAAAGACGGAACAGCCGTATGCCATTCCATCTTTGATTATCTTTCACAAATGACTATGCATCAAAAAGCGTCTCTGCTTCTTTTGATGTTTCTTCGTTCGCTGTTGCATCTTCATCGGCGATACCGAGTTTCTCACGCAATTTACGATCAATTTCTGCTTCAAGTTCTGGATTTTCTTTTAAGAACAGTTTTACATTTTCTTTACCTTGACCCATACGCTCGCCATTGTAAGAATACCAAGCACCTGACTTGTCCACAATATCATGTGCGACACCTAAGTCGATTAATTCACCTTGACGTGAAATACCTTGTCCGTACATAATGTCTACTTCTGCGACTTTGAATGGTGGTGCAACTTTGTTTTTAACAACTTTAATTTTCGTACGGTTACCAACAATATCTTGACCTTGTTTCAGTTGTTCTGCACGGCGTACTTCTAAACGTACTGAGCTGTAGAATTTTAGCGCACGTCCACCCGGTGTCGTTTCAGGGTTACCAAACATAACGCCGACTTTTTCACGAATTTGGTTAATAAAGATGGCTGTTGTTTTAGACTTCGAAATGGCAGCTGAAAGCTTACGTAATGCTTGTGACATTAAACGCGCTTGTAAACCGACATGTGTGTCACCCATTTCGCCTTCAATTTCAGCTTTTGGTGTTAATGCAGCCACTGAGTCGACAACGACAATATCAACGGCACCACTACGTACAAAGGCCTCAGCAATTTCTAAACCTTGTTCACCGTGGTCTGGTTGCGAAATATATAAGTTGTTAATATCCACACCTAATGCTTCGGCGTACACTGGATCTAACGCATGCTCAGCATCAATAAACGCCGCAACGCCACCATTTTTTTGTACTTCAGCAATGGCATGTAGCGTCACTGTTGTTTTACCTGAACTTTCAGGACCGTATACTTCAATAATACGACCTTTCGGATAGCCGCCCACACCTAGTGCGTGGTCCAATGTCACTGATCCTGTTGAAATCGTAGACACATTGCGATCTTTATTGTCGCCCAACTTCATAACGGCACCTTTACCGAAAGATTTTTCCATATTTTTAATAACTGTATCTAATGCTTTTTGACGTTCATTCTCCAATGATTGTACCTCCTACTATCATCTATCTCGTTAAATATATGTTTCACATGTTCATTGTGTTGTTTCCATTGATTTATTTATACTATACAAGGTTCAGCTCAAAATTACAAGCATTTTACCGAATATTTGTTCGCTTATTTTTAGATACACTTCTACTTTTTACGAACAAACGTACTTTTACTTATTTTGATACCTGTTGCCGTTTCAACCAATCGAGCCACTCAATAAGTACATAGTTTTGGCTACGGTCTCTCATAAGATTGCGTTCTGTTGCCATCTTAAATGTCGTCATCTCAAAGTGATCGTCATTTAAAAATCCGACATACACTGTTCGATCCATTGCTAAAAGACTAACAGCTTGTTGCGTTTCATACAATGATTGTACAAACATTGCTGCTATGCGTAAATTGTCTTCTACCGACAAGTCTGCTTGTAAAAATGAATCGTGATGTAACATATATCCTTTTAATGTTTGATGGCGATCTGCTTGTTTCAAACGTGCATTTAATAAGCCATCTGTGACAGCATCGTAAACCGCAAACGACGCATGTTGTGCGTTCATTACTGCCTGTTCTGGCGTTATATTATCGGATCCATAATAGTAATGTCCTACGCGCGAAAGAATTTCTGCTTTGATAGGTGCAATGAGCGTTTGACACGTTGCTGTATCTTTCCCACTTGCCGTTAAGCGAATCGTCACTTCATGCTTACCTGCTAATGGTGCAATCGTTGGATTCGTTTGTGCTTCAATGAGATCTAACAGCTCCGTCTCAACTTGTGACTCGCCAATGCCACAAAAACGCAGTACTTCTGAAAAAATGGTTTGGTCAGATTGCATAAAGTATGGCATCAACTCATTATCTACCATTGGACGCATTTCACTCGGTGGTCCCGGTAACATCACAACATGCGTCTCTTCATGAACGACATACATGCCTGGTGCCATACCGACACGATTCGCCAACACATGCGAACCTTCAATAACAAGTGCTTGTTGCTTATTATTCGGCGTCATGATTCTATCTTGTGCCGCAAAATATGACTCAATATAATTTAATGCCGCTTCATCCATCACAAGTTCCTTGCCTAAAATTTGTGCCACCGTCTGCTTTGTGAGGTCATCTTTGGTTGGTCCCAAACCACCCGTATAGATAACCGCATCGTATTGTGCCAACGCACGCTCCGTAACACGTGCTAAACGTTCTGGGTTATCGCCGACTACAATATGTTCTAGCACATGGTGCCCTGCTTCATTTAACACACGTGAAATATATTGCGCATTCGTGTTTACAATTTGTCCTAATAATAATTCTGAACCGACAGCGATAATACATACTTTCATTGCTACTTCCTCCCAAACAAAAATCAGACGTATACATCATTATGCCAAACATATTATACCCTACAACGCGCTTGAACAATCAATATATGCCCAAATTCCATTCATTACTTCCACAAAAAATGGTACACCAAACCTTTATAGCAAAAGATTTGATATACCACTTTGACTTATAATTGCTCAAGACGCCGCCATTCTTATTGTTTGTCTTGTAAGAAAACGTCGCGTCCTTTATAGAAATATTCCACACCGGATAGAATTGTAAAGAAGACACCGATGTATAATAAAATTTGACCGAGTGAGAAACCGATCCATTGACTCAACGGTTCACCTAATAAAATAAAGACGAGTGCCACCATTGTAACAGCCGTTTTAATTTTACCGAGTTGTCCAGCCGCACTTACAAAGCCTTGCTCGATTTGTAATAAACGTAAACCTGTAACGGCAAATTCACGCGCGATAATAATAATCGCTACGACAGAGTTGGTTAAACCAAGTTCTACTAATACAATTAATGCAGCTGATACGAGTAACTTATCTGCAAGCGGGTCTAAGAATTTCCCCATGTTTGTAACAAGTTGCCATTTGCGTGCTAAGTAGCCGTCAACAAAGTCACTAATGGACGCTAAAATAAAAATGAAGCCACTGATTAAAAATTCAATGCGTACTTCTTGTCCTCCAAGCAATGCGACTTGTCCCATACCAAAGTCAACAAGTGCAAATAACATAAAGAGAGGAATTAATATCACACGAAACAGCGTGATTTGATTTGGTATATTCATTATTCATCCTCATTTCACTATTTCTTTTTATACCGACTTATTATAACACAAGACTCAAAACAGCCCAAAGCCCTGCAGACGCCAAGATAAAACCTGCAATAACAACCGCCACTTGCTTCGGCTCATTATCGCGTTGCTGATATGCGAGCGATTGGTTAGACGTTGCTAATTGATGCAATGCTGTAGACACAAATTGATTTGTTTCAGGTAATTCCTCCTGATGTTTTTCAATTAAATGTGTGCCATCCAAATTAACCGCTTGTGCATATTTACGTATAAAACCAACAGCATATGCTGGCTGATTGAGCGTATCAAACGCATTCCGTTCAATCGCAATCAATGTATCACGTTGAATATGCGTGCGCGTTTCAAGTTCAGTCAGCGTCATACCTAAACGCTCTCGCTTACTTTGTAAAACTTCTCCGATCAATTTCAATGTGTTAACCTCCTAGCTAAAATCCACCAAAGCCGTCTCCAAAACCACCGAATGGATCGCCGCCACCAAAATCTAAATTATTTTTACTGCGTACCGTTTGTTGTTTCATATCATCATAGGCAATTTCTTGATTTTCTTCCGCACGCAACTCGATAATATAATCAAAATCTTCCATTTGATAGTCACCAGATTCTACAAATAAGTCTGGATGTTCAACCACTTTAATAGACGGTAATGCCATCACTTCTCTTACAAGCTGCTGATGTTTCGGATCTCGTTCACGAGCAGTCACTGCACCATCAATAATATACACATGATCGGCGTCATATTCCCCTTTGATCAATGAACTGCGCACCGTTTGTTTAATCAGTGTTGAACTAATAAACAACCAACGCTTATGTGCCGATACACTGCCTGCTACGATAGATTCTGTTTTACCAACACGCGGCATCCCACGAATACCGATTAACTTATGTCCATCTTCTTTAAATAACTCTGCCATAAAGTCGACGAGTAATCCAAGATCATCGCGTTCAAAACGAAAGATTTTTTTATCTTGCTTGTCTTGTTTTAAATAACGACCGTGCCGCACTGCCAATCGGTCTTTTAATTCTGGCGGTCTTAAAACACGCAATGAAATATCATCAATTTCTTTTAATAATGTTTCAAAGCGTTTCACCTTTTCTTCACTATCTGATTTGATAATAAATGCACGTCTTGATGTCTTAATCCCGTTAATCGATCCGATATTAATGCCCATCATACCGAGCAAACTCGACACGTCTCCAAGCAAGCCTGCACGGTTCGTGTTAATATCATACTCCAAATACCATTCTTTCTTTTCAGCTGTCGACATATGTGCTCACCCCTTCAAGCGCTTATCTCTTTGTTCGTATTATAACAATTATAAATACCAGCCACCATTAATACGTTGCACGGTTCCTGTAATACTTTGGGATAATGGCGATAGTAAATGACCGACAACATGTGCCACTTCTTCAGGTTCTACCAAGCGATTTTGTGGCAGTTCTGCTAATAAGGCTGACAAATCTTCATCACTCAGTTGATTGCTCATTGCACCTGCAACAGCACCCGGTGCAACAGCATTCACTGTCACATTCGTCAGTGCGAGTTCTTGACTCAACGCTTTTACAAAGCCAATTTGCGCTGCTTTCATCGCAGAATAAACCGTTTCAAAACTCGCCCCAGTTTCACCCCAAATAGAAGAAATCACAATGATGCGACCGTGTGGACGTGCCATCAATTGCCCGACAAAATGTTGACTCAGCTTAATAAAATTAAAAACATTGATACGGTATGTTTCATCAATTTGTGTATCCGTCATATCTTGCAACATACCGAATAAGCTTTTACCGCTTACATAAATCAAAGCATCTAAATTTTGAATAAATGCCAAACGTTCAAATGCAATCGGTTGTGAAACATCCAATTGCAACAGTTGCACGGGGTGACCGTCATATAACTTCGTCAATTCTTCGTGTGAGGCTGTATGGTACGTCAAAATGACTTCGTATCCACGAGAAAGAAGGTCATGCACGATCGCACGACCTATCGTTCCAGAGCCACCTACAACGAGCGCCTTCATGATGTTTTCATCTCCAAGCGACTGTCTACTACATTATCCAAATCTAGACGTTGACGTACCGTTTCATTCATGGAATCTAATGTGATGTCGTCAATAATTGCTAATAAGTCAAACAATGCCACACCGTCAAAGTAATACTTTGTCGCTTGATTTGCAATATATTCTGGAGAGTTCAAGCTTGAAACGTACTCGCCGATAAATTGACGTTTCAATAGATCAAAAGCTTCTTGATCATCTACTTGGCCCCACTTGTTCTTCAACTCATCAAGTAAGCACGCTTTCAACTTATCTGGTGCTTCTGTCGTTGAAGTGACAATTGAAAAACTGTACGTCGGCTCGATGACCGTTTGATAACTAAATGTCGTATCGATTAAATGATCATTCAATAATGATTGATAAAACGCTGTTTCTTCCCCAAAAACTAATTCAAAGAAAAACGACATTTCAATATCTTCTTGAACGCGACGACGATTTGACACATCTTGCTGATAATTTTTAAAACCGAGCATTAAACGTGGTGACTGAATATGCATCGCTTCACGCACTTCCGTCTCGACCGTTTCATGTGCCTCATGTAGTGGGTCACGAACAATCTCAGGTTGTGCAGCAATTTGACGTGCATCTTCATGTGTTTTTACAAGTTGATGAATATGTGTTGGATCCACATCGCCAACGACAAACAACACCATATTTGACGGATGATAAAATGTTTCGTAACAAAGATATAAATCATCTTTCGTTATCTCATAAATACTTTCAACACTGCCTGCAATATCAACTTTGACAGGGTGTTCATGATATAACCCACGCAAAGTATTGAACATTAAGCGATAGCCCGGTTGTTCTTGATACATCTTAATTTCTTCAGCGATGATCCCTTTTTCTTTTTCAACAGATGCTTCTGTAAAATACGGTGACTCCACCATTTTTAACAAACGAATAATATTTTCATCAATGTAATTCGTTGCGCTAAAAAGATAGCTCGTGCGATCAAAGCTGGTAAACGCATTGACTTGTGCGTCATATTCCGCAAACTCAGTAAATAAGTCGCCTTCTTCTTTTTCAAACAATTTATGTTCTAAAAAATGTGCAACGCCGTCTGGAACTGTCACAAATTCATCTGATTGGTGCGGTTTGAATCGAGAATCGAGCGAACCAAATTGCGTTGTATATGTGACGTATGTTTTTTGAAACCCTTCTTTAGGGATAACAAAGAGCGTCAAACCATTGTCTAACTTTGTTTGATACACTGTTTCATCAATTTGCTGGTAGTATGTTTTACGCATCTTCATCCACCGCCTTTGTCATAATATAAATGGTATCCAATTGCGCACGTTGACATAGTGCTTGAATATCAGCTTTCGTCACTGCTTGAATGCGTTCGATAAATGTACTTTCTGACTCCGGATTTTCTACTAAAAGTCGATTGTGCATCAACTCAATCATTTGCTTCGGACGATCTTTCAATTCTTTGCGATGTGATAAAATAATCTTTTTCGCTAATGCCATTTTTTCATCGGTAAAGTGACCTTGTTTGAACTGTTCAAACGCATCGATAATTGTCGTCTTTGCAGCTTCATACGCATCGCTTGAAACACCACTTAAAACGAACAGATAGCCATTTTTACCATCGATTTGTGAATGAATGGAATAAGCGAGACTTTGTTTTTCACGCACTTCATTAAATAACACTGAAGACGGATCACCACCGAACATCATATTAAAAACAACGAGTGCAGGGTAATCTTCTTTACCATATTGCGTTGGAAAACGGAAGCCCATATTCAATTTCGTTTGATCAATCTCTTCCGTTTCTACGACTTCATTCACCGGCTGATCTGGATGAATTGGTTGTGCGTCGTCTGTCGATTGATATGTAAATGGTTGAATGTTAAAAGCTGAAGTTAACTTCTCAATTGTTGTCGCTTCATCAACATTACCAACCACATAAACAGAACAACTATCATTTTGTAACATACTTTGATATGTATCGAACAATGACTGGGCGTTAATGCGTGCTAAATGCTCACGTTGTCCTACAGCTGGGTAACTATAGGCATGATCGCCAAACATATTTTTTAATAAATTCAAATACGACAATTGCGTTTTATTATCCTCAATCGCCGCTAACTTATTCTGTAGCAAGCGTTTTTCTTGTGCCAAAAATGTCTCATCAAATGCACCATCGTGAACAAGTGGGTTCATGATTACTTCTTTTAAAAGTTGAATCCCCTCATCCAAAAGTGACATGTCGTCTTGTAAGTATCGTTCATTGACGATTTCTAAACTGATTGTTATAACGTGACGATCTTTAAATTTAGTGACATTGCTATTTAAATATGCACCATATAAATGTGATAAGTGTTGATTGAACGCCTTATCCGTTGGGTATTTTTTCGTCGCACGTACAAGCATTTTGCTTAACAATGAACGCTCCGTCATCGTTTCAATATCGAGTGGTGCCATTAATTTAAATGTGATTGTTGTCGTTTTAAATTTATCAGTTGGTAAAACATGTATCGGTATATCTGAATGTAAAGTCATAAACATCGCTCCTTTAAAGCTATCACTATAGTCGCTTTCTAACTGCTCGGAATTTTACGAGACTACTTTTAAAATAATTTAATGAGTATAAAACAGGTTTTCCTTCTGTTGTGTAATGCACTTGGCGAAGTAACATTAAGCCTTCATGCGGATCAGCATCAAGTGCTTCAGAAATATAAGGTTCATAGCTGATGGCTTCAATCTCTGTTTCAGCATAAGCAACTGTTTGTGCTGTCGCTTGCTCAATCGCTTTCAGTATAGATGTCTGTTGGTCATGTGTACCAAAATATTGCAACACATTCTCAGCAACTTTATCTAAGCAATAGACGACAGGTTGATCATCCGCTGTACGAATACGTTCAATAACTGTAATCATCGTATCTTTTTCAAGATTCATGACGCGACAGTCATCTTTTGATGCGACTTCTTCGTCTAAACTTAAAAAGACTGTGCCTTCGCGATACCCTTTTTCTCTAATCATCGCACCGATACTCATCAATTCGTCAAGCGGATAAAAGAAAGGTTGTGGTGTTTTCACACGCACACCTTCCTCAAAATTTTCTGTAACAATTTGCTCTGTCACTAATTCATGAATCGCTACTTGTACATTGTCTGTTTTAACGTCACATGCACGTGCCATCGTTAATAAACTAGGCAACGATTCCCCTGGTTTCAATTGTTGTTGTTCAATTTCTGTTAAAATCCATTCTTTTACTTTATTTACATCAGGATTAATGGACACATTTACACCTCATTATCGTTTAAATCAACTAATATTTGTCTTGGTTTACTGCCTTTTTGCGGACCGATGACTTGATTGCGTTCAAGGTCGTCCATAATACGGGATGCACGGTTATAACCAATTCTAAATTGGCGTTGTAACAATGACGTGCTCGCTTTTTGCTGTTCTATCACAAAGAGATATGCTTCTTTATAAAGTGGATCATCGCTCTCAGTCGCTTCCGCACCTTCTGGCTGTGCATCAGGTGTCATCTCTTTTACATAGTTCGCACGTTGTTGTGCCACGACGTAGTCCACGACTTTTTGAACTTCATTATCACTTAGAAATGCACCTTGTACACGTGTACGCGTTGAACCACCATTTTTAATAAACAGCATATCGCCCTTACCTAATAATTTTTCCGCCCCACCGCTATCGATAATCGTTCGCGAATCCGTTTGTGAACTAACCGCGAATGCGATACGTGATGGGATGTTGTTTTTAATAAGTCCTGTAATAACATCCACAGATGGTCTTTGTGTCGCGATAATCAAATGAATTCCCGCTGCACGTGCCATTTGTGTAATACGTGTAATGGCTGTTTCAACATCTTTACCTGCTACCATCATTAAGTCTGCCAACTCATCGACAATTACGACAATGTATGGCAATAACGGATGCTTTTCATTAAGTTCCTTATTTTGTCGCTCAATATAAGCATTATACCCTTTAATATTACGTGTACCTGAATGTTGGAACAAATCGTAACGTCGCTCCATCTCAGCAACAACCTTTTCAAGCGCTTGTGCTGCTTTATGCGGGTTCGTTACAACAGGTGTTAATAAATGTGGAATGCCATTGTACACATTCAATTCCACCATTTTCGGGTCAATCATCATCAGTTTAACTTCATGTGGTTTCGCATTTAATAAAATACTCGTGATCATACCGTTGATACATACCGACTTACCGCTCCCTGTTGAACCTGCAACAAGTAAATGCGGCATTTTATCCAACTCCGCAGTAATCGGTTCACCTGAAATATCACGACCCAGTGCTACTTCAAGTTTATTAGACGCTGGAAACTTCTCATCTAACACTTCTTTCAATGTAACGAGCGAAATATGGTCGTTCGGCACTTCTATCCCAACCGCTGACTTTCCAGGAATTGGAGCTTCAATACGAATATCTTTCGCTGCCAATGCAAGTGCTAAATCGCTATGTAAATTCACAATGCGACTCACTTTAACCCCTTGTGCAGGCTGAATTTCATACTGTGTTACAGCCGGACCAATACGAATTTGCGTCACTTTCGCATTAACACCGAAGTTTTTAAGCGTCGTTTCTAACAACTTCCCTTTACGTTGCACATCTGCTTTAGCAACAGACTGCTGTTTCTTCGGCGCATTTAACAATGAAAACGGTGGTAACTTGTAAGCTTGGTTCGCCACTTCACCTGCTTCTGAAATTGATCCCTCAGCAGGCGTATCATCATCCGCTGGCGGTTCTTCAGTACGTACTGTTGGTTTTCTTTTCGGCATATCGTTCGATAAATGCATCGGTTCTTGAGACGATGCCGTATCAGGCATAGCTGGTTCTGGTTCGTGTGACGCTTGATGTCTCAAAATCGGAATAGATGGAACATCTGATTCATCTGTAGCACCATGTACTTCTACAAAATCAGACACATCTTTCGGTTCATTTGCCTGTACTTCACGTTGCTGACGTTTCTGCGCTTTCTTCTCAGCACTTGCCATACGTCGCTGTTCGCGGAATTTCGTCAGTTTGAAATAACTGTTCGTCGTAAACTGTTTAAGATGCTCGAACCATTGTTTCGCAACATCACGATGACGTTTCTTCATTAATAAAATACCACTAGAAATCAATAGTAAAAGCGTGAGTAACACAACGCCCGCCCATGAAATCAATGGTGCAAACAATTCGATAAGGTAGTAACCAATCACACCCCCACCAAAATTCGGAAACGCTTCAGTATCATACTGTTTAAATACGTATGATAACACTGGTTCACGTTGTGCTTGAACACCACCAACAACGCGATAATAGAGTTGTGCAACAAACAACAATGCGACTTGTAACACGATTGAACCTGGCACACGTCTCGTTTTTGGCAGTTTACTATTATAAGCTAAAAAGCCAGTCGTTAATAAAATTAAAATATATGTCACATAGCGTGTCAGTCCGAATAAATAATTGAAGAAACTATCAATCCCAACACCGACTAAACCTAATTGAAAAATGCCTAACATCACGAGTACAACGACAGCAATCGCTATGACAAAGCGTAACGGCGAATCTTTTTGTTTTTTCTTTGGCGTGCGCTTTTTACTACGCGACGTTTGTGTTTTACGCTTCTTCGTTTGCGCCATACATCGTCACCTGCTTCTTTCTTTGAAAATAAATTATGTATATAAGCATGATGTAAAAAAGCGAATCTGCTCTTTAAAACTAACGACCATTTTAAAGAGTAAGATTCGTTTTTTGTAACACTCACACTATTGACGTATCAAAACTAAATTTCAGAAATGACTGGTATAATCATCGGACGTCTGCGCGTACTTTCAAACAATAACTTGCTAATTTGATCGCGCATATTTTGTTTAATTTCTGACCATTCGATACGTTTTTCTTGAAGACCTGCTTCAACAATTTCACGCACTTTTTCTTCAGCTTCTTTGAGCAATGCTTCACTCTCACGGACGTAAACAAAACCACGTGATTGAATTTCAGGCCCTGCAGCAATACGTCTATTTTTCGGATCAAGTGTAACAACAGCAATGAAAATACCGTCTTCCGCTAGTAAATGACGATCTCGTAATACGATATTACCGACATCGCCAACACCGATACCATCAATTAAAATATTACCAGCGTTCACTTTTTCATTTAATGTCATATCTTGACCATCAAAATTGATCACATCGCCAGACTCCACTAAGAAGATTTTTTCTGGCGCAACACCCGCTTCGCTTGCAAGCTTCGCATGGGCAATTTGCATTTTAAATTCACCTTGAACCGGAATAAAATATTCAGGTTTCATCATGTTTAACATCAATTTCAATTCTTCCATGCAACCGTGACTGGATGCGTGGATTTTTTTATTATTTGGGATCACAATCGCACCTGCACGTGCAAGTTCATTCAATGTGTCACCAATAATCACTTCCATGTTCGCTGAAGCAGTAATCGCTAAGAACACTGAGTCACCGCGTTGAATATTCATGATTTTATGTTTGTTTTGTGCCATTTGACTCAACGCTTCAACAGGCTCACCTTGCATACCTGTCGCAATAATGATGACTTCATTTTTCGGGTAGTTTTCAACTTCATTAATTGGAATTAATAAGTCTTTTGGAATGTTAAAATAGCCCATTTTACGCGCAATATTAAATGAACTTTCAAGCGAACGACCTAAAAATGACACTTTACGATTTAACTTGCTTGCGATATTCAAAACTTGTTGGATACGAATAAAGTTAGAAGCGTAACATGATACGATAATGCGTCCTTGTGCTTTCGTAAACGCATCAAACATATGGCTTTCAATGACATTTTCTGGCGTATTATAGCCTGGTTTTTCTGCTTCCGTTGAATCACTCAACAACGCAAATACCCCTTCGTCACCAATTTCAGCCATTTTTTTCAAATCCGGTGCATAGTGACCGTGTAAGCTTTGATCAAACTTAAATTCACCTGTGTATACAATGGCACCGTAAGATGTATGAATACATACACCTAAACTATCTGGAATACTGTGCGTCGTACTAAAGAATGTAACATTGACACTCTTAAAGCGCATCACAGACTCATTATTCACAACGTAGTAGCGAATCTTTTTGTCAATTTGACGTGCACGCATATTCTCTTTAATCAACGCAATTGTTAACTTTGAGCCATACACTGGCGCATCCACTTGTTCTAAAACATAAGAAACCGCACCAATCGCGTGTTCGTGACCATGCGTTAAAAAAATCCCTTTTAACTTGTGCTTATTTTCAATGACATATTGGATGTCTGGAATAACGATATCAATACCGAGCATTTCATCTTCTGGGAACTTCAATCCCGCATCCAACATAAACATTTCATCATCAACTTCAACGATATACATATTCTTGGCAATTTCGCCTACACCACCGAGTGGGATGATGCGTATATTTTTATTTTTCTTTTTTACTAAATTCAAAATGTTACCTCCTAATAAATATAACCCGTCCATATTACAGTCATACTTTATTATAGTAGATATTGCCAACTCTGTACACTGTTAAAGAATTAGTTAGGCTGTAAAGTTTAGTCTGATTGCGTGAGATAATCAGATCTCATCTATTACTTAGAATAGTATCTCGTTCTTATGACTAATTTATTTTATCGACTCACAGATATTTAGTTAATAGAAATACTATGAATCTCCATTTCTAAATTCTCAATAACATACATAACTTCTGTGAAAGAGGGATAATCTTTAAAGAACATTTCTTTCATGTTCCGATAATCAATTTCTATTTCTTTTAGTCTATAATCATCTGGCATTAGTCTAATTTTATCAAGTGTTGCTTCATGATAATTCGCCCATTTTCTAGGATAAAACTTATCCTTAAAAGCAACAACCTTCTCCAATAAATGTTTGTTTTGAAAAGCCCTATCTTTATATAATGATCTTCCAATACAATACATATCATAATAGTGGCGTGCATATCTAATCGGCATCTTGCTCAATTTAGGGCGATTTGCTTCATGATGTAAGATTGTAGCTTTCTCCCAAAATGTCCGTTCAGGTAAAACCGTTCTAACAGGAATGCTTTCCCCTTCAAAAAGTATAGAATAAACATTCATTAAATCAGGTTTTACTTCAACAATTTCTGATGGAGTCCATGCTGCTAAAGCCCCTATTTCAAGGCGAACAACTGGTTGAACATACTCAGAATGAACATTTGTCGGGTATTCAAATAATATTGTCTGAGGTTCATTAGTATCAATAAATAGTCTAAAGTCATCTATTAATATACTAGAGAAGTCGACTATCATTTTTGGTAATAACTCGTTTTCGAGAAATAATTGAGCTTTTTCATTTGATCCTTTATTAAACTTATTTTGTTTAGTATTTGAGCGATCTTGCCAAGGTTCATTTGTTTCATATCCCAGTGCTCGCCAATCCAATATTAAATCAATATCTTCCGAAAACCGGTCAATAAGTCCATAGCATTTGGACAAGCTAGTTCCACCTTTGAATGTAAAACTCTTTTTCCACTGGCTTTTAGTAAAAAGGTAGTTCAAAATAAAACATACCCAGTAATCTTTTTCTAAAATAACCTCATTCACATCTAAACTACTTGAAGCATTTCGAATAATTGCTTGTAAATCTGATTTGGGAATTTGCTTAAATTTAAACATTAATTTGGTTCACCTAATTTCTTAATAATGCGATAAATCCAAGTAGTGGTCATTTTACTTTCTTCAACTATACGCAACCTATCTTTTCTATCTAACCCCTCTCTCAACAATTCGATATGCTTCTCTGTAACATGCTCTTTTCCTATTGCTTTAATAGCTTGAATCACTGTAGCTGTCAGTGTAGACATTTGAGAAATCTCATTATTCCTTGTTTTTTTAAAAGTTATTGTTGTATTACCAACCATATAATCGACATACCGTCCATCCGAAATATATATCCATTTTGATGGGATTTGTGTGGATAATCCTAATAGATTAAGGGCTGTATTTCCAGAAGGCGCAATCGTCCAATGATGTTTACGAGCAATCGCTTTAGCTACTTCATTGGTATCTGCCATCTCGTACTCATCAATAATCTCGATATATCTCGGCTTATAATAAATCCCTTTTAAAACACGTTTAATTTCCCCTTTTTCTACCATGCGGTTCAAATTTTTTCGTACCGTTTCATAATCAGCTATATCAAAAAAGTCATTTGCAATAAATACTGTGTTTTTTGGGAAACCATCGATTTTATCTTTTATTTCTAATCTATAGTTACTCATTTATTCCACCTCTTGCCCCAAATATTATACACTTTTTGGGACAAGTAATCTAGATAAAAATACTTAATTTTAACCAATCGCTCTAATTAACAGTCTCAATGAGGCTAATTCAGCATTTAATCATCTGATTGAGACAGCTCAGTTAGTTAACTCATAAAACTAAAAATGGAACAGCAACTGCCATTCCATCACTTCATTATATTTAATCAAAAAAGACGTTAATCTCGCCATTTTCTATAAACTTTACCGTACAATTTACAAAATGATTGTCATTACGTTCATATTGCTTGAAGAATTCCCTATAGTAAAATGGAATATCTACGTTAGTTGTGAGTTCATCACGCTTCGTCCATTCAGGCACAACTTTATCAGGTTCTCTCGTTTCCACATTTCCAGTATAAGCTTCTGACCAGTGCATAAAACAAACATTATGACTGCCGTCTACATCTGAAATAAATGTTATAACGCCGATGAGTTGAGGCTCAATCATTTGAACGCCGGTCTCTTCAGCCATTTCTCTTACAACCGCTTCACGCAATGATTCACCTAATTCTACATGACCGCCTGCAGGAATTAATTGCATATAAGTGTGCGCCTTCTTTTTAACCCGTCGAATCATCAACACACGGTTATCGTCTTTCAAAACACAACTCACTTGAACTTTTGGTTGATTCATTGTGATTCCCCTTTTTCTTTTTCATTTGATCCATTCAAAATGATGATAGCAAATATAAACGCCTTTTGAAAAAATAAATTATGACGTTTATGGTTAATCTCGGATCTTTATTATAATTTATTAATTGTAAAACTGCTTCATTCTGCATAGACGTAGCTTTTTTCCTTTATACCTACGCAAAAAGAAAGCCATTCAAGTTCTCATTTATGCGATTTGCATCTCTTTTATATCAATTTTATTTGTAATTTTCCACTAAAATTATGGCGATATGTGATTTTAAGTCGAAAAAAAACAGGCAAATGAGCAATTCAGCCATCCATTTACCTGTTTCTTATAATTTATTAATTGTGTTTATAATAAAGCCTTATGCGATGCGTTCACACGGCCTTGTTTATCAATCTCAGTGACTTTAACTTTTAATGTATCACCGATTGCTAATTTATCTTCTACTTTGTCGATGCGTTCTTTCGCAATTTGTGAGATGTGTACTAAAGCGTCTTTGCCTGGGAACAACTCGACGAATGCACCGAACTTTTCAATGCGTTTTACTTTCGCGTCGTAGACTTGACCTACTTCTGCTTCACGTACAATGCTTTCAATCCATGCACGTGCTTCGTTAATCATCGCTTGATCCACAGAACCGATATAAACCGTACCGTCTTGTTCAATATCTAATTTAACGCCTGTTGCATCAATAATTTCGTTAATTTGTTTACCACCTGGTCCAATAACGTCACGGATTTTTTCAGGTTTAATTGTCATAATTTCAACTTTAGGTGCATAAGCACTTAGTTCTGCACGTGGTTGATCAATTGTTGCTAACATATGATCAAGAATCGCTAAACGACCTTTACGCGCTTGTTCTAAAGCTTCTTCAATCACTTCTTTTGTTAAACCGTCAATTTTAATATCCATTTGAATGGCTGTGATACCGTCTTTGGTACCTGCTACTTTAAAGTCCATGTCACCTAAAGCGTCTTCCATACCTTGAATGTCAGTCAAGATTGTGTAGCTTTCTTCACGTGTCACAAGACCCATCGCAATACCAGCAACTGGTGCTTTAATCGGTACACCGGCATCCATTAACGCAAGTGTTGAACCACAGATTGACGCTTGCGAAGATGAACCGTTTGATTCTAATACTTCACTCACAATACGTACTGTGTAAGGGAATGTTTTCTCATCTGGAATAATGTATTTCAACGCACGTTCCCCTAACGCACCGTGTCCAATTTCACGACGACCTGGCGCACGTACTGGCCCTGTTTCACCTACTGAGAAGTTCGGGAAGTTGTAGTGATGCATAAAGCGTTTTTGCTCTTCTTCGCCTAAACCATCAATTAATTGATATTCAGAAATTGATCCGAGTGTTAACACAGAAAGTGCTTGTGTTTGACCACGTGTAAAGAGACCTGAACCGTGTGCACGTGGTAACAAGCCAACTTCAGATGACAACGGACGAATTTCATCTGGTTTACGGCCGTCTGGACGAATCTTTTCATCCGCAATTAAACGACGAACTTCTTCTTTAATGAGACGGTTAATTGTCGCGTTGACTTCTTTCAATACCGCTTCATTTTCTGGATCTGTTTCATCTTCAAATTGTGCAAGCACACGTTCTTTAATCGCATCTAAATTCGCTTCACGTTCTTGTTTATCGAATGTAAGAATCGCTTGGTTTAAGCCTTCTTGTTGTGTTAATTCAACAACACGTTCAATCAACGCTTCATCTTTTTCTTCTGGTACAAAGACTTGTTTTTCCGGTTGAATTGTATCAATAATTTGTTGTTGGAATGCACATAAACGTTTAATTTCTTCGTGACCAAATAAAATGGCATCAAGCATCTCAGCTTCTGTAATCTCACTCGCACCTGCTTCAACCATGTTCACAGCGTCTTTATGACCTGCTACTTCTAAATCTAGACGTGATACTGCCTTTTGTTCTAGGTTTGGATTAATTACATATGCCCCATCAACATAGCCAACATTCACACCTGCAATCGGCCCTTGGAATGGAATATCTGATAAGCTAAGTGCCATTGATGACCCAATCATTGCCGCCATTTCTGGTGAACAGTTAGGATCTGCACTTAATACGATATTCATAATTTGAACATCATGGCGATAACCATCTGGGAATAATGGACGAATTGGTCTGTCGATTAAACGTGCTGTAAGTGTTGCTTCATCTCCTGGACGTCCTTCACGTTTTTTGAAACCGCCCGGAATTTTACCTGCCGCATACATTTTTTCTTCGTAGTTAACCGTTAATGGGAAAAAGTCCCCGTCACGTGGTTCTTTTGATGCTGTTGCTGTAGATAAAACGACCGTGTCGCCATAGCGAACAAGGACAGCACCGTTCGCTTGTTTTGCTAATTGTCCCGTTTCTATTGTTAACGGTTGGTTCGCCCACTCCGTTTTAAAAACCTTTTTTTCTTGAGACATGATGAATCTCCTCTCCTACATTTAAACATTTCGTACGTTTTTTATACATAAAATCATTATATCTTACATTATAGGTATTTAATAGTAAAAAAAGAAAGAAACCAAGTTATTGGTCTCTTTCCATTTAACTTTATCTCTACAGATATATCGCGTGAAAATTAACGACGAATACCTAAAGACTTGATAAGTTCACGGTAACGTTGGATGTCTTTGTCACGTAAGTAGTTTAATAAGTGACGACGACGACCTACCATTTTTAATAAACCACGACGTGAATGGTGGTCTTTTTTGTGTGTACGTAAGTGCTCGTTTAATGCATTGATTTCTGCAGTTAAAACAGCGATTTGTACTTCAGGTGAACCTGTGTCTGTTTCGTGTGTACGGTATTCTTTGATTAATTCGTTTTTGCGTTCTTGTGAAATTGCCATGTGTCAATTTCCTCCTTTAATTTTGTAATATGCCTTAATCTGAGTAAGGCGTCGGAGTCTCAACCTACCAAGACTAAGGTCTCTATCAATTTAAATCAATAGACTTTATATATTATATGATACATCATCTTCAAAATCAACAGCTAACAAATACTTCGCGCGTTCTTTATCCTGATTAATCTGAGCAACAAGCGGATCAATGCCATTGAATTTCATTTCAGGACGGATATAATGATGCCAAGTAACCGTCACGCGCTCTCCGTAAATATTTTCTTCAAAATCAAAAATATTCACTTCGATCACAATCTGCGGTAAATCATCATGGAATGTTGGTTTCACACCCACATTACATACACCTCGATACACTTTGTCATTTGTACCAATCTTCAAACTCACGGCGTACACACCTTTTGCAGGTAGTACATAGTCATCACTCAATTGAATATTGGCAGTTGGGAAACCGATTGTACGTCCACGTTTTTCGCCTTGCACAACAGTCCCTTTTACTTGGTAACGATAGCCAAGCGCTTCATTTACTTCTGTAAGCTTGCCTTCTGTTAAGTCACGGCGAATCGCAGTTGTTGAAATTTTTTCGCCATTTAAATCTTGCTTGCCAACCGTGATACATTCAATATTATCCGTATATTCTTGTAACATCGCCATATTGCCTTTACCGTATTTGCCGAACGTAAAGTCAAAACCAGCAACTGCAACTTTCACGCGGTTGTTCACTAAGTATTCATGAATAAACGTCTCAGGTGGCACTTCCGCAAAACGACTTGAAAAATTAACAACGATACAATAATCAATGCCTTTCGCACGCAATAATTCAATTTTATCATCAAGTGGTGTTAAATACGTTGTACGCTTTTGTTTCGGATTCAACACAACAGATGGATGGGGGTCAAAAGTCATGACAGCCTTCTTCAAGCCACGCTCTTTAGCGACTTCATCCAAACGTTCGAATAACGCTTGATGCCCACGATGTAAACCATCAAAAAAGCCGAGCGCAATCGCAATATCTTCTTGAATGTATTGATCATTTTGAATGGGATGTGTAATCTCAATCACTTTCATGTTACGTCAATCTCCTTTAGTTAAATACCTTTTTCGGTTTAATTTCATTATCACGTGACGGATGCACTTCGTATATTGCCAACACCTTTTCAGCTTTAGGGTCATACATCACAAGTGTTTGTTCAAAATCAATATCAAATTGATGACGTTCAAACTTTTGTCCATTATTAATACGCTGAATTAACTTTTCGTCACGTACTTCATATATCGGTAAAGCTTTTAGCCCATATAATAAAGGAAGCAAAGCGTCAGTAAGATTTCCTGCATCATGGCGTTCTTGAATCGTTTCTAATGTTAACGCTTGTGCCATATCGAAACCACCACTATTCGTTCGCGTCAATCGTGACATATGCGCTGGATAGCCAAGTGCCTTTCCAATATCTGTTGCCAACGTTCGAATGTACGTCCCTTTACCACACGATACAATGATTTCAAATATCGCTTGATCATCTGAAAATTTTACATCAGATACACGCTGAATGTCACGAATATGAACTTGGCGCTCTGGACGTTCAACCGTCTCCCCATTACGTGCATATTCATAAAGTTTTTTGCCATTGACTTTCACGGAAGAATACATCGGTGGAATTTGTGTAATCCAACCTTTAAACTGTTCCAAGACTGTGTCCACTGCTTCATTCGTCATAGTTGTTTCATTTATTTGTTGTTGCGCAATAACGTCTCCCGTCTGGTCTTCAGTCGTTGTAGAAACACCTACCGTCACTTCAGCATGATACGTTTTCCCCATGTCCATGACATAATCGCTAACCTTCGTTGCTTGTCCAATACAAATTGGTAAGACGCCATCCACCTCAGGATCTAGCGTACCTGTATGCCCCACCTTTTTTGTCTTAAGAATTTTACGCAGCTTGAACACAACATCATGACTCGTTAAACCACGTGGCTTATACACCGGCAATATACCGTTATACATAGGCGTTACTCCTTTATCATTCGTGTTTTATATATTTAAAATAAATATATGCGTTCCTATTATTTTTATCATCTTTACCTATAGTAAAAGCTAGGATATTCGTCTTCATCGGTTTAGACCGCACGACATATCCTAGCCTTATCACTGTTAATCTTTTTTGTGTAAACCTTGAATTAATTGTTCAATACGATTACCGTATTCAATCGATTCATCATATTCAAATTGTAACTCAGGAATAATGCGTAATCGCATGCGTTGTCCAAGCTCTGATTTCAAAAATCCTGTCGCCTTTTCAAGCCCTTTGAATGTATCTTGACGTTCTTTATCATTACCAAGCACTGTGAAATACACCTTTGCTAATGATAAATCATTCGTTGGTTGTACATCTGTAATTGTTAAAAATCCAACTCTAGGATCTTTCAATTTATTGTTGATGATATCCATTAATTCTTTTTTCATCTGTTCACCAACACGTTCTGCTCTCATGTTCATGTTTTCACCTCTTTACTAAAGTGTTACGTCATTCACTTCAATATCTCATTATATATGACCATAACAAGATGCGTCAACGATAGGTGCTTTTAGAAAAAGATTGCTTGTGCTAAGTTCCCACTTAATACGATGAGCGACTTCAATATGATAAATGTAATAACTGCTACTTTGACTTATATATAAACTATTGCTCTACAAATAAAAAATGACCCTTTCAGCATTTCATTTATTCAATGTTTGCTACGAAAGGATCATTCAACTATTTTATTTCTTTCATTTACAGATATTATGGTAGGTAAAAGTATGCAACAAACTACTATTGTAATAATAATACCGATATTCATAGACCATCAGCCTTCCTTTTATTCTCTAGTATATTTATGAACGCTACATTTTGAAATGAGCAAGTCTATTTTAGCTAGCTTAAAACATCTTACTAAATTTGGTATTACTCCATAATTGCTAAAAATTAGGTACACACATGCGTTACCTACTTTATTAAAGTGTTGCATATTATATTGTTAAACAAATTCTTGTTCATTATAACTTTCACGCTATTTTTCACTGCCTGTCAATGGAATCATTCAGTAAAACAACTCAAGTAATATCTCTCAATCTCATTTATTCAGCATAACTTTCTAATAATGACGCTATTTTTCAGGATCCTTAACAACATCAATTGGCAGGGCTTCAAACTGTTGTGCATTGTTTACACTTTGTCTTTCTAGTGCTTCTAACAAATTAGGTAACGTTTCTTCTGTGAATATATATTCTGATAAAAAACTTTCTGTTGCCATACTACCCATCTCCTCCGTTCTTATTATAATGTCATAATAATATTTTCAAAGCAGATGTTCAACAAGATTTAATATGTTATTAAAAACTCACCACCTTAACCAAAAAGAGTTTGTCTAACTTATTTATATCTGAATTATTAAGATGACTTACCATAAAAAGTGAATGGTATAATATATTTGTAAATAAGAACTTTAAATCAAGGAATGGTTAAAATGAAACTGCATATCTATGGTGGACCAGGAAGTGGGAAAACAACGCTTTTTAACATGATTACTAGGAATTTCTACTGTCTAAAACTTAATCCAAAAAACTCCTCACTTGAATTTATCAAATGAAGAGTTTTGGGATATAGCTATATATGTCTATCTTTCAATTTCAACCATAACGTAAGCTTCGATAACGTCGCCTTCTTTAAGGTCATTGAATTTTTCGATGGTAATACCACATTCGTAACCTTGTGCAACTTCTTTAGCATCGTCTTTGAAACGTTTTAATGAATCAAGTTCGCCTTCAAAGATAACGATACCGTCACGGATGACACGTACGCTTGCGTCTCTTGTAATCTTACCGTCTGTCACGTAGCTACCTGCAATCGTGCCGACTTTAGATACTTTGAATGTTTGACGTACTTCTGCTTGTCCGATTACTTTTTCTTCATATTCAGGATCAAGCATACCTTTCATCGCTGATTCGATTTCTTCGATAACGTTGTAAATAACGCGGTGTAAACGCATATCTACGTTTTCTGCTTCAGCTGCACGTTTTGCACCTGCATCTGGTCGTACGTTGAATCCGATAATAATACCGTTTGATGCGTTTGCTAATGTAACGTCTGATTCGTTGATTGCACCTGTTGCTGTATGAATGATACGTACGTTTACGCCTTCAACATCAATTTTCATTAATGATGCAGCTAATGCTTCAACTGAACCTTGAACGTCCCCTTTAATAATCACATTTAAGTCTTTCATTTCACCTTGTTTCATTTGTTCAAACAAGTTATCAAGTGAGACGTTTTTGCTTTCTTGACGTTGTTGAATAATGCTTTCTTGTTCACGTGCTTCACCGATACGGCGTGCTTTTTTCTCGTCTTTGAAGACTACGAAACGGTCACCGGCTTGTGGTACCGCACTTAAACCAGTGATTTCAACTGGTGTTGATGGACCTGCTGTTTTAATACGTTTACCTAAGTCATTTACCATTGCACGTACTTTACCGTGTGTGTTACCTACAACGATGGCGTCACCTACGTGTAATGTACCGTTTTGAACAAGTAATGATGCAGCTGGTCCACGTGATTTATCTAATTCCGCTTCAATCACTGTACCAACGGCTGGCTTGTCTGCGTTTGCTTTCAATTCTTGGACTTCAGAGACAAGGACAAGCATTTCTAACAAGTCGTCAATCCCTTCGCCACTTAATGCTGAAAGTGGTACGAAGATTGTGTCGCCACCCCAGTCTTCAGGGATTAAGTTATACTCTGCAAGTTCCTGCATAACACGGTCAGGATTCGCAGTTGGTTTATCAATTTTGTTAACCGCAACGATAATTGGTACTTCTGCTGCTTTGGCATGGTTAATCGCTTCGATTGTTTGAGGCATGACACCATCGTCAGCTGCTACAACAAGAATTGTAATATCAGTAACTTGGGCACCACGCGCACGCATTGTTGTGAATGCTGCGTGTCCAGGTGTGTCTAAGAATGTAATCTTATTACCTTTATTTTCAATTTGGTAGGCACCGATATGTTGTGTGATACCGCCCGCTTCTCCTGCTGTCACGTGTGTATGACGAATTGAGTCTAGTAACGTCGTTTTACCGTGGTCAACGTGTCCCATAATCGTAACAACGGCTGGGCGTACTGTTGCGTCTTCATCTTCTTCAACGTCTTCAAAATAAACGTCTAAGTCGTTTGCATCGATCACAACTTCTTCTTCAATTTCAACACCGTAATCTGATGCAACAAGTTCTAAAGCTTCAACGTCTAATGCTTGGTTAATGTTTGCCATAATGCCAAGTAAGAAGAGTTTTTTAATGATCTCAGAAGCGTCTACGCCTAATTTACCTGCAAGTTCGCCAACGGTAATACCTTCAGTGTAAGTGATCTTTGATGGCATTTCTTTTGGCTCAGCTGGTTTTGGCTGTTGTTGCTGCTGCTTTTTATTGTTGTTGTTTTTGTTGTTACGTTTATTTTTCTTGTTATTTGGTTGATTGCCTTTATTATTTTTAGGCTGTTGCTTCCCTTTACCTTGTTGGTTATTCGCTTTCGCTTGTTTGTTATCTTTTTTAGGTGCCTCAGCTTTTTTGTCATTGGCAGCTTGCTTATTGAACGCTTTGTCCAAAATTTTCACATGGTCTGCTTCTAACGTTTGCATGTGATTTGATACTTCTACACCATTTTTCTTTAACTCATCAATGGCGTCTTTACTTTTGATGTTTAATGATTTTGCATATTCATAAATTCTTTGTTTACTCATTCAACCACTCCTTACTTATCTTCATCGATCATTGCTATTAGCTTTTTCGCAAAGCCACTATCTGTTATACCGATATTCACACGCGCTTCCTTGCCAATCGCCACACCGAGTTCATAGCGATTGCTTACCACTCGATAAGGTGTTTTGTAGGTTGTACATTTGTTCATTAACGTTTTCTTCGTGTTATCTGATGCATCCTCTGCAATCAACACAAGTTTCAATCGATGTTTTTTCAATTCTGCTATCAGCACAGATTCTCCGGTTTTCACCTTACCTGCACGCATTGCTAGCCCTAAAAAATTTAAAAATTGTTGTTGGTTCATTTTGTAGGTATCTCTTCCCGATAAATTAATCGAATAATCTCTTTATACACAGGTTCTAACGTTTCTTGAGATGCTTTGAAAAATTGCTCAAGTTTTTGTGCTTTCTGTGCTTGTTCCACTAAAGCGACGTCTTTGCTTACATATGCGCCACGTCCTTGCATCTTACCTGTCGCATCTGCAGCGATGTCACCTTCTTTATTTTGTACAACGCGAATCATTTCTTTTTTCGGTTTCATCTCGTTTGACAAAATACATTTTCGCATAGGAATTTTACGTTTTTTCATGAAAATCCCCCCTATTTTTCTTCTGTTACATCCTCTTCTACAACAACATCGTCAGCAACGTCTTCTGCAAGTGCATCGTCAACAATTGCAAGTTCTTCATCTTCAAAAACAACAGCTTCTTCTTTTGCTGGTTGTGGTTGATCTAAACCTAATGCTTTGGCATCTGTTTCAGACTTAATGTCAATCTTCCAACCTGTTAATTTTGCTGCAAGACGTGCGTTTTGACCACGTTTACCAATCGCAAGTGATAGTTGATAGTCTGGTACGATTACTGTTGTTGATTGATTTTCTTCATCAACGATAACATCTACAACTTGTGATGGGCTTAATGCATTACGTACAAATACTTTTGGATCAGCATCCCATTGTACGATGTCAATTTTTTCGCCACCAAGTTCTTCAACAACCGCTTCAACACGTGCACCTTTTGCACCAACACATGCACCAACCGCGTCAATGTCTGCATTTTCAGCGTACACACTGATTTTTGAACGATCGCCTGCTTCACGTGCTACTGACTTCACTTCAACAGACCCTTCAAAAATTTCTGGTACTTCTTGTTCAAACAAACGTTTCAACAATCCTGGATGACTACGTGATACGAAAATTTGTGGTCCTTTTGTTGTTTGTTCAACTTTGTTTACATACACTTTGATACGTTCGTTCGGCACATATGATTCATTTGGGCTACGCTCTGCTTCTGACAATACAGCTTCTGTTCTGCCAAGGTTAACGTAAACATAGCGATGATCTACACGGTCGATAACACCTGTCACGATATCGTCTTCTTTGTCGATAAATTCTTCATACAAAATTTCACGTTCTGCATCACGTAAGCGTTGCATTACTGCTTGTTTTGCTGCTTGTGCGCCAACACGACCGAAGTCTTTTGGTGTCACATCTTCTTCGTAAATATCGCCAATTTCATACGCTGGATTTTTCACTAGTGCTGTTGAAAGGTCGATTTCTTCACGGTCATCAAATACCTCTTCAACAACTTCTTTACGTGCGATAACGTGGAATGTCCCGCTGTCTAAGTTCAATTCAACACGTACGTTACGTGCACTTTCATAGTTCTTTTTATATGCTGTGATTAATGCTGCTTCAATCGCATCCACTAATACGGCTCTTGGAATTCTTTTTTCTTTCTCTAAATACTCAGTCGCTAATAATAATTCATTACTTTTCACGAATCTTCCTCCTTACGTCCATTAAAGCATAACCGCATGACGTGCTTTCGCAATTTTATCTCGCGGAATTGTAATGACTTTCGTTCTTGCTTTAATCTTCACTGACATATCAATTGTGTCTTCAGTTACAGCCGATAACGTACCTAACCATTCTTTGTCACCTTCAATTGGTGCATATAACGATACGAATACGGGTTGTCCAATTGCTTTTTGATAATCTTCCTCTTTCTTGATAGGTCTTTCTGCCCCTGGCGATGCAACATCTAAATAATACGCTTGTGTAATTGGATCATGTTCGTCCATCACGTCGCTAATGTGTTCAGATGCACGCGTGCAATCATTTAAATCCACGCCGCCCGGTTTATCAATTGAAATACGCAAATAATGATCGCGTCCTTCTTTCGCAAATTCAACATCTACCAATTCATACCCTAAGTCGTCAAGGACAGGTTGTATCAACGCTTCTACTTGCTCTGTAATTTTACTCATACGTGCCCCCTATCAGTGACATACAAACAGAAAAGAGCGGGTAACACCCACTCTTTCTGCTTGAGTCCATTTTTATAAGCAACATTATTATAGCACATAACTGTCATGACGACAAATGTGAATCTACATATCGAAAATTGACAGTTGTGCTTTGTCTGGCATGTTTGGAAGTGAACCGAGTTCGTCGAGATACTCGATAATCTTCGCCGAAACACCTGCCTTTTTGTTAAGATCTTCTTTTGATAAAAATGGCCCTTCTTCACGCGCTTCAACAATACGGCGTGCAACGTTTTCCCCAAGTCCTGGCACGGCGATAAATGGCGGAATTAGCGTGTCGCCTTCGATTATAAAATCAAATGCTTGGCTCTTCTCGAGGTTCACAGGTTGCATTTTGAAGCCACGATGTGCCATTTCATTCATAATTTCCAAAACGGTTAACACGTCTTTTTCTTTTTTACCTAAGTCCATATAACGACTGTACATATCTTTCACTGTATTACGAATGCTATCTTTGTCTTTAATCATTGTTAATAAATCAAAGTCTGATGCACGTACTGTAAAGTAACTTGCGTAATAATATAACGGATGATGCACTTTGAAATACGCAATTCGCACCGCCATTAATACATACGCAGCAGCATGGGCTTTCGGGAACATGTATTTAATTTTCTTACATGAATCTAGATACCATTCAGGGACTTCGTTATCGCGCATCGCTTGTTCAAAGTCTTCGGTTAATCCTTTCCCTTTACGCACGGACTCCATGATTTTAAAGGCGAGTGATGGTTCAAGACCGGCATACATAAGATATACCATGATATCGTCACGACAACCGATACAGCTTGATAATGTACATGTACCACTTCGTACGAGATCTTGTGCATTACCTAACCATACGTCTGTTCCGTGTGACAGTCCTGAGATTTGTACTAACTCAGAGAATGTCGTCGGCTTCGTATCTTCTAACATTTGACGAACGAATCCAGTACCAAACTCTGGCACACCGAACGTACCGGTTTTCGCTAAAATTTCTTCTTCAGTGACACCTAGCGTTTCAGGTGAACTAAAAATACCCATCGTTTCTTTATCATCGACTGGAATTGTTTTAGGGTCAATACCTGATAAGTCTTGTAACATACGAATCATTGTTGGATCATCGTGTCCGAGTATATCGAGTTTCAAGACGTTATCGTGAATCGAATGGAAGTCAAAGTGTGTCGTCATCCATGCGGAATTTTGTGCATCGGCTGGATATTGAATTGGCGTAAAGTCATAAATATCCATATAATCCGGCACAACGATAATACCACCCGGATGCTGACCGGTTGTACGTTTTACGCCGGTACAACCTTTCACTAAACGATCGACTTCTGCACCTCGTTTATGAATACCTTGATCGTTCAAATAACCTTTGACGTAACCGAATGCTGTTTTCTCAGCGACTGTACCAATTGTTCCTGCTCGGAAAACATAATCTTCACCGAACAGTACTTTCGTGTAATTGTGGGCATGCGGTTGATATTCCCCACTAAAGTTCAAGTCAATATCTGGTACTTTGTCCCCTTTAAATCCTAAGAACGTTTCAAACGGAATATCTTGTCCTTCTTTAATCAACGGTGTGCCACATTCACATGTTTTATCTGGCAAGTCAAAACCTGAACCAACTGAACCGTCATTAAAGAATTCACTTTTTTTACATTTTGGACAAATGTAATGCGGTGGCAATGGATTCACTTCTGTAATTTCTGTCATCGTTGCAACAAAGCTCGAACCGACCGAACCACGAGATCCTACAAGATAACCATCTTCTAATGATTTCTTAACAAGTCGTTGTGAAATAAGGTAGATAACCGCAAAACCGTTACCGATAATACTGTCCAACTCTTTTTCTAATCGATCAATAACAATTTGTGGCAAGTCTTCACCGTATAACTTTTTCGCATTGTTATAACTCATTTCACGAATTTCTTCATTGGCACCTTCCATATTCGGTGTATACAGTTTATCTTTAATCGGCACGACTTCTTCAATACGTTCTGCTAAAGCGCGTGTATTCGTCACAACGAGTTCTTTTGCTTTTTCTTCACCTAAAAAATGGAAGTCAGCAAGCATTTCATCCGTAGTACGGAAATGTGCTTCCGGTAACGTCGTTCGATTAAGCGGGTTCCCCGGTTGAGATGCGATTAAGATTTTACGTGCAATACCATCATGTTCATGTAAATAATGGACATTCCCTGTCGCAATGACTGGGATGTTATTGGTTTCACCGACAGCTAAAATACGCTCGTAAATTTCAAGTAATGTTTCATTATCACGAATTAATTCTCTATCAAGCAAATCTTGATAAAGGGCTGGCGGTTGCACTTCAATATAATCATAATATTTCGCAATGCGTTCTACTTCTGATTGATCACGTTGCATCACCGCAGTAAAGACTTCCCCTTCATCACATGCTGTCCCGACGAGTAATCCTTCACGATGTTCATCTAATACGGAACGTGGAATACGTGGTGTTCGATAAAAATATTTCACAAGAGATTGGCTGACGATTTTAAATAAGTTTTTCAACCCTTGTTGGTTTTGTACGATCAATGTGACGTGTTGTGGACGTGCACGTTTGTACGCATCTTCATTCGATAATTTTTTATTAATTTCTTGATGATTGTGTACATCCAATTCTTTTAATTGTGCCAACATCTTTACAAAAATATACGCTGTTGCTTCTGTATCGTATATCGCTCTATGGTGCTGCGTAAGTTCCACACCATACTTCTTCGCTAGGAAGTTCAAGCCGTGCTTCCCATAGCTTGTGTTAATCGTACGTGATAATTCCAGCGTATCAATCACACCATTTGTCGACGGACCAAAGCCTAAACGCTCGTAACCCGTGTCGATAAAGCCCATATCAAAAGACGCGTTGTGTGCTACAAAAATGGCATCGCCAACCCATTCTTTAAATTCCGTTAATACTTCTTCAATTTCAGGCGCATCACGTAACATATCATCTGTAATATGCGTTAAGTTTTTAATCGTCTCAGATAACTTTTCGTGTGGATTGCTGAAACGTTCGAACTTATCAACAATTTCGCCATCTTTCACTTTCACAGCGGCTAACTCAATAATTTTGTCATATTGGTTGGAAAGACCTGTCGTTTCAACGTCAAATACGACATACGTGGCGTCTGCCAATGCAACATCAGTCGGTTTGTAGGCAATCGGTACACCATCATCAACGAGCATACCTTCCATACCGTAAATCATTTTAATGCCATGTTTTTTCGCAGCAGCATAAGCATCTGGATATGCTTGTACAACGTTATGATCTGTCACCGCAATCGCATCATGTCCCCATTTTGCTGCTTGTGCAACATAATCGCCAATGTTGGACACACCGTCCATTTGGCTCATTGCTGTATGCAAGTGAAACTCCACACGCTTTTCTTCCGCTTTATCTTGTTTCGCGGTATGTTTCACTTCTTCAATATCTGACATCATCATCACAAGGTCACGAATGTACATATCTTCTTCGATACGCCCTTGTGCACGCACCCATTTACCTTCTGACAATGCTTTGAAATGTTCTAAGTCATCTTTATTTTTACGTGTGAACATTTTGAGCACGAGCGAATCTGTATAGTCCGTCACTTTTAATTCGACAATGTGACGGCCGCTTTTCAATTCTTTCAAGTTAATGTCGAAAATAACCCCTTCAATCGCTACTTTAAACTCTTCTTCGATAATATCTGAAATAGGACGGATATTTTCAACTTGAATCGGTTTTCCGATTTGACACTTCTCAACTGTGACACCATTTTCTTCTTGTTGCGCGCGTTGCTCTTTCATTTTTTCAATTTTTTCTGTCGCTTCTCTTGCACTTTGTTCATCTTCTTGTTGAATATGTGCTTCTAAAGAGGCTAATTCTTCATCGTGACCGACTGTATCCGTTTCAAATACCACTTTATCAATATCAAAACCACATTGCTTCAAAGCTTTTACAAGACTCCCGTTGCACACTTTATCAAAATGGTCACGTTCCACATCATTTTGTACGAGTACTTTGACCACATTTCCTGATACAATGATTCGTTTTTGACGCAACTGCCCTTTCACTTTAGGCGATAAAGCCGTTTGATCAATACACGAACCAAAGTATTTCAACAAGTGCTCATCTTGATTCGCTGACGATGCAACACGAATTTGCCAGTTCACTTGCGCAATATCTTTAAATGTCTCAGTCATCGCATGTGTAAACACGGCATAATCTTCATAAGGAATTACATACGGTAATGTAATGTGAAACGTCCATGCGCGTGTTTTCTCTGACACATCGACACGTGTTAATTCACTGTTTTCAACGATCTCAGTATTAAAGTGATCGAGCATATTCAATTGTTTGAGTAGAATTTTGAACTTTTCTTGATTTTGTAGGTCCATATTTCAATCCACCTTATTGTTCAAATAAAATCATTTTACATTATGTATAAAATATGAATAGGAGTGGGACAGAAATCTTAATATGACTAAAGAGTTCATTGCCCCACCCCCGTAAGGATGTCATAAGAGTCCTCTGTGTATTTCACGGTAAAAATACAAATCATACACATCGTTCTCTACAATTATATTCTATTATAGCAAAAGCTGACACTTTAAAACTTAGAGTTGCTCATAAAGACGTTCAATGTATGCTACGAGTTCATCTACCGCAACGTCTTCACTATCGCCTGTATCACGGCGTTTCACTTCAACAATACCTTCTTCGGCATTTTTACCAACTACAACACGAATTGGTAAACCGATTAAGTCTGCATCATTAAATTTTACGCCTGCACGTTCTTGACGATCATCATACAACACATCATATTTCTCTTGAAGTGTTGTATAAAGTTTTTCCGCCAATTCAAATTGCGCTTCTTTTTTAGGGTTTACTGTAATTAAGTGCAAGTCATACGGTGTAACGGACTTAGGCCAAATAATACCATTATCATCGTGGTGCTGTTCAATTACGGCACTCAATGTTCTTGATACACCGATACCGTAACAACCCATTGTTAAGTTTTGTTCACGACCTTGATTATTTAAAATCGTCGCATTCATTGCTTTAGAATATTTTTCGCCAAGCACGAAAACTTGTCCTACTTCAATCCCTTCAGCAAATTTTGCATTGCCAGAACCGTCAGCCAATGGCTCGCCTTCTAAAATAAATCGGAAATCGCCATAACCATCAATTGTAAAGTCACGGTCTACTACTGCATTCACGTAATGGTAGCCGTCTTCGTTTGCACCAACTGGAATGTTTACTAAGTCTTGTACAGAATTGTCGGCGTACACTTTAATCTCACTATCAGTCACTGGACCTAATGAACCAGGCGCCGCGCCAAGTAAATTACGAATCTCATCTTCTGTCGCCATCGTAATATTGTCTGTATTAAAGTAATCTTTTAATTTCACGTCATTGATTTCATGATGACCACGCACTAATACCATCACAAATGCGTCGTCTACTTTGAATACCATTGATTTTGTCGTTTGATCAAGCGGTTTAACTAATAATTCCGCAAGTTCTTTTGCCGACTTCACATTCGGTGTCGCAATTTTTTCTAACGCTTGTGGTGCTTCTTTCGGTGCCTCTGAAGGCGTGTACACAACTTCAGCTTTTTCAATATTCGCTGCATAGTCACTGTTATCACTATACACGATTGTATCTTCACCGATCGCACTCAACGCGTGGAATTCATGTGTGTAGTTCCCACCAATTGCACCTGAATCAGCAACAACTGGACGCACATTTAGTCCAACACGTTTGAAAATACGTTTATATGAATCATACATATCTTGGTACGTTTTCATTAACGATGCTTCATCTGCATGGAATGAATACGCATCTTTCATAATAAACTCTCTACCACGAAGCAATCCAAAGCGTGGACGTTTTTCGTCACGGAATTTCGTTTGAATTTGGAATAATGTTAATGGTAATTGTTTGTATGAACGTAACTCATCACGAATTAATGATGTTACAACTTCTTCGTGTGTCGGTCCAAGGGCAAATTCACGTTGGTTACGATCACGTAAACGCATTAACTCTGAACCGTATGCTTCCCAACGTCCAGATTCTTGCCATAACTCCGCATGTTGTAATACTGGCATTACAACTTCTACAGCATCAATACGTTCCATTTCTTCACGAATGATGTCTGAAATTTTGTGTATAACACGTGTTGCAAGTGGTAAATAGCTGTAGACACCTGCTGTATTTTGTTTAATGAGTCCTGCTTTTAATAATAATTGATGACTTAACGCTTCAGCTTCAGCAGGAACTTCACGTAATGTCGGTATAAAGACTTTTGATTGCTTCATCTTTATGTGTGCCTCCTTGTTATTTAGTTATAAAAAATACCTTTGAATATCATTCCATGTGACTAAGACCATAATAACCATGACAAACACAGCACCAGCTGCAATGATAATCGTCTCAGCCTTTTTATTTGCTGGTTTTCTAAAAATCGCTTCATAGATAACGAATAAAATACGTCCACCATCTAATGCTGGGATTGGTAATAAGTTCATAATCCCTAAGTTAACACTTAATGCTGCGGTCCAAACGATTAAATTAACAATACCTGTTTTTACAACTGTATCCACATTTTTATAAATACCAACCGGGCCATTGAGCATATTGAAGCTAAAATCACCTGTGAATATACTACCAATCATGCCAACTACAGCGATAAAAATTGTTTTACCGAAACGCAATGTTTGTTCACCTGCGTATATAAGTGGTTCAATTGATGCACGCTCTTTCTTAGGAATAAAACCTAGTTGGTAATCCGTCTCTTTTTGGTTTTTAGAAATTTTTACTTCATTCTTCTTCGGTGTAAATGTTTTAGTTAATATTTTGCCGTCACGTGACACTTTGATTTGTGCCTCTTTGCCGCCTGTTTCTTGCAACGCGCGTTTCACATCAGAAAAACGATTGATTTTATCGCCGTTAATTTCAGTAATCTTATCGCCTTTTTGCAGACCGATTTGTTCTGCAGCCATTCCTTTCGCTACTTGATCAATCGTTGTCGTCGGTGCACCTTGATAGTACGCTAAACCAACTAACAACACAAAAGCAAGGATAAAGTTAAAGAGCGGCCCCGCAAACAATGTTAAAAACTTTTGAAACGGCTTTTTATGTGTAAACTGACGATCACGTGGGGCGATTTGAATCAAGCTCCCATTTTCAACAAAGAATGCTTTACGTGCAATTGGGTAGCAGTGACGTGCGTCGTCGTATCCCGCAATCCCTTCGATAAACATGTCTTCCGATAAGTCGACTTGTTTCACTTCTAACGCTTCAATTTGTTGAAACTTATGTTGATCATCCAAAATAACGTGCGTAATTTCATCTTGCTCATTTAATTTAATACGGATGTGCATACCTGGTTGAACAGGTGCTTCTTCCAAACCATCGCCTGCCATGCGGACATAACCACCTACTGGCAACAAGCGAATCGTATATAACGTTTCATTTTTACGGAAACTTAAAATCTTAGGTCCCATGCCGATTGCGAATTCCGGACACATAATACCTGCACGTTTCGCAAAAAACATATGCCCGTACTCATGCACAGAAACAAGCAAACCAAAAACAATAATAAATGCAATAATGGTTATAAACACAGATAGCTACACCTCATATTCCTTAGATTTATAGTGTTTATCAACAGCTAAAATTTGTTCGAGTGTCGGATGTTGAATGACTTGGTGTGCATCCATTTCTCGTTCAATCAATCGTTCAATGTCTAAAAAGCCGATTTCACGGTTTAAAAACTTTGCGACAGCGACTTCATTAACCGCATTTAATACGACTGGCATCGTGCCACCAGTTTTTAACGCATCGTACGCATATTTTAAACATCTGTATCGATCAAGATCCATTGCTTTAAAGTTTAACTGTGCCACTTCTGCAAGATTTAAAGAAGGTGCCTGATGTTCTAAACGGTTCGGATACGTGAAAGCATATTGTATCGGCATACGCATATCCGGCGTTCCGAGTTGTGCCATCACACTTGTATCAACAAACTCAACCATTGAATGGATAATACTCTCTTTATGCAAAATCGTCTCAATTTGATCAATCTCCAAATCAAATAACCATTTTGCTTCAATCACTTCAAACCCTTTATTCATCATCGTTGCAGAGTCAATCGTAATCTTCTGACCCATTGACCAGTTTGGATGATTTAACGCGTCTTCCACCGTCACGTTTTCCAGTTGATCACGTGTTAAATCTCTAAACGAACCGCCACTTGCTGTAATTGTAATTTTTTTCACTTGGCGACGGTCTTCACCGTTTAAACATTGGAAAATGGCCGCATGCTCCGAATCTACTGGTAAAATGTTAACGCCATGTTTTTTGGCATGCGCCATAACAAGTTCACCTGCAACAACAAGTGTTTCTTTGTTAGCAAGTGCAATGTCGATGCCATGCTCTATCGCTGCTATCGTTGGTGGGAGTCCAACACTTCCAACTAAAGCATTCAGTACAAGGTCGTTGTGCGCTGCTGTTGCCACTTCTTTTAATCCATCTGCACCGAAAACGACTTTAACGTCAAAATCTGAAAAACGTGCCATATCTTTTTCGTACTGCACCGAAACAATATCCGGTTGCAGTCGTGATACAATATCAATCGCTTCATCTACGCGCTTACCTACAGACAAACCGACTAAGTTGAATTCGTCGGGATGGCGTTCAATTACATCAATGGCTTGTTGTCCAATTGAACCCGAAGCGCCTAAAATCGCTATATTTTTCATTACTTGTTCACTTCACTTTACATTTGAATTAAGAAAATGTTCATTAATGGTAACACGAACATAAAACTGTCAAAGCGGTCTAAAATACCACCGTGTCCTGGCAATAGACGACCTGAATCTTTTACACCGAAGTGGCGTTTAAACCCTGACTCTACTAAGTCGCCAAGTTGACCAAATGCACTAAGTACAACTGTCAACACAAGAATCCAAATCATGCTATAACTGAACGGCATAAAAAACATAAATGCAAGTGGTACGACTAAACTACAGAGTAAGCCGCCAATAAAACCTTCAATCGTCTTGTTAGGACTAATCACTGGCCAAAGTTTGTGTTTACCAAATGAGCGCCCAAATATGTATGCGCCTGTATCTGTTAACCACACGATTAAAAGTCCGAATAAAATAAATTGCAGACCTGCTTCACGTGTTTCGTAAAAATACATAAAACCAATACCTACGTATGCGACTGACATTAGACAAAATGCAGCGTCCATAAAGCTGAAGCGGTTTTTAGACATTACCGTATAGCTAAGAATGATAAAACTTAGTATAATGAGCCCTTTTTGTTGCAACAAGGGTACCCATGCGCCGAACTCTTCTGGCAACATAATAATGACTAAGCCCGCTGCACTAATGAATCCGGGAATTGACAAAAAGCGAATACGATTCATATTCAATAATTCTTTTAAGGCAATTAATGCGAGTACGAATGTAAAATACATCCAAGTCGCGCCACCCACTAATAATATGGGTAAAAACACAATAAGTGCAATTATCGTTGTAATCGTTCTGACCTTCATCTCACTGCTCCTATCTACAATCCTCCAAAGCGTCTTTGGCGAGATTGATATGTTTTGATACATGATTTTAAATCTTCTTCATTAAAATCTGGCCACATCTTCTCATTGAAAATAAATTCACTGTACGACAACTGCCAAATTAAAAAGTTACTAATGCGTTGTTCTCCTGATGTACGTATTAACAAATCCGGATCCGGAAACTCGGCGGTCATTAAATATTTAGAAAATTGTTGTTCAGACAGTTGCTCAATATCACTATCTGAAGCATGCTTATAATTTTTAATGACATTTTGAATGCCATGCATAATTTCTGCTCTACCGCCATAGTTAATCGCAAAAATAAGCGTCAATCCGGTATTATCAGCTGTCTTCAACTTCGCTTCTTCAATCGCTTGAATTGTTTTCGTTGGTAACTCATCAATAAAACCAATTGTTTCCACTTTTACATTTTTTTCAATTAACTCTGGTAAAAATGTGTTCAAGAAATTAACTGGGAGCCCCATAATATAGTTAATCTCTTCTTGTGGTCGCGACCAATTTTCAGTGGAAAAAGCATACAGCGTCAAATATTTCACATTCAAGTCACTCGCTGCACGCGTAATCGTTTTAATCGTTTCCATGCCTTGATAATGCCCTTTAATACGCGGCATTTTGCGCTGCTTTGCCCATCGCCCATTACCATCCATAATAATCGCAATATGTTCTGGTATATGATGCAAGTCTAATGTATCAGATTGCGCTTGTCTATCGTTGTTTCTTTTAAATTTCTTAAACATGCGTGTTCCTCCGAGCCTGTAGTGTCTCTTAAATATTATCATCTTACTAGCAAACAATCATCTATCATTTTATCACACTCAAAAGACGCTTAAAATAAACATAGAAAAAAACTGTACCAAAGTCTGATTCGGTACAGTTCGATTTCTCCATTATCGTTCAGTTGCATCACTCGCGTTCATTACAGATAAACACGTGCTTCTATGACACACACTGCGCAAATAGTTAAAATGGATGATGACATAACATGTGTTACACAGACATAATATCTTTTTCTTTATCTGCAACGAGTTGATCAATTTCTTTAATGGCATCATTCGTAACATCTTGAACCTCGTCAGAAGATGAACGTAATTCGTCTTCTGAGATTTCGCCGTTTTTCTCTTGTTTTTTCAATGCGTCGTTGGCATCACGACGAATGTTACGAATAGATACTTTCGCATTTTCACCCGTTTTCTTCACTTGTTTCACGAGCTCTTTACGGCGTTCTTCAGTTAATGCCGGTACAGTAATACGAATGACTTCACCGTCACTTGTTGGGTTCACACCTAGGTTTGCAGCGATAATTGCACGTTCGATTTCTTTCAATGATGTTTTGTCATAAGGAGAGATTACAAGTAAACGTGCTTCTGGCACATTGATACTTGCTAATTGTTGTACAGGTGTTGGCGCACCGTAGTAGTCCGCATTGACACCTGCTAATAAGTTTGAGTTCGCACGACCAGCATTGATTTGTGCTAGTTCACGTGACAAACTTTCAGCAGACTTTTTCATACGCGCTTTCGCGTCTTTAATAATTGCATTCATGATCAGGTCACCTCTAAATTATTTTGTGATAATTGTTCCGATATCTTCACCTAATACAGCACGTTTGATATTGCCTTCTTCCATAATTGAGAAGACTTTTAAAGGAATATCGTTGTCCATACAGAATGAAGAGGCTGTTGAGTCCATTACTTGTAAACCTTCTTGTAAAAGTTGAATATAAGTTAGGCGCTCATATTTTTTCGCAGTTGGATCTACTTTTGGATCTGCTGAGTAAACACCATCTACATTGTTTTTACCCATTAAGATCACTTCTGCTTCTACTTCAGCGGCACGTAAAGCGGCTGTTGTATCTGTCGAGAAGTATGGGTTACCAATACCTGCTGCAAAAATAACAACACGTTTTTTCTCTAAATGACGAATGGCACGACGACGAATGTATGGCTCAGCCACTTGTTTCATCTCGATTGAAGTAAGCACACGCGTATCACAGTCAAGCTGTTCAAGACTATCTTGTAATGCCAATGCATTCATTACTGTCGCAAGCATACCCATGTAGTCTGCAGTACCACGGTCCATACCAAGGTCACTACCTGTTTTACCACGCCAGATATTACCGCCACCAACGATAACAGCAACTTCTGTATCTAATTTTGCTACTTCAGCTACTTGTTCCGCAATGCTTTTAATAATAATTGGATTAATACCAAATCCTTTATCTCCTGCCAATGCTTCTCCACTAAGTTTCAATACTACTCGCTTATATTTTGAAGTTTCAGTCATTATTTATTAACCTCTCTATTCGTATTATATGGAACAATACAAGTAAAGAAGACACAATAGGTATCTTCCTTACACACGGCTTCAATATCAATGCATTGAAGTCATGCAAAGGAGGACACAACAGGTGTCTTCTTTCTTATACAAAACCGTGTTGATTATTTCATTTGTCCTTTTACTTCATCCGCAAAGTTTTCTTCACGTTTTTCCATACCTTCACCAACTTCGTAACGTACGAAGTCAACTAATTTACCACCTTTAGATTTAAGGAACTGTTCAACAGTTTGGTCTGGATCTTTAACGAAATCTTGGTTAACAGCACAAATTTCTTGTAAATATTTGCGTAAACGACCTTCAACCATTTTTTCAACGATGTTTTCTGGTTTACCTTCGTTTAATGCTTGTTGTTTTAATACTTCTCTTTCGTGAGAGATTTCTTCTTCACTTACTTGGTCAGAAGAAACATATTTAGGGTTGATTGCAGCGATGTGCATTGCTACGTCTTTAGCAGCTTCTTCGTCAGTTGAACCTTCAACAACTGAAAGCACACCAATACGTCCACCCATGTGTAAGTATGCACCGAATGCATCGTTGTCAGTTTTAGTTCTGATTTCAAAACGACGTAAGCTTAATTTCTCACCGATTGTAGAAATTGCTTCTGTCATGTGTTCAGAAACTTTTTTACCGTTAGGCATTGTTGTTTCGTTTAACGCTTCAACAGTGTCTACTTTTGTCGCAAGAATTTGGTTTGCGATGTCTTTTACTAACTCTTGGAAACCTTCGTTACGTGCTACGAAGTCTGTTTCTGAGTTGATTTCAACGATAACTGCGTCGTTACCTTTAACTTCTACGTGTGTAATACCTTCTGCAGCAATACGGTCTGCTTTCTTAGCTGCTTTTGCAATACCTTTTTCACGTAAGTAGTCAATTGCTTTATCGATGTCACCATCAGTTGCTTCAAGCGCTTTTTTACAGTCCATCATACCTGCGCCTGTTCTTTCACGTAATTCTTTTACAAGTTTAGCTGAAATTGCCATTCACTATTCCTCCAATATCAATACATAGTTTATTTTAAAAAAAGGGAGATAAGCATCAATATCTTATCACCCATTTTAAGCTTCTACTTAGTTAGATTCAACAGATGCTTATGCTTCAGCTTTGTCTGCTGCTTCAGTTGTTTCTGCTTTTTCATCTTCATTTAAGTCGATGTTTTGTTCAGCAGCTACTTCATCATTAGATACACCTTGTTGTCCTTCTAAGACAGCGTCTGCCATTTTACCAGTTAATAATTTAACCGCACGGATCGCATCATCGTTAGCTGGGATAACATAGTCGATTTCATCTGGGTCACAGTTTGTATCAACAATACCAACGATTGGAATGTTTAATTTGCGCGCTTCTGCAATCGCATTACGCTCTTTACGTGGGTCAACTACGAATAATGCTTGAGGCATTGATTTCATATCACGAATACCGCCTAAGAATTTGATTAAACGGTCATATTCTTTTTTAAGTTCTACAACTTCTTTTTTAGGAAGTACGTCGAAAGTACCGTCTTCTTCCATTTTTTCAATTTCTGAAATGCGGTGTACACGTTTAGAAATTGTTTTGAAGTTTGTTAAAATACCACCTAACCATCTTTGGTTAACGTAGAATTGTCCAGCACGTTCTGCTTCAGCTTTCACTGATTCTTGTGCTTGTTTTTTAGTACCTACGAATAAGACTTTACCGCCTTCTTCAGATACTTGTTTGATGAAGTTGTACGCTTCGTCAACTTTTTTCACTGTTTTTTGTAAGTCGATAATGTAAATACCGTTACGCTCAGTGAAGATGTACTTTTTCATTTTTGGGTTCCAACGGCGTGTTTGATGACCGAAGTGAACACCAGCTTCTAACAATTGTTTCATTGAAATAACTGCCATAATAAAATTCCTCCTATTGGTTATGTTCCTCCACGTTAACCCATATAAAAACGATAGCTTGTATCGCACCCATTTATATGCTCGTTAAACGTGTGTGTTTTGGCTTTTAATAGCCGCATATAAATATAACATAATGCCTTTTCATATGCAACAGTAAAGTTTACTATTCCATGCGATCTAATTCGTCTAAGAATGCACGTTTTTTAACTTTAATAAACGTCCCTTTCATACCGAGTGAACGTGACTCGATAACACCAGCACTTTCAAGCTTACGCAACGCATTTACGATCACTGAACGCGTAATACCTACACGGTCTGCTACTTTAGATGCGATTAATAAACCTTCTGTGCCACCTAATTCTTCAAAAATATGGTCAATCGCTTCTTTTTCTGAATATGATAAAGAGTTAATCGCCATAGAAATAGCTGCTTTATCACGTGCTTCCGCTTCAATTTCAGAATGTTTCTCACGTAAAATTTCCATACCAATCACTGTTGCAGCGTATTCACCTAATACAAGGTCATTTTCATCAAATGGATCTGATAAACGTCCAAGCACTAATGTACCGAGGCGCTCGCCACCACCGATGATTGGGAAAATTGTGGTCTTAGAGTCTTCAAACAGACTTCTGCTCTCTAGTGGGAATACTGACAACGGATCTTCAATATCAATGTTAGATGTTGTTTCATAGACGTGCATTAATTTTTCAGTGTAAGCATCTGGAATATGATGATCATCTAACATTTTGTTAATGCGCTCATTTTTTAACAATTCGTTTAGGCAAGATCCTAGAATCTTACCGCGTCTCGAGACGATAAATACATTTGTTACCGTCACTTTGCTGATTGTATGTGCAACATCTGTAAAGTTTACTGATATTCCTTTATGTTTTTGTAATAAGCTACTAAGTTCTCTTGTCTTTGTTAATAAGCTCATGTCACTTCTCCTTTTTATAGGCGATGTGTCAACCCTAAATTTAAAATCTTTTTAATTTTTTTGTTTTTTGAAGCCTAAAATAAGCTATATATAATGTTTAAACAATATTCAAGATATAGAGAATAAAAATG
>NZ_JXWY01000059.1 GCF_000934465.1 Staphylococcus microti | reverse complement strand
CATCAATTTGCACCTCTCAGTCATTAGAGTAGTTACTCAAATTATACATTAAAATAACCCTATAGACCGACACTCTTTTTTTAGTGTCTAATCTATAGGGTCCAGTTTAAAGGCCAGTGTACCCTGTTTCACTTTATTTTGTAATTACGCAACTACTTCTATATTTAAAGTAACGTCGATGTTGCCGTCAACAGCTTTTGAGTATGGGCAGTAGTCATTTGCTTGTTGTAATGATGTCTCGGCATCTTCTTGGCTTATGTTTTTAACTTTTGCATGAATGACTACTTCTAGTTTTGGACTTTCTGATCCCGGATCGTCCACTAGGAGTACAGTAAGGTCTACAACAGGTTCAGCTTTAAGGAATTTGTTGCGTTTTAAGATGATATCTAATGCACTGCTAAAGCATGATGCATAACCTGCTGCAAATAACTGTACAGGATTTGTTGAGTCCGTGTCTGTGTTGTCTGGAGGTGTGATTTGTAAATCAATGGCTTTATTTTCTGTTTGAACAGTCCCCTTACGACCTCCGACATGAGTGGCAGTTGTTTCATAAATACTTGACATAATATATCCCCCCTTAAAATGGTGTTTTTATTATACAACTTGCCAGATAATTTGCAACGATGTTAGACTTTTCAAAATATTTAATTTGCGATATAGTTACTTTATTCAGAAAAACTGATAACTAAGAGGTGAATGGTATGAAAAAAATTAAAGTATTTGATGTAAGAGAAGATGAACAAGTCGCATTGCAACAGTGGATTGAACGCCATGCAGATGAAGTCGAAGTGATTCTAACAGAAGATAGTTTAGAAGGTGTGCATTTAGAACAGCTTGAAGATATAGATGGTGTGACTTTATCTCAAATGACACCGATCAATCCGGAGTATTTCAAGGCGTTGGCGCAAAATGGTATTTATCACATTGCACAAAGATCAGCAGGTTTTGATATGTACGATTTACCAGCTGCCAATGAAGCCGGGATTAAAATATCGAATGTACCAAGTTATTCGCCGCAATCCATTGCTGAGTTTGCGGTAACAAGAACGTTAGCACTGGTGCGTCATACCAATCGTATTGATCGCAATGTGGCCGTTCAAGATTTTACATGGGATTTATCTGTACAAGGACGTACGATTGAGTCGCTCAAGATAGGTGTGTTAGGAACGGGACGTATCGGTAGTCGTGCTGCAAAAATTTTCAATGGCTTTGGTGCGCAAGTATATGCCTACGATTTAGAACCAAATCCTGAATTAGAAGGTATCTTAACATATGTTGATTCGCTTGAAGATTTAGTTAAAGACATCGATGTATTGACATTGCATATTCCGGGTTCTCCTGAAAATAAACATGTCGTTAATGAAGCTGTGTTGAGTCAAGCAAAACCAGGACTACTCGTTATTAATACTGCACGTGGTGTCGTACTAGATACAGAGGCGCTCATTCGCAAATTAGATGATGGCACTGTTGCGGGTGCAGCCATTGATACGTATGAAAATGAAGGACCATTCTTTAAATATGATTGGACGAATAAGCCATTAGAAGATTCAGTGTTAAGCCATTTGTTAGAACATGAGAATGTATTAATTTCACCACATGTTGCTTTCTATACAGATGAAGCGGTGCAAAACTTAGTTGATATTCCTTTGGATGACGTATTATCATATATTCATAATCAGACAGCGGATCATATTGTCAATCCATAATGAGAAAAGGTGAATGATGTGAAGTCACAAATTGTAGCAAGTCTTATGCCTAAAACGCGTACTTTGTCAGCTGATGAACTGGCAAAAGTTACCGAAAATATACCGTACTTTGATATTTTAGAGTTGCGTATTGATGCAATGCCACAATGTGATAAGGCAATTGTATTAGAGATGGTACAAACTTTGAAACAACAGGGTGAATTTCAACTGCTTGTCACGTACCGTACGCATAGTCAAGGGGGAGAAGGAGCACTGGATGAGACAGGCTATCAGCAATTGTTAGTTGATTTGAGTGAAATACCACAGATTGATTTGATAGATGTTGAGTGGACACCTGAAGTGAACCGTCAAAATCTTTGTCATCAAATACTTGCACAAGGTGGTATCATTGTCGCATCTTATCATAATTTTGATGAAACGCCATCGATAGATGTCTTGAAGAAAACGTATTTTCATCTTTCACAAATGGGCGCGAGTCATTTAAAAATAGCCGTGATGCCTCAAAGTCGTCAAGATGTGTTGGTGCTACTGCAAGCTGTCTCAGAGGCGAGCGATACGTTATCGCAGTGGGTCACAGGTATTTCAATGTCACAACTTGGCTTGATTTCACGCACAGCGCAAGCAACATTTGGTGGGCGTCTCACTTTTGGTGCGTTAGAAGCGGCGGTTGCTCCGGGACAAATACCCGTCAAACAGCTTTCAAAGGCAATCAAGCTGTTTGATAATTAAATGTCTTTTGCGTATAATTGATAATAGTTATCAATCTATAAGGGGTAGATAGAGATGGAGCTTCAAGACGCAATTAAGAACCGAAGAAGTATCAAGAAGTTCAAACATGATATGATGATAGATGATGCAGCAGTGCGCCAAGCATTGGTAGATGCTGCAGAAGCACCTAACCATGGTATGAGGGAGCCATGGCGTGTGATATATGTTCCAAAGCACAAGTTAGGCGAGATGAGTCGTGAAATCTCAAGATATGCGTTTCCACGAGAACCAGAAAAACAACAGAGTCATTATGATGCAGTAACCAAATTAGGCGGCTTTGTCGCATTGATTATGAAATGTGACGCACGACAACGTGAAGAAAATGAAAATTATCTTGCTGTCGGTGCATTTGCCCAAAATTTATTGCTGTTATTATATGAACAAGGCATTGGCTCTTGTTGGAAAACGCCACAATATATTTTTAATCCGAAAGTGCGTCAAGCGTTCGGGGTACTTCCCGATGAACGTCTTGTAGGCTTTATTTATTTAACGGATTTACAAGAAGAAGACAAAATGAAAAAAGTTGAAAGACAAAATAGAGGTCTTGTCACAGATTATATTTAACAAAAAACGCGTATGATATAGGCTCGGCCTACGTCATACGCGTTTTTAAATCATTACTTGCCAAAGCTTTCGGCTAAGAATGATTCAACTTGTTCAGGTGATTTGGCATTTGCTGAATGTAAGTGGTGAAGTTTTTCGCCGTTTTGGAAGATTAAAATACTTGGAATTCCCATTACTTCATGGTTAATAGCTGCTTCTTCAACTTCATCACGGTTTACAACGTACCATGTATAGTCGTTATATTTCTCAACGATTGGATCAATCCACATGTCCATTGCTTTACAGTCAGGGCACCAGCCTGCTTCAAATTTAACGATAACTGGTTCTGAACTTTGGATAACCTCGTTGAATTGTGCGATATCTTTAACTGCTTGCATGAAAAAAGCCTCCTCTTTGTGTTTCGTAACGTCATTATAGCGGATTTAATAGGGGAAGTCATTTAAATTGCAACTTGCGAGACATACAGGGAAAGCGTATCATACAAAATATAAGCTAACAAAAAATAATAAAAAAGAGCAATATTTTCAACTTTTTGTTATATTTGAGATAAGTCATTACAGGAGGCGTTCTTATGATAAAATTTTATCAGTATAAAAACTGTACAACATGTAAAAAAGCAGCAAAATTTTTAAGTGACCATGGTGTGAGCTATGAACCGATTGATATTGTGCAACACACGCCAACAAAAGAAGCATTTAAAGAGATTGTTGAAACAACAGGGATTGAGATTAAAAAACTTTTTAATACACACGGTGCAAAATACCGTGAATTAAATTTAAAAGATAAACTTGCAGAATTATCGGATGATGAAATGTTTGAACTGTTAGCATCAGACGGCATGTTAGTGAAACGACCATTAGCTGTATCTGGAGATAAAGTGACAGTTGGTTTTAAAGAAGAAACATATCGTGACGTTTGGTTATAAGAAAATAGTTGATAGAAATTCAGCAATATGTCATGATAAATATAACATTAACAATTGGAGGGGATTCAAGTGGCAGTGCCAAGTAATTTAAAGTATTCAAAAGAACATGAATGGGTAAAAGTTGAAGGCAACACAGCGATTATCGGTATTACTGATTTCGCACAAAACGAATTAGGTGACATCGTATTCGTTGAACTTCCTGAAGTAGACGACGAAGTATCAGAAGGCGATACATTCGGTAGCGTTGAATCAGTAAAAACAGTATCAGAATTATATTCTCCTGTGTCTGGTAAAGTCATCGAAGTGAACGAAAGTTTAGAAGATGAGCCAGAAGCTGTTAATGAATCACCTTATGAAAATGCATGGATGGTTAAAGTAGAATTAACAGACGAGAGCGAATTAGAGGCATTATTAGATGCAGCTAGTTACGAAGCAATGATTGGCGAATAATACGTATATAAGACTCGGTTTAGGATGGTAACATTCTTTGCCGAGTTTTTTATTGTGCGTTATGTTGGCGTGTCATCGATGAACATGCTATTCTCAATCTACTACAATTAAGTAAAGGACTTTGTAAGATGACAAATCATCAAATACAAGATGAAGTACTGACACAGCATTTTGATCAAGAAACACATCTGATTTTCGGCTATACGACGATGTGTGGCACATGCAAAGTATCCGAGCGCATGTTGGATATCGTAAATGATATTGTTCAGTTACCGATTACGAAAGTAGATTTAAATTACTACCCAACATTCAGTCAAGAACAAGAAATTCAATCTGTTCCCGTGTTGCTCATTATGAAACGTGATCAAGAGTATGAGCGACTTTACGCATTTCGTTCAGTGCCTTTTTTACTAGAAAAAATTAAAAAAGTTATTGACGAATCTTGATTGAGGTGGTAAGATTTAAACAATTCAATATTCAGAAAACTCTTATCAAGAGTGGTGGAGGGATGTGCCCTTTGAAGCCCGGCAACCGTCTAGTGATAGAAATGGTGCCAAGTCACATAAAGTTGTTAGCAACTTTAGAAGATGAGAGAGATAGCTATCGTCATTGCCTTCTCTTTCATTTCCGAAAGAGAAGGCAATTTTTATTGGCATAAGAGATGCTTTGCACAAGGAGGAGCAATATGATTGAGTTAAAAAATATTGTAAAAAAATATGAGAGCAAAACGAAAACTGTCACTGCTGTCGATCATGTCAATCTTAATATAGCCAAAGGTACAATATACGGGATAATCGGATTTTCTGGCGCTGGTAAGAGTACATTAGTTCGACTGTTCAACTATCTTGAAACGCCAACATCTGGAGACGTTATTATTGGTGGGGACAACATTGGTGCGTTGAGCAAACAGGCGCTACGTCAGAAAAGACAAAAAGTAAGCATGATTTTCCAACATTTTAATTTGTTATGGTCTAGAACAGTTTTAGATAATATCAAGTTTCCATTGGAGATTGCGGGTGTACCGAAAGCAGAAGCGACGAAAAAAGCGGAAGCGTTAGTGCAACGTGTTGGTTTAGCAGGACGTGAACATGCGTATCCATCAGAGTTATCAGGTGGGCAAAAACAACGTGTCGGTATTGCACGTGCATTAGCCAATGATCCGGAAGTATTGTTGTGTGACGAAGCAACGAGCGCTTTGGACCCACAAACAACGGATGAGATTTTAGATTTGCTACTTCAGCTCAAAAAGGAACAAAACTTGACGATTATTATCATTACGCATGAGATGCACGTTATTCGCCGTGTGTGTGATGAAGTCGCAGTGATGGAAAATGGACGTGTTATCGAACAAGGTCCTGTATCTGATGTGTTTGAAAATCCACAACACCGTGTGACGCGTCGCTTTGTTCAAGAAGATTTACAACCTGAACAAGATTTTGAAAGTCTTGTAGGCACATTAAACCTTGCTGAAGGCGACAAAGTTGTGAAGTTAACATTCTCAGGCGAAGCAACGACGCAGCCAGTTGTATCGTACATTGCGCGCAAACATGATGTCACAGTGAATATTTTGGAAGGGAATATCAAACAAGCTAAAACAGGAGCGGCTGGTTTCTTAATCATTCATATTCCAGCCATTTCAGAAGATAGCTTCCATAAATTACAACAAGATTTAACAGAGCAAAACATTCAAGTAGAGGTGATCAAACATGGGTAAAAGTTTTAGTGAAATACTTCAAGAGATGATCACAATGCCGAATGTACGCTGGCCAGATGTTTGGGTTGCAACATATGAAACACTTTATATGACAATTATCTCGACAGCTTTTTCATTCGTTTTAGGACTGATTTTAGGTGTGATTTTGTTTTTAACATCTAAGAGTCAATCCAAAGCGGGCCGTGTCTTTTATAGCATCGTATCATTCTTTGTTAACTTGTTCCGTGCGATTCCATTCATCATTTTAATCCTGCTCTTAATTCCATTTACGAGCTTGATTCTTGGTACGATTAGTGGACCAACTGGTGCGTTACCAGCGTTGATTATTGGGGCATCACCATTCTACGGTCGTCTTGTTGAAATTGCATTGAAAGAAATTGATAAAGGAGTTATTGAAGCGGCGCGTTCTATGGGATCTAATACTTGGACAATCATCTCTAAAGTATTAATTCCAGAGTCATTACCTGCATTGATTTCAGGTATTACTGTTACAGCGATTGCGCTTGTAGGTTCAACAGCAGTAGCCGGTGTTATCGGTGCTGGTGGACTTGGTAACTTAGCTTATTTAACTGGTTTCACACGTAACCAAAATGACGTAATTTTAGTTTCAACGATTTTAATCTTAGTAATCGTTTTTGTAATTCAGTTCCTAGGGGATTGGTTTACAAATAAAATAGATAAACGATAATAATTATAAGGGAGTTAAGAAGTATGAAAAGAATTTTATCAATTGCACTCGTACTTGTATTAGCAGTTGCACTTGCTGCATGTGGCAACAAAGAAGACAAAGACAGCAAAAAGATCACTGTCGGTGCGTCACCAGCACCACATGCTGAAATCTTAGAAAAAGCAAAACCATTATTGAAAGAAAAAGGGTATGACTTAGAAGTTAAAACAATCAATGACTATACAACACCAAACAAATTGTTAGATGCTGGTGAGTTAGATGCGAACTTCTTCCAACACACACCTTACTTAGATACAGAGAAGAAAGAAAAAGGTTACAAAATTGAGTCAGCAGGTAACGTTCACTTAGAACCAATGGCTGTATATTCTCAAAAGCATAAGAGCTTGAAAGACTTACCAGATGGTGCAGAAATTTTTGTATCAAACAACCCAGCTGAACAAGGTCGTTTCCTTAAATTCTTCGTGGATGAAGGTTTAATCAAAATTAAAGACGGCGTTAAAATTCAAGATGCAACATTTGATGACATCGTAGAAAACAAGAAAAACATTAAATTCAACAACAAACAAGCGGCTGAATTTTTACCAAAAACGTACCAAAACAATGAAGGGGACGCAGTTATCATTAACTCTAACTTTGCAATCGAGCAAAAGTTAAACCCTCAAAAAGATTCAATCGCTGTTGAAAAAAGCCAAGACAACCCATATGCTAACTTAATCGCTGTTCAAGAAGGACACAAAGACGATGAGAAAATTAAAGCATTAATTGAAGTGTTACAATCAAAAGACATCAAAGACTTCATCACTAAGAAGTATGATGGCGCAGTAACACCAGCTGAATAATTCAACACCTTGAGAAGTGAATAGTAAGATGGGAGCGCGTTGTGTCATGCAGCGCGACCCCGTCTTTTTTTATAACTTAATTCAAAGTGGACGGATACAAGAAAGGGGTATTTTGATGAGAAAATTGAGATTAGTAATCGTATTGTTGGCTGCAGTGGCGGTTGTGCTTTCAGCGTGTGGCAACAAACAAGAAGCTTCAAAAGAAGATAAGAAAATTGTTGTTGCTGCCTCACCGACACCACATGGAGAAGTGGTGAAAAAAGCTGGCGAAATTTTGAAAAAAGATGGATATGACGTTGAAGTACGAGAAATTAATGATTACAAAGTACCGAATAAGTTATTGGATAAGGGCGATGTTGATGCAAATATGTTCCAACACGTTCCATACTTAAAAGCAGAACAAAAATCACATGGTTATCAATTAGAATCAGTCGGTAAAGTTTTAACAACGCCAATGGGTGTGTACAGTAAAAAACATAAAAGTTTGAAAGACTTACCAGACGGCGCTAAAATCTATATTTCGAACAACCCAGCAGAAGAAGGACGCTTTTTATCATTTTTTGTCAAAGAAGGGCTGATCAAAATTAAAAAAGGTGTCAAAATTGAAGATTAAAGTGGACCCCATGTCAAGGACACTTAAAAAAAAGACCATTAACTAAATAATTAACTCCCACTATGATGGTGTCATAGGAGGAGTTAAGGCAATGTGAGCCTGTACTC
>NZ_JXWY01000058.1 GCF_000934465.1 Staphylococcus microti | reverse complement strand
GACGTACTCATTGACGCTGAATCACTTTCGCTTACTGAAGTAGAAGTGCTCATTGACGCTGAGTCGCTCTCACTTACTGAAGTAGAAGTGCTCATGCTTGCTGAATCACTTTGTGATTGTTCGGATACTGATGTACTCACGGAATCACTTTGTGATCGTTCAGACTGACTTTTACTTGTCGAATCTTGTGATTGACTTTGAGATGTACTTGTTATAGGATCTGTCCCTGTTATTGTTTCTTTAAAGTAATTATCCGCTGGAGCAAGCGACCCATCTTTAGAAGCAAATGGTTTAAATGTCCATGTTAAATCACCAGAATTATTTGTAATAGGAACTATAAATGTTGATATAAGACTAGTTCCTTTTTTTACTTGAAATCCGTTAATTATTGGTGTTTCCCACCAATAATTCCCACCAGCCACTTTATTTATTGAATAGTTGTTTGGTGCTGGTTGTGTAAGATACGTGTCACTGAAACCAGTTGTATGTCCATTTTTTATAGTTGTTGGTACTCCGTATCCATCACCTAAACTCAGCATTGGGAAATGGGCATCTTGTGAAGAGGCTACATTTAAATTATTAGGCACATTAGGTTTTTCTATTACTGTAGTATTAGGGTTATCATATGAAACAATATATTGGAAAAAGAGATTTTTCCCATCACTAGTTACCTTTAAGCGGTAGTAAATAGGTAGATTATATAGTGTGTCATAGCCAGTCCCTGTATACACTTGGTCTACAGGGACTGTAGCCGCTGCTCTTGTTAATGAATAGTTCACTGAACGAAAAGCAGTTCTACTGAAATTTTGAATTTCTTTAGCGATTTCAGTTGAGATTGACGTTGATTGGGATGTTGATGTCTCTGCTGTTGTTAATTGATTTTTAGCATTTGAAGCCGTTGCTTGTTGTTGTGACTCTTCTGATGTTGCGCTTGTATTTGTTTTTTTTGATTGCGAACTTTCTGAAGCGTCTACATTACTGTCTTTTGATAGTGAAACACTCTCACTTTTCACAAGTGACTCAGATTGAGATTCTGAATCCGAAAGACTTGCTTGTTCTTCAGAAATTGCTTTGTAAATTTCACTGTCAGTAGAAGTGTTTTCTGAATCTGCAGATTCGCTTTCATCTGAAACTTGACTTTCACTTGCAATAGACAGTTGCTCGCTATCAGTCGCTGATTGTGACTGTTCAATCACAACAGATGTCTGGCCACCTACTGTTTGACTATTCGTCGCTAATTCAGATGCGACAGGTATTTCAGACGCAGCTAATGCATGTTGATCGTGCAACATGTTAACAGTAAATAAACCACCTGTGATTGCAGTGGTTCTAAAAGCGTTATCTTTAATGGCACTACCAATACTTACTTTGTCGTTTTGTTCTTTATCTACTTTATCCGTTAATAAAGACAAACCTAACATTTTAAGTAGTTGAATCTCTTTAATACCCGCTTTTACCCAGTTTTTGCCGGATTTATACAATCTTACTCTGACTTTTTCTTCGCTAAAACTTTTTTGAATTCTTTGACTTTTTTTCAACTGCAAAACTCCTAATGATTATTAAATTTTGATTATATTTTCATAAATAATATTTTATTAACTTTATACATATAAGTCAACATAATACAAAACAAATAATTTGTTCTCGCAAAATTAACACTTATATCTGGATTACCTTTAAGAAAAAAGGCTCGAGTTTCGAGCCTTTTTCTTGAATTATTTTTCTTTACGACGTTTACCAAACAAAATAAATGTCCCAAGTACTGAAATTAAACTACCAAACAATGTAATATTTACAGATTTGACACCTGTTTCTGGTAAAGTTTTATCACTTGTTTTTTTAGATTCTGGTTCACTTGGTTTACCTGGTTCACTTGGTTTACCTGGTTCTTTTGGTTTACCTGGTTCACTTGGTTTACTTGGTTCTTCTGATTTACCTGGTTTACCTGGTTTACCTGGTTTACTTGGTTCTTCTGGTTTACCTGGCTCTTCTGGTGTCTCTTTCAACTTGTAGATATAAGTAACATCAATATTACCTTTAACTACTTTACCAGTTTCTTCGTCACCATCTTGAACTTTTACAAGCACATACTCTTGAC
>NZ_JXWY01000057.1 GCF_000934465.1 Staphylococcus microti | reverse complement strand
GTGATTCCGACTCAGATAGTGACTCAGACTCAGACAGTGATTCCGACTCAGATAGTGACTCAGACTCAGACAGCGACTCGGATTCAGATAGCGACTCAGATTCGGACAGCGATTCTGACTCAGATAGCGACTCAGATTCGGACAGCGACTCAGATTCGGACAGTGATTCTGACTCAGATAGCGACTCAGATTCGGACAGCGACTCAGATTCGGACAGCGACTCAGATTCGGACAGTGATTCCGACTCAGACAGCGACTCGGACTCAGATAGCGACTCAGATTCGGACAGTGATTCCGACTCAGATAGTGACTCAGACTCAGATAGCGACTCAGACTCAGACAGCGACTCGGATTCAGATAGCGATTCAGATTCAGACAGCGACTCGGATTCAGATAGCGATTCTGACTCAGACAGTGATTCCGACTCAGATAGTGACTCGGATTCAGATAGCGACTCAGACTCGGACAGCGACTCAGATTCAGATAGTGACTCAGACTCAGACAGTGACTCTGACTCAGATAGCGATTCGGATTCAGACAGCGATTCCGACTCAGATAGCGATTCTGACTCAGACAGCGACTCAGACTCAGACAGTGACTCCGACTCAGATAGTGATTCGGATTCAGACAGCGACTCGGATTCCGACAGTGACTCAGATTCAGACAGCGATTCTGACTCAGATAGTGACTCAGACTCAGATTCCGACAGTGATTCCGACTCAGACAGCGATTCGGATTCAGATAGCGACTCAGATTCCGACTCAGATAGTGACTCAGACTCAGACAGCGACTCGGATTCAGATAGCGATTCAGATTCAGACAGCGACTCGGATTCAGATAGCGATTCTGACTCAGACAGCGATTCCGACTCAGACAGTGACTCAGATTCCGACAGCGATTCCGACGCAGATAGCGATTCCGACGCAGATAGCGATTCCGACTCAGATAGTGACTCCGACTCAGATAGCGATTCAGATTCCGACAGTGATTCTGACTCAGATAGTGACTCCGACTCAGATAGTGACTCTGACGCAGACAGCGACTCAGATTCGGACAGTGATTCCGACTCAGAAAGTGACGCAGATGCTGATGCAGATTCTGATTCAGATAGCGATTCAGATTCTGACGCTGAAGAAGATAAAGATGGCAATGTTGATAAAGATGCAGATCATAAAGGTATTGGCCATGATAAATTACCTGACACTGGTAATGAAAAAGATATGAATGGTACGTTACTTGGCTCATTATTTGCAGGATTAGGTGCACTATTCCTATCATCAAAACGTCGTCAAAAACGTAACGAAGAGTAATCATAATTGCTCATCATAAAGAAAAAGCCGTGCGAAATATTGCGCGGCTTTTTCTATTTAAAATTGATTCAGATTTTGAAGTTCAATCGCTTGTCATGACAGTTCTAAAAGGATTAAAGTATTAGAGTATTTAAATTCATTAGGAATAAGATTGTCATTGATTTTATTTGTGTTATGAAGGATTTTAAATAAGGAGTATTAAAAGGAGGGAAAGTATGTCTATTTTATCTATAGTACTTGTTGTTTTAGTCGCATTAGAATTCTTTTACATTATGTATTTGGAAACAATCAATCCAACATCAGATACGACAAGTAGAGTATTTAATATTGCTAAAGAAAAATTGCGCGATGAAAATATTCAGACGTTGCTTAAAAACCAAGGGATTTATAATGGGTTTATTGGCGTGTTGTTGTTATATGGTGCATTTATTTCGCCTAACCCTAAAGAAATCTGTATTGCTTTATTAGTATACATCATTGGAGTAGCCTTATATGGAGGCATTTCAAGCGATAAAAGTATCTTTTTTAAGCAAGGGACATTACCAATTATTGCGTTAATCAGCATATTATTGGTATAAAAAAACCGAGGCACTTCATCTAAAATGAAATGTCTCGGTTTTTTATTATGATAACAGATTAACGCTTGATTACGTTAGCTGCTTGGTCACCACGGTCACCTGATACGATATCAAATTCCACTTGTTGACCTTCTTCTAATGATTTATAACCTTCACCTTCGATTGCTGAGAAGTGAACGAATACGTCGTTACCTTCTTCACGTTCGATGAAACCAAAACCTTTTTCTGCGTTAAACCATTTTACTGTACCGTTATACATAAGAATACCTCCGTGTGCATGATGCACGTTTTTATTTCTGTAAAAAAATTCTTTCATCAAAAGGAGTATATTCTTCAAAATAAACTACAATTCAATTACACGAGCTTTTATTACGATAAAGACAACTATACAGGTATTCTGAACAAAAGTAAAGGGAATATTAATAAAAAGTTTAAAAATGTGAAAAACATAGGATTACTAGCAATATTATAGGAATAAGTTACTTTTGTTGTATGATGTTTTTTCGCCAAGCGTTTTCTTAAGCTATGTTGGTTGTCATAGCTACATTTATTTTGTGTATAATTGATGTGAATTATGATAATAACAAGGGTTTTACCAGTCACAAACATATAATGTATAAAGTTGTATCATGACATTGATAAAGGAGTGACTCAAACATGTATGAGAAACGTACACAAAAGACTTATGCAATACTGCAAGTTTTAGTGCATAAATATCAAGAAATTACAGGTAATACATTAATTGGAGACGAGATGAAAGCGCACAATTTAATGTATTACATTCAAAAAACAGCACTAGCTTTAACGGGTGAGCCTATCATTGCCGAAAACTTTGAAGGGTGGGTTCATGGGCCTGTGCTTCCTTCTATGAGAGGGATATTTGAAGACTTTGATGAAGATTCAGAGTATGAAAAGCAATTGTCAGAAACGGATATATACATTATTGAAAATACAATATATAGTCATGGTCAGTATGCGGCGTGGGCTTTAAGAGAGAAATCGCATCAAGAACAAGCGTGGATTAATAGTCGAAAAGGTTTATTAGCAAATGAACGTGGACAAAATGAGTTATTGTTAGAAGATATTCTAGAAGATGCTAAAGATATGAGGTTTTATGATTATCAATATGATATGTATTTAGATGAGTTTGATGATATTGATGAGGAGAACTTCATTCATGTCAAGTAGACCGAAAGACTATATAGGTAAAATAGTAGTAGCAAGATTCCCTTATTTTGATATGAAGACAAAGTCTAAGAAATTTAAAGGGTGTCCTTCTTTAGTAATCGGATGTGAGTCTGAGCGATTTCCTTGTGATTTTGTTGTTTTGCCGGTTTCAAAAATTCAAGATGCCTCCAAGCGCCACCCCAAGTATGACCATCAACTTGATGAATTAGAATGTCAAATCCTCCATCTAAAACACGCGCCATCATTTATTAGATGTCATAAAGTCACAACAGTTCATAGTCAAGAAGTCAAAAGAGAAGTACTAGGTGACATAAGTGCAAACTTACCTATCGTATATAAAGATATAGAAACCAAGTTTACAGATTTTAGTAAAAGTCTATTTTCTTAACTATTTTTACAGCTTATTTTATGATATGGCACACAAAAAGAACCCCGCCATGACGAGATTCTCCAATATAATATGGATAAAATAATAACCTCCCTGAAAGGAATCGAACCTTCATTGTAAGAACCGGAATCTTAAGTGTTATCCATTACACTACAGGGAGTTAATAAGGAAATTAAGCCTTTTCAGTATAACATGAAAAATAATGAATGTTTAACTTTTGACCATTTTTGACTTTTGAGTTAAACTATAAACAAATAAAACAAGTTAATTAGGAGGCAGGAACTTATGAATTTAATTCCTACAGTAATAGAGACAACAAACCGTGGAGAACGTGCATATGATATTTACTCACGTTTATTGAAAGACCGTATTATTATGTTAGGTTCAGCCATTGATGATAACGTAGCAAACTCAATTGTATCACAACTACTCTTTTTACAAGCGCAAGATGCTGAAAAGGATATTTACCTTTACATTAACTCACCAGGTGGTAGTGTAACAGCAGGATTTGCAATTTATGATACGATTCAACATATTAAACCAGATGTTCAAACAATTTGTATTGGTATGGCAGCATCTATGGGTTCATTCTTACTTGCAGCGGGTGCGAAAGGTAAACGTTATGCATTACCAAATGCTGAAGTTATGATTCACCAACCATTAGGTGGCGCACAAGGTCAAGCAACTGAAATTGAAATTGCTGCAAACCATATCTTAAAAACACGTGAAAAATTAAATAAAATTTTATCAGAACGTACAGGTCAAACAATCGAAAAAATTCAAAAAGATACAGACCGTGATAACTTCTTAACTGCAGAAGAAGCAAAAGAATACGGTTTAATTGACGAAGTAATGGTACCAGAACACTAATTGAATGTTCATTTAATAAAGAGGCATATCGCATTTTATGTGGTATGTCTTTTTATTTGTATTTAAGCAAAATAAAAGAAAAGTCATTGTTCTTTTGGTATATTAATTATACTAAAAATAAAAAAAGAGGTAGCCTTTATGAATTTTCATCAAAATAGGATTTCACATGTGACGCGTGTCACGTTAAATGTTAAAAATTTGGAAGCACAAGTTCATTTTTATACTCATGTTTTAGGGTTAGATGTAGCCGAATCTACAAATGAAGAAGCGATTTTAAACATTGGGCAAAGTGGACATCAGCTCGTATTAAGACAACTTAAAAATGGGCGTGAGCCTGAACGAACGGAAGCAGGATTATTCCATATTGCCTTGTTATTGCCTAATGATGTGCAAGTAGGAAGTTTGTTGCGTCATCTGTTAGCACAACAAGTCGTTGTATCAGGTGGTGACCATATCGTAAGCCAGGCAATTTATTTTGCAGACCCTGAAGGTAATGGCATTGAAGTGTACGCTGATAGAGATTCTAATACGTGGACATGGCAAGGAGATCAAGTTGTAATGGATACGTTGCCGTTAGATGGCGATCGATTGTTAACTATTTCAAATGAGAAACGTTGGGCAGGGATGCCGCAAGAGGCAAAAATCGGTCATCTGCATTTGAAAACGAGTGATGTCAAAGTGTCAATGGAATTTTATGCACAATACGGGTTTAAACCAGTAGCAAAATTGCCGGGTGCGGTGTTTATGTCTGATCAAGCGTATCACCACCATATTGCTGTGAATACATGGCAATCCCGTCAGGTTAATCGAGATGCTGAAACAACATATGGTTTGGCACATTTTAACATTATAAATCCGCATCATGATGTAGAAACTGTAACAACGCCTGATGGCATTACGATGACAATTAATCAAAACAGTGAAAATGTCAGTCGTTCATTGTAAAGATTATAGTATAATAGTGATGACTATACGATAAGAGGGTGTAGAAAATGATTAGAGAAGCGACGACACAAGACTTGCCAGAAATATTGGCGATATATAACCATGCGATTGTGCATACAACAGCTGTTTATACGTATGATGAGACAACGTTAGAAGAGCGGCAACATTGGTTCGTTGATAAAGTGCTAGCGGGCATACCTGTTTATGTAGATGTACGCGATTCAAAAGTTGTCGGATTTGCGACATATGGCTCTTTTCGTAATTGGCCAGCGTATCAGTACACTGTCGAACACTCAATCTATGTACATCCTGATTATCAACGACAAGGGATAGCTTCTCGATTGCTCACACAAATTGAAGAGACATTAAAAGCGCGTGGTTATCAAACAGTTGTTGCAGGTATTGATGCTGCAAATAAAGGAAGTATTGCTTTGCATGAGCGCCACGGTTTTAAACATGTTGGGACAATGAAAAAAGTAGGATTCAAGTTTGACCAATGGCTAGACTTGGCGTTTTATCAAAAACAGTTAAAATAATCAGTTATTAAAAAAGCTTGTAAGAGAATAATCTCGAGGTTATCTCTTACAAGCTTTTATTTATTTATCATACAATTCGTTCAGTGCATCATTAAGTTTAGGATATTGGAAAGTGAAGCCTTGTTGTATTAGACGCTGTGGCAAGACATACTGCGTGTCTAACAATAAAGTTGCCATTTGGCCCAGTAGTAAACGCAACATAATACTCGGGACTTTCGTGTAGTGTGGGCGGTGTAAAACCTCTTGCAACGCTTGTCCAAACTGATGTTGTGTGACCGGATTTGGTGCGGTTAAGTTATAGGCCTCATGAGCAGAAGGGGTTTCAATCAAATAATGTATGGCAGTGACTAAATCATCAATATGAATCCATGAGTACGGTTGTAGTCCGTTACCTAGCTTACCGCCAACGAAAAAGTGATACGGTAGTGCCATCTTTGGTAGAGCGCCCCCGTCTTTAGAAAGAATTAAACCGAATCTGCCATAAATAACACGTGTCCCTATGTTATGAAACAGTGAGGCTTGACGTTCCCATTGGTAAACAATTTCCGATAATAAGTCGTGCGGAGATTGTTGTGTTTCTTCGGTGTAAATAGTTGATTGAGAAGGTGGATAATAACCGATTGCACTTGCGTTGAATAAGACGCTAGGTGCTTTATCACGTACACGAAATAAATCATAAAGGGCGCGTGTCGTTTGAATGCGACTTGTCATCATACGTTGTTTGTGGGTCGGTGTCCAGTAATGATTTAAAGTTGCGCCTGCTAAGTTAATGACAATATCAATGTCAGGAACTTGATGTTGCCAATTGTCATGTGACCAGTTGATATATGTGATTTGTCGCTGATCGGACTGTTTTGATGAACGTGTCAGGACATAAATCATATTTCCGCTTGATTGTAAAAGGTGTTTAATCAAATGTTGTCCTACTAATCCGGTGCCACCAGTGATTAAATAGTTTGTCATCATCTATCATCCTTTCATATTTCTGAATTTTCACGTATCAGACAATAAAAAGTCATATAATATTCAAGTTGAATTTGTTTATTTTTTCACAAAGTAAGTTATAATGAAAGTACCTTCGAAAGAATTAATACATCTCTTAATTAAACAGTATACCCCATAATATACAAAACGAAGGTTATTTTGACTCCCTTTAGTAGAGACTGGAATGATGCAGCATTCCGGTCTTATTTTATTTTTACCCAATCCATATACGATTTATGCATTAAGGGAGTTTTCTGTCCCGCCCCGGCAAGGGTGACTAGAAGTGAAAACAAGTTTGTTAATACGCATTGTCACTTCAAATCCCTAATGCCATCAATAAATATTTACTCACTTATTTTGGACAATTTTGCCCATGTCTCAGTTCCATTTCATATATTCAATGATTATAAAATAGTGTGCGTTTAAATAATTTGCACAAACTTACCAATTATTAAAGTTGAAAGGTTGATTTTCTTTTGATAGGGTATGATAATCAAATAAAGTGATTTTTAATTTAAAAATGTGATGCTTAGATATAGAGGATTGGAAGGATAGTAAAGAGAAGGAGTAATGAATATGGCAGTACCACAAAGAAGTAATCAAGGCCCTAGATATAGAGATGACGGCAGAGGACCAGGCAAGAAGAAGTTTGCAGGGTGTTTAAGTGTTATCATCGTTCTGTTATTAATAGGAACGCTTGTATTTGCGGTCTTTGCATATGTTGGTCAAACGCAAAAAGGGGATCAACGCTTAAAAGATCAAAAAATAGAAGAACAAAAAGAAAAACGTGAAGCAGCAGAGAAAAAGAAACAGAGAGAAAAAGCAAAACGAGCAGCGGAAGAGCGAAGAGCAGCAGAAGAACAAGCGCGATTAGAGCAACAACAAAGAGATGCAGAAATTGCAAGACAAGCACAAAGAGCTGCACAACAGCAACGTCAAAATCAAGCAGCGAAGCAGAAAAAAGCAGAAACTGAAGAGAAAGAGGACAAGGCGGCTGAAAAAGAAGCGGCAGAGAAACGACAGGCTGAGGATAAAGCAAAACAAACGCAATCCTCTCAACAGCAATCGCAATCATCAAATAATACACAACAAGCTACACCTCAGCAAAATCAACAACCGCAATCGAATCAGCAAACGCAGTCAAGTCAATCAACGCCAGCACCACAACAATCAACACAAACACAACCAAGACAAGCAACAAATAATAATACATCACAATAAGACGCTAATAAAAGACAGAGCTATTTCACATCTACAAAGTGTGAGAAAGCTCTGTCTTATTTTTTTAATAGCTATAACCATAAATTGAGAAGTATCGTCAAAAGAATCGATAATATAATAGAAAATAAACATCCAGGCACACAACCAATTGGCGTACAACCAAACGAACGTGTATGGATATGATACGTATGTTGTTGATGATTCTCATAAGATTGACCAAAGTCTTCTGGACGTTTATATCGTGGGTCATTAGGCTCAATCACTTCAGGACGTTCATTAGAATTTGTCATAACATCACCTCATATTTACTATAAATAAAAATGTGATGAAAAAGAACTAAAACGCGATATGGAGCCGTTTAAAGTGCTTAACACAATTAGTTGGACGTAAAACGTCCTACAAATTTATTAACTGGGATTACTTTTGACTTGCATTTATAAAAATGACGTAGTATGATGTAATTGTAAAACAGGTAATGAAATTTTTTTAGAGTCATCGGGACTAAAAATGTCACCGTCTTGGCTCGAAGTTGACCCCCTGTTCACTATTAAGGAGGCGTGACTCTTGAAACGTATGATTCAAGTGCAACAAAAATTAGTGCCTGACTTGATAGATAAAATGTATCGACGGTTTTCAATTTTGACAGCTATCCAGAAATATCAACCGATTGGTCGACGTACATTAAGTGAAATTTTGAATTTGACTGAGAGAGTATTGAGATCAGAGACAGACTTGTTGAAACATCAAGATTTAATTTTGGTGAAACCTACAGGTATGACACTCACATCAGAGGGTATAGATGTGATGAAGCAGTTGAAAGATTATTTCACGCATTATTCTGATGATCATCATCTTGCCAAATTCATCCGAGATTATTATGACATCAAGGAAGTGCACGTCATTCCTGGCAATAGTGATACAGATTTAAATGTCAAAGTTGAGTTAGGTCGTATTACAGGACAGTTACTTGAGAAACAATTGTATGAAGACGCGATTGTATCGGTTACTGGGGGTTCTACGATGGCATCTGTTAGTAATGCTATGACAGAGCTACCGTTTAGTGTATTGTTTGTTCCTGCGCGAGGTGGTCTTGGTGAGAATGTTGTTTTTCAAGCCAATACGATTTGTTCCACAATGGCACAACGTACGGGTGGTAAATACACAACACTCTATGTTCCAGATCAAGTGAGCGAACAAACATATCAGAACTTAATGCATGAACCGTCTGTAGTTAACACATTGAATAGAATTAGGCAATCGCAATTTATTATACACGGTATCGGTGATGCGCTGAAAATGGCGAAACGTAGACAATCATCATCTGAAGTAGTCGAAAAACTTCAACATCATAATGCCGTTGGTGAAGCCTTTGGTTATTACTTTAACCAACAAGGCGAGATTATTCACAAGGTTAAGACGATTGGACTTCAACTTGAAGAAGTACAGTCGAAAGAACACATTTTTGCTGTTGCAGGTGGTAGTTCTAAAGGCAATGCAATTAAAGCATATTTAGAAATCGCACCTAAAAACACAGTACTCGTGACTGATGAATATGCAGCAAAGATTATTACGCAAGATCTTTTAAAAAATTAAAAATTATATTATTTTAAGGAGGCCACTCACATGGCAGTAAAAGTAGCAATTAACGGATTTGGTAGAATTGGTCGTTTAGCATTTAGAAGAATTCAAGACGTTGAAAATATCGAAGTAGTAGCAGTTAACGATTTAACAGACGATGACATGCTTGCTCACTTATTAAAATATGACACAATGCAAGGTCGTTTCACTGAAGAAGTAGAAGTAATCGACGGTGGATTCCGCGTAAACGGTAAAGAAGTAAAATCATTCTCAGAACCAGAACCATCAAAATTACCATGGGCTGACTTAGATGTAGACGTTGTTCTTGAATGTACAGGTTTCTTCACATCTAAAGAAAAAGCTGAAGCACACATCGAAGCAGGTGCTAAAAAAGTATTAATCTCTGCACCTGGTCAAGGCGACCTTAAAACAATCGTATACAACGTTAACCACGAATTATTAGATGGTTCTGAAACAGTTGTTTCTGGTGCATCATGTACAACAAACTCACTTGCACCAGTTGCAAAAACATTACAAGATTCATTCGGTATCGTTGAAGGTCTTATGACTACAATTCACGCATACACTGGTGACCAAAATACACAAGACTCACCACACCGTAAAGGCGACAAACGTCGTGCACGTGCAGCTGCAGAAAACATCATTCCTAACTCAACAGGTGCTGCAAAAGCAATCGGTCTTGTAATTCCAGAAATCGCTGGTAAATTAGACGGTGGTGCGCAACGTGTACCAGTAGCAACAGGTTCATTAACTGAATTAACAGTTGTTCTTGAAAAAGAAGTAACAGTTGAAGAAGTTAACCAAGCAATGAAAGATGCAACAAACGAATCATTCGGTTACACTGAAGACGAAATCGTATCATCTGACGTTGTAGGTATGACTTTCGGTGCATTATTCGATGCAACACAAACACGTGTTATGTCTGTTGGTGACCGTCAATTAGTTAAAGTTGCTTCTTGGTACGATAACGAAATGTCTTACACAGCACAATTAGTACGTACTTTAGAATATTTAGCTGACCAAGCAAAATAAGCGTGTGATATCGCAAGTTAAGCAAGTACTCGGTACGTGCCTCTGACGAATATGTAGCTTGATACTAGGCGGGGGAGCACAAACGCTTCTCCGCCTATTTTAAAAGGAAAGTATAGAAAGTAAGTAATAAAATTCTTAATAAAAAGCAAGATTTGGTTTAAACTGAAATAAACGATTGTTTTGAGGAGGATTTTAAAAATGGCAAAAAAAGATGTAACTGATGTAGCGTTAAAAGGTAAAGTTGTACTTGTGCGTGCAGACTTCAACGTGCCAATGAAAGACGGCGAAATTACAAACGACAACCGTATCGTTCAAGCATTGCCAACATTGCAATATATTCTTGAGCAAGGCGGGAAAGTCGTTGTATTCTCACACTTAGGTAAAGTGAAAGAAGAAAGCGACAAAGCGAAGTTATCATTAGCACCTGTTGCAAAACGCTTATCTGAAAAATTAGATAAAGAAGTTACTTTTATTCCTGAAACACGTGGTGAAAAGTTAGAAACGGCTATTCAAGCGTTAAATGAAGGCGACATTTTAATGTTTGAAAACACACGTTTTGAAGATGTTGAAGGTAAAAAAGAATCTAAAAACGATCCTGAACTTGGAAAATACTGGGCATCTTTAGGTGATATTTTCGTAAACGATGCATTCGGTACAGCACACCGTGAACATGCATCAAACGTAGGTATTGCGACACACCTTGAAACAGTTGCTGGTTTCTTAATGGAAAAAGAAATTAAATTTATCGGTGGCGTTGTTGAAAACCCAGATAAACCAGTGGTAGCAATTCTTGGTGGTGCGAAAGTATCAGACAAAATTGGTGTGATTGAAAACTTACTGAACATCGCTGATAAAGTATTAATCGGTGGCGGTATGGCGTACACGTTCTTAAAAGCACAAGGTAAAGAAATCGGTCTTTCTTTATTAGAAGCAGACAGAATTGACTTTGCGAAAGACTTGCTTGAACGTGCAGGAGACCAAATCGTTTTACCAGTAGACGGTAAAGTGGCAAAAGAATTCTCAAACGATGCTGAGATTACAGAAGTATCTGTTGACGAAATCCCAGCAGATCAAGAATCACTTGATATTGGTCCAAAAACAGTTGAATTATTCAAAAAACAACTTGAAGGCGCTCATACAGTCGTATGGAACGGCCCAATGGGTGTATTTGAATTCAGTAACTTTGCACAAGGTACAATCGGTGTATGTGAAGCAATCGCTGAGTTAAAAGATGCGACAACAATTATCGGTGGTGGCGACTCAGCTGCAGCAGCAATGCAATTAGGCTTTGAAGAAGACTTTACACACATTTCAACTGGTGGCGGTGCATCACTTGAATATTTAGAAGGTAAAGAATTACCAGGTATTAAAGCAATCGCTAACAAATAAGTTGTCAGTTTTAACCAATGACATTAAATAAAAAGTGTTGACGGAAGTGAGCGGACAGATCCACTTCTCGTCAACGACTTTACTGATAAGAAGCAGCTTAGTTTGACGTGTTTCTTATGCGGTGAAAATGATATTAACAAACTAGGAGTGTTTTAAGTGAGAAAACCAATTATTGCAGGTAACTGGAAGATGAACAAGACAGTGCAAGAAGCGAAAGACTTTGTCAAAGCGCTACCAGCATTGCCAGATACAAATGAAGTTGAAGCAGTCATCTGTGCGCCAACAATTCAATTAGACGCGTTAGTTACTTTGACAAAAGAAGGCGTGGCACCTGGTTTGAAAATCGGTGCACAAAATACGTATTTTGAAGAAAGTGGTGCGTTTACGGGTGAAACATCACCTGTTGCATTAGCTGACTTAGGTGTGAGCTATGTTGTGATTGGTCACTCAGAACGCCGTGATTTATTCCGCGAAACAGATGAAGACATCAATAAAAAAGCACATGCTTTATTCAAACATGGTATGACTCCAATCATTTGTGTTGGTGAGACTGACGAAGAGCGTGAACAAGGTAAAGCAAATGCTATCGTTGAAGGTCAAGTTGAAAAAGCATTAGCAGGTTTAACAGAAGCACAAGTAAAAGAACTTGTGATTGCATATGAGCCAATTTGGGCAATCGGTACAGGTAAATCTTCAACAGCGAAAGATGCAAATGAAATGTGTGCAGCTGTACGTGCAACTGTTGCGAAGTTAACGAATGATGAAGTTGCACAAGCTGTACGCATTCAATACGGTGGTAGTGTTAAACCGAACAACATCAAAGAATATATGGCAGAAACTGATATTGACGGTGCATTAGTCGGCGGTGCTTCATTGAAAGTTGAAGACTATGTACAATTGTTAGAAGGTGCGAAGTAATATGGCAAAACAACCAACAGCGCTTATCATTTTAGATGGATTTGCGAATCGTGAAGAAGAACATGGGAATGCGGTAAAGTTAGCGCACAAACCAAACTTTGATCGCTATGCTGCAAAATATCCAACGACACAAATCGAAGCAAGTGGTTTAGATGTGGGGCTTCCTGAAGGTCAAATGGGTAACTCTGAGGTTGGTCATATGAACATCGGTGCAGGTCGTATCGTGTACCAAAGTTTAACACGTATTAATAAGTCAATTATTGATGGTGACTTTTTTGATAATGCGGTTTTAAATGGTGCCATTGATCATGCCAAAACAAACGATGCAGCACTACACATTTTCGGTTTACTATCAGACGGTGGTGTACACAGTCACTACAAACACCTTTTTGCGATTTTAGAATTAGCGAAACGCAAAGGTCTTAATAAAGTGTACGTACATGCCTTTTTAGACGGTCGTGACGTAGACCAAAAATCAGCACTCACATACATCGATGAAACAGAAGAACAATTCAAGAAAATCGGTGTTGGCCAGTTCGCATCTGTGTCAGGTCGTTACTATTCAATGGACCGTGACAAACGTTGGGAACGTGAATTAAAAGCTTATGATGCGATTCGAGGTGTGAGCGAAACACAGTATGCCTCTGCACGTGAAGGTGTCGAAGCAAACTATGCTGCAGATTTAACAGATGAATTTGTAGAGCCATTTGTTGTGACAGGCCAAAATAACGGCGTGTCTGACGGTGATTCAGTTATTTTCTACAACTTCCGTCCTGACAGAGCAGCACAACTTTCAGAAGTATTTACGAACAAAGCATTTGACGGTTTCCCAGTGGAACAAGTAAACGATCTTTACTATGCAACATTCACGAAATACAACGACAATGTCGATGCACACATTGTGTTTGAAAAAGTAGATCTTAAAAACACAATTGGTGAAGTTGCACAAGATAATGGTTTGACACAACTACGTATTGCAGAAACTGAAAAATATCCACACGTGACATATTTCATGAGTGGCGGTCAAAACGAAGAATTTAAAGGTGAACGTCGTCGTTTAATCGCATCACCAAAAGTTGCAACGTATGACCTTAAGCCTGAAATGAGTGCGTATGAAGTTCGTGACGCACTGTTAGAAGAGTTGGATAAAGGTGATTTAGACTTAATTATTCTAAACTTTGCTAACCCAGACATGGTCGGTCACAGTGGTATGTTAGAACCAACAATTAAAGCAATTGAAGCGGTAGACGAATGTTTAGGTGCAGTTGTCGATAAAATCATCGATATGGGTGGAACAGCGATAATTACAGCGGACCACGGTAACTCTGACGAAGTGTTAACAGAAGATGATAAACCGATGACAACACATACAACAAACCCAGTACCTGTGATTGTAACGAAAGAAGGTATTACGTTACGTCAAACAGGTCGTCTTGGAGATTTAGCGCCAACATTGATTGATTTACTTGGCGTGAAACAACCAGCTGATATGACAGGTGAAACATTGATTGAACACTAAATGATTTTGAGAAATGGTGCACAATCGTTATAATAACAATAAGAAGACAAAATGAAAGATTGACTGCCTGATTTGTCACAAACAGCAGGGAGATCATCTTAACAAAAAGGAGATTTAATCATTATGCCAATTATTACAGATGTATATGCTCGCGAAGTATTAGACTCACGTGGTAACCCAACAGTAGAAGTAGAAGTATTAACAGAAAGCGGTGCGTTCGGTCGTGCCCTCGTACCATCAGGTGCATCAACAGGTGAACATGAAGCAGTTGAGTTACGCGATGGTGACAAATCACGCTATCTTGGTAAAGGTGTAGAAAAAGCGGTTGAAAACGTGAATGAAATCATCGCACCTGAATTAATGGAAGGCGGATTTGCTGTATTAGATCAAAATTCAATTGACAAAATGATGATCCAATTAGACGGTACACCTAACAAAGGTAAATTAGGTGCCAACGCAATTTTAGGTGTGTCAATTGCTGTTGCGCGTGCAGCTGCTGACTTCTTAGGTCAACCATTATACAAATATTTAGGTGGATTCAATGCAACAGTATTACCAACACCTATGATGAACATTGTAAACGGTGGTTCTCACTCAGATGCACCAATCGCATTCCAAGAGTTCATGATCTTACCAGTAGGTGCTAAAACATTCAAAGAAGCATTACGTATCGGTGCAGAAGTATTCCACGCATTAGCAAAAATCTTAAAATCACGTGGTCTTGTTACTGCAGTTGGTGACGAAGGTGGTTTCGCACCTACATTTGAAGGTACAGAAGATGCGGTAGAAACAATTCTTGAAGCAATCAAAACAGCTGGTTACAAACCAGGCGAAGATGTATTCTTAGGCTTTGACTGTGCATCATCAGAATTCTATGAAAATGGTGTGTATGACTACACGAAATTCGAAGGTGATAAAGGCGCTAAACGTACAGCAGCTGAACAAGTTGACTACTTAGAAGAATTAGTTAACAAATACCCAATCATCTCTATCGAAGACGGTATGGATGAAAACGACTGGGACGGTTGGAAGTTACTTACAGAACGTATCGGTGACCGTGTACAATTAGTTGGGGATGACTTATTCGTAACAAACACAGAAATCTTACAAAAAGGTATCGAAAACAACATCGGTAACTCTATCTTAATCAAAGTTAACCAAATCGGTACTTTAACTGAAACATTTGAAGCAATTGAAATGGCTCAAAAAGCTGGATACACAGCAGTTGTATCACACCGTTCAGGTGAAACAGAAGATACAACAATTGCTGACATCGCAGTTGCAACAAATGCAGGTCAAATTAAAACTGGTTCATTATCACGTACAGACCGTATTGCGAAATACAACCAATTATTACGTATTGAAGATGAATTATACGAAACAGCTAAATATGAAGGTATTAAATCTTTCTACAACTTAGATAAATAAGATGACTTACCTGAAATGATAAATCGGAGTGACGCGTTTAAGGACGTGTTGCTCCTTTTTTTGCTGTTCCCAATATTACCTTTTAGCACATCATTATTGTAAAATATTTAACGTAAAAATTCAGAAAAATCAGAAATTCTATTTACATAAATGATTTAAATTGGTAATATTCAGTATTATCAATTGTTTTATTGTGCAAGGAGGTATTTTTATGATAGGGGAAGACAGAGTGCAAACCATCATCAATCAGGATCAAAAGTATTTTGCAAAAGCGGGGCGTATACCGTACTATCCGTTGGTGATTAAGGAGGCACACGGTTCAACTTTAGTAGATATTAATGGGAAAACGTATATCGATTTGTTATCAAGTGCCAGTTCACAGAATGTCGGACATACGCCGAAAAAGGTCGTTGAAGCGATTCAACAACAAGTTGCACGTATGGTGCATTACACACCAGCGTACATGCATCATGAACCACTGACAAAGTTAGCTGAAAAGTTATGTAAGCTTTCGCCGGGGAATTTTGAGAAACAAGTCCTATTCGGATTAACGGGATCAGATGCGTGTGATGGCATGATTAAGTTTGCCCGTGGGTATACAGGCAGACCGTATGTCATTAGTTTTACAAATGCATATCACGGTTCAACATATGGGGCAATTTCAGCGTCAAGTATTGCATTAAACATGCGTCGAAAAATCGGACCGTTATTGCCAGGATTTTTCCATATTCCGTACCCAGATGCGTATCGGGGGTTATACAATGATAGTGAACCGACTACTGTAGAAGGTTATCTTGCCCCTTTAAAAGATATGTTTAAAACGTATGTGCCACCTGAAGAAGTAGCTTGCATTATGGTTGAAACATTTCAAGGAGATGGTGGTTTGTTAGAACCTGTACCGGGTTATTTTGAGGCGTTAGCAGATCTGTGTAAAGCACATGGTATTTTGCTTGCAGTAGATGACATTCAGCAAGGCTTTGGACGTACAGGTAAATTTAGTTCAATTGAACATTTTGATATAGAAGCTGATTTGATTGCATATGGTAAGTCCATTGCGGGCGGTATGCCAATGTCAGCAATTGTCGGACGCAAAGAAGTGATGGAAGCATTAGATGCACCGGCACATCTTTTTACAACGGGTGCGAATCCTGTTTGTTGTGAAGCAGCGATTGCGACGATTGATTTGTTAGAAGAAGAAAATTTAATTAGTGAAACAGCAAGAAAAGGTGCGCTTGTAAAAGCACGTATGCAACAGTGGCTAACGCAATATGAATGTGTTGGGGATGTGCGTGGTAAAGGACTTTCGATTGGTATTGAAATCGTGTCGGATAAGAAAAATAAGACGAAAGATGCAGCGGCAGCACTTAAAATTTGTAACTACTGTTTTGATCATGGTGTGGTTATTATTGCGATTGCAGGAAGTGTGTTAAGGTTCCAACCGCCACTTGTGATTACCGATGATGAATTGAATCAAGCGTTGACGACTTTAGAAGCGGCGATTGAAGCACTAGAAAATGGCATGCTTGATCGTTATCAAATAGAAGGACAAGGGTGGTAATCACGATGACAAATTCAGTAAATTGGAAAAAAGTTTTGAAGCTAAGTGGTGCATATATCGCATATTTGATTGGCTCTGGATTTGCGACAGGGCAAGAAGTGATGCAGTTTTTCGCATCATACGGACCGATTGGGATTATCGGGGCATTGATTTCAATGGTATTATTTTGTTTACTCGGCTCTATGATTATGATTAAAGGGTATGAATTAAAATTAAGTCAACCGGGCGATATTTTTAAAGTATATTGTGGCAACATTATTGGACGTATTATCGAATATTTTGCTTTGCTCTTCTTATTCAGCATTGTGGTTATTATGATTGCAGGAACAGGTGCAGTTGTTTCAGAACATTTTAAATTACCATCATCTATTGGCTTTTTAGGTATGGGGCTTGTAGCGATGATTACTGTACTACTTGGTTTGAATAAGTTAATTGATATTATTGGTTTAATTGGACCAGTTATCGTTGTTTTAACAATCGGTATTTGTGGCTACGTCTTTTTTACACACCTCGGTAGCATTCCATCGTTTGAAACATTACCAGAAGCGGCAACAAAATTACAACCAGTCCCACATTTTTGGCAGTCTGCTATTTTATTTTTCTGTTACAACATGTTAGCGGGTACGGTTTTCTTTACACAGTTAGGAAGTGAAGCGAGCAACAAAAAAGAAGCAATTGCAACAGCGATTGGTGGTGCATCTGGTCTTATGATTACCGTTGTGATGATGGTTGTTGCGATGCTTGTTCATTATAATGAAGTAATCAAATTGGAAGTGCCGTTACTTTATATCGGTAACACCATTCATCCGATTATCGCGTTATTCTTCGCCGTATGTATTATTTTAGGTATTTATTCTACAACTGCACCGATGTATTGGCTTGTTAAAAATGAAGCGATGCGCTTTATAAACAAACGTTTTGATATTGTTGTGACTATTTTGTTAGGCGTTATTTTTATGGTTGGTGGTACATTACCATTCGGTTCACTCGTCGCAACGATTTATCCATTCGTTGGCTATGTCGGTGCATTGATTGCCATTATTATTGTAGGCCATACGATTTTTCATCATTTTAAAAATACAGCATCATAAATTTTAATTTTTGTTAAAACTTAACTTTCTATAATACTCGTTGTTTTATTTAAGGGGGTTATTTGGTATAGTGATGTTAAATCAAGATGGAGGAATATCGTTATGTCTCAACATATGGATGCAGAGCTGCGTGCTAAAAACACTGGTAAGTTATTAGCTTATATCTCATTTTTATTTGCTGTATGCCTCGTTGTACATCAAGTGGTTATTGTAGACGGTCAAGTAATCAGTTATATGCTTGAACAATCAGGCAACAAAGTCAGTCAAAACTCAATTAACGCCATTAGCAATAGTTTGCGTTACACAGGAATTTTATACATCCTTGCATATTCTGCAGGCGTCGTATCAATTAAATTTCAACACCCGTATTTATGGTGGTTTATGATTGCTGTATTTATTTCTCAAGGTTTTAATTCATTATTAAATCCACCGATACTTTACAGTGCGATTTTTCATGTGAAAGGCTTTTTCGCACTAGTCCCATATGGCATTGTTGTTATCGGTTCACTTGTAGCTGCTATTTTTATGATTACAACAAGCGTGAAACGAAAATCGACATTCAATCGATAGTCAGCGTTGTCCTAATAGAAATAATGTGATACAATAGCTTCCGTATATGATGAATGGAGGACAATCTGATGCATACTTTTATTGTTGTATTACTGATTATTGACTGTATCGCACTCATCACAGTTGTTTTATTGCAAGAAGGTAAGAGTAACGGTTTATCAGGTGCCATTAGTGGTGGGGCTGAACAGTTATTTGGTAAACAAAAACAACGTGGTATAGATTTATTTTTGCATAGATTGACAATTGTACTATCAATTATTTTCTTTGTATTAATGTTAGGTATCAGTTACTTTAATATGTAGAGTCCGACAGTTGTGTAGTCGGACTTTTTTATTTGTGCACTGATTTGTAAATCGCTAGAATAAAGTTATATGATTTATTTGAGAAAGGACGAGGTTTTAATATGAAAATGCAACTTCCAAAGCCATTCTTATTTGAAGGAGGCAAACGTGCGGTATTATTATTACACGGTTTTACAGGGAATAGTTCTGACGTACGTCAACTTGGTCGTTATCTTCAAAAAAAGGGATACACATCACATGCACCACATTATGAAGGACATGCTGCACCACCAGAAGAGATTTTAAAATCTAGTCCACATGTTTGGTATAAAGATGCGTTAGACGGCTATGATCATCTTGTGGAACAAGGTTATGATGAAATCGCAGTTGCAGGTCTGTCACTTGGTGGCGTCTTTGCATTGAAGTTAAGCTTAAATCGTGATGTAAAGGGTATTGTAACTATGTGTTCCCCTGCATATATTAAAACTGAAGGATCTATGTTTGAGGGCTTTTTAGACTACGCGCGCAACTTCAAGCGTTATGAAGGCAAAGATGATGAAACGATCGAGCGCGAAATGAAAGTTTTCCAACCTACTGAAACATTGAAAGAGCTACAACAAACAATTCAAGGTGTGCGTGATAGCTTGGACGAAGTGATGGATCCATTATTAGTCATTCAATCTGAAAATGATGAAATGATTAATCCTGACTCGGCAAATGTGATTCATGATACAGCGATTTCTGACTCGAAAAAGTTATCATGGTATCACAATTCAGGACACGTCATTACAATTGATAAAGAAAAAGAACAAGTATTTGAAGAAGTCTATCAATTTTTAGAATCACTGGATTGGTCTGAATAGGACGCAGTGAGAGATAAAAGTTTAATAGGAAAGGAGGCAAATCATGGATTTAAAACAAGAAATTTTAAACTTAATTCAAGAAGAAGACTATCAAGCAATGTCTGTATCTGACTTTCAAGATGCACTTGGCTTAAGTAGCGCAGAATCGTTTCGTGATTTAATTAAAGTGCTGAATGAGCTGGAACAGACAGGTATCGTCACGCGTACAAAGCAAGACCGCTATCAGAAAAAAGGTCCGAAGCCTGGATTAGTACGAGGGACACTGAGCCAAAATAAAAAGGGCTTTGCATTTTTACGACCAGAAGATGAAGGAATGGAGGATATTTTTATCCCGCCAAGTAAAATTCATTATGCGATGGATGGTGACACAGTTGTTGTAGAAGTACAAAAATCGCGTGGAGACCACCGTAAAGGAAAGTTTGAAGGAGAGGTCAAAGCGATTGAACGCCATGCGGTGCATCAAGTCGTTGGGACATTTTCAGAAGCCCGTCACTTCGGTTTTGTTATTCCAGACGATAAGCGCATTATGCAAGATATCTTTATACCAAAAGGGCAAGATCTAGGTGCTGTAGAAGGACATAAAGTGCTTGTGCAGATTACACAGTATTCAGATGGTACGAATAATCCTGAAGGTCACGTGTCTGCCATTTTAGGGCATAAAAATGATCCGGGTGTTGATATTTTATCGATTATTTATCAACATGGCATCGAAATTGAATTTCCAGATGATGTGTTAAAAGAAGCAGAAGCGGTGCCTGATGCGATTGTGCCTGAGGAAATAAAAGGGCGTCGTGACTTGCGTGATGACTTGACGATTACCATTGATGGTGCTGATGCGAAAGACTTGGATGATGCCATTGCATTGAAACAGTTAGAAAATGGTAACATTGAGTTGACTGTGAGTATTGCTGATGTCAGCTACTATATTAAAGAAGGTAGCGCATTGGATAGAGAAGCGTACGATCGTGCAACGAGTGTATATCTTGTTGACCGTGTTATTCCAATGATTCCACATCGACTTAGCAATGGCATTTGTTCATTAAATCCGAATGTGGATCGTTTAACGATGAGTTGTCGCATGGAAATTAATGCACGTGGTGAAGTTGTGCGTCATGAAATATTTGATAGTGTCATTCATTCTGATGCAAGAATGACGTACGATGCGGTTAATGAAATTATTACAGAACGTAATCCCGCAATGCGTCAACATTATGCGACGATTACACCGATGTTAGATTTAGCACAAACGCTGTCTAACCGTCTTATTGCGATGCGACAACGCCGTGGAGAAATCGACTTTGACATTCCTGAAGCACAAGTGCGTGTGAATGAAGAAGGGTTACCAGAAGACGTTGTGATTCGTGAACGTGGAGAGGCCGAGCGTTTGATTGAGTCATTCATGCTTGCAGCGAACGAGACGATTGCAGAGCATTTCAACAAGAAAGACGTGCCATTTTTATATCGTGTGCATGAACAACCGAAGTCTGAACGTCTACGTCAATTTTTCGACTTTATTACGAACTTTGGCATTATGATTAATGGGACAGGCGAAGAGATTCATCCAAGTACATTACAAAATATTGCCGAAGCAGCGACAGGGCGACCAGAAGATCGTGTTATTTCAACAATGATGTTGCGCTCTATGCAACAAGCACGATACGAAGCGGATAACCTTGGACATTTTGGTTTAGCAGCTGATTATTATACACACTTTACATCACCGATTCGTCGTTATCCTGATTTAATTGTGCATCGTTTGATTCGCAAGTATTTAATTGAGCAGTCAATGGATACGAAAGCATTGCATAAATGGGAAGAAGCATTGCCTGAGATTGCAACACATACGTCGAATCGTGAACGTCGTGCGATTGAAGCGGAACGTGATACAGATGAGTTGAAAAAAGCGGAGTATATGATTCAACATATCGGTGAAGAATTTGAAGGTGTTATTAGTTCCGTGGCGAATTTCGGTATGTTTATTGAATTGCCGAACACGATTGAAGGGCTTGTCAGCATTCAAAATATGACGGATGACTACTACAACTTTGATGAACATCATATGGCGTTAATTGGTGAACATAAAGCACACGTTTATCGCATTGGTGATACAATTAAAGTGAAAGTCATTCATGTCGATGTCGACGAACGTCAAATTGATTTCCAAGTCGTGGGTATGCCTATTGATCTTAAAGGGAATCGTGATAAAAAGACGCAAGGTAAGACAATCCAAATTAAGACAAAAGGTAAGCAGTTTAAAGGTAAAAACGACGGCAAGAAAAAGCGTAAACAGCGCAAAGGTAAGCATGAACGCAAACAAGGGAAATCAAAGAATAAACCTTTTTATAAAGACAAAAGCATTAAGAAAAAAGCACGACGAAAGAAAAAATAAGTTGAGGTGAGTACCATGGCGAAAAAGTCAGGCAAGGGAACCTTAGCAGAAAATCGTAAAGCAAGACATGATTATCAAATTGAAGATACGATTGAAGCAGGCATTGTATTACAAGGTACAGAAATTAAGTCTATTCGACGTGGGAGCGCAAACTTAAAAGATAGCTATGCACAAGTGAAAAACGGCGAGATTTTTTTACAAAACATGCATATTGCGCCGTATGAAGAAGGCAATCGCTTTAATCATGATCCATTGCGTTCGCGTAAACTTTTGTTGCATAAACGTGAAATCATGAAATTAGGGGAGCGCACACGCGAAATCGGCTATTCTATCGTTCCACTTAAACTTTATTTAAAACAAGGACATTGTAAAGTACTATTAGGCATTGCACGCGGTAAGAAAAAGTTTGATAAGCGTCAATCGTTAAAAGAAAAAGCGGTTAAACGTGATATGGCACGTGCAATGAAACAAAAATACTAAACATTGCGCCATGTTATAATATTTGATATGATATAATGTGCTTTCGAATATAAGCAGTAAAGCACATTATATTGTTGTCACATGGGGGCGTTTATGGATTCGACAGGGGTCCCCCGAGCTCATGAAGCGTGTCGGAGGGTTGTCTTCGTCATCAACACACACAGTTTATAATAACTGGCAAAACTAACAATAACTTAGCAGTAGCTGCCTAAGCGCACTCTGCATCACCTAACCGCATCGCCTATGTGCGGTTAACGTGATTCAACTGAAGTAGGCTACACATGTCACTGCCGTTTGAAGTCTGACGTGGAGAGCTTAATCAAACTAGCATCATGTTGGTTGTCTGTCACCTTGCATGATGTGAAACTTATCGATAGACTACACACGTAGAAACATTTGTATCAGGACCTTTGGACGCGGGTTCAAATCCCGCCGCCTCCACTATATAAGAAACAGGGGACACAAACCTTTTTGGTGCGTGCCCCCTGTTTTGCTATATTCTGTAGTGCCATAGTGTTTGCAAGTGTCAAGGGAGCGGGACAGAAAGCTTATTTTTTGGCTTTCGTTGTCCCGCCCCGGCAAGGGTGACTAGAAGTGAAACAAGTTTGTTAAAACGCATTTTCACTTCAGACACCTACTGCCATGTAGTGATTTTTTTATGTCACGTTTATTTTGCTATTTTAAGTTCTTTTAGTAAATAGCTGTATGACTATAAAGAAACGACTCCTTGATTTGGGAGTGTCATAATTAGTTTGACACACTGCTTATAAAAAACTTTGAGGTCTTTATATTATTATAGTTTTGTGTCCATTGATAGTTTTCAAATGATCTATGCTATAATTGATAATAATTATCAATTAATAGTATAGGAGTGATAAAATGAATCAATTGAAAGGTATACCAGAATCCATGTTAATTCCTTTAGCAGCACGTGCTAGAGAATTTGACCATGAGAATCCGATTATAAAAGATGAACTATCTAAGGAAATCTTTTGTCATATTAAAAATGACTACAAAAATATTGAATGTGATAAAATGTCTCAAGTTGGAATCAGTGTACGATCTGCCATACTAGACGATATTACACAAGATTTTGTGAACAACGCTGAAAATCCGATAGTTATTAATATAGGGTGTGGACTAGATACAAGGTATCAAAGGTTTAATACATACAATCTTTCATGGGTAGATTTAGATGTACCTGAATCGATTCAAATCAGAAAGCAGTTTTTTGAAGAGACAGCGCATTATAAAATGATCGTAAAGTCTATGTTGGATGATACATGGATTGAACAGGCAAAACAATATGATTTTTATGACAAGGATGCGAACCTTTTATTTATTTTTGAAGGCGTATTAATGTACTTTGATATGCAGACAATTAAAGGGCTACTTAACACGATTATTCAACAATTCGCTAGTCACAAAATCACTTTTGCCATTGAGTTTTGTTCAAAGACGATTGCCAAAAATACGAAACGCCATAAATCAGTATCAAAACTGTCATCACAACCATTATTCCAGTATGGCTACAATCAATTAGCAGAATTAGATGCGATTTTGCCGAAGCAGTTGTCTATCAAACACGAGTATAACTATTTCGATTTTTATAAAAGTAGATGGGGACTGTTTGGCGCTTGTAGGTATATCCCATTTTTAAAAAATCGTTTGAATAACAAAATCGTAACAATGGAAAATTAGATGCAGTAGTATGTACGCAAATTATTAACATAAAAACAGGGTATGCTTGACCTAAAAGTAAAGTGGACCCCATGTCAAGGACACTTAAAAAAAAGACCATTAACTAAATAATTAACTCCCACTATGATGGTGTCATAGGAGGAGTTAAGGCAATGTGAGCCTGTACT
>NZ_JXWY01000056.1 GCF_000934465.1 Staphylococcus microti | reverse complement strand
CTTTAATGACTAACAAAAAAACAATGCCTAAACATCCTTATGATTATTTCAAAGGAGATATGACAATTTTTCTTTTGAGAATATGTAGTGAGTAAAAGTAGAAAATAATTATTATTGCTAGGACAAATTAAAAGGTAGGAAAATGGCAATTTAAAATTGTTGGTTTTCCTACCTTTTTTAGTATCCTTTTCTCATAGTTTAAGGAGGTAAATATGAGAAAAGATATACGTAAAGGAGTTAAAGAATTTATGAAAGACGAAACAAGACCAAGTTATGCAGCCTTAGTACGAAGGTTTAATTGTGATTACCGTACAATCAAACAGGCATTTGTTGAGTTAGAAAATGGCAGTGATAAAAATAAAAAGCAAAGGTCAAGTAAATTGGATCCATATAAAGAGATTGTGGATCTAAAACTAGCTAATGAATGTAGTGCGTACAGTATTTATTTGTTCATCCAGAAAAAGGGTTATGACGGAAGTTATAGTCTCGTGAAACAATACTTTAGAAAATAAAAAATAGAGAAAACCAAGAAAGCAACGATTTGCGTAGAACACACACCTGGCTTATCAGCTCAAGTTGATTGGAAAGAAAGCATGGTGTTACATATAGTTGATGGAAAAGTGTTAAATTCAACATCTTTCTGTATGTCCTTAGTTATTCAAAGAAAAAATATATTACATTAACTTTTGATAGAAGCCAAGATACCTATTAAATTAATTTAATAGAGTTATTTTTGTTGTAAAACAAAAATAATAGTACAAGCAATAATACAAGTACAACAACAAAACCTCCACAGTTATCTTGTGGAGGTTTCATAGTAAACTATTAAAGAAACCATGTATTAAAATAGCACCTAAACAAATTAATCCAGCAAAGTAGCGCATGATAGTGTTTATAGCACCATCTGCTTTTGCTGCTAATGTATTGCCAGACAAAGTTCTCTTTTTTCTTCTTTGGTTAGTTTCTTTTTAGAAGAGTTGTTTTGAAGTTTTTGGGATTTTAGCTTCTTCTTAATCGCCTTTATTTTTTTCTTGTCATT
>NZ_JXWY01000055.1 GCF_000934465.1 Staphylococcus microti | reverse complement strand
GCAAGTGCAGGCGTACAAATTATGCAAGGGTTAGAAGCAGACACAGATTATTAAAAGACATAAAACTTTAAGGAGTGATTGTGATGACAACACCATTTCAACGTGTTCACTTAATTGTGATGGACTCAGTGGGTATCGGGGAAGCACCCGATGCAAAAGCATTCAACGATGAAGGGTCACATACTTTGAAACATACGTTAGAAGGGTTTGATCAAAAGTTACCGAACTTGGAACGTTTAGGTCTTGGAAATATTGACGACTTACCGGTAGTGGGTCGCGTCGATGAACCAGTAGCTTACTATACGAAAATGAGTGAAGCATCGGTTGGGAAAGACACGATGACAGGCCATTGGGAAATTATGGGCTTGAATATTAACGAACCATTCAAAGTGTATCCGAACGGGTTCCCAGACGAGTTAGTCGCAGAAATTGAACGTTTAACAGGACGCAAAGTTGTGGCGAACCGTCCAGCGTCAGGCACACAAATTATTGACGAGTGGGGCGCACATCA
>NZ_JXWY01000006.1 GCF_000934465.1 Staphylococcus microti | reverse complement strand
CCCCTCCACTATTAATAGTTATAATATATCAATATTTTTAGATAACAACAAAAAATTACTGGTTTTATTCTTAGTATATTTCCTGAATTAAGTTAAAATTATAGATTGTATTTTTCTTTCAAACTCTCCATTGCTTCAGAAACTATGTCCACCAGATTTTTTCCTGTTTTCGCTTTAATTTGATAGGCAACTGACCAATCATCAATGTACATTTTAATAGATTTAGTTTCTCTTACTTCTTTCTTTTTAGTTATCATTTCATCAAATATTTTCTCATCTTTATATTCATTTTTTACCATTTCATTGTTAAAATTTCCCATTTTATTTCCTCTCAATCTTTTTTAAAATTTCATTTTTTACATCTATATACATTCTCATTGTTTTTTTATCATGGGCTTTGTGCTCTGTTACTCCTTGTTCTCCCCAAGTAACCACTCGATCACTAGAACGTATGTAATTCTCAAACACATCTTTATCAAAAAGGTTATTCATCTTATCCATAACACTTCTATTAGTAGCACCTCGTTGATTCACTAAATATGGTAATAAACCCAAGAATTTTAAATTTTTCTTTTTATTCTGTTGAATATTCCCTAAATAGCTATAATATTTCTTAGCAGATATAAAACTGTCTTCTTCAGTTTTAGATGTTATCAAAACGTAATCAGACGCACATACAGCATTATTAGATAAAATCCCTGTTGATGGTCTTGTATCAATAATAATATAATCATAATTAGATTTAATAGGTTTTAAAAGAGAATTTAATAAAAAATACTCTCCTTTTTCATCAAAATTTTTAATAACATACTTATCAAAACTCTCTAGAGACCAATC
>NZ_JXWY01000054.1 GCF_000934465.1 Staphylococcus microti | reverse complement strand
TGAGTACAGGCTCACATTGCCTTAACTCCTCCTATGACACCATCATAGTGGGAGTTAATTATTTAGTTAATGGTCTTTTTTTTAAGTGTCCTTGACATGGGGTCCACTTTAAAGTACTCAGTTCTTCGTCATTTCAGCAAATGGCTTATTGTAAACCTTTTTGGTCGTTATTGCTGTTTTTTTCGTTTTTTTGTTGCCATTCTTTACGAGTCATTACATCGTCAACTTGCATGTTCACTTCAACAACCTCTAAACCAGTCATGTGTTTCACTTGTTCTTTAATAAGTTCAGTTACTTTACGGAAGATTTTTGGTGCTGATTCACCGTATTCTAAAACAACTTTTAAGTCGATTGCTGCTTGTTTTTCGCCAACTTCAGCTGATACACCTTGTGTTACGTTGTTACCGCTTGTGAATGAACCGCTAATGCTGTCAACGAAGCCGCCTTTCATATCTAAAATACCTTTTACTTCGCGAGCTGCGATACCAGCGATTTTTTCAACAACTTCATCAGAGAATGTTAAGCTGTTAGAGAATTGTGGTTGGTTTTCTTGACGTTGCTGTTGTTCTTTTTCGTTTACACCTGTTTTGTTATTGTATGCTTCTTTTGCTTTGTTGTTATCTACTGTCATAATTAAAAACTCCTTTTATTTTAAAATATTGTTAAATACACTGTTCTTAAAATCTGCTGCTTCTTGTAATATTAGCTTAATCGATTCAGTAAATTTAAGAAATCTTGTGTTCGGTCTTTAATATACCCAACACCGACACCGATTAAACATAAAACGACAATTAAAATTGTTTTCCAAAAGCCAAGTGTTAAAAACAAGATCGCGATGATAAGGAAGAAGAAGAACCCGATGATACGCCACTTGTAATTACTCAACATGGCAATGACTTGTTCACTCGTTACTTGTTCACCTTGACCATTTTGGTTTTGATTAGCCATAGGACCCCTCCTTTACACAACACGTGGATCGCCGCTTTGACGCTGGTCACGAACATTGATTTCTAATTTTCGTACAGGCATTTCTGAAAAACGTTCAACATTTTCTTTAATATCTGCTCTTACTTGTTCAGTCAACGTTTGGATATTCACTGCTGTTGTTGGTACGAGAAAGTCTGCTTTAATATCAACAAAATTATTATTCTTTTTGTTGTAAAGTTTCGCTACCACATTCGGTTGGCGAATATCATCGTACTTTTTAAGAGTGTCCAACGCTGTATTCTCAAGTGATTTACGTGAAATATAAATATGTCCATCTTGATAGTCTTTGTATAGCCCCGGTTTACGGTGCATTGGTTTAAATGCACTGAAGAATAAAATAAAACCTAGTAAAATTAAAAACGCAGATAAGCCGATCAATAACGGTTCAAACCAGTTATATTGATAGAAATAATTTTGGTATTGTGTGATTGGTCGGTAATCAATGTACATAAATAACAGAAAACCTACAACGACAACCATTAACAATCCCAAAAAGAAATTTTTAAGTCGTCTCACCGTACGCACACCTCCTATTTGGTTGTTCTTTTGTCTCACATTCCATATACCCACATTACACGAATAAAAAACTTAATTTTTAAAAATAGTAATATTGGTTAAAATGGTAAGCTCCTATCATTTACCCACCTATTAACATACTAAACATATCTATGCAAAAATTGTATAGAAACACAAATTAAAGTAATAAAAAACAGGCAATGCTGTAAACATCACCTGCTTTTAGTTTAACTATCTTATTGATTAATATATGCCAACATTTCATTTACTGCTAATTTTCCAAGTGCATTCGATGCTAAAGGACTGTCACCCGTCAATACGTTTCTATCCTTTAACACTTGACCAGACATCGTATCATTTACAACTTTCAAGCCATCTTCTGTTAAACGTTCTGCTAATAACCATGGCAAACGCCCCGGTAAATAACCAATATCAATATTCGCTCCTTCATCCAATGCATCCGGGAATACACAAATCTCATAACCAGCAAGTGGTGAGTGCTCGCGATTTAATGATGCTGCTAGTAACGCTGCGGGTCCATGACATAACGTAACAATAAAACGCTCATTTCCCAACGCCCAATCCAATGTTTTTTGAACATCTTCACTGTCCGGTAAACCGATAAGTGCGGCATGGCCACCCGGAATAAAAACCGATAAATAATCAGAATCCGCGCCTAATTCGTTTGCTACAACATCGGATAATTTTTTAGGTGATTGAAGCTGTGCTTTTAACTTTTCATAAGTACCCATAACCGCTTCATCTTCAGTCGGCATGGCCCAATATTCTAATTTCGCAGGATTCCCCGATAGCGTTGCCACTTCAATGTCAAAGCCCGCTTCTATCATATGATGTAAAGGCAATAACGTCTCTACAGGATGATTCCCCGTTGAAAACATCTTATCGTTTTGCAACATCAAATATCTTTCATCAGCCGCAATAACTAAAACTTTCCATTTTCCTTCTGTATATGCGTCTTTATGTTCAACACCATCAAAATCCGTTTTAGGTGCAGTATATTGTGAAAGTGAGTACTCAGATGGAAAATATGCATTATTCTCCGCTCTATCTCGTACAGGTTGCTTACTTAATTGATTGTCTGTCATTTCAATTACTTCCTTTATCTTTTGGTTGTCCCTTATCATATGCCTAATTTAAAATAATGTAAAATTTTTTGCTTTATTTCAATTTTTATTGCTTTTAAGAATTAGTTAAGAATTGTTAACCCATAGTTAATGTGAATTAAGATTTATGACCTGTAGTATTAAGAGTGTCAAAACAATCACAAAAAACAAAACGAAAGTGGGAAATTAACATGAAAATCAAAACTTTATTATTATCTACAACAGTTGCAGGTTCATTACTTTTAGGTGCATGCGGTAACATGAACGACGAATCAGAAATGAAGAAAGATGACAAAATGATGGAAAGCAAGATGGATGATAAGAGTAAAATGGACGACAAGAGCATGATGATGAAAGAAGGCATGTTCAAAGGCGAAAACAAACAAATGGTTGAAGGTAAAGCAACGATTAAAGATGGCAAATTAATGCTTACTGACTTTAAATCAGACAAAGGACCAGACTTACACGTGTACTTAACTAAAGGTGGCGATGTTGAAAAAGGTATGAAACTCGACAAAGTCAAATACGATGAAAAAGAACAAACTTTTGACTTAAAAGGTGCAAAAGTTGAAGACTACGATACAGTTACAATCTACTGTGACAAAGCACACGTTGTATTCGGTAACGCAATGTTGAAATAAGGGGCTGAGACATAGCGAGGACTTTCCTTAAATAAGAGAGTAAATAGCTGTAAATGGCAGTAGGTGTCTGAAGTGAAAATGCGTTTTAATAAACTTTTTTCACTTCTAGTCACCCTTGCCGGGGCGGGACGACGAAAGCTTTTAACAAAAATGAGCTTTCTGTCCCGCTCCCAAAGTATGAACGCATTCAGTGAGATAGAATTCTGCTACTAAAGAGTTCTATCTCGTTTTTTATCACTAGCAAAGGAGAGAAAAATATGAATATGCTATGGAAAATTATTATTTTACTGATTAGAATGGGCGCTGGTATCGTCATGATTATGCAAGGTTTTGAAAAATTGACAGGTGGTTTTGCAATTAATGGGTTAATTCCAGCTGTTCAAAATAGTTCCGACGTGCCTAACTGGTACAAAACATTTTTTAGTACTTTCGTAAATAGTCAAACTGATCTTTTCCAATGGCTCATTCCACTTGGAGAAATTGCGATAGGTCTTGGTTTAATTTTAGGTATTTTATCATATACTGCTAGCTTCTTCGGTGCATTCGTCATGTTGAATTATATTTTAGCAGATATGATTTTTACGTATCCATTACAGCTCTTTTTCTTTATAATATTATTAATGAACAAAAATACTTTGGCGTCACTTAATACATTACAGTTCTTTAAAAGAAAAAAGCTAGGGAATGATGCAAATGGAACACATACTCATAGTGGATGATGAACCCGATATTCGTGACATCTGCAAAACATACTTTGAATTTGAAGGTTATCAAGTTTCAACAGCTGCAAACGGACAAGAAGCATTGGATTTGTTAGATCCAACAATTGACCTCATTATTTTAGATATTATGATGCCTGAGAAAGACGGCTATGCAGTTGTTAAAGAAATGCACGCTCGAAACTTAGATATTCCGTATATTTATCTCACTGCCAAAACAACAGAATCTGACGCCATTTACGGATTAATGTTAGGCGCAGACGACTACGTTAAAAAACCATTTAGTCCACGCGAACTTGTTATACGTGCGAAAAATATTTTAAAACGTGTCAACCACAGTCCAGAAGTACAGGATACCGTATCGTTCGGTACACTTACCTTGGACAACTTAACAAAAACGGTCACAATTCATGACGAAACGGTTAGCTTGAGAGTGAAAGAATTTGAGTTATTGTGGTATTTCGCGACACATGAAAACGTCGCCCTATCAAAAACCGATCTACTCGAACAAGTATGGGGCTACGATTACTACGAAGATATGAACACACTGAACGTACATGTACATCGTCTGCGTGAAAAACTCGAGCAACACAACTATGAAGACTATGCAATTACAACTGTTTGGGGACTCGGCTACAAGTTCCAGAGGAGGCATTAGATGACAATACGTAAACAACTTTTAATATCTTTTGTCACTTCCATCACCATTACAACACTCTTTTTATTTATTTTATATAAGATGATGTGGTTTGATGGGCAACAGACATTGACGCTCACACTTTTCTCGCTTATTTCAAGCATGATGACGATGATGATTGCGATGACGTTTTCAGTGCCAACGATTCATAAAATTGAACGTTTGAATCGCGAAACACAAAAAGTATCCGAGGGTGACTTTGACATTGATCAACTGGATATTGCATCACCATTAGAAGTAAAAGAACTTAATGACTCATTTAAAATCATGGTCGCCCGCGTAGAACAACAAATGGCACAGATTAAAGATGAAGAAGCCGAAAAAATGTACATGGTACAAAACTTGGCACATGACTTAAAAACACCTCTCGCAAGCATTAAGTCATACTCTGAGGCGTTAAGAGATGGCATTATTGATAGTGAGGAATCACATCAACACGCATACAAAGTGCTCATTAATCAAGCGGACAGACTGAGTCATATGTTCGACGACTTAACAACAATGGTCAGCGCTACAACACATGCACAAGACAAAGTACCGCTTCAAGTTGATCAACTATTAATTGCCATACTTGACGCATACCAACAACAACTCGAACAAGAACAGCGTACACTCAACGTTGAGGTCGATGAAGAGATTCCACGTTTTGTACAAGATAAAGTCGCTATCGAGCGAATCGTTTCGAACTTCTTAGACAATGCTTTGAAATTTTCGCAAGCAGGCACACCGATTACTGTGCGCATAACACAAGAAAGCACAAAAGAATTGGCGATTTCGGTCAGTGATCAAGGCACTGGCATTGAATCCAAATATTTAAAACGCGTCTTTGAACGTACATTCCGTGTCGATGCCTCTCGCAATCATGAGCGTGGAGGCTCCGGACTGGGGCTTTACATTGCACAGACACTTGCCCATCAAATTGGTGGCCATATTACAATTGACAGCGAATATGGTAAGGGTACAACCGTCACATTACATTTCCCAATTTAATATAACAAAACAGTCGTCTTATGGAACGCATCTCCATTGAACGACTGTTTTGCTTTCTAGGCTATTTTCAATTGATCAAGACGATATGCTAACGTTTCAAAATCAATAATTCGTGCTTGGCGATGAAACTCTCTGCCATGGTCAAATAAAATGACGACCGGTGCTGTAAACAATGATAACTGCCCAGCTGCTTCAGGCATATCATTGACATATATCTTCGCACTCGGTACATCGCCATCTTCTAACAATTGCGTGACTCTTGGTAAATCTGCATGACAAACGCTGCAGCCCTCAGACATCACATACAGCACAAACTTGTCTTGTGCCATCCTTGTTGTCAATGTTTCATAGTCCGTAATACGCTCCATGTTCATCACTCCTTACCTTTATTTTTCAGTAACGCATTAACGTTAATAGTTATTAAACCATGCATAGTATCGTTCAGCAATTTAAATGCTTATACTTCTTTAGCGTATTTTAATAATCTACCTGCAATTTCTTCACTATAGAGCCTTAAAGAAATTTGACTTACATGATCCTCTTTTGTAGCTAGAGGAATCGTCCACACCAATTTTTTATCAATAATGATAATATTTTGATTGACTTGTTGGTTAATTATGATTTGAAATCCACATGCTTCTATCTCATGTAACCTATTTTTCATAATATTTGCTGCTTTTTTGGAAATACAAATATATTTCTTCGCTTTTGATTTTAATGAGATATTAATCAGTTGGTCCATCTCGGTGTGTGATAAATATGGCATCATCATTACAAACTCATCAGCATTCATTAAATCTTTATTGAGTAATGAATAATGATTTCCTTCCACAATAGTACTTTTATATAAATCAGATTGCTCTTTTTCTTCCAAAGAATAACCTAATTTTTTATACGTTCTTAAACGCTTTAAATACATTTTATAAAACATCGGAATCGCATAGTCTACGTAATCATATACACGTAATTCTTCTTTATCATTTAAGTTTCGCAATAATCTACCTAGATATTGTTGTATACTACCTCTTGCTTTAATTGGCATGACGAGCATTAATGTATCAGCGCTGGTAAATCAAATCCTTCTCCTGCATAGCTACCTGTCGTAAAAAGAACAAAAGGCTTCCCTTCATTTTTTAATAACGCCATTTCAGATTTTAGATCTCTCGTTTTCATATGACTGTTTAAAATGTATGTCTGTGTGTCCCCAACCTGAGCATCAAACGCTTTCTTTAACTTCTCAATATGCTCAACATATCTTGATAGCACTATGACATGACGATTTTCATTAATTGCCTGGTTTATATCATTGATAATCAATTGATTTCTATCCGCAGAATTTACAATCATTTCATTGTTATCATGAATCAAATTTTCCTGAATATTGCTTATATGTTCTCCTAAAGAGGTAAACCTTAAGTATAATTTCTGAGTTATATGCTTGGGCACTTCTTTTTGAACAACATGGCGAATTGATCCCATTCTAAGATAAATTATATTTTCTAGACCATCTTCACGTTTAGGTGTAGCTGTTAAGCCATAGACATATTTACTTCTTATTTTGGACATTACATCTTCAAACGTCTTTGCAGCAACATGATGTGCTTCATCAACAATAACTAAGCCGTAATCATCAAGCATCTCATCCATGTTTTTTATAGAAGACATACTTTGAAATAAAGCAATATCTATATTTTTACTGCGTGAAATCTTACCACCATAAATTAATCCAATTTTATCCTTTTTCTTAACCCTACCTTTTGGTGTATACTCTATAAATGGTTCATCATTAAGTTCAATAAAGCTTTCCAATTGTACTTTCCATTGATGGGCTAAGTTTTTACTATTTACTAATATAAGCGTACTTAATTTTTTATCAGCAATTAATTTACTCGCTACGATTGTCTTTCCAAAACCCGTTCCAGCGCATAATAATCCGTCTTCATGCATTGATAATGCCTCAAGAGCAGTCTCTTGGTTACAATATAATTTGCCAAGAAACTTAGCATCTATTTTATGCCCCTCAACACGTTTATCATTAATTTTAGCATTTGGATATAACAATTTAACTTGTTGTAGTAAACCTCTAGGCAGTTTAATAAATGTATCATCTATATTGCAAAGGGTAATAATTCTCGGTATATTTTTAGTCGTTCTTCTTTGATTTCGTGCTTTAAAATATTCAGCATTTTGAAAACTGGCCAAATATTTTAACTGCACAACTTCTTCTTTAGATAATTCACTAAGTTTTATACATATTTCAGAATTCACTTCCATTTCTATAGGCTTCTCTGATGCATAATGCTGTTCTTCAAATAATGAATTCTCTTTATCTACATGATAATCCGCTTTATAATAGTCGACTTGGAGATTTTGACTATGTTGCTTTATTAATTCATCAACAATTTGTTCTGATATTTTAGTTGTGCTTTCTAACGTTCCCCAAATATCGTCTATTATTGTTAAATCATCATCTACAAACCTACTAAATCCTTTAATAACTCTATTACCTTGTAATGGCAATGCAATTAAATTACCGAAACCACCTTCTTCAATAACATCTTGGCTAGGAAACATCCGGTCAAAAGAATCAAAACTAAGCTCTGGATACTCTTTCATTGCCAACATTAATATAATATGTCCTAAATGACGCGCTTTTTTTGCTAAAATTTTATCTTCAAAAAATAACCATACGTGTGCACCTTTTCCTGATTGTGATATTTCTATTAAGTAGTCCATTCCTAACTGTTCGACAATTTTTGCTACAACTATTGTCTCTTTTTGCCAATTCTTTTTATCAAAATCAAACGCTAATAAATACGTCTTATCATTTTCAATAATTGGGTAGAGACCATACATTACCTCTTTCCTATAATGATTGTAGCCACGTAAATGATGATATATCACTTCATCTGTCATTTTTTGAAAACTGTGTACCTTACACATTGAACATTGAAACTGTGCTTTATTCACTTTTGGGCATGGCAACTTCTTTCTTATATGACACCACGGATAATATACCATTTTTCCTTCATTTGTTTTAAAACTTGTAGCCACTATATCATTGTTACCACGAAAATATGAACGATAGAGATTCACTTTGTCTTTTACTGTTTTCTTTTTACCAACTTTGCGTTCAACTTCGATATGCTTTCTTAAATTTTCCAAATCATACACATATTCTTCATTCGCTTTAGTTATTACAGCAAACTGACGACCACTTTCATAATCACTTATTATATTTTTAATAACAATGCTGCCCCCATCTTTTAAGTGATAGTTTTCTCCGATCTTAATCAATTCAATCGCCACCCATATTTTGATTATGTAGTAATAATAGTGTTACATAAAATGAATTTTAGGTCGATAAATAAAATTGTCGGAAGGTATGGTAATTCTTTTAAATTCCTCCTAAAAAATAGTAATACCACATTAGGACAACAAAAAAATAGCTATACCAAGCGAATACACCACTTGATATAACTATTTGTCCCTATACTTCTATGACATTTAAAAACTTTTTCAATGGCTCTGTTTTTGGCGCTGTAAACAATGTTTCAGGTTGTCCTTCTTCGCCAATTAAACCATCGTGAATAAAAATAATTCTGTCTGACACTTCACGTGCAAAACGCATCTCATGTGTCACAATGACCATCGTCATTCCCTCGTTCGCAAGATCTTTAATAACAGCTAAAACATCATTCACTAATTCAGGGTCTAATGCGGACGTTGGTTCATCAAAAAGCATGACTTTCGGATTCATTGCCAACGCACGTGCAATCGCAACACGTTGTTGTTGACCCCCAGATAATGCGTGTGGTCTTTGGTCTTTCACACTTTCTAATCCAACTTTCTTCAACAACTGTAACGCTTCATCATAGGCTTGTTGCTTTTTCACTTTTTTAACAGTGACTAAACCTTCCATGACATTTTCAATAGCTGTTTTATGTGGAAATAAATTATAGCTTTGAAACACCATACCTGACTGTTTTCTCACTTTAATTTGCGATTTTTTATCATCGGCTGTGTACGTTTCACCGTTCACATACACAGCACCCTCTGTCGGTATCTCTAAAGCATTTATCATTCTCAACAAAGTCGTTTTACCCGAACCAGATCGACCGATTAAAGTAATCACTTCACCTTGTGCTACTGAAAGATTAACCCCTTTAATCACTTCTTTATCATTAAAAGACTTTTTAATATTTTGAAGTTCAATCATGAGCGATACCCTCTTTCAATATATGATTCATAGTATGATTGAGCCACTGATATGATGAAACATGTAATCCAGTACAACAATGCAACTAATAAATAAATCGTTAAAAATTCATAGCTTGTTGAAGCGACTTCTTGCGCTTTTCTAAACATTTCAGCGACTAAGATAAAGCCAAGCAATGACGTATCTTTAATTAAGCTTAAGAATGTATTTCCTAAAGCTGGCACAGACACTCTAATCGCTTGTGGCAGAATGATACGTTGAATCGTTTGTTTGTAACTCATACCAATTGAATATGCCGCTTCAGTCTGTCCTTTAGGGATCGACATAATGCCCCCTCTTAAAATTTCAGAAGCATAGGCCCCCACATTTAGTGACAGCCCAATAATCGCAGCGACAACCGGCGATAACGTAAGTTGATTGTCTGCATTGCCTGTTGCTAATCTACCTATCTCAGGAATACCGTAAAAGATAATGAATAACTGTACAATCATCGGTGTCCCACGAATGATTGAAACGTAAAAACGTGCAATTCCTCTTAATACTTTGCTACTGGAAATACGCATCAAAGCAGTAAGTAAAGCTAAAATTAAACCAATAACAAAAGTAACCAATGTTATTGGTATTGAATATTTAATTAAACCTTCGAGCATAGGTAAAAATGCTTGTTTCGCAGCATTTAATGCATGAAGCTGTTCATCATTTAGGTTCTGAAACATTTTCTCCAAACCATTTCTTACTAATTTTTTCTAACTCGCCATTATCTTTTAATTTTTTCAAGCCTTTGTTGAAATCTTCAACGACTTTGTCATCTGTTTTTTTACTGAAAGCAAATGCTGATTGACTTTGTTCTGCATCGCCTTCAATCGCTTTAATCTTAGCGTTAGGTTTTTGTTTTTTATAGTCTAAATACGAAATGTTGTCATTAAATGTCCCTTCAACACGGTTAGATTGTAATAAATCCATCGCTTGGTTGAAACCATCTACTTTAGTAATAACTGCACCTTTAGACTGTGCCAATTTACCATAGTTTGACGTTAAGGTTTGCGCAAGTTTTTTACCTTTTACATCGTCAAATGACTTAATTTCATTATTGTCTTCACTTACAACTAATACACCATTAGAATAAGTGTACGGATCAGAAAACTTGTACTTCGCTTTTCTTTCATCGTTGATACCTACTTGGTTTGCAACGACATCAAAACGACCAGCATCTAAACCAGCAAACATTGAATCCCATTGTGTTTCTTTGAACTCAACGTCATAACCCATTTCTTTTGCAACTGCTTTTGTTACTTCAACATCGTAACCTGTTAACTTGTCATTTTTATCGTGGAAAGTGAAAGGTGCATATGTTCCTTCTGTCCCAACCACAATCGTTTTATCATCTTTCTTACTGCTACTGTCTTTAGAGTCACTGCCATTACCACATGCAGCAAGTACAATCGCAAAGGCAACCATTAAAAATATAATTCTTTTCATTACCATGTACCTCTATTCTTAGTTTTTTAATCGGAATAAATATTAGTTTAGACTGAAACGTTGCTACTGTCAATGACAAAAACTTTTTAAGCTAAAAATAACCTATTCATTAGTAAACATGCTTGAGCAACATATATTACTTTGTGAGTTCGTAACTATCTGCAATAAGTGCCTTTAACGTTTCTACAGAGTCTATCTCTTGTGAACTACTCACCACTTAGCTAAACATTGAGTTTTTAACGCTTGAAGCGGGAGCTTCTTGGGAATAGAGCGTACTTGATAGTTTATTTCTTCACTAACAGCGGTGTCTCTTATTTACCAAGCTATTCCCGTAGTTCCTACGGTTCTTGATGTTACTTAAGCGAATGCCATTATTCTTAGACCTTCGTTCAATATATTTCTACTAGCGTTGATATCTCGATCATGATGTGTACGACAAATAGGACAAGTCCATTCTCGGATTTCAAGAGATTTCTTGCCATCTTTGTGCCCACATTTTGAACAGATTTGACTAGATGGAAACCATTTATCTATCTTAATGATTTTCCGTCCGTACCAATCAGCCTTATATTGTAATTGCGTCACAAAACGAGACCAAGAGACATCAGAAATACTTTTTGCCAATTTATGATTACGTAACATACCTTTTGTGTTTAAGTCTTCAATACAGATGATATCGTGATTTTTGATAATTTCTGTACTTAACTTATTCAAGAAATCAGTATGTTGGTTCATTGATTTTTCATGTAATCGCGCTACTTTTCGTTTTTGTTTTTGATAGTTCTTTGCTTCAAAGAGGTTGACACCCCTCTTTTTAGCTAACAAAGCACGCTTTGACAACTTACGTTGCTCACGTCTGAGTTTCTTTTCCATTTTAGCCGTGAATTTATGATTATCAATTTTTTGACCATCAGAAAGGAT
>NZ_JXWY01000053.1 GCF_000934465.1 Staphylococcus microti | reverse complement strand
AGATTTCGCAAAGAAAACCTCTTGTTCCTCTGTTGGATATAGTCTAAATTTGTACGCTTTCAATCGTTCCATTAGATACACCACCTATCTATTTATGATTATTCGCTTGATTTGGGGAAACTTTGAACATAATGTGTATAGGGTCTTTATCATAATGCCACGCAACTAAAGTAATCAGATATTTGATTATCAATTACTTGTCTACACTATTTCGTTGCTAAAATAAGAGGATAGTGAAGAAGGGATTCTAAATGACTATTTGTATCTAATGCCATTGTTATATTAACGCTTTTTATGTAGAATGAAAATAACATAAGTAAAACAAAAAGGCAATTCGCAATGTATATCAATTTTCAAGTTACCAAAAGTAACCACTATACTGGACGGCATTCATCACCCACCTAGGATAGAGAATGGCGACTTCTGACTAAACTAAGTTAAAATAAATGGTTTTACAGACAGAAGCTTGTACTTATTATGGTTATATCCCCTAATCAAATAATGAATTTAATCACTAAAATAACTTAAAGTAAAACATTTGATACTACTTTTTTGATGAATTCAGGTACACAAGCCAATTTTGTTTACATAATATTTTTATGATTATAAAATTCTAATTTGTTATTTCTATACATTTTAACCTTCCCATTAACTCCCAATCACTTCTATCAATTTACAGACTACATTTACTTTCAACAATAGTAAGTTTTTAATTGTTTCATATTTCTCTTCTTTCTATTTAAGTCTATATTTAGGCAATAAAAAATCCCACCACAATTGGACGGGATAAACACGACATATAGTCTTGTTTTAGTAGATTCTGTAATTTTAGGTATAAATACAGGTAGCTAACCTGTATTTATACTCTACCAAGTTATTGTTACGGTGTCAATTATTTACAAACAATTCTGATTGTACACGCTATCGCTGTTTTATATCAATAAAAATTTTCTCTAATATAGAATTGTTAAGCTCTTCACATTTATAAAAACGATTCAAATTTGATCAACTATTTGAGGCCAAATTGAGACCATAAGCACAAACTTGAGTACGGTGGTCTCAGTCAAAATACATTGACAAACCCTCAAACCATACAGGTTCAAGGGTTTTAAAGGTTTAATATTGCTTCATGTACTGCTCAATTTCCCATTTAGAAACTTGCGTGCGATAGTAGTCCCACTCAATTGATTTTGAGTTAATGAACTGGTTGTAAATGTGTTCACCTAACGCATCTTTAACAACTTCATTTTCACGCATTGCTTTTAATGCTGTATAAAGTGTTGAAGGTAAATCTTCAATACCTACAGCTTCACGCTCTTCACGATTCATTTCATAAATGTTTTGGTTGACTGGTTTTGGTACTTCTAATTTATTTTTAATACCATCTAAACCAGCTTGTAAAATAACCGCAAGTGCCATATAAGGGTTGGCAGCTGGATCCACTGAACGGATTTCAACACGTGTTGATAAACCACGTGAAGTTGGAACACGTACTAATGGAGAACGGTTTTTACCACTCCAAGCAATATAACTTGGTGCTTCATAACCAGGAACTAAACGTTTATATGAGTTTACAAGTGGGTTACATACTGCTGTGTAACCACGTGCATTTCTCATACAACCTGCAATAAAGTGATATGCGTCTTTCGTTAATTGCATTTCGCCATTTTCATCATAGAACGCATTTTCTTTTCCTTTAAATAAAGATACATTGAAGTGCATACCGCTACCGTTCACACCAAATAATGGTTTTGGCATAAATGTCGCGTGTAGATTGTGTTTACGCGCAATTGTCTTAACAACAAGTTTAAATGTTTGAATATTATCACAAGCAGTAATTGCATCAGCATACTTAAAGTCAATTTCATGTTGACCAGGTGCTACTTCATGGTGAGACGCTTCAATATCAAAGCCCATGTCTTCCAATTCAAGTACGATGTCACGACGACAGTTTTCCCCTAAGTCAGTCGGTGCTAAGTCAAAATATCCACCGTGGTCATTCAATTCCATCGTTGGTTCGCCTTTTTCATCAAGTTTGAATAAGAAGAATTCTGGTTCAGGCCCTAAGTTAAAGCTTGTATAACCTAATTCTTCCATTTCTTTTAAGACACGTTTCAAGTTACTACGCGGGTCACCTGAGAATGGCTTTCCATCAGTTGTATACACATCACAAATTAAACGTGCAACTTTACCTTTACCAGCTGTCCATGGGAAAATAACCCAAGTGTCTAGATCAGGATATAAATACATGTCAGATTCTTCAATACGAACAAATCCTTCAATAGAAGAACCATCAAACATCATTTCATTATCCAAAACTTTTTCCAATTGACTTACAGGTACTTCAACATTTTTGATTGTGCCTAAAATATCCGTAAATTGTAAACGTAAATAACGCACATCTTGTTCATCGGCAAATCGTCTAATGTCATCCTTCGTATACTTTTGCTTTGTCATTGCATCTTGTCCCCCAGTATGAATTATTTAAAAAAGCGCGATAAGTCACCACGATTAAGTGGAATCGATTCACGTTGCGGTTTCTGCGTCGTATCCACAATCATTTGTTTTCTTAGACGCTCTTCTTCATCATTTAATGTACTATCCTCTTCAACTAACATAATTTGTTTAATCCCTTTCATATTGAATCCTTTTTCCAATAAATGTTTGATTGAAAGTAAAACTTCTAAATCATTTAAAGAAAATAAACGTTTCTTACCATCAGTACGAAAAGGTTTAATGAGTTCATGTGTCTCATAGTAACGAATTTGTCTAGGTGTCAATTCCGTTAACTTACTTACAACACTCATCGGAAATACTGGCATATTACGCCGAATTGTATCGTTGCTCATCTACGCCATCTCCTTGAACTTTTGAACTTGTCTTAACATTAGCACATATTTTTACGCATTTCAAAAATATGTCAGAAAACCTTACATCAAATTTTAAACTTAAGCATAATTCATGATGATGCACAAAATTCAGGAGCAAAGAAACGCTAAAACACCACCTATTCTATTGAACTCAGAATTAATGATTTTGTCAGTAATCTGTTTTGCTCCTTTAATTTATCAATTTCTTCATTTAAAACATGTACTTCTTGTTGCATTATTAAGCCATAAAATTTTTGATTGGCTAATTCAGACTCATTTTTAAATTCTGATTGCTTTGTATCCACTTTTGTTAAGTAACTGACCATGCTTTTAAATTCATACATTAATAGTTCTTTTTGTTTTACCATTTATTAAACCACCTTCGCTTATTAGTAAAATGTAGTAACGAAATAAAAATCCCTACTTATACCTATTTTTATAAAATTATAAACTTTAATTCAAACATTGACAAGCTTTATTCTATAAATTTCGTATGTGCATTAATTGAACTTATGTTATATACTGAGACTCATAGTCTGATAAACACCATTGATTATCAGGTATAAGTGTTTTAGTACTCTATAATTTTAGGTATTTGTAAAAATAAGGTAGGAAAACGGCAATTAAAGTTGTTGTTTCCTACCTTGTATTTTTTATCAATCATATGCTGTTTTATCTCCATTTAGATCAGTTTATACTGATGCTTTATTTAATGACTTAAGTTATAATTGTTCTAGAGGTTTTAGTACTCTGTAATTTTAGGTATGAATGATACGTACAAATGAGACAGTTTACGCTTATAAATGTTTTAGTACTCTGTAATTTTAGGTATGAATGATACTTCAATGTTGGTTTATCTGGAACACTCGCTGTTTTAGTACTCTGTAATTTTAGGTATGAATGATACTATTTATGTTCTTATACTGATATCAAAATTGTTTTAGTACTCTGTAATTTTAGGTATGAATGATACATCCGACCGACAAAACCAAAGACTAACGACGTTTTAGTACTCTGTAATTTTAGGTATGAATGATACTTGAATAACCCGATGGGTCATCATCAGCTTGTTTTAGTACTCTGTAATTTTAGGTATGAATGATACCCATTTAACTGTCGTATCAAACGTGTTTGGGTTTTAGTACTCTGTAATTTTAGGTATGAATGATACTGATAATCGTGGTGGTAATTTTAAATATAGTTTTAGTACTCTGTAATTTTAGGTATGAATGATACTCATGTTTTTAGGGTCGTTTGCTGCACCAAGTTTTAGTACTCTGTAATTTTAGGTATGAATGATACATCGTTGGAGAATCATCCATTTAAACGAGTGTTTTAGTACTCTGTAATTTTAGGTATGAATGATACTGAAGCCCCCAATAAAAGAGTGGGAGCGTCGTTTTAGTACTCTGTAATTTTAGGTATGAATGATACATTTTTAGTATTTTAATTGGTCGCATGAGTGTTTTAGTACTCTGTAATTTTAGGTATGAATGATACTTATTTTCATAGGAATCTATGACATAAATAGTTTTAGTACTCTGTAATTTTTGGTATGAATGATACGAACTACTTGAAATGTATTATGAGTGGGCGGTTTTAGTACTCTGTAATTTTTGGTATAAACGATACTCAAAGTCCGTCGATAACCAACCATCCAATTCAAACACTATATAACCCAACGAACCCCCACCTAACACTAACTCGTCAGATGGGGGTTCGTTTTCTCTATTTACAATGTAATAAGTCCTTCTTTAATCATTTCTTCAACGGCACGTGTGACGGCAAGTTTGACATGTTCGTATGTGAGACCACCTTGAACGTATACTTCATATGGTTCACGTATTGGGCCGTCTGCTGATAATTCAATAGATGCCCCTTGAACAAAGGTACCTGCTGCCATAATAACGTCATCTTCATAACCTGGCATATAGCTTGGTTCTGGGCTGAAGTGTGCGTTAATTGGCGATGCATGTTGAACGCTTTGACAGAATTTGATCATCTGCTCTGCATTTTCAAATGATACGGTTTGAATCAAGTCTGTACGTGGCGTATCAAAACTTGGTGTTGTTTGCATGTTACAACGTACGAGTAATAAGCTTGTGAACAATGCGCCTTTTAAACTTTGGCTGACAACGTGTGGGCTTAAGAAAAAGCCTTGGTACATTTCATGCAAGGCACTTAATGATGCCCCTGCTTCTTTCCCAATTCCTGGTGCTGTAAGACGATAGCCACAGCGTTCAATTAAGTCTTTACGGCCAGCAATATAACCACCTATTTTGGCAAGGCCACCACCCGGATTTTTAATTAATGAGCCTGCAATGATGTCAGCGCCTACTTCTACCGGTTCACGTGTTTCAACAAATTCTCCATAGCAGTTGTCTACAAAGACGATAAGTTCTGAGTGAACCGCTTTAATTTGTTGAATCGCGTTTTCAATTTCGCCCACTGTAATAGAAGGTCTTTGATCATAGCCTTTTGAACGTTGAATGGCGATGACTTTTGTTTGTGAGTGAACCGCTTCAATCACTGCTTCAACGTCAATTTCCCCTTTATTTAAAGGTACTTCACGATAGCTCACGCCATATTCTTTCAAACTTTCAATGCCTGAACCGTTGACACCAATTACTTCTAATAACGTGTCGTAAGGACTTCCTGTAATATACATTAACTCGTCACCTGGTTTTAACAAACTTTGTAAGGCAACGGTAATCGCATGTGTACCTGAAATAATTTGGGGTCGGACTAGGGCATCTTCTGCTTTAAATGTTTCTGCGTAAACTGCTTCTAAATGGTCTCTACCAAAGTCGTCGTAACCATAACCAGTCGTACCGAGTAAGTCAGACTCGGAAATTCTCACTTTATGAAAAGCGTCCAATACTTTCGCTTGATTGTCATAGGCACGTGCTTCTATTTCTTTAAAATAGGGTGCTAATATTTGTTCTACTTCTTCAATAATCTGTGTTAAGTCGTTCATCATTCCGCTACTTTCTATATTTTTTATATCCTTCAACTCTATAATTTTCAGTCGTTTCATCAAATTCTAATCGTGTGATTAACGTATGTTGTTTCAAATCGTATAATCTATTGGCTTGATGGCTAGGTACTTCTGTTTCATAGTACGCCATTTGTTGTTTCATTTGTGTTAACAAAGTAGATTTTACTTTTTCAATATCTGCTTGGTCTTTCGCTGATACAAAGACCATGGGTTTGTTTGTAACCGGTAATTCTCCTGTATGTAAATCTCGCTTATTGAATAACACGATTTGTGGGATATGTTCCATGTCTAACGTCTTAATCAAGTCATTCACAGTGTCATACTGCGACTTATAATCAACATGACTTGCATCTACAACGTGTAATAAAAGATCTGCACGTTTTGCTTCTTCTAAGGTTGATTTAAATGCTTCAATCAATGTCGTTGGCAGTTTTTGAATAAACCCAACTGTATCTGAAATCACAACTTCAAATCCATCGTTCAGCTTCAATTGTCTTGTTTTCGGATCTAATGTCGCAAAAAGTTGATCTTTTTCGTAAGTACCGGCATCTGTAAGTGTATTAAACCATGAAGATTTCCCTGCATTCGTATAGCCAACTAATGCGATTTGAAAGACATCATGTTGATCTCGTTTTTGACGATAACGCTCACGGTGTGCAGATACTTCCGACAGTTTACGTCGTATTTCAGTCATACGTGTACGAATATGACGACGATCTGTTTCTAGCTTTGTTTCACCCGGGCCACGTGTCCCAATACCGCCGCCTAAACGTGACAAGCTTTTCCCGTGCCCCATTAAACGTGGCAGTAGATAGTCTAACTGGGCGTATTCTACTTGGAGTTGCCCTTCTCGACTTTTCGCGCGCAATGCAAAGATTTCAAGAATTAACTGCGTTCGATCAATAATTTTAATGCCTAGCGTCTGATTTAAATTTTTCGACTGTGCTGTCGTTAGTTCATCATTGGTTATAAGCACGTCAATATCATGGAAATCAATAAAGTCTTCTATTTCTTGCAACTTGCCTTTACCGACATAATAACGTTGATCCATAAAGTTTTTGCGCTGTGAAAAAGCCCCTTTGACGTCTAGTTCACACGTATTGGCTAAAGCATCTAACTCGGTCATCGTACTTTCAAAATCATAGTCTGATTGATAGAGATCCACCCCAACTAAAACTGCTTTTTCACGGGCTTTTTCTGTTGTATACGGTTGTTGATTTTGCATCATATCACCATTCGTTCTTCTGACATAGTAATCTTTATTGTAACACAGTGTGCCTTGTAAGACTATATACCTTGAATATGCTATATTAGTAGTAAAGGAGTGGTTGTTATGAGTATATATGATATCGAAGTCACAAAGACTGATGGGACAACCTATCCACTTGCACAGTATCAAGGTGACGTCTTACTCATTGTTAATACAGCAAGTGAATGTGGTTTCACGTCACAATTCGGGGGATTACAAGCATTGTATGAAGCGTATCATGACAAAGGATTTACAGTTTTAGGCTTCCCATGTAACCAGTTTGGTAAACAAGAACCAGGTACTGGTCAAGAAGCTGAAACGAACTGTAAATTAAACTATGGTGTCACTTTCCCAATGCATGAGAAAATCGAGGTCAACGGTGATCAAGCCCACCCGCTTTTCAAACATCTTAAAGCACAACAATCTGGCTTGTTCAGCGAGAATATAAAATGGAACTTCACGAAGTTTTTAGTTGATCGTGACGGCAATGTGATTCATCGTTATTCTCCACAAAAACCACCCGAAAAGATTAAAGATGCCATTGAGAAGCTATTATAATGTGATGCGTTACTTAATGGTAGATGCTTTGTAGCAGTGCGTTTTATCCCAACTTTTCGGATAAAGTGTGCTGCTTTTTATGTCCAAATTAAAACGCCATACCACTCGACGGTACGACGTTTTACGATTAATACATCAATGCTCTGTTTAATCCATATTCAACAATTCGTTTGTGTGGTTATGTTGTGTAACAGCATTTCCACACACCTTATCTCAAGATTACTGTGCCCCTTCTACAAACGTGCTAATTGCGTGTTTATAAATCAGATGATGTCGATCTTGTGAGAGAAAATCAATGACATATTTATCATAGTCATGTAATGTGCCACGTAATTGAAAGCCATTTGTTAAAAAGACTGTCAATTCTTTCTCCTCATTTTTGAAAGTTTCAAGGTACTCATCTTGAATGTTTCTTTTCTCAACCATTTTCATATCTCCTTTTGTTTATTTGGGTTGTGAGCTCAGATAACATTGAAGTAAGTGACATCTTCTCTCTATCTAACCAATGAACATTTAATTTGTTTTTGAACCAGGTCATCTGTCTTTTTGCATAGTTACGTGAATGTTGCTTTAGCTGCTCAGTGGCAAGTTCAACATCCATTCCATCTGTAATGACAGGGATCATTTCCTTATAACCGATTGCTTGCATACTTTGACAAGATGCATATCCCTGATCAATAAGTTCTTGCACTTCATCCAATAAACCTTGAGACAACATGATGTCAACACGACTGTTTATTCTTCTATATAATGTTTCGCGCGACATTTCTATCCCTGCTATTAATGTATCATAATTTTCTGTTAACTGGGTACTTTTCTTGCGATTACTCATAACTTTTTTTGTTTTTAAGTAGTAGACGATGGCACGTTCAACTCTTTGACGATTATTCGGATGAATCGCTTCTTGTGATTGCGGGTCAAATGTGCCGAGATACGCATGCAGCTCTTCGTTTGAATAAGCTGCCAATTTGTCCATTTGTGCCTGTACTTTTTGCGTTTGTTCAGGTGATACCGACTCATCATCAAAACGATAATCGTAAATAACAGATTGTATGTACAAACCTGTGCCTCCAGCAATAATCGGGACTTTCCCACGTGCTGTGATATCATCAATTAAAGGTTTCACACGCTGCTGAAAATCATACGCTGAAAATGTTTCATCTGGATTTAAAATATCAATCAAATGATGCGGTATGCCTTCCATTTCAGCTTCAGTAATTTTCGCTGTGCCAATGTCCATCCCTTTATATACTTGCATGGAATCGCCACTGATTACTTCTCCATCAATGGCTTTGGCTAATTCTATGCTCAATGCCGTCTTACCACTCGCAGTCGGTCCAACAATTACGACAAGAAATGGCTTATTTTTGCTCATGTACTTCACTCACTTTTGTTTTTTGTATAATTTGACGACTCATCCAGTCTAATAAATGTTTCCACACGTTTTCATAGTCTTTTTCAAATAAAACTTCATGCCGTTTATGTGGATATAATTGTACGGTAATATGTTCAATGCCACCTTTTTTCAGCTGACGTGCTAAACGATGGATACCTTTACCATTTTCACCAAACGGATCGTCTTTTCCTGAGACGAGTAGTACGGGTACATTTTTATTCATACGTTGAATATTTTTAAGTTCTCCTGTTTTCATCATGCTGCGTGTGACACTATACACGAGTTGATTGGACACGAGAAAGCCTGAATATTCATCTTTAATATAAGTATCGACCCATTGATCATCTGAACTAATCCAATCGCTCGGCGTTCTTAATGGTTTAAATTGTTTATTAAATCGTCCTGTCACGAGTTGATTGACCCAACCGAGTCGTTTTGTTGGACCGCATATTTTTGTAATGACATTAAGTGCAATATATGAAGGATAACCTTGCCATTTTGGAAAGTAGCCTGTACCGCTCAAAATAAGCCCTTGTAGTGCATCTGGATATGTTTCAGCAAATTGGCGTGCAATAATAGAACCCATTGAATGACCCAGTACGATACAAGGTAAATGCTGTCCTAAGTCACCACGCAATGTCGTTTGGACTTCATATGCATCTTTGACGACTTGTGCAATTGAATCAAAATGACCACGAATACTATCAATCTCTTTCCCATGGCCACGATGATTGTGCCGTATGACATGATAACCGCGGGTATTCAGCTTGTTCACAAGCGGTTCATAGCGATCCATATGTTCCGCCATACCATGAAAAATATGGATGATACCGACTACTTCTCTATCTGCACGATCGACTTTTGTTTCCAACATCGTGCCATCTGTCATTGTCATTTTCATCGTTTCATGTTTGACCATCTTATCACGACACCTTTCGTTCATTGTTATTATCTTTACTTTACCATAAGCATTCGCGTCATAGTGGACTGAATCGACAATTTCGTAATGTTTAGACCCTTTCTACCTTTATCGTTTCATTCATGCCTTATTATTGTTCATGAGCCCGAAAATGTATATACAAAATATTCGTATCACATCGTCTACGTAGCTTACATAAAATAAGATAAAAATAAAAAACCATTAGCCGTCAGTACACATGAACAGTGATACGTTCATGTATGACTGACAAGCCAATGGTCTATCTATTTATTGTAAACAATTCATTGTGTATTACGCTTCTGCTGGTTGATGTTGACCAAAACGTGCTTCGTCGATTGCTTGTTCAAGTTCTGCTTTGTATTGTGCTTTTGTATTTTCATCGTAACCAACTAAGTCTGCAAGTACCTCAATAGCCGCATCTTTGTATTGAATAACTGCGTCGATATTAAAGTAAATATCGCCAGTACGACGCACGAAGAAGTCTGTTGGTTTCACAACAAGTTCGTTTTGTACGCCATACACAAGTTCAACATATACTTGTAGTGGTAAACCTGTATTTTGATGTTGTGCTGCTTGTGCAATTTCAAAAATAGTGTCTACGTTAGAACCGTAACGACGTGCAAAGAATTCTGCAAGTTCTGGATCAAGGTTGAATTTACGTGCCGCTTCAACTTTTTCTTGGACGAAGTTTTCAAAGTTTGCGCTACCGCCTACGTCACCGCCAGAAATCGCAATCTGTTTTGTATTCACAGCTTTGAATTTATCGCCATATTCTTGTTTTAAGCGTTTTTCAACTAAGTTCATAATATCTTCTGCCATGTGACGGTAACCTGTTAACTTACCACCAGCGATTGTAAGAAGACCTGATTTACCTTCCCATACTTCGTCTTTACGTGAAATTTCTGATGGATCTTTACCTTCTTCAAGGATTAACGGACGGATACCTGCCCATGTTGATTCGATATCACTATCTGTCACATTCACTGTTGGGAACATATAGTTGATCGCGTCGATTAAATAATCGCGGTCTTCTTGGTTCACTTGTGGGCTTGCTTTGTCGTTATCATAGAATGTATCTGTAGTCCCCACGTACGCTTTACCATCACGAGGAATGGCGAAAATCATACGACCGTCATTTTCTGTATCAAAATAAACGGCTTGTTGTAATGGGAATTTAGATTGGTCGATAACCACGTGTACCCCTTTAGTTAAACGTAACTGTTTGTTGTTTTTAGAGTAGTCTGCACGACGCACTTCATCTACCCAAGGTCCTGTCGCATTGACAACTTTTTTCGCACTGATTTCAAATGTGTCGTTTTCTAACATATCTGTAACAGTAACACCTTTAACTTGTTCTTTGTTGTCGTAAATAAAGTTTGTTACTTTTGCATAGTTGATAATGTCAGCACCTTGTTCTGCTGCTTTTTTCATGACTTCGATTGTTAAACGTGCATCATCTGTACGGTACTCAACATAGTAACCGCCACCTTTAAGTCCTTCTTGTTTCACTAAAGGTTCTTTATCCATTGTTTGTTGCTTACTTAACATTTTTTTACGTTCTGATTTTTTAACACCTGCAAGGCGGTCGTACACACCTAAACCGATAGATGTTGAGAATTTGCCGAATGTACCGCCTTTATGCATAGGAAGTAGCATCCATTCTGGTGTTGTTACGTGTGGTCCATTTTCATAAACAATCGCACGTTCTTTCCCTGTTTCAGCTACAACGCCGACTTGGAATTGTTTTAAGTAACGTAAACCACCATGAACTAATTTTGTTGAACGTGAGCTTGTTCCTTGTGCAAAGTCTTGCATTTCAACGAGTGCAACTTTCATGCCACGCGCTGATGCGTCAAGTGCGATACCTGCCCCTGTAATACCGCCACCGACAACGACTAAATCATACATATCTTTTTTCATATTTTCTTTCACTGAATGACGCTTTAATGTTGATAAACCCATACTAACTACCTCCTAATTGTATAAAAAAGAGAGACTCCTCCTACAGACTTATTTAAAGTTGTACGAAAAATCTCTCTTCATCTCGTGTGCTTTTATTAACTTACGTTTAGTATATCACAGTTATTACGCTTCGTCTAACTTGAATACTTGTGTTGCTTCAACTGCTTTTTTCCAACCTTTGTATAACTTCTCGCGTTTTTCTTCAGGCATTTCCGGATTGAACGCTTTTTCAAGTTTCCAATGATTGCTGACATGTGATTGGTCTTTCCAGAATCCTGTCGCGATACCTGCTAAGTAAGCTGCACCTAGCGCTGTTGTTTCACTTACTTCAGGACGTTCTACTTCGATGTTTAATAAGTCTGCTTGGAACTGCATTAAGAAATTATTTTGTACGGCACCACCGTCTACACGTAAGCCGTTTACATCTATACCAGAATCTTGTGCCATTGCTTCAATTACATCGCGTGTTTGATAGCAAAGTGATTCTAATGTCGCACGAATAAAGTGTTCTTTTTTCGTTCCGCGTGTTAAACCGAAGATCGCACCGCGTGCTTCTGAATCCCAATATGGTGTACCAAGACCAACGAATGCTGGTACGACATATACACCGTCACTACCGTCTACACGTGTCGCATAGTCTTCTGATTGTGGTGCTGATTGAATCATGCGTAAACCGTCGCGTAACCATTGAATTGCTGAACCGGCTACGAAGATAGAACCTTCTAACGCATAATGCACTTTACCATCGATACCGTAAGCGATTGTTGTTAATAAACCATGATCTGAAATAACCGCTTCTTCACCAGTGTTCATTAACATAAAGCCACCTGTACCGTATGTGTTTTTCACGTCACCACGTTCAAAACATGCTTGACCGAATAACGCAGCTTGTTGGTCACCTGCAATACCTGCAATTGGTACATTTTGACCAAAGAAGTGATAATCTTTTGTTTCACAGTACACTTCACTTGATGGACGTACTTCAGGTAACATGTTTTTAGGGACATCTAACAGCTCAAGTAATTCATCGTCCCATTTCAAGTCGTGAATGTTGTACATTAACGTACGGCTCGCATTTGAATAGTCTGTTACGTGTGCTTGTCCGCCTGATAATTTCCAAACAAGCCATGTATCAATTGTACCGAATAGTAGGTCGCCGTTTTCTGCTTTTTCACGTGCACCTTCTACTTCGTCAAGAATCCATTTCACTTTTGTTCCAGAGAAGTATGGATCTAACAATAAGCCTGTTTTTTGACGGAATAAAGGTTCATGACCATCTTTTTTCAACTGTTCACAAATGTGTTGTGTTTGACGTGATTGCCAAACAATTGCATGGTAAATTGGACGACCTGTGTGCTTATCCCACACAACAGTTGTTTCACGTTGGTTTGTGATACCGATACTTGCAACTTCTGAAGCTGAAATGTCGTTTTCATTTAAAACGGCAGCCATTACTGAAATGACAGATGTCCAAATTTCATTCGCATCGTGCTCTACCCAGCCTGATTTTGGGAAATGTTGCTTGAATTCTCGTTGTGAGATACCGCAAATTTCACCTTTTTCATCAAATAAAATCGCTCTTGAACTTGTTGTTCCTTGGTCGATTGCTAAAATATATTTTCCCATAATATGATGCCTCCCAAACGCATTCGTATTTATCTATTATTTTAAAATTAAATTTTTGCGATGTCATCTCTTGAAGATTTCGCATTCATCACTTGACCGAGTACTAATGTACATGCGACAAGTACAAGCGTTACAATTGTCCAAACGTCGAATGTCCCTTCAAATACAAGACGGTACACAACTGCACCTAACATACCACCAACAATTGGTCCTAATACAGGTACAATGGCATATGACCAGTCGCTGTTACCTTTGTTGTGAATCGGCAAAATCGCATGTGCAATACGTGGACCTAAGTCACGAGCTGGGTTGATCGCATAACCAGTTGAACCACCTAAGCTCACACCAATGGCAACGATTAATGCACCGACGATAAGTGGATTTAAACCATCTGTGAATTTGTTTGCGCCGATGAAAAGTAATCCTGCGATTAAAATAGCTGTCCCGATAATCTCAGTTAAGAAGTTTGCCATGTAGTTACGAATACCAGGTGCTGTTGAGAACACACCTAACTTCGCACCTTGATCGTCTGTTGCACGCCAATGTGGTAAGTACGTTAACCATGTCAATGTCGCACCGACAATCGCACCGAGCATTTGCGCAACGATGTATCCAGGTACTTGTGACCAAGGAAAATCACCAGTCATTGCAAAGGCAATCGTCACTGCAGGGTTTAAGTGCGCACCTGAGAACTGACCAACGGCGTAAACACCTAGTGTTACGGCAAGTCCCCAACCGACAGCGATAACGATCCAGTCTGCGGCTTCACCTTTCGATTTTTTTAACACGACGTTGGCAACCACGCCACCGCCCATTAAGAGTAAAAGGGCTGTCCCAAAAAATTCTGCTAAATAAATATTCATTCTTTTACCTCCTGTTAGCAAAAAAGAGACAACTACAACACGCACTACACCAAATAGATATAATACGAACGCAGAAATCTCTTAGTCTCTATTCTTATATTAACTTGCTATTTATAATACACGCATATGAAAACGCTGTCAATTTATTATTTCATTTTTCTTCTGATTTGTTTAATTTTTTTAAC
>NZ_JXWY01000052.1 GCF_000934465.1 Staphylococcus microti | reverse complement strand
ATAGATTATAAAGAACGAATTAAAGCATTGAAAGCTTTTAAAGAGTCAGTATCATCAGGAGAAACGACGGATACTGTTTCGGGTGTTAGTTCAGAAGTTAGTGGCTGGCAGGTGATGCTAGAGGAAAATTTGATAGCTATATTGAAACTGTAAAGTCAGATTGTAAGGGTATTGCTGGTCGAAAGAGCAGTTTCTTATCAGACATTGATACTATCATTAATAATA
>NZ_JXWY01000051.1 GCF_000934465.1 Staphylococcus microti | reverse complement strand
GAAACTGTTGTTTATCAAAACGATTTGAATTTAGTTCCCTTGCGTAAATTCACAAGCACGGAAATTGATATTTTTTTTACGCTTTGTAATAAGTTAAAGGAAAAAGATATCAAAGAATTAACCCTTCCTTTTGAAGAGTTACGTCACTTAAGTAATTATTATCATCGTTCTCAAAAGAGATTTGTTAAGGATTTAGAAAATGTTTATGATAAGATGCTAGGTTTAACTTATACTGAGAGAAGTGGTTTATCATTTAAAAAATTTGTGTTATTTACAGGATATGAGGTTGATGTAGAATTAAGAGAATTAACTGTTAGTATTAATCCTAAATTAAAACATATTTTAAATGAAATCACTGCAGATTTTACTAAGTTTGAATTAAAAGAAATGACGCATCTTAAATCCACTTATTCGAAAAATATGTTTAGACTACTAAAACAATATAAACATACAGGG
>NZ_JXWY01000050.1 GCF_000934465.1 Staphylococcus microti | reverse complement strand
AATTAACCATAATAATCAACATAAAGAAGAAAACAACAAGTTTTTGTAATAAAATGAAAACGTAAAAAATTTAAATAGTAAGAATTTCATTTCTTAGTATTAGCCTGAAAATTCCCTTTATGTAAGAAACCTTCTCAAAAATCTTTGTTTATCTTAATTCTTTCATACGTCCCACAAAAACTCCACCCATGTCTTTGTGTCTTTTTCTACTAAAACACTTAGATA
>NZ_JXWY01000049.1 GCF_000934465.1 Staphylococcus microti | reverse complement strand
ATACGGAATATCACCTTTAGGTGATAAGCGGATTAACGTGACATATTGTATTCAGTTTTGAATGCTCATTATTTGAGGATTCAAAATTAAAATTTGAATTGAAAACGCTTGTCAGTCAATGAATCATGAACAAGAGCGAGTGCGCTTACTATGGGTAAGTAATCGAGCGATTGTGAAATGATGAAGCAGAATGCGAGCGATTGCCAATCAAATTGTCTTGTACATTGAAAACTAGATAAGTAAGTATAAATGATTTTACCAAGCAAAAACCGAGTGAATA
>NZ_JXWY01000048.1 GCF_000934465.1 Staphylococcus microti | reverse complement strand
TGTTATATATAAAACTTCTTTTATAATTGTTAATAGACACAAAAATAAAAAAAGGGCAATTTTAATATATAAAAAATATAATATATTAATTCACACTACCAATAGAAACTGAAATTTTTCCTAGAAAATGATATCGCATCTATTATCAATAAGCTCGTTGGGTCTATTTACCAAGAAACTTTCAATCAATATTACAATCATAGAGGTTCGTCGTCCTACCACCCTAAAATGATGTTAAAAATAATTTTATATAGCTATGCACACTCTGTTTTTTTCAGGAAGAAGAATTGAGTTTCTACTTGAAAATAGTTGTCGAATGATGTGGATTGCACGTTAAACACTTTCATACAGAACAATCAATCATTTTAGAGTGAAACCACATATGATTGAGTTCTTGCATGTTCTTTATGTTGGTTTAAGGGCACAACTATTAGAAGATAAGTTAATCACAGAAAAATTATTCATGAAATCAAGCGAGAGTCTTCATTACCATTAATAATAGCTAAAGTCTTTCTTCAATTTCACTTTTTCTTAGCTTTGATAAGAAATGATAACTATCATCGATTACACGGCACAACATTTGTATTTTACATATCCGTAATCAAAAACATATATATTCCTTATCACCCATAAAACTATCAAACTTTTGTTTTTTATAAAATATTTATAAAATTTCATAAAAATATAATAATATAAGTTTACTTTGTCCAAAAACAATTATAGAATTTTTTTGAATAAAAAATATATAATTAATTTGTATTTCAAATTACAGGAGGTTTAATAATTAATGGATAATAGAAATGGGTTTTTATCTAATTGTTTAAACAAATATTCGATTAGGAAGATGACAGTTGGGACAGCGTCACTGCTTATCGGTGCAACACTCTTATTTGGTGTGAATAATGATGCACAAGCAGCTGAAGATACGACAAGCGAAGCGACAACAGAAAGTCAATCTGGGAAGCAAATACAGATCCAGCTGAAACACAATCAGAAGAATTAGCGGTAGAAAATACAGAAGTGCCGACAACTGAAACGACAGAAGCAGCATCGGAAACAGAAGTGACACCAGAAGGTACTGAAACTGAGACGGCAACAACTGAGGCAGAAACAGCAGTAGAAGATGATTCAGCAACAGAAGAAGTGGCAAACGTATCTACAGAAACTGAAAAAGTGGCAGAAGTACAATCAGAATCTACGCAAGATGTTGAACCTGCAACAGAAACTGCAAAAACAGTAAGTAATGAAACAACGACAGCAGTTGAAAGTGACGTATCACAAGATGTTACGTCGACGGAATCACCTGCATCAACTGGCAATCGGATACACCTGTGATTACATCAGCAGAGACAGTAGTGCCGGAAACGCGTTACGATGCGGCAGTTGCGCTTTCTGAAGAATTAGAGAAAAACAAAGAATACGCAACGGCAACAAGCGGTACAACATTCCGTTCTGCTTTTCGTAGTGCGGGAACAACACGTGCCGTTGAAG
>NZ_JXWY01000047.1 GCF_000934465.1 Staphylococcus microti | reverse complement strand
GCGGTACAACATTCCGTTCTGCTTTTCGTAGTGCGGGAACAACACGTGCCGTTGAAGACTATTCAGGTAAAATTATCGACTACACAGGCGATTTAGTTCAAAAGCTTGATGACCCATCAACATCGTTAGCACCGGGTAATATTAACTTCTCGCCTAAATTTGTAGAAGGCAAAAGTAAATCATATGCGTTTTTAGTGAATCCAGATGGTATGATTACGAAAAAATCACTTGCTGTAAATAACGGTAGTGGTATTGTTGCGTATTCCGGTAACTTTATTACGCTTGATAATAATACACCGGAAGCGTATGTGTATTTAAGTAATGTTGGTATTTCTAATGGACACACAGTGGATGCAATTGCGAAAGTATCTATTATTC
>NZ_JXWY01000005.1 GCF_000934465.1 Staphylococcus microti | reverse complement strand
CTCATCAATTTGCACCTCTCAGTCATTAGAGTAGTTACTCAAATTATACATTAAAATAACCCTATAGACCGACACTCTTTTTTTAGTGTCTAATCTATAGGGTCCAGTTTAGGGTCTTGGCTATCCTTTTTGTTTTAGCGCCATGATGCACGGCTACTTTCTTGTTGTCGACTGTTTAAGTAGAGCCCGATAGGTAAAATAACAAATGAAACGAGCACAAATGCCCAATTGCTAATATGAACGTACGGCCCAAATTGAAACATTTGTTGTGGAAAGAAAAAGATTTGGAACATCAAGATGATTAAGCTAATCAGTACTAAATAGCCGACGAGCCAAGCTAAGCGTGAATATTGAAACGCTTGAAGCTGCACCATTTTAAAACATGCCCAGACAAAGAGAAAAATAATGAATAGACCTGTGAGCAATGTTAACGGGAAAGTGTAAATGAATACACGTGTATCGTTAATAAAGAATCCGAGAAATCCTTTTAAAAAGCAAAATAGGCCTAACAAAAATACAATATGTTGGTAGATATAGTGACAAATATTAATAAACGTATGGTTCGGCAACGCTTTAATCGTTTGGTCGGCATGACGTTTCGGATCGTGATTGAAAAAGTCCATCGCATGCATACCTTTATTTTCCGCCTTGAGTAGATGTGTTAAAATTTCTTGCAACACTTTTTCAGAATCATACGCATTCACACGCATATCCGCACGGACGTATGTCATATAGCCTTCAAAAATTTGACGATCGGTATTGTTTAGACGCAATGACTTCACATTATTTTCTTTCATTAGTTCGTTCGTTGTTTTCATAATCAGCACTTCCCTTAATTGATAGCGGGCTTGTAAACAGATACTATTATGACGACTTTATGTTCATAAATCAATATATAGTCTATGTAGGATGCAAGAAAGTTGGTTTTCAATATTTTAGATTTCTATACGTGTATGTGACAGTCATGTTAAAATAGAATAATAGCAATAGACATATTGGAGAGAAAATGATGAAAAAATTAGGCGTAATCATGCTGATGGCTATGCTCGTATTAACTGGCTGTGGCAAAAGCGAGAAAGCGAAGTTGCAAGATCAAATCCAATCATTAGAAAAAGAACAGAAACTGTTGAAAGAAGAAAATAAAAAACTTAAAGAACAGAGTAATAAGCTGGATGATCAAATACATGCGGCAGAAAAGAAAATTCAGCAAGCATCAAGCCAGTCTGATAAGTCTGATAGCTCTGATAGCTCAGATGAGACAAAGGAAACATCAGCAAATACGAATGCATCATCGAATCATAAAGATGATACACAAGGTGCTCAAACACCACAAAAAAATGAACAGTAATTACCTGCAAGATGTGTTAGTCGCAAGCGTTTGATGTACTAATGCGTAGGGTATTGTGAAAATAACGAAGAATCGAATGAAGAGAAAAGAGGAACAGACGATGTATGAAAAAGAATTTGCACTATTAGAAGGCCGTGAAATGTCACTGATCACATTAGGCAGAGAACTTGAAAATATTACAGGTTATGAATTAATTGATTCAACAGGAGAACTTGATCGCGTGATTGCATTAAAACCAAACTTTTCTCATGATTGGGAAACTTATAATGCAACTTATCGTTTGAAACATCGCAATGACTATATTGATGCCGTCTTTACCGTTGTGAAAAACTATAACAAAGAACGTTTGAAAGAAGTACCAGTAAAGATTCAGTTAATCAGTTATATTTCAAGAGCATAAACAATATGCAACACAAGCGTTCTACAGCTAACCGTGCTCTAGGGCGCTTTTTGTTATGGACATATAGGCGATGAAAGGTGTGTAGAAAGGGGGCGACAGCATGATGGTTTATATCGAAACAGCACGACTGCGATTGCGAAGTTGGCAAGACACAGACTTACCGCTACTCCAACGATTAAACGCCAATCGGCAAGTACGCCAGTTTTTTCCAAGTATTCTAAGCCATCAAAGAACGGCAAAAGTTTTTACACCGATGAAAGCTTATTTAGAGACGCATCATATTGGTTTATTTGCTGTAGAACTGAAAGCAACAAAGGAATGGATTGGTCTGATTGGTCTCAATTATTTACCGAAAACGAATGACTATCCATTTCGCGACTTACCATTTTATGAAATTGGTTGGCGTTTAATGCCGGACGTTTGGAATAATGGGATTGCCACAGAGGGTGCGATTGCAGTGTTAAACTATGCACAACAACAAGGGATTGAAGAAGTCTATGCGATTGCGGCTGAACAAAATCTCGCCTCTATTCGTGTTATGGAAAAGATAGGAATGACACGCTATGACAAGTTTGAAAATCGACATTTAGGTTTACAACATCCGTTAAAAAGACAAGTACGTTATCACATTGATTTAACTAAATCGCAGCAATCATCATAAAAAAGACCGAGTCCACAATATTTCAGGGGCTCGGTCATTATATATTAATCGTATGTACGCGTTGAGATAGGCTCTGCTTGAGATAAACCGAAAAGCAGTGCATCTGGTGTATCAAATAACTGCGCAAGGTTTTTATATTTTGCATCGATAAAGCCTTCATCAATCATATGTTGAATGAGTTGTTGCAATGGGTCATAAAAACGGTTGATGTTGTAAATACCGATTGGCTTTTGATGCAACCCGATCTGCGCCCAACTGTATACTTCAAAAAATTCTTCGAGCGATCCTGCGCCACCTGGTGCAATGACAAAGGCATCTGCTAATTCAGACATTTTTTGTTTACGTTCATGCATTGAATCGACGAGAATCAATTCAGATACTTTTTGACTTGTAATTTCGCGCTCATCCAGTAACTTAGGCATGACACCGATAGCTTTTCCACCATGATCAAGCACACCGTCTTGAATGGCACCCATAATACCGACAGAACCTGCACCGAAAACAAGTTCAATGTCTTGTTCTGCAAAGTATTTTCCGAGTGCATAAGCAGCTTCAACATATTGTGGATCTTTCCCTTTACTTGCCCCACAATAGACAGCAATTCGTTTAATCGTCATAAAATCTGCTCCTTTGTTTATGTTGTCTTCTATAACGTCATTTGAACGGTTCAGTTTATGCATTTGTTCCATTTTCTTTTGATAGAGATCGACAGGCAACACTTTAGATTGTTTTGTAATGCCGTAATCCTCGATAAACAGACCGTTCTTCTTTTTAACATAGGGGGTGATGACTGCTTTGAATTTGACTTCCTCACCAATTAACGACTGAAAGTATTCATAATTCTTTTTACGCTCATAAAGCCATATATGATCGAGTTGTACCCCACCAATCTTCACATTTCTTAAAAGAATACGAACAATACGTTTATATGGTTCATTCATATAGATTTTATGCTTAATAAAAACTTTGGTAACGACCCCTTGAACAGTCATTTTCTTATTCACGAAAGGTTTCAATTCATGTCGCATATGTGTCTCACCTATCTTTGTTAACCCTATACTTTTATAATGTATCACGGTTTGAGACTTATCAAGTTATATGTGTGCTAAAAGTTGCGATAATCTTTTTTGGAATTTGAGACGTTGTGGTTGCGTGAACGGCTTAGGCCCTTTGCCGTAGCGTTTCGTCGCATGGCGTTCTTGTTGATGATAAAAGCGTTGTAACAGTAACTGTTCAATATTTTCTGTCGTATATTGATAGCCTGTGTGATGGATGACATAGGCGGCTTTGCTTAAAGCTAAACTTGCCAAACCATAATCTTGCGTCACAACAATATCTGTATGTTGCGTTGCATGTAAAAGGGCGAAGTCGACAGCATCGCGCCCACCATCAATATATTTTATTTGCACATGATCCGGATACACTTGATACGAAAAATGATCATAACTACGGAATAATAAAACAGAGACACCTGCTTTTGCTGAGACTTCGACGATTGTGTCAACAACAGGGCAGGCATCTCCATCCACTAATATGCGTGTCTTCATACGCTTATAAATCCGGTGACTCATTGTGTATTTGATCATTTCGATATGTTGTATCTTTTGTATCATGACGGTCAGATAACGTCTTAATACGTTGTGTATCATGTTTTGATTGGGTAGTATCTTTTGGTGTTTTAGTTGCTTCTTGTTTTTTCAAAGCATGCAATTGCTTCTTCATCACTTTTTGACGTTTCTCACGCATCTTGTCTTCAATTTTGTGTCGTTTGGCAATCGCTTTTTGTAGCTTCTTATCCATTTTGTTAATGCCTTTTTTATTCTGTTTCGCAAGTTTTTCGCCGTGCGCTTCGACATCTGGATCAATCGTACTTGGTACAAAGCCTACTTGTTTGGCATGTTTTTGCATACGCGCCATTTCTTTTTTCATTACTTTTTGGCGATGTGCTTGTGCTTTTTCTTCAGCTTTATGACGTTTGTCGATCGCTTTTTGTAATTTTTTATCGAGTTTTTTGACATTTTTGCTATTTTGTTTCGCGAGCTCGTTACCACGTGCATGCACATTATCAGGATGCATCGCGCGTTGTTCAGCCTCAGCTTGTTTCACAGCTTTTTTGTAGTCATGGCGTACTTTTTTCGCTTTAATTCGTGACTTCAATTGTTGTGAATGATTGGCAACACTTGTTTTGACTTGTGTTGCAGCACGGCCTGTTTGTTTTGCAACTGTTTTAGACGTAGCAACAGTTTTTTGAACATCAGGATGTTTTTTAAATTTTTGGCGTTCGAGAATAAGTGGTACGAGAAAAACAGGAAGTACATTGATGAGCATTTTAACTTTTTTATTCATGAAGATTACCTCCAAAATTACTTAATTGATAGATGTATACCCAATGTAGCATAATTTAAACGTTATTTCTTGTGTAACAGTAGTAATGTAGAGGGAGGAGAGAAGTATTATGTGAATCATGGAGGAATCGTTTCTATTGCGAGACTCCTTGTGTATAACTTATCAACATTGTACGCATGGATATGCCGAGCTATTTTAATGATCTATCCACCACAGAAGATGGACAGCCATAAAAAAAACGCCCACATCATTGAAGATGTAGACGCTTCTGTCATAAAGGATGATTATAGAATGACATAGTATACGACAGCAATCACGACAACGAGAACGATGCGGTAGATTGCAAATGGTAATAATTTTACATTTTGAATCAGCTTTAAGAACAATTTGATTGAAATAAAACCGACGATAAATGCCGCTAAGAAACCGATGATATAGAACGGGATATGCGATAAATCAATGTAGTTGTAATGTTTAACGATTGATAATGTACTCGCTGCTAACATAACTGGAACAGCCATAATAAATGTGAAGTCCGATGCTGATTTATGATCTAACTTCATCAGTACCCCAGTTGAAATCGTTGAACCTGAACGTGAAAAGCCTGGCCACATTGCGACAGCTTGTGAAAGTCCGATAACGAATGCTTGGAAGTATGAAATTTCATCGACATTGATAGGGTTACGAACATTGCGGCTATATCTATCAGCAATAATCATGTAAATCGCACCTAAAAATAAGCCGATCAGCACAGTTGGCATACTGAATAGATACTTCTCAATTAAATCATCAAACAATAATCCGAGTACACCTGCAGGAATCATCCCGACAAGAATGTGTGTTAACTTCAAGCGACGTGGTTTTGAACGGCGACCTTCTTGATGCTTCGGTGCATATTTACCGATATGTAGCATTTCATAATATTTATGACGGAAAATCCAAGCCGCTGCGAAAACAGAACCAAGCTGGATAACAACTTTAAATGTAAATGCAGACTCTGAGCCTAAAAATTCCGTTGATTTTAACCACATGTCATCTACTAAAATCATATGCCCTGTTGATGATACAGGTGCAAACTCTGTTAGTCCTTCTACAATACCTAAGATGAGTGCTTTAATAAGTTCAATAAATAGCATAAAAAATTCCTCTTTATATTAGATTAATCTCACTGCACATCATAGCATAACACAATGTCACTTGTCTGTTGTAGCTAAAATATTCAGACCAAAGTATGAAAGATGCCCGCACTAAAAATAAATTTTAATGCGGGCATCTATTATGACAGACTTATACGACGTCTATTGTATGAAACGCTTAGTGCGTTTTATCATCGTTTGATTCACTAAATCCACTAATGACTTTTTCGAGTAAATCATTCAATTCGTATATTTCGTCGAGCGTTAAGGAGGAAGCCTCTGCTAAATCTTTCGGTGTATCGCAAAAGCGTGCTTCCATGGCTTTGCTTTTATCCGTAAGATGAACGAAAACTTCACGTTGATCAACTTCTGAACGTTCTCGCCTAATTAAGTCTAATTGCTCCATACGTTTCAACAAAGGAGAGACAGTTCCTGTATCCAGTGAAAGGTACGTCACTACCTTTTTTACGTTTACAGGTGACTCAGCCCATAAAATATTTAACACTAAGTATTGTGGGTAAGTCAGTTTGTACTCTTTGAAAATTTGATTTGTATAGAAGCGGTTGACTTGTCTTTGTGCATTGTATAAGTTAAAGCATACTTGTTCCTTTATTGGATTATTAGACATCTTTCTTCTCCTCCAGACATTTTATCCGTTTTTTCTCTCTTTATAACGGATCATGGTCCGCTCATTACAGTGAGTGTTTGACTCATTAGTGCTACAATGATGCTAACGTAAAATGATAGCATGCGGTTATTTTAGAAGATAGCTTGTACTTTAGCAAGCTGAAAGCCTAAAATAACAAATATATTATAACAGATTTATAAAAAATTTTAAGAGAGGTATACTTGTGGATAATAAAAAAATTTTAATCACGCTCGTTTGCGGATTCCTTGGCAGTGGGAAAACGACATTTTTAAATCAGTATATGAGTAAAATATTAAAAGATAATGAGAAGGTAGCATTAATCGTCAATGAATTTGGTGATTTTGATGTAGATGGACATATTTTGGATGAAACTGCATTATCTGTGTCGATGATACAGGGCTGTATTTGTTGTGACTTGCAAGATGATCTCGTTATGCAGTTACAACAGTTGGCACAACAAGGTGTGACACATATTGTTATAGAAGCAACAGGTGTCGCGAATCCGATTGAAATGTTGTCTGCATGTCAAGATCCCCTGATTGCACATTTATTTGCGCGCCCAACAACAATTACATTAGTAGATAGTTTGCGCTTATTACAACCAGAGAAGTTATCAGAAGCGACACAAACGTTGATGTACGATCAAATACGTGCCAGTCAACAAGTTTTATTAAATAAAATAGACTTGTTGGAAAATCAAAATCAGCGAGATGAAGTTGTACAACAAGTGGCTGAATTGGCACCTTATAGCCAAATCGTACTCGCGAAGTATGCTGAAGCACAAGAAATCGTCCAACAAGGTTCAGGGGTAGGGCGTGAACAAATGCTATCAAGCACACAGCCACACGTGCATTACGATACGTTGAGTTATCATTTTACACACCCTGTTTCACGTGAGCAGTTAATTCAATTTATTTTAAACGTTCCTGATCAAGTTTTGCGTATGAAAGGGTATATTCAATTTCGTGACCAACCGAATGAGACGTTTCTATTACAGTACGCGAGTGGCTTGCCATCATTAGAAAGTGTCGGGGAAATCAACATACTAACAACATTAGTGATTATAGGTGAACATCTTGATAAACCTGCATTAAAAAATAAACTGGAATTGTTGCAATTTGGTTAACAGTCAGGAGATACATGCAAAGTGCTAGCACTTCCGTTACAATTTAGATAAGAAATCTAATCGTTAGGGTGAAATGAATGAAAAAAATTAAAATCAATCAACACGTGTCCTATTCTAACTTAATACATGGCTTTTTTCGTGCTGACGAATGGCAGATGAGCGCGCAAGAGATGAACCGTTTTTTACATGAACTCGTTGAACGTGGTATTACAACGATGGATCATGCCGATATTTATGGGAAGTATGCGGTTGAACAACGCTTTGGAGAAGCACTTGCGTTGTCACCTGAATTGCGCGATCAAATCCAACTCGTCACAAAATGTGGCATCGTGTTGCCGAATAACATTTTTCCAGACCATGACGGTCATCGTTACGACTTGAGTGAGGCACATATTAAACGTTCAGTTGAGCGTTCGTTGCAGCAATTACAAGTCGACTATGTTGATACGTTACTGATTCATCGTCCATCGCCATTAATGAAACCGTGTCAGATTACAGATGCGTTAAAATCGCTTGTAGATGAAGGAAAAGTACGTTCATTTGGCGTGTCGAACTTTAGACGTTCGCAATATGAGTTGTTGAATGAGTGCTTAAAAGATGATCGTTTTCACATTGCAGTCAACCAAATTGAAGTGTCACCGTACATGTTACAGTCATTTCACGATGGTACGTTAGATGATATGTACAAAGATAAAGTGAAAATTATGGCGTGGGGACCGTTTGCAGGAGGACGTTTATTTGATCAGAATGATGCTGTTGCGCAACGTGTATTGCCAGTACTACAACGTGTGGCAGCTGCACATGACACAACGGTTGAAGCGATAGTGATTGCTTGGTTGACGAAGCACCCAGCAACAATTATGCCAATTCTCGGCACGCAACGTCTAGACCGTATTGATGCCGCACTTGCAGGATTAAATGTGACATTACATGATCAAGAATGGTTTGACATCTATACAGCAGCACAAGGATATGATATACCATAAACAATGAAAGATTATGCGAATGAAAAGAGGCAGTATTTATGACGGAAAAAGAGTATCAACAACGTAATCGTTTTAGATTATATGTTATTGCGTTACCTTATTTAATTTTTGGTGTGATTGTCGCACTTATTATGTTGTTTGCCCCGCTAACAATTTGGTTTGTATCAGTTTTTTGTGTGTTTATGGTTTACAACATTCTCGCAATGTTCACCGCATTTTTACTTAAGTATGGGAAAGAAACGCTCTACTTATTGTTCTTGACGGCATGTGTTATAGGTGGCTTTGCATTTTTTGTAAACATGTTATTTCAACATAGATAAAACATTTTTTGCACGTAGGTGATGACAGGTCGACTTGCGTGCATATTTTTTACCCAACAACTGTAAGCGTTTACAATTTTGTGTTAAATATTATAATTGACAGTGTTATAATGAAGTTGAAAGATAGTGAAGGGGGAATCTTTGATGAAACGTAAAAAAATATCGATTATTGGCTCAGGGCATACGGGGGCAACTTTAGCGTTTATTATCGCAACACAGGAGATTGCAGATGTACTACTTGTTGACCGAGATAAAAACGAACAACCGATGAAAGGGAAAGCGTTAGATATATTGCAAAGTGGTTCGATTCTTGGTTTTAATACGAATGTGTCATCAACGGTTGACTATGCAGACACGAAAGACTCAGATATTGTTGTTATAACAGCAGGTATTCCGCGTCAACCGGGTATGAGTCGTGATGATCTTGTTCAAACGAATGAAGAAATTATGGTAGATGTAACGAAGAAAATCGTTCAATACTCACCTGATTGTACAATTATCGTATTAACGAACCCAGTTGATGCGATGACATACACAGTGTATAAAGCATCTGGCTTCCCAAGTTCACGTGTTATCGGACAATCTGGCGTCTTAGATACCGCGCGCTTTAGCACATTTGTCGCAGAAGCATTAGATGTTGCAGTGAGTGATGTGACAGGACTTGTATTAGGTGGACACGGCGATACAATGGTGCCATTAGTACGTCACAGCCAAGTCAACGGTGTCCCATTAACAGAATTGATGTCACAAAAAGACATTGATGCGATTGTCGATCGTACACGGAACGGTGGGGCGGAAATCGTTAAGTTACTCGGGGATGGTTCTGCTTACTACGCACCATCAGCAGCTATTTATGAAATGGTTGAGGCAATCTTGTTCGATCAAAAACGCCTCATTCCAGCAATCGCATACTGCACAGGACAATTTGGCTTAAACGATTTGTACATCGGTGTGCCAACAATTTTAGGGGCAAACGGTGTCGAACGTATTGTTGAAGTCTCACTAAACGAAGATGAACGTGCACAACTGTCACATTCAGCAGCATCTGTGGCACGTGTGAAAGCATCATTACGTCACGAATAATATAAAAATAAGACCAAGAGATTGGGACAAAAGCGTTTAGGATTTGAGCAGATTAGAACTTGTTTTCGGTGTATTCACTACAATGTCAATTAACATTATTGGCAGTAGCTGTTTGATATGTATCATCGTTTTACAAGCTTGATACATATCTAATTAGCCTTGCCGGGGCACTACGACGAAATCAATGCTTGTGCATAAGATTTCTGTAGTGCTCCCAAATTTTGCCGAAATCGTGGCAGTTCTGCCGAGAATCCTGCTTTTGGGACACCGTTTATCGGTTTCCCAGAGCACAATGTCGTTAAGTCCCAGCCCTTGGTCTTTTAACGTGTAAGGTTATTTACATTTGGAATAAAATTGCGATAAAAGCAATGAAGTTATTAAATACGTGCATGGCGATAGAAACCGCAATATTGCAACCACTTTTTACATAAACAATGACAAACATTGCCCCCATTAAAAGGTATGGCACAATTTCAAGTGGCGATTGAGCGACTTGCATATGTAAAAGGGCGAAAACCACAACGGATATAATACTCATAAACACAATACCAAATTTTTTGCCGAGTTCCCCAATTAAGACGTGGCGAAACAATAATTCTTCAGTGGCAGGCGTTAGCAGTACAATGCCGATAAACATTAGTGGTAACCATTTTGGGTCTTCAAAAAAGATCATTAAGGCGTCTTGATTGCCTGTTTCTTCAAATTGCCATTTCGCAGGTAATTGAGTCATCAAAGCCATAAAAGCAGCATTCGTCACAAAATAACCGATGTACGTTAAAAGAATGAGTTTGATGTGACGGCGAATGTCACTAAACGCATGGCGGTAGTGAATCATAAAGCCACGACGATGCGTTAAAATCAGAAACAATATCACCGCAATAGAAGTGATAACGCTCACGAACATAATCAGTATGCCTTCTGATAATGATTGATGAGTAATAAGTAATACACCCACAAGAATGAGTGGCAAAAAGATCTGGATTAAAAAGTAGATTGGAAATGCACACAAATCAAGCCAAGTGACTTTTTGTGGTGATTGATGCATATATAATCCTCCCTATAATTTCATATTTATGTACTTTCTATTAAAACATACTTGTGTGAGGAAATCGAAAATGAGGAGAGATACGGTTAAAAGTGTTTTAACGCCTCCGTATAATAATCATTAGTGCGTGCTAAAAAACCTCTTTTCTGCCCATCATTACAAGTTTCAAACAATTAATTTGAGTTGGAAATTAACTTCTTTATATAATAATACGGATAGTATATAATAAGCCAATGCTAAAAATCTGAAAAAGAAGGAGGTACGTATGAAGAAGCAATTTATTATTTTATATCTGAATATTTTCTTAGTCTTTCTAGGAATAGGATTAGTGATTCCAGTCTTGCCTATTTATTTGAAAGACTTAGGATTAACTGGCGCAGACCTTGGCGTCATGGTAGCCGCTTTTGCTTTAGCACAGATGATTATTTCGCCATTCGGTGGCGTATTAGCAGATAAGCTCGGTAAAAAACTCATTATTTGTATCGGCTTGATTCTATTTAGTATTTCAGAGTTTTTATTTGCAGTCAGTCACTTATTTTCATTATTACTTGTATCACGTGTACTAGGTGGTTTTAGTGCGGGTATGATTATGCCAGGTGTTACCGGTCTGATTGCTGACCTTTCTCCTATGCAAGATAAAGCGCGTAATTTCGGTTATATGTCTGCCGTGATTTCAGCCGGCTTTATTCTAGGTCCGGGTGCTGGCGGTTTTCTAGCAGAAATTTCACATCGTATGCCGTTCTACTTTGCCGGGGCATTAGGCGTCTTAGCCTTTTTTGGAACATTAGTGTTTGTTCAAGCACCTAAAGACGAAACAGCACAAGGCTTCCCACACTTTGAAAAGGCTGAACTTGAAAAAATACAGGTGAAAAAGTTTATTACACCAGCCATTCTAACGTTAGTACTCGCATTCGGCTTATCAGCATTTGAAACACTGTTTCCATTGTATACAGCAGATAAAATGGATTTCCAACCAGCGGATATTTCAATTGCGATTACAGGCGGTGGTATTTTAGGGGCGATTTTCCAAGTATTTTTATTCGATAAAATGATGCGCTATTTGGAAGAATTAGCACTCATCACATACTCATTAATCTATTCGGCCGTCGTTTTAGGATTTCTTATTTTTGCGAATTCCTATTGGCACGTCATGTTCATTTGCTTTATCGTATTTATCGGTTTTGACTTAATACGCCCAGCGTTAACGAACTATTTTTCGAATATTGCAGGGAACCGTCAAGGCTTTGCGGGTGGATTGAACTCTACTTTTACAAGTATGGGGAACTTTATCGGACCATTGATTGCCGGTGCATTGTATGATGTGAATATTGAATATCCACTATTGATGTCAATTCTCTTTATGATGATTGGTTGTGGTGTTATCATGATTGAAAAACTATTGCGTAAACGTGCGACAGCGTAATACCAATACTTTATAAGATGTGAGACGAAGCGAGGACTGATGCCTTTCTCTGTCTCACTTTTTTATATTCTTCACGTACGAAGGTGGTATAATGAGAAAAAATGTGGAACAAGAGGAGCGAGGATGTAATGCGCGTTAAAGTACTAGGCTACAATGTCTTTCAAAAAGGTGGGACGTCACAGAGTAACTTGAATCTTGTCGAAGCGCTCGTTGATGCAGGACATGATGTCACGTATGTGAACTTTGTCGGCTTTCAACAACGTCATCTTCAAACGCTGAAACAAGCAAAGGAAGGTGCGTTAGCAGGGGCGCAAGTCATCGCATTCCGTGGGATTCAATCATTATTGGATACAGATATGCTCATTTTTACACGTGAAAGTTTCTTTAATATGGCCAGCGAAGTAAAACAACATGATGCACATATTATAACGCTTGGCGAAATACATGGCCCGCTTGCTTATTTGTCAGAGGAAACGGACCTTGCTTTAGAAGCGATTGATGCGGTTCGTGTTAGTACACCTGCGATTGCTGAAGCTTTTAAGGAACGTTATGACTATCCATATGTTTTTCCAATGTATGTGAATACTGGGCATATCGCATGGCAACCAAAATCACACAATGAGAATAAAAATTTGGTGATGAAAGCACGCTTTGAAGATGAAGTCAAAGATATTTCATACGCATTGAAGTTAATGCGTTATGCTGTTCATACACGTGATGTCGCGGATATTCATTTATATTTGCAAGGTTACGGTCCGGCTCTTGAATTGTACGAGCAACTTATAACATACTATGCGTTGACGAATAATGTGCATATCAATGAAGTGCTACCGAAAGACTATGTTTATTTATCGGCATCGCCGTACGAGACGCTTGGCTTTTCAATTATAGAGTCACTTGCGGAAGGTCAGCGTGCATTAGTTTATCCAGGTAATGACAATGTACTGCATGATATTTATGCACCGTATCACGCTGTCGACTTTATAGCGAAAGACTTAGAAACAGATTTTGAGACGATGATGAAGGTATTTGAAAAGACTGATTCATCTTCACAACAGCAAGAAGATCAACAGCAGTATGAAACACAGTTTGTAACGGCAGGATATGCAGATCGACTCATTGCACAAACAACTGAAATGGCTGATACACATAAGATCCAAGTGTCAGCGTTACCGAAACCTAAACGATCAGCGAAGCAGCAATATTGGGCAGGGCAACGTACACGCATTGCTGGAAAAATTAAGCGCACAATAAAACTGCCTAAAAAAGTAACGCATAATGTTTGGACGCAGCGTGCAAGTCGAGCAGTATTATTAACAGAAGCACGCTTCAAACGTCTGAAACGACAACATGGCGTGAGACAAGACTATATTTTTATCGAGTCTTTTCACGGTAAGAACTTTTCCGGTGATCCGAAATATATTGCATTAGCACTTCAACGTCAGCATCCTGAAACGACATTTTTCGTAAGTGCTGCGAATTCGTTTGTAGATATGGAGATTCGTTCGTATGGTATGATTCCAGTCCGTTTTGGTTCAAGAGACTATATTCAAGCATTTGATCAATGTCGTTATGCGATTATTAATGGGAATTTATGGGATAAGTTGACGAAACAAAAAGACCAACAAGTCATCCAAACGTGGCACGGTTTTCCGTTAAAACGTATGGTCAATGACTTAATGAATCCGGAAGAACGCCGTCGTCAAGCAGCACAATTCAAACCACGCATGTTGAAGTGGGATGTCTTATTGGCGTCATCACGTCAGTATGAGCGATATGTGACATCGGCATTTGACTTAAATACACATTCATCGTTACGTATTTTTCCATATGGTGCTCCACGTAACAGTTATTTATTACGCCACCAGAACGACGCAATAGAACGTGCAGCTGTTCAAGAAAAATATTTATTTACGAAAGATGTCAAGAAACGTTATATATTATTTTGTCCAACGTGGCGTCAAGGAGAACGTGAACGTGTATCGCAATTAGATTTGGTTACTTTGTTAGAAACATTGCCATCAAATTATGAAGTCATTGTTAAACTTCATCCGAATGAAGGACATTTGTATCCAACATATGAAGCGATCCACCCACGTGTTCATTGCTTTGACAATGCATTCGTAGATATTCAAGAGCTTTATTTGTTAGCAGATGCGTTGATGACAGATTACTCGTCAGCGATGTTTGATTACGCACATTTACAACGACCTATTTTGATTTTAGATGAAGATACAGAAACGTACCAACAAACGATTGGCTTCTATTTCGACATGGCACAGTTGACGTCAATTCAACGTGTACAACCGGATGCTGTGCAGGTGGCTAACAGCATTTTACAAACAACAAACGTAGATCATAGCGACATGCTTGCACAATTTATGACCTTTGATCATGCAACGTCTGATGAAGAAGTCGCGGCTAAGATATGGGAACGTTGATTTTATGTAAGAGGTGACAGAAAGATGAAAGTGAAAAAAACTAACGCAATGCGCATACTCGATCGCGCTAAAATTGAATATGAAATGCGCACATTTACTGTGGATGACGCACATATAGAAGGTTCCGAAGTGGCAGAACGTATCGGTGCAACAGAAGATCAAGTCTTTAAAACATTAGTATTAACCAACAACAAACGTGAATACTTTGTGTTTGTGATCCCAGTCTCAGGACATTTAGATATGAAAGCAGCAGCTGCGAGTGTGCACGAGAAAAAATTGAATTTAATGCCACTCGATGATTTGAAAAAAGTGACAGGCTATATTCGTGGTGGTTGTTCACCAATTGGCATGAAAACAAAATTCCCAACAGTCATTGATACAGCCGTTAATCATATTGATCAAGTATTTGTGAGCGCAGGGCAACGCGGTGTACAAATGGGCGTGGCACCAAATGACCTAATTCAAGCAGCAGAAGCACATGTTGCTGAAGTAGCAATAACAGAATAGAAAAACGACGTACAAAGTTAGTAGTAGTCCGCTTTGTACGTCGTTTTTTGGATTAACCTAAATCTTTATTCATAGGTTGGTTTTGTATATATTTCTTTTTCAAATTAGCGAAAAAGCTTGCTTTTAAAAGAGCGACAATACCCGCAATTAGAATTAATAGACCAGACCCAAATCCTAAGCCATTAAGCCACACAGCATTCAATACACCGCCAATGACTAAAAGAATACCGAATACTTTAGGATTTTTATGAATTAAATAACTTAAAATTAATGTGGCAACACATAAAAATTGTGCAAAAATCGAAGCAGTTAAAATACTGTTATCAGTGGCATCAACACCAAAAAGTTCTCCTACAGAACCGATAGCACGATTCATCATAAACAGCAAAAACTTGAACATTGCAGCAACAATACCTAAAGTACTACCAATCATTCCTAAAGTTTTTGCTAAACCTAAATCTACAATATCATTTTTTTGAATCATTATGACACTCCATTTCCCAAATAGATTTTACATGTGAAAGCTAAAACGCTATACAGTGATTTCATTAGCTATTCTACATCAATGTTTAATACATTTCAATAGTAAATCAATGAATTAATATATTAATTACGATTACGGTTGCTAATATAATTAGCCAGATCAGTGATAAAAAAACGACATCCAAAGCGAGGCGCACGCATTTGGATGTCATAAATACGGTTTTAAACCATTTCGGTATGTGCTTCAATTGTTTTTAAAACAGTAGCTTTTAAACTGTCGTGTAGTGTATCAATTACTTTAGCATTTCTTACTGTTAAATCAAGAGCTCTTATTTGTACAGTGTCAATAATACCTTCCACATTTTTATTATTTGTTTTTAATATGATATCTGAAGGAAATTTTTTTGGACGATTCGTAATAGGGAAAATCCAACTTAATGGCGTGTTTTTGTTCATTAAATCATTGCTAATGATGAGGCAAGGTCTATATTTATTTTTCTCTCTACCTCTAGATGGATTAAGGTCTACAGTTATAATATCGAATTGTTTTACCATAGTTCACTGCCTCTTGATTCGCCATAATCAATTTCACTTTCTGTATATTTCCCACCATTTTTGTAAAAGTCCTGAATTTCATCTTTAATAGTTTTGTTTTTTTTAGTGAAAAGAAGTGCTTCTTCTTGAATAGTGACATCTAGTTCGTCACCAATGTGAAATCCGGCTTGTTGCATGAGTGTTTTATTTAGGCTAATAGCTTGGCTATTCCCATTTTTAAATATTTTAGATTGAGTAGTCACAATATATCAACTCCTTACAATTATCTATTGTAACAATAAGTAAGTACTTTGTACATACATAATATGCACTTTAAGCTAATTTCTAAATTAGGTGATGACTTGGTATTATATGATTGAAAATGACTGCATGTGTCTTTTTTGTGACCTCATATGACTGAATTTGAATGTAAGTGAGCGGATTTGATTGAAAACTGAAAACGAATACATTATACTAAAAGGGAATTGAGGTGGTTACATGTTAACGGATAAGCGACATGCACTCATTATTGATGTGTTAGCGCAACATAATTTTTTAAGTTTGCAACAGTTAATGGAATATACAGGTAGCAGTGCATCGACGATTCGACGTGATTTAACAAAGCTCCAAGCGGAAGGCTTGCTTACACGGGTCCATGGTGGTGCCAAGTTGGTAGCATTAACGACTGAGCCTGAGTTATCCACGAAGCGCACACAGCATATTGAAGAGAAAGTTGAAATTGCGAAACAAGCAGCAACACTCATTAATGACGGTGATTGTTTGTATTTGGACGCAGGCTCAACAACGTTAGAAATGATTCCGTATATACAGGCGACGGACATTACAGTCGTTACAAATGGTTTGACGCATGTTGAAGCGTTGTTAAAGCAAGGGATTCGCACATACATTGTCGGCGGAGAAATGAAACCGACAACGATGGCAGTCGTTGGAACACGCGCGGTGAACTTTTTAAAAAATTATTGTTTTAATAAAGTGTTCCTTGGCATTAATGGCATTGATGTAGGCACAGGTTTAACAACACCGGACGAGCGTGAAGCATTGATGAAAGAAGTTGCGATACAACAAAGTCAACAAACGTATGTCCTTGCAGATGCTTCTAAGTTTCACCAGACACATTTTGCAACCGTTAAAGCAGTAGAACCACCGATTGTCATTACATCAGAACGCGGGCGCATGCTCGGTAAAGAGATATTAGAAACAGAGAATTTGGAACTATTAGGAGGCTAATTATGATTTATACAGTGACGTTAAATCCATCTATAGACTACGTGATGTTTGTAGACTGTTTTGAAGCGGGCGCATTAAATCGAACATCTGCGACTGCGAAGTTTGCGGGTGGTAAAGGGATTAATGTTTCACGTGTGCTACAAACGTTAAATGTACCATCCACAGCACTCGGCTTTGTTGGAGGGTTTCCAGGACAGTTTGTTGAAGAAACATTGACATCAGCAGGGATTCACACGGCATTTACACGTGTGGATGAAGATACACGTATTAACGTGAAATTGAAAAGTGGTAACGAAACGGAAATTAATGCGACAGGCCCGACGATTACTGACGAAAATATTTCAGCATTATTAAATCAGCTTCGTCAAACAACGTCGGATGATATGGTTGTTATCGCAGGCAGTGTTCCAAGCAGTGTGCCGAATACAATTTACTCAGATATGGCGAAAATCTTGCAAGAAACAGGCGCACAATTTGTCGTAGATGCTGAAAAGTCTTTAGTTGAAGGCATTTTACCGTATGGCCCACGTTTGATTAAGCCGAATAAAGTAGAGCTTGAAGAAATGTTTGATACAAAGATGTCATCTGATGCAGAAGTACTCAAATATGGGCGCAAGTTGTTAGATAAAGGGGCACAAGCAGTCCTTGTATCACTTGGTGGTGACGGTGCCATTTACCTTGATGCCACACAAGCTTATAAAGTGCCTGCACCAAAAGGTCATGTTATTAACACAGTCGGTGCGGGGGACAGCACAGTTGCCGGAATGGTTGCTGGATTAACACAAGGTTTGTCACACTCAGAAACATTAGCATTAGCGATTGCATCAGGTTCTGCGACAGCATTTAATGATGACTTAGCAGAGCGTGAGATGATTGATACATTACTACAAAACATCAGCATTACGGAGTTACATGAGGAGGGATAACATGAGAATTACAGAATTACTAACAAAAGATACTGTCGCAATGGATCTTGAAGCAACATCGAAAGACGCAGCCATTTTAGAGCTTGCACAACAATTGAACCAAGCGGGGAAATTAAATAATTTAGATGACTTTGTCACAGCGATTCATGCGCGTGAAGATCAAAGTTCAACAGGGATTGGTGAAGGGATTGCCATTCCACATGCGAAAGTAGAAGCGGTAGATACACCTGCGATTGCTTTCGGTAAATCAAAAGCAGGTATCGACTATCAAAGTTTAGATATGCAACCGGCACATTTATTCTTTATGATTGCAGCACCCGCATCAGGTGCACAAACACATTTAGACGCACTTGCTAAATTATCAGGTATTTTAATGGATGACAAAGTACGTGAAGCATTATTACACGCAGCGTCACCAGAAGAAGTTTTAGCGATTATTAACAAAGCAGATGACGAAGTGGCAGATGAAGATGAAGTGGTAGCACCAGCTGATTTAGATGCCAACGAACCATACGTGTTAGCGGTAACGGCTTGTCCGACAGGTATCGCACATACGTTTATGGCACGTGACGCTTTGAAAAAACAAGCAGAAGATATGGGTGTTCAAATTAAAGTCGAAACAAACGGTGCAGGTGGTATTAAAAACCATTTGACAGCCGAAGATATCGAGAAAGCAGACGGTATTATCGTAGCGGCAGACGTACATGTTGAAACGAACCGCTTTGACGGTAAAAATGTTGTACAAGTACCTGTTGCAGATGGTATTAAACGTCCAGAAGCACTGATTAATACAGCATTAGATAAAAGTAGAAAGCCTTTCGTTGCTGAAAAAGGTGGCAGCACTTCAGAAAGTAACGATGAAAAGCTAGGCATTGGTAAAACGATTTACAAACATTTAATGAACGGTGTCTCTAACATGTTACCGCTTGTTATTGCCGGTGGTATTTTAATGGCAATTGTGTTTATGTTTGATCCAAATGCTATGGATCCAAAAGACAGTCATTATAACGCTTTTGCAGCATCATTATGGCAAATTGGTAATAAGAGTGCCTTTGCCTTAATCGTGCCAATTTTAGCAGGTTACATTGCGCGTAGTATTGCAGACAAACCAGGCTTCGCAGCAGGTCTTGTCGGTGGTATGTTAGCGGTATCAGGTGGCTCAGGTTTCATTGGTGGTATTATCGCAGGTTTCTTAGCAGGTTACTTAACGCAAGGTATTAAAGCAGCGACTAAGAACTTTCCACAAGTGCTTGAAGGTTTGAAACCAACATTGATTTTCCCAATCTTTTCAGTCACTTTAACTGGTTTAGCAATGGTTTATATTTTCAACACACCAGCAGCATGGTTAAACAACGCTTTAATTTCAGGATTAGATAGTTTATCAGGGACTAACGTTGTGATTCTTGGTATCGTTATCGGTGCAATGATGGCAATTGATATGGGTGGTCCTTTCAACAAAGCAGCGTATGTTTTCAGTACAGCAGCTTTAACTGCAGGAAACCCAGAACCAATTACAGCGGCAATGGTCGGTGGTATGGTGCCACCAATCGCATTAGCCATTGCGATGATTATTTTCGGTAGTAAGTTTACAAAAGCGCAAAAAGGTTCTATCGTTCCAAACTTTATTATGGGTGCAAGCTTTATTACAGAAGGTGCGATCCCATTTGCGGCAGCAGACCCATTACGCGTGATTCCATCAATGATGGTCGGCTCAGGTGTTGCAGGTGGTTTAGCATTATTATTCGGTTCTCATATCCAAGCACCACACGGCGGTATTTTCGTATTCTTCATTGGTAATAGTGTAGGACAAGCGTTCCTTACAATGCTTGCGATTTTAATCGGTGCACTTATCGGTGCCGTAATGTATGGTTTATTGAAGAAAAAACCAACAGATGTTACAACAATTTAATAACTTTTACGAACGAGGCTGTGTCATTATTGACCAGTCTCGTTTTAAAATTTGGAATAGGGGTATGTTGTATGAGTGTCTACAACTTACGCCCTATTTTCAATTGTATCGGGGATTCTTATGTATAATTCTCTAAAAAGTTGTGGTATGATAAAATTATTATTTTTATGTCTGGAGGTAGCTCAATGGGAAGGATTTAGTTTGTTTAGCGTACCAAGAAATAACAGAAAAAAACATGACGACATCACTTTCTATTGAGTGGTGCGAAACTAACGGAGGTGAATCCCTAGTTATTAGGGAACTAATTGGATAGTACGACCATTATTTATTTAATTGTATTTTTTATATTGATTGCATTGACAACGGTCTTTGTAGGTTCGGAGTTTGCATTGGTAAAAGTGCGTGCAACGCGAATTGAACAATTGATTGGCGAAGGGAACGGCAACGCACGTGTTGTCAAAAAGATGATTTCCAACTTGGATTATTATTTATCTGCGTGTCAGCTCGGTATCACGGTGACATCACTTGGATTAGGTTGGTTAGGTGAACCCCTTTTCGAACGTATTTTACATCCAGTGATTGATTTATTGAATGTACCAGATGCACTTGTCACAACGATTTCCATTGTGACGGCGTTTACGATTGTAACGTACATTCATGTGGTGATCGGAGAGTTAGCGCCTAAAACACTCGCAATTCAATATACGGAGCGTATCGCATTATTGTATGCACGCCCACTCTATTATTTTGGCTTTGTGATGAAGCCGTTAATTTGGTTAATGAACGGCTCAGCACGTCTGATTATTCGCATGTTCGGTGTCGATCCTAACGTCAGTAACGAAGCAATGTCAGAAGAAGAGCTTAAGATTATTATGAACAACAGTTATCATGGTGGCGAGATTAACCAAACAGAATTGGCCTATATGCAAAATATCTTTTCATTTGATGAACGCCATGCCAAAGATATTATGGTGCCACGAACACAAATGATTACGTTGAATGAACCGTTCAACGTAGACGATCTTTTAGAAACGGTTAAAGAACATCAATTTACACGTTATCCAATCACTGAAGATGGGGATAAAGACCATATTAAAGGCTTTATTAATGTTAAAGAGTTTTTAACAGAGTATGCGTCTGGGGTACCGATTAAGACGAGTGATTATATTCATGAATTGCCGATGATCTCTGAGACGACACGTATTAGTGATGCACTTGTACGCATGCAGCGTGAACATGTACATATCAGTTTGATTATTGATGAGTACGGTGGGACAGCAGGGATTTTAACAATGGAAGACATTTTGGAAGAAATTGTCGGCGAGATTCGAGATGAATTTGATGATGATGAAGTCAATGATATTGTGCAATTAGACGAAAAAACATATCAAATTAATGGTCGTGTCTTATTAAGCGATCTTGAAGAACAGTTTGATATTGAATTTGAAGACTCGGAAGATATTGATACAATCGGTGGTTGGTTGCAAGCGCAAAACACGAACCTTGAACAAGATGATTTTGTCGATACGGTCTTTGATAGATGGGTGATTTCAGAGATTGAAAACCATCAAATCATTCATGTGATATTGCGCTATGAATATAATGCAGAACGTCCTAAAAATATTGATGAAGATGATTTAGATGAAGACTAATAGGCACTACAAAACACTACTTTTAATTCGAAAGTAGTGTTTTTTTGAAGTAGTAATATATATTTTTATGCAATTTGAAGCGGGACAAGTTATAATGATATATGAAGTGGGTACTCAACAAATAGATGATTAAACAAATAGACAATGTCATAAAATGTATACTGTATTGGTGAGCATATGCTTTTCATTATTCATGGGTAAATCTCATGTGACAACAGTAATAGTGCATAATAGTGTCCCAAAAACGAATTAATATAATTGAAGTAGGTGTACGGATAGTGAAAGTAAGAGTAATTGTGCCTTGTTATAATGAAACGGCTGTGTTGCAACAAACGATTGATAAGTTACAAGAAATATTGGATGTTGATGCACAAAAGCAAGGGTACACATATGATTTGTTATTTGTAGATGATGGGAGTAAAGACACAACAATAGATATTTTACAGCGTGCAGCCGAACAGTCACCAGTTGTTAAATTTTTATCATTTAGTCGTAACTTCGGTAAGGAATCTGCGATGATTGCTGGTTTTGAGCATAGTGTAGATTGTGATGCTGTTGTAATGATTGATGCGGACTTACAACATCCACCTGAGTTAATTCCTGATATGATTAAGGCTTATGATGAAGGCTATGATCAAGTCATTGCGAAGCGTAATCGAGATGGTGAAACAGCAGTGCGTAAATGGATGACGCATTTGTACTACAAAATGATCAATTACTGGGTTGAAGATATTGAATTGATTGATGGTATCGGTGACTTCCGTTTGCTTAGTCAACGTGCAGTACGTTCACTTGTAAGTATGGGCGAATATAATCGTTTTTCTAAAGGCTTATTTGCTTGGATTGGCTATAACACGAAAATAATGAGTTACAATAACGTATTACGTGAAGCTGGAGAATCTAAATGGTCATTTAAGAGTTTATTAAACTATGCGATTGATGGCTTGATTTCTTTTAATAACAAACCGTTACGTATGATGATTTATCTAGGTGTATCAAGTTTTGGCGTGAGTTTACTGTATCTCATCTATTTGTTTATCGATACATTAATTCACGGGATTGCAGTGCCAGGATATTTAACAATGATCGCGGCTGTTTTATTGATGGGTGGTATTCAGTTGATTTCTATCGGTATTATTGGTGAATATATCGGCCGTATTTACTATGAAGTTAAGCAACGACCGAAGTATATTGTCAGTGTAGCGAATGTTGAACCACCGGCACATGAACCAATAGATATTCCTTATGCACATCATGAGCAAGAACTACATGAACAACAGGTTGTAAGAAAATAGAAGTATGTAAAGCCTTATGATGAGATTCCAATGAATTAAATCATAAGGCTTTTTTCGTTGTACAAAAAAACACGCCTATGCGCATTTGCATAGTGCGTGTTTGACAATAAGTCGATTTATTTTTTACCGCGTAATTTACCTAAAATAAGTGAAACGACTGCGACGAAAATAATTGAACCAAGTAATGCTGGGAATACGAATACGCCACCGAATGATGGGCCCCAGTCACCAAAAATCATACCGCCAACCCATGAACCGAGTAAACCTGCGATAATATTACCTAAAATACCACCAGGGATATCTTTTCCTAAAATTGCTCCGGCAGCCCAACCAATGAGACCACCTACTATTAACATGACAATAAAGCCCATTATAATAGCCTCCTCTTTAAACTAATTCAATTTCATAATACAGTTATACCCGCTGTTCAAAATTTTAACCATTTAAATTCAAAAAATTTTTTCGATGAACAATAGCACCCATAAGCCACCGTAAACTAAAACAAATAAATACCAAAACGGTGTGAGTGCGACCATTACGATGAAAGCAATAATAATCAATGATGTGCCGACCCATAATGGCTGCTTAATTTTCAATTTACGATACAGACGTCGATACCAGTCAGAGTCAAAGGTGCTGGAAAATAAAAGGATTGCACCGAATGCAAAAATGGCAGGTGACAAGTATGGGACAGACATGTAATAAGATTGATCCGCTGTTTGATCGACAACAACAAGTGCGATGCTCAACATAATCGTAACAATCCCTGTTAAAAATTTGTAGTTTTTAATTGTAAAAGGCTGATAATGGTAATTCAAGTAATATTGTAAGACTGTCCAAATACAATACATCAGTAAAGTAAAGACTGAAATAAAAGTCAGTTTGCCTAACAACATTAAGTTAATAAAGGCATTCGTGGTAATCGCTAGTAATACACTGCTGAAATGAAGTGATTGAAATTGGTGTCGATACATATCAAAAGCGAGTATAACAACGACGACGATGCTATTTATAATAACAAAAGCGGCCATAGATTTCTCCTAACTATTTGCGTTTCATTTTATTATTATACCAATGTCACAATCGGATAGCATGTAAAATGTGAATATCAATAAGAATATTTTTGTTGTGAGAATATGAGAAAGGGAATGACAATTGTTGTAACAAAAAAAGAAAGCACCAATACAATGGCACTTTCTTTGATACACACTATTGATTCAACCAATCACTAATTTTTTGCGTGATTTCATCGAGTTTTGAATTAACTTTATCTAATTCTTCTTGCATTTTTTCTAAGTTGCCGTTTTGACGTTCATCTTCTGCATCTTGTAAATTGTTGACCGTGTCATCGTATTGATTGGCCACTTTATCGGCTTGTTTACTATTGATGCTATCGCGCAAGTCTTGAATTTGTTGTTTAAGTGCGTCAATTTTACTTTGGGCTTCTGCATCATTAGACGCGATACTATCTTGTGTATCTTTAATTTGCTGCTGCAATTCTGCATCTTTTTGTTGTAAAACGTCTTCCTGTTCTTGCGTCGTCGTTTGTTCGTCTTGGTTCATCGTGTTGTCTGTATCACTTGAACAAGATTTGAACACAAATAGTCCAATGATTAATAAAGCGATAACGAAACCAACGAGTAACCATTTATTTTTACGCTGACTTTTTTGAATTTCTGCATCTTTTTGACGTAAATATTCATAATCACGTGCATGATGTTGGGGATTAGTTTTAATAAGAAGTCCGCCGAAAACATCATATTGCTGTTGGTCTGTTAACGTATGAATATTGAGATCTGTATTAAGTCGATTGTGCTTGTCATAGGCGATAATGGTACCGTCTTCCAGAACTTTTTCAACTCTTGGATATACTTCGGATTGCTGTGTGCGTCGCATTGTATCACTCCTATATATCGGGATTGTGAAAATTTCATGTGTAAGAAGTTGTTTGGTAGGGAGTGGGACATAGTAAAATCGCCTCAACTAAGTATGCCAAAACATATGAATGGCAGTAGAAGCTTAAAGTAAAAGTACGTTCTAGTCACTCTTACCCGGGCGGGACTAAGAAAGCTTTTGACAAAAATGGGCTTTCTGTCTTGCTCCCTTCAACCTCTTATATTTATTTTACACCCCTTTGAGGTTACTCCACAACAATGTGTGCAATTGTGGTAAGACGTGCACACGATTCATTTCAGCATTGGTCATCACTTTATTAATGAGCCATTCATAACGTTCGAGTAGGCGGGCGGTATGATTGTCAACGTCATCTTCCAAATAAGGGTTGCCGACTTGCACGTAGAAAGGAATATTTGGATAACGCTGATGAATTTTTTGTGCGAATGCCAAGTCGTCATCATCAAACACAACGACTTTGAGACTCAGTGCTGTTTGGTTACATTGTGCAATAACGTCATCAAGTTGTGCTAGGTCTTGATTCATACCGGAACTTGGTGGTTTCGGCGAGATCGTTAAGTTGTGAATTTGAGTCATCCATGGTTGAAACTTTGTGCCTTGTGTTTCGAGAGCCAATTGGATGTGTTGCGCTTCACACAAGTTGACAAAAGTTTGCAGGTTTTTGATGAGTGCTGGGTTGCCACCTGAAATGGTGACATGATCAAAACAATCACCACCAATGGTTTTCAGTCGTTGCCAAATATCTTCGGCGGTCAGCATTTCAATGTCGTCACGCATGGAACCGTCCCATGTAAATTTCGAGTCACACCAGCTACAACGAAAGTCACAGCCGGCTGTGCGTACAAACATGGTTTTGCGTCCAATGACTTGGCCTTCACCTTGTATCGTAGGACCAAAAATTTCAAGTACAGGTATTTTGGCAGTCATTTATAGTTGCTCCTTCTTATGTTTTGGTCTGTAAACAACGTAGCTAGACGGTGTTTCTCTTAAGAAGACTTGTAAGCATTTTGGTGCGTGTGGCAAGTCCTTTAAGTGATCAGCTACAATTTCATAAATCGTTTGTGCGACGACTTCAGTCGATGGACTTTTACCTTCAAATAATGGTAGGTCATTGAGTAAATAATGATCGAATTGATCGTGTATCAACGCTTTTAAATGGCTAAAATTAATTAAAAAGCCGGTCTCGTCTAAAGCGTCTCCACCAATTGTAAGGTTGACGAAATACGTGTGACCATGCGTGCGCATACATTTACCTGCTTCTGGTGCCGGAATATAATGGGCTGCTGAAAAGTTAAAGTCTTTGTTTAGTTCAAATGTATAGGGATGATCGACGCTTGGATAAATTTGTTGCATCATAGTGTGTTGGCTCCTTTTTCATTGAGATATTGTTCTAAACCACGTTGACGTAGTTGGCATGCTGGACATGTGCCGCAACCGTCTGCAATCACACCGTTGTAACACGTCAGCGTTTGATAACGAATATAATCTAAGACGCCAAGTTCATCACTAAGTGCCCATGTTTCTTTTTTGTCGAGCCACATTAGCGGTGTATGAATCACAAAGTCACGATCCATCGCTAGGCTCATTGTCACATTCATTGATTTGATAAATTGGTCACGGCAATCTGGGTAGCCAGAAAAGTCCGTCTCACAAACACCTGTAATAATATGTTTTGCATTAATTTGATAGGCAAGTGCGCCAGCAAAAGATAAAAAGAGTAGGTTACGTGCTGGAACAAATGTGTTTGGCACGCCGTCTTTCGTATCAATCTCCATATCTGATGATGTCAGTGCGTTAGGGGAAAGCTGTGATAATAATGACATGTCTAAAATGTGGTGTTTTAACCCTTGATCTTCTGCAATCGCTTTGGCAACTTCAATTTCTTTCGCATGACGTTGACCGTATTCAAAGGTTACAAGTTCTACTTCTTTAAAGTGTTGTTTCGCATAGAACAAACAAGTGGTACTATCTTGACCACCGCTAAAGACAACGAGTGCCTTTTCTTGCTTAAGTGCATTTGACATAGTATGTCGCTCCTTTTAATCGTGAGCGTTCCAAGCGGTTTTTGAAAAGGGGGCGCAACAAAGCTATATGATAGGCATGTTGTATCATGGACAGCTTACGTGCAAAAAAGCATAAAAAAAGTCCGTCCCCATAAACATAGACGGATACCAACAGTCTAGTTTTTTATAGAGGGTTAAATATACGCTAGGAACCTCTGTATCATTGTTTTACGTTGATTAATGTAACGCATCTCGGTTAAGAAATCAACTGTGGCTAACCTATATCAGGTAGAAAAGTGACTTTGACGTAAATGATGTACCATTATGAAAGTGGCTTTTTATTGTTATATAGAATGATATTGAATGAGCTTCATTAAATGTCGCTTATTATGTCGTGTTCATTTTTGTCAATTTGGGAGACATTTGTGATAATAGAGTTAATACAGTATAAATGAGGCAGAGCAAATGATTATAATGATTGATAACAAAGATTCATTTACATACAATATTGTAGATTATTTAAAAACGGAAAGTTCGCAACATGTTGAAGTCATTGATGTGGATGATGTGACTGTTGAAAAACTAGAGGCATATCAGCCTACTGCAATTGTTATTTCTCCGGGACCGGGCGCGCCAGCAGATTATCCGGTATTGCGAGATGTACTGGATCATTTTGAACAGCGCGTGCCAATATTAGGTGTGTGTTTAGGTTTTCAGCTGATTGTGACGTATTATGGTGGCAAGATTGTGCATGCGCCATATCCGGTACACGGGCATACGACACAGATTACCCATAATGGTTCTCAGCTGTTTAAAGGTTTGCCAACATCATTTAATGTGATGCGTTATCATTCGCTTATGGCAGATCCTGCGTCGGTTCACGCACCTTTAGTCGTCACGGCTACGAATACAGACCAGATAATTATGGCAGTTGAACATGCATCTTTACCAATTTATGCTGTGCAGTATCATCCGGAATCTATTTTATCAGAACATGGACATGCGCAAATACGTAACTTTTTAAGTAAGGTAGGAACGTCAAATGGTTGTGAAGTTTAATTATACTTATTATATAGATGAACAAAACACAGAGCAGTATCGCTATACGTTTGATCAACCGCATGTGTCACACGTTGCATATACATTAGCAGAAGTCGGACGTGTTGTGACAGAAGCTGAAAAACTACAATCAGAAGGGTATTATGTTGCGCTATATTTACCTTATGAAGTGGCACCGTATTATAATGCGCAGTTTAAAACATACACGCCTGTTGATGGTATTTATGCGGCATGTTATGCATTTGAATCCCCTGTTGAGATAGAAGAAATAAACACTGTTAAAGCGGCGGAACAAGCGCCTATGCCTGCGTTCAATTTTGCAGAAACGAAAGAAACGATTACAGAAAATGTGCGTACGATTCAACGAGAAATTGTAGATGGTTGGACGTATCAAGTGAATTATACGACACGTCTTGAAGCACGAGCGACAGCGCCTATTCACGTGCTTTATGATGCGTTAACACAGCAAGCAAATGGGAATTATACCGCTTTATTAGAGACAGATGAGTTAAAAGTTGCGTCAATTTCACCGGAGTTATTTTTCCAAGTAGGATCATTCGCTGATGCGGGGCGTACGGTCATGAGTAAACCAATGAAAGGGACCATGCCACGTGGTGTTACACACGCAGAAGATCAAGCAAACTATAAAGCGTTACAACAATCCGCCAAAGATCGTGCTGAAAATATTATGATTGTTGACCTGTTGCGTAACGATATTGCACGTATTGCACGACAAGGCACAGTGCGTGTAGGCCCGTTATGTGCGATTGAAACCTATCCGACGGTTTATCAAATGACGACAATGGTGTTAGGGACAATTACACGTCAGACTACATTGAATGATTTGTTAGGTGCACTGTTTCCGTGTGGTTCGATTACCGGGGCACCGAAAGTTCATACGATGTCGATAATTCATCGTTTAGAACCGACACCACGTCATTGCTATTGTGGCACGATTGGTTTGTTGCGTCCTGAAGGGAATGCGGTATTCAATGTACCAATTCGTACGGTGCAACAATTCGGGGAGCGATTCGTCTATGGTGTCGGTGCGGGCATTACAATTGATTCAGATCCAGAACAAGAATACATTGAGTTTCATGATAAAACGAGAATTTTAAAGGGGTCATAAACATGTATTTATTTGAAACGATGCGATTAGAAAACGGGCATATTCCACGTGAAACATATCATCATAAACGTATCGAACGTTCGGCACACAATTTGGCGATACCTTTTTCAACAATTAAATGGCAACAGTTGATAGATGACATTAAAGTAACGCATGCACAAGGTTGTTATCGTTTGAAGGTTATGTTGTCAGAAGCAGGTGTATTGTCTAGTGAACTTGGGGCTTTAACTGATAAACCACATATGACAGCATGCCTTGTCCAAATGGCTGATGACATACCGCAATGGCAGCGTGTGAATAAAACATCTGAACGTGCGTTTTTGCAACATCATCATCAAACGGATCTTGTACTGTTTACGAATGAACACGGCAAATTGCTAGAATTCGATATTGGTAACTTTGTGATGGAATGGCAAGGTCAGCTATGCACACCACGCTACCAAAATGATTTTTTACGTGGTTGTATGCGCCAAGCATTGCTAGATAATGGTGAAATTGTAGAAGCGGATCTGACGATTGACGCACTTGCCCAAGCGGTTGAGCAGCATGATAAAATATGGATGATTAATAGTTTGCGAGCATGGGTGCCAGTCGTGTTCTCACATATTGACAGATGAGGTTGTGAATAAAAAGTGATGGTAATCATTGTTGAAATAGCACTATTTATCTTTTTGTTATGGTTCGGACGATTTGTCTGTCGCAAGTGTATGAAACGTCAACAGCGGAGATTAGCGTACTTTTGGATAATTGTTGTACTGGGGTTGCAAGTGATTGTCATTTATTATTTTGTTGGGACATTTATCCAACAGATGACTGCGGTCTTAAAAATGTTTTATAATGGAACGTAATGAGGTGAAATGAATGAAGGTCTATAGTCAAGGGGACCAAGCGATTGTTGTATCTTTGCGCGGACAAGTAACGCCTAAGGCAACACAACGTTTGCTCGTGTTAAGACACTATTTAAATGAACAGAATTATCCATTTATTACAGAAATTGTACCAACAGAGACAGATATGTTGATTTCTTACGATGCACGTTTAATGATGAAACAATTGAATGTGGAATCGCCTTTTTTACATATGAAAGCATTGATCGCACAGATTGATTTGTCAGAAGAAAAATGGAAAAAGCAACGCCGCTGTGTGAAGGTGCCGATGTATTATGGTGGCTCGCATGGACCACATCTAGCAGGCATTTTAGAAGAGCTTAATATGACGGAAGCGCAATTTATCGAACGTCATACGTCAGGCGATTATTTTGTGTCTATGATGGGTTACTCTCCGGGCTTTCCATATTTATCAGGTGTGGATAACAGTATTATTGTGAACCATACGGCTGACGATAAGCGCTTTATTCCAGCAGGCTCTGTCATCTTGGAAAATAATAAATGTGGCATTACAACGACAGATACATATGAAGATTGGTTAGTGATCGGTTGGACGCCACTTAAGTTGTTTGATCCGACGAAAAAAGACTTTGCGCTCATCTCACTAGGTGATCATGTTAAATTTGATGTGTTGCAAGAAGGGCGTGGTGTGTGATGAGTATTATTATTGAAGATAGTGGTCTTTTTTCAAGTTTTCAAGATTTAGGTCGCTCTGGCTATGAACATATGGGCGTTATTCGCAGTGGTGCACTCGATGTGTTAGCACACGAAATTGCCAATCGTCTTGTAGGCAACGATCCGAATGAAGCGACGCTAGAAATGACGAACCGCATGGCACGCATTCGTTTTACCGAGCCAACATTAATTGCATTGTCAGGGGCACAGGCTGTTGCGCATACGGATGAGATGCAAATTAAGATTAACAAGTTGTATTTAATGAATAAAGGGGACGTTTTGAGTTTCGATGCTTTAAAAAGAGGTGCGCGTGTTTATCTTGCTGTGGCAGGTGGTTTTGAACTTGATACGTGGCTCGACTCGGTATCGACAGATATTATTGCTAAAATGGGTGGCTATCATGGGCGTGCTGTAAAAGCAGGCGATGAAATCAATTTGAAGCATAGCTACAGTCAACGTCACCGCAAGTTGTTCGAAAATCTTCGAGATACGCATATGACGCAGTGGGGTGTCGATGGTTATACGTTATCATTTAACTATTTTTCTGATGTAGTGCATGTCATACCGAATAAAGGAACAGAAGACTTTGATGCGAATTGTTTACGTGACTTTACGCAACAAGAGTATCGTGTGACGAGTAAGGCGAATCGTATGGGTATCGTATTAGATGGTTTACCTATTCAAGCGCATTATGAAGGGACACCGCCGCATCGTTCGGTGAAACGCGGTACGATACAAGTGAAAAAAGATGGGTCGCCGGTTGTATTATTGAACGATCACTATACACTTGGCAGTTACCCGCAAATAGGGACGATCGCAACATACCACTTGTCGAAAATAGCGCAAAAGCGTCAAGGGTCTAAAGTGAAGTTTCAATTAATTGATATTGAGCAAGCAGAACGTAACTTAGTGAAATATCATAAATGGTGTCGCCAATTTTATGCGGGTATCGAATATCGCATGCAAGTGGAAATGCGCAAATAGGATGCCATCAATAAGCAATGGTATGTATGATGAAGTTCGTCTTACATATGATTGCTTATTTTTGTGTGACATACAACTAGAGTCTGAATACAAACTCATCTACTTTTTATATAATGAAGATTAACGGTGTCTATTATAAGATGCACACTTTATATAATAAAAGCATATAATCAACTAAGTAATTTGTTAGGTTTTCACTTGAAATTTGTCACTAATTCGTATATATTGTTATACTGAACTCGAAATGAATATTACAAAATGATTACAAAAAGATTAACTTCATGTTTTGCGTGCACATTACCGTATGTGGCGCATGTTTAAAATAAACGAGCAATTAACTAGGAACTGAGAATAAATAACGGGGGCACATACATGGAAAAAGGAAATAAAAAAATAGGTATTTTTACGTTTTTCTTACTGATGGTTTTTACAATCGCATTGAAAACGTACTTTGCCTATTATGTTGACTTGTCACTTGGCGTTAAAGGACTTGTACAAAACTTAATATTATTGATGAATCCATATAGTTTGGTAGCATTATTACTGAGTGTTTTTCTATTCTTTAAAGGTAGAAAAGCCTATTGGTTCATGTTCATTGGCGGCTTTTTAGTGACATTTGTCCTTTATGCCAATGTCGTGTACTTCCGCTTCTTCTCAGACTTTATTACATTCAGTACGTTGAACCAAGTAAGCAATGTTGATTCAATGGGTGGTGCTGTCAGTGCATCATTCCAATGGTATGACTTTGTGTACTTCTTAGATACATTTGTGTACTTATTCGTATTAACATTTAAACAAAAATGGTTGAGCAAAGAAGTATTCCATAAGAAGTTTGTACCAGTTGTGATGGCAACAGCAATCGCACTATTCTTCTTGAACTTAGCGTTTGCGGAGACAGATCGTCCAGAGTTGTTAACACGTACGTTTGACCATAAATATTTAGTGAAATATTTAGGACCGTATAACTTTACGGTTTATGACGGTGTTAAAACGATTGAAAACAATCAACAAAAAGCACTTGCGTCTGAAGATGATTTAACGGAAGTGTTGAACTACTCAAAACAGAAAAATACAGAGCCGAATGCAGCATACTTCGGAAAAGCCAAAGGGAAGAACGTGATTAAAATTCATTTGGAAAGTTTCCAAACGTTTTTAATCAATAAAAAAGTAAATGGTGAAGAAGTGACACCGTTTTTAAATAAACTATCATCAGGTCAAGATGACTTTAGATATTATCCAAACTTTTACCACCAAACAGGTCAAGGTAAGACGTCTGATGCAGAGTTTACGATGGATAACAGTTTGTATGGTCTGCCACAAGGTTCAGCCTTTTCATTAAAAGGGGACAATACATTCCAATCATTACCAGCGATTTTACATCAGAAACAAGGTTATACAACGAATGTGATGCACGGGGACTACAAAACTTTCTGGAACCGTGATCAAGTGTATCGCCACTTTGGTATTGATAAGTTTTACGATGCAACGTATTACGATATGTCACCTGAGAACTTAGAAAACTTAGGTTTGAAAGATAAAAAGTTCTTTGAAGAATCTGCAGAGTACTTGGATAAGGAAAAAGAACCATTTTACTCACACTTAGTGACGTTGACGAACCATTACCCATTCACATTAAGTGAAGAAGATGCAACGATTGAGAAGAGTGATACAGGTAACAATACTGTAGATGGTTACATTCAAACAGCACGCTATTTAGATGAATCAGTTGAAGCGTTTATTAATGATTTGAAAGCACGTGGCCTTTACGATAATTCAGTTATTATTTTATACGGTGACCATTATGGTATCTCAGAAAACCATAACAAAGCGATGAGTGAGTTATTAGGAGAACCGATTACACCAGCAAAATTCAATGATTTGAATAAAACTGGTTTCTGGATTAAAGCGCCGGGTGTTGAGCCAAAAGTCGATGAAACGTATGCAGGTCAAGTTGACGTAATGCCAACATTATTACACTTGCTCGGTATTGATACATCGAACTACTTGATGTTAGGAACAGATATGTTGTCTAAAGACCATCAAGAAGTGGTACCATTCCGTAACGGTGACTTTGTAACGAAAGACTATAAATACGTGAACGGCAAGGTTTATAGTAATGAAGATAATGAGCCGATGGAAACAATACCATCGAACTTAGAAGCAATGAAGCAACAAGTTGAAACAGACCTTGAAGTATCAGACAAAATTTTGAACGGTGACTTATTCCGATTCTACAAAAACCCAGACTTCAAGAAAGTAGATCCAACGAAATATAAATATGAAGCAGGTTCTAAAGGAAGTAAATAGAACCATAAAAATAAGCGACTGGTTAGCACGAGATGTGCCAAGCCAGTCGCTTTTCGTATTTCTAGTTAGAGGTGTGTGCAAGTTTTAGCCTAATGCCACATCTAAAATCATCATAATGGTAAAGCCAAGCATTAAGCTTAATGTTGCAAGGTCAGTGTTTTTACCTGATTGTGAGTCGGGAATGAGTTCTTCAACGACAACAAAAATCATAGCACCAGCTGCAAAAGCGAGTGCGTACGGCAAAATAGGTGTCACGATTAAGACAGCTGCTGCACCGATTGTCGCAAAAACAGGTTCAACTAATGCAGAAGCTTGGCCATAGTTGAAAGATTTCCAACGTGACTGTCCTGCTGCGTGAATAGGTAATGATAATGCGGCACCTTCAGGAATGTTTTGAATACCGATCCCAATTGCTAAACCGAGTGCGCCTAATAATGTGGCATGTTCATTACCCGTTGCAACACCACCAAATGCGACACCGATTGCGAGCCCTTCTGGTATGTTGTGCAATGTAATGGCAAGGAGCAGTAACGTATTTTTACTCAGACCTGTTTCTACACCTTCTACTTGTTGAGAAGTATCTTGTGCATTGCGATGCATGTGTGGAATCACATAGTCTAAAGAACGAATAAATACGCCACCGAGCAAGAAGCCGATTGCGGCAGGTAGCCAAGGCATTGCACTGTCTGAACTACTTTCGATAGCAGGTTGTAGCAATGACCAGAAACTTGCGGCAATCATAATACCAGCAGCAAAGCCTTGCATCACACTTAATATTTTATTATTGACAGTTTTAAATAGAAACACAGTTGCCGCCCCTAAAGCGGTTAATAGCCATGTAATGAGCCCGGCTATGAGCGCTTGTATGAAAGGCGGAATATGTGCAATGTAGTCTAACATAGAACAGGTCTCCTTGTATCATTTGAATAGAAAAAACGGTATAATAGATAGAACTGATTTAAGATTAACAGATATATTTGAGTAAATCTATAAGATAAAAGGAAGTATGTTTGATGGCAGCGTATAAAATTGAACACCTGAACAAATCATTCGCGGATAAAGTGATCTTTGATGATTTAGAATTTGCAGTTTCCGATAAAGAACGCATTGGTTTAGTCGGAATCAATGGGACTGGAAAAAGTTCATTACTTAAAGTGATTGCAGGTATGGATGAAGATTTTGATGGTGAAGTGACACATCCGAAACAATATCGTATTCGTTATGCGTCCCAACAACAATTTTTAGATGAAGCGATGACAGTTTATGATGTGGTGTACAGTGCGGATACAGAGACATTACGTGCGATTAAACGCTATGAACTTGCGACTGCAACGTATGCGGAACAACAAACGGATCAAGCGTTAGAAGAGATGATGGCAGCACAAGCCGCGATGGATATGTTAGCCGCATGGGATTATAGTGCGGAGATTAAGACGATTTTATCCAAATTAGGTATTCATGATACGACGAAACGAATTGGTGAGCTGTCTGGTGGTCAGCAAAAACGTGTTGTATTGGCACGAACGTTGATTGAACAGCCGGATTTGTTGTTGCTCGATGAACCAACGAACCATTTAGATTTTGAATCGATTCATTGGCTGATTAACTTTGTAAAATCATATCCAAAGGCAGTTGTATGTGTCACGCATGATCGTTATTTTTTAAATGAAGTGTCGACACGCATTGTGGAATTAAAGCATGGAAAACTAACGTCTTATCCAGGCAACTACGAAGCGTATATTGCGATGCGTGCGGAACAAGAAGAGGTTGTGGCACGTCAACAAACGAAGCAACGTGCATTGTTTAAACAGGAGTTGGCATGGATGCGTGCAGGCGTTAAAGCACGCACAACGAAACAACAAGCACGCCAAGATCGTTTTAAAACACTTGAACAACAAGTGAAGTCACATCAAACACAAGAAAAAGGTACGTTGAACTTGGCACATTCGAGGCTCGGTAAACAAGTTTTTGAGTTGGAAGGTGTCGGTAAAACGATTAATGGTCGGACACTTTTTGAAAACTTGACGATGATTATTCAAAAAGGAACGCAAATTGGTATCGTCGGAACGAATGGTGCGGGAAAAACAACGTTATTAAATATACTGGCCGGAGAAGATACGGATTATAGTGGTGTGATGAAGGTGGGACAAACCGTTAAAATCGCATACTTCAAACAAACGGATGAACGTTTGAATCGTGATATTCGTATGATTGACTTTTTACGTGAAGAACAAGAAGTGGCGAAACAAAAAGACGGCACAACTGTTTCGGTAACACAGTTATTAGAACAATTTTTATTCCCAACGCAAACACATGGTAAAAAAGTATATAAGTTATCAGGTGGCGAACAAAAACGGTTGTATTTATTGCGTTTACTCGTGCATCAACCGAATGTACTCTTGTTAGACGAACCGACGAATGATTTGGATACGGAAACATTGACGATTTTAGAGGATTATATTCAGACATTTGGTGGCACGGTGATTACAGTAAGTCATGACCGTTATTTCTTAGACAAAGTGGTCGATTGCTATTGGTACATACATGATGGGCAAGTCGATATGATTTTAGGACGTTTTGAAGATTATTTAGCACATAAAAAAGAACAAGAAGCTGTTGTAGTCGCACAAGAAAAGCCAACTGTAGTTACAAATAAAAAACCTAAAAAGCGTGGCTTGTCATACAAAGAGAAGCGTGAGTATGAAATGTTACTGACGCGAATTGATGAAGCGGAAACACGCTTAGCTGAAATAGATGAAGAAATGATTGCAGCTCAGGCGGATTACGGGGCAATTCATACGTTAAATGAAGAGCGTACAGCGCTTGAAGCGCAATATGAAACGGACATCACACGTTGGAGTGAACTAGAAGAAATTTTAGAACAATAAGAGGGATAGCATGGAAGAGATATTATCGCATTATTTTGGATACCAACAGTTCAGACCAGGACAGCGAGAGATTATTGAATATGTCTTGGACAACCATCATACATTAGGTGTTTTACCAACAGGTGGCGGTAAGTCTCTTTGTTATCAAGTGCCAGGACTTAAACTATCAGGAACGACGCTTGTTATTAGTCCATTGATTTCACTGATGAAAGACCAAGTCGATCAGCTCAAGGCGATGGGGATTTCAGCTGCGTATTTGAACAGCAGTCAAAGTGTCAAAGAACAACAAGAGATTGAGGCTCAGTTACGAGCGGGAGCGATTAAGTTTTTATACGTTGCACCTGAACGATTGGAACAACAGCGTTTTGTTGCATTGTTACGTCGCATACGTCTGGCACTTGTCGCATTTGACGAGGCACATTGTATTTCTAAATGGGGGCATGACTTTCGTCCGAGTTATCAAGCCGTCATTAATACAGTGCTCACATTGCCACAGCAGTTTGCGATTGTAGCACTTACAGCAACGGCAACGACGGAAGTACAACAGGACATTATGCAACGATTACACATTCATACGAATTACGTTGTTAAAACAAGTATTAAACGACGCAACTTGATATTTGATGTCAACCCGACATATCAGCGCGAAAAATTTGTGATTGATTATATTAAAAAACATGCACAAGCCTCGGGTGTTGTGTATTGTGCCACACGGAAACAAGTAGAGGCGCTATACCATGCGTTGGAAGATGCTGGTGTGTCGGCAACGTATTATCACGCAGGACGTTCGGCAAAAGAAAGAGAAGCAGCACAAAATGACTTTCTATATGATCGTACACGCGTTGTTGTTGCAACGAATGCGTTCGGTATGGGGATAGATAAGTCCAACGTACGTTTTGTGATTCATTACAATATGCCGGGTGATTTGGAGTCTTATTATCAAGAAGCGGGTCGTGCGGGTCGTGACGGCTTAGAAAGTGACTGTATTTTGTTATTCAGTGAGCGTGATATTGGCTTGCACGAATATTTTATTACGTCATCGAAAGCAGATGAAGACTATCAAGATAAGATGGGCGAAAAACTGACGAAGATGATTCATTATACGAAGACGAAAAAATGTTTAGAAGCAACACTCGTTCATTATTTTGAACCGAATGAACGTCTTGAAGAATGTGGACAATGTAGTAATTGTATCGCTAAAAATAAAACGTATGATATGACACAAGAGGCGAAGAAAATTATTAGCTGTGTGGCACGTCTGGGACAACGTGAAACATACCAGACAGTCATTCAAGTATTACGCGGGGAACAGTCGGATTATATTCAACACCAAGGTTTTGCGGAAGTCTCTACATATGGCATTATGAAAAATTATACGACGGGTGAACTGCATCATTTAATTGATGAATTGCGCTTTAAAGGGTATTTGAATGCGCAAGACGATATTTTATTGTGCGATGATACCGTGAAAAAAATATTAAAAGAAGCGGAACACGTATACACAACACCATTCCGTCGCAAGTCTAAAGAGACCGTTAAAATTAACACAGTTGAAGGTGTAGACCGTAAACTGTTAGAAAGTTTAGTAGCTGTACGTCAACGATTAAGTGAACAATTGAATGTCCCACCTGTCAATGTATTCTCAGATTATACATTAGAAGAATTTGCGAAGCGTAAACCAATGACTAAGCAAGAAATGATTCATATAGAAGGCGTCGGCAGTTATAAACTTAAACATTACTGCCCAGTCTTTTTAGAAGCGATACAAGCGTATAAGATATAAAAGGTTGATGATTTAAAACGAAAAGTTAGCATTGGATAACGAGAACAAATTCACAAAATTAGTTGCTTATCCATACTATCAATTTTAAAATGAAGTAGTATTGTATAGAAATAAATGGAATGATCATAAAGGTTAGGAGATTTAACAAATGAGCAAAATATCTATTATAGTGCCAATATACAATGTGGAAGATTATTTAGCAGAAGCTATTGAGTCATTGATCGCTCAAACTATTTTTCAAGATCTTGATATCTTACTAATAGATGATGGCAGTCAAGATGGTAGTACAGATATTGCGAAAGACTATGCCAAAAAGTATTCCAATATTTCATATTATCTTAAGGAGAACGGTGGATTGTCTTCTGCTCGCAATCATGGTCTACAGTACGTAGAAAGTAAGTATACGATGTTTTTAGACTCTGACGATATGTATACCCCTCAGGCGTGTGAGCATCTTTATGATTTTGCTGAAGAAAATAATTTAGATATTGTCGTAGGAGATCTAGTGACTTTTCCTACCGAAACGCCTAAATACGAGTGGAAAAAATATTATGGCAATGGCAATGTAGTGATTGACTTAACAGTTGGCGGAGAAGATCTGTTAAGAAACCCATCAGCATGCAACAAAATATTCAAAACAGAAATTTTGCGCGATAAAACAGAATTATTCCCTGTTGGGCGTCATTTTGAAGATGCCTTCGCAATTATCCCATTAATGATAGATTCTAAACGCATTGGTCTATTGGATGAAACCATTTATTTATACAGACAACGTGATAATGGGACATCTATCATGGATTCAGTGTTTACTAAAGAAAAGAACTATTATGATTATATTGAACTGATAAAATCACTTTATACACCGTTTGTAGAAGGTCAGAAAGTTTACCAGATTAAATTTGCGGTTGAGAAATTCATCTATAAAACATTTCATGGATATTTAAATAATATCTTTTTAAATGATGAGATTGTGTTTGACGATTTGGCAAAAGCAAATATCTTTAAACAAATTCAACCGATTTACCAAAATATCAGTTATAAGTTGCTGGAAAATCTTAGTAATCATCGCGTGATAAAAACAATTTATTATGCATTAGTTACGAATGATGAAGCGTTATTCGTTAATCCGCAGTTAATTGTAAATCAAATCATTATTCGTGATGGTGTTTTAACGTCACCTAAACATTTTGAAATACCAGAAATTAACTCAGTTCATTTGTATGCGTCTATTGAAAGATTGATTGCACGTGATGATGAAATTGAGTTAATTGGGGAAATACTTTCAAACAATGCAATTATTGATTATCGTCTTCAAAACCCATTAGTACTTCAGCTGAAGGATATAGAAGATAAGACGATGGAATTCCCAATTCAAAAGTTTAACAAACTAGACTCACCTTATTTGAAGCAAGAAGAAGATTCGAATTGTGGCATAAAAGTCAGCATTCCGAAAGCGCTTATTAATAAATCGCAAAATAGCTTTGAAATAGCCGTTTGTATTATTGAAGAGGCAACACAAGAACGCAAACATATCGCAACGTTAGCACACGGTTTATTCCATCGATTTAAAGGGAAAGTAGATCGTCAAATATCACTTGATGTACTACCGAACCGTACAGTTAAATTGATTACTAATGCATCATTGAAAGAAAAACTGATTCATGAAAAGAACAAAATTATGGATCATTCAAAACTTCGTGTCGGTGGTAAGTTGCGACTTATGCATCATGCGACAAATTGGGCATTAAAAAAGAAAAACATTGTACTTGTTGCTGAACGACCAGATACATTCCAAGATAATAGTGCGGCATTTTTTAAATATGTAAATACACAACCTAACAAGAAGAAAAATTATTATTATTTAGCGGATGGGCAGTCTGAAGCGTATCAAGAAGCGCAAAAGTATGGTAAGGTCATCCCAAAAGACTCCATCAGACACTTTTTGTATTTATTGTCAGCGGATACGTTAGTGAATTCTTATGATCCAGATTCCTATATGCGCCCATCAGCCTATTCCAAACCAGAGTTCTATCGCCTGTTTGGAGATTTAATTCACTACAATCGTGTCTTTCTTCAACACGGTGTAACTTATAATAATGTAGTGCAAGCTATTTCAAATTATCGTATCGGATTTGAAGGCATCGTGATTACGAATAAATCAGAAGAAGCGTTACTTAAACGCAATGCATATTACAACGATAATCAACTGATTCCATCAGGATTTTCGAGATATCAGCGATTAAAAGAGAATATTCGTTCTAATGAGGCTATTCAGTTTGATCAGAGTCAAGAAAGAACAATACTATTAATGCCAACTTGGCGTAAAGGGTTAGCACCTCTTTCTTATGACAGAAAGGGTGAGGATTTTAAACTAGACCCTACTAAGTTCCTAGCGTCAGATTATTATCATTTCTATAATGATTTAATAAATAATAAAGAGATGATCCAAGCACTTGAAGAACAAAATATTAAGTTGAAATTTTTCCCGCACTATGAGATGAGGGATCTACTTGAATATTTTGATCAACCACAATCAGACAAAATTGAAATTGTTCCAAAAGAAAAAAATGTACAAGACTTGTTGATTGAGTGTGACATGCTAATTACAGATTATTCTTCAGTATTTTTCGATGTTTTATTTATGAAAAAGCCTGTATTGTTCACACAATTTGATATAGATGATTTTTATAAAAAACATTACAAAAAAGGGTACTTGGATTTTGAAAAGAACGAACTTGGTAAGTCTGTTAGTACGATTGAAGAAACAGTTCAAGAAATCAAAAATAATATTGAGCGTGGATTTACAGTATCTGACACAGTATTAAAAAATATAGCGTATTATTTAGAGTACGCTTACCAAGACGATAACAGCAAAACAATTTTAGACTTTATTGAAAAACTTTAATAGGATAGGTGCGTGTCGATAGCACCTTTTGTAAATTGAAAAAACTAATATAAAACACTGGTAATATTACAAGTCCAACCAACTGACTTCGTATCATACCAGTGTTTTTACTTTATATCACGCACTACCCAATCAAATTAGATTAATTTTTTTAGAAAATGTGTTTAAATAATGATAATAGTTGTGTATGTAGGGTACTTGATACGTATAAGCTGTTAAAAAATATAAAAAGAGTGAGTTTATGATAAAGTTTGAAAATGTATCCAAACGATATGGCAACAAAACGGTTGTTGACCAAGTTAATTTAGAAATAAAAGAAGGGGAGTTCTTTGTTCTCATTGGGCCGTCTGGTTCGGGGAAGACAACGACGATGAAGATGATTAATCGCTTGATTGACTTGTCTGAAGGCTATATTTATTTTAAAGGGCAACCGATTAGTGATTACTCTGTGTATGAGATGCGTTGGGATATGGGCTATGTATTACAACAAATTGCGCTATTCCCACATATGTCAATTCGAGATAATATTGCGCAAGTGCCGCTTATGAAAAAGTGGGATAAACAAACGATTGATTCACGCGTTGATGAATTGTTAGAAATGGTAGGTCTCGAACCGCAACAATTCCGTGACCGTATGCCGAGTGAATTGTCAGGTGGTCAACGGCAGCGTGTGGGGGTTGTTCGTGCACTCGCAGCAGATCCGCCCGTTATTCTTATGGACGAACCATTTAGTGCGTTAGATCCTATTACGAGAGAGAAGCTACAAGATGATCTCATAGCATTACAAAGTAAAATAAATAAAACAATTGTATTTGTAACGCACGATATTGAAGAAGCATTTAAATTAGGAGACCGCATTTGCTTGTTGAATCAAGGGCGTGTTGAACAAATCGGAACACCAAATGATTTTGTGAAACATCCGAAAAATGATTTTGTGCGTGAATTTATCGGTAATTTAACAGGAGTGGTACTCAACCACTTCTCACTTGGGAAAATTGTTGAATTAGCTGGAGAACGTGTGTCAGATGACGTGGGTATGCACTTACCGATTGTACATCATGAAGATGCTGTGAGTGATGTGTATCGTGAATTGGCTACGCATGAAGCAGTTATTGTTGAAGTAGATGCACAACGTTGGCGTTTAGCACGTGAAGATATTTTCCGCTTTTTATCACAAAGCAAAGCAGGTGATGTGCGATGACTACATTTCTTTCAACACTTGCTGAACGTAAAGGAGAATTGCTAGAAGCGTTACTGGAACATATTGAACTGTCGTTTATTGCACTTCTCATTGCGGTGTTAATTGGCGTGCCATTAGGAATTTTATTGACGAAAACACCAAAATTATCAGAACCGATTATTAACGTTGCAGCAGTCCTTCAAACGATTCCATCACTCGCATTGCTAGGGTTGATGATTCCATTATTCGGCATTGGGACAGTACCTGCTGTAATCGCATTGGTCATTTATGCTTTATTACCTATCTTACGCAATACGTACACGGGGATTGTAGGTGTCGATGGTTCATTAATTGAAGCGGCCAAAGGGATAGGCATGAAACCAGCACGTCGACTGTTACGTGTCGAACTCCCGCTTGCTATGCCAGTTATTATGGCAGGTATTCGTACAGCGATGGTTTTAATTATCGGGACAGCCACACTTGCAGCATTGATTGGTGCAGGTGGACTCGGGGACTTGATTTTGCTCGGTATTGACCGCAATAATACATCACTAATTTTAATTGGGGCAATTCCAGCAGCAGTCCTTGCGATTCTTTTTGACATATTATTACGTATTTTGAGTCGCGTCTCTTATCGTAGAATGCTTGTAACATTAGTAGCAGTGCTTGTTGTAATGTTAAGTGTGACACTTGCACCAATGTTGGCACAGAAAGATAATAAAATCACACTCGCTGGTAAGTTAGGAACAGAACCATCAATTATTACGAATATGTACAAGCTTATTATTGAAGAAGAAACTGATTATACCGTTGATGTGAAAGATGGGATGGGTAAAACAACATTCCTTTTCAATGCATTAAAAGCAGATGAAATTGATGGCTATTTAGAATTTACAGGAACAGTGTTAGGTGAATTAACGAAAGAAACGCCAAAATCAAATGAAGAAACCGAAGTATACAATCAAGCACGTTCAAGCTTAGAGTCAAAGTTTGATATGACATTGCTCAAACCGATGAAATACAATAACACGTATGCGTTAGCGGTGAAAAAATCGTTCGCGGAAGCACATGATTTAAAAACAATCAGTGACTTAAAACGTGTAGAGAATGAAATTAAACCGGGATTTACACTTGAATTTAATGACCGTCAAGATGGCTATCCTAAAGTGCAGTCAACGTATGATTTGAACTTTAGTAACGTTAGAACGATGGAACCGAAGCTGCGTTATCAAGCGGTTGAAAAAGGTGAAATTAACTTAATTGATGCGTATTCAACTGATGCTGAGTTAAAGCAATATGATATGGTCGTGTTAGAAGATGATCAACATGTCTTCCCGCCTTATCAAGGGGCACCTTTGTTTAAACAAGCATTCCTTGATAAACATCCAGAGATTGAGAAAGCGTTGAATCAATTAGAAGGTCAAATTACAGATGAAGAAATGCAAGATATGAATTATCGTGTTGCTGAAAAAGGCGAACGTCCTTATGATGTTGCCAAAGACTATTTGAAAAAACATCATATTATTGATTAATACGAGAATGTAGCGGAAGTCGTTGGACGCCGCTGCATTTTTTCACTACAACACTAGCTATTTTCAAATTCTATCGTTATAATTATTAACATATTTTAAATTTTCAGAATTAAATGGAGGTCGTATTTATGAAGTCACAAATCGCACAGTTACGTGCATACACACCTGGCTTATCACCAGAAGCATTGAAGAAAAAGTTGGGTATTACCGGCGAATTACATAAACTTGCTTCCAATGAAAATGTCTATGGTCCTTCACCGAAAGCAAAAGAAGCAATCAAAGCCCATGTTGATGATTTATTTTTGTACCCTGAACCGAATGCACCATTATTACAGGAAGCAATTGCCAAACATTATGGTGTTGCCCCTGAACAAGTTGTATTTGGTGCGGGGTTAGACGAAATGATTGTCATTATTTCACGTACTGTTATTCGTTCAGGAGATAAGGTTGTAACGAGTGCAGGCACTTTTGGTCAATACTTTCATAACGCTGTTGTTGAAGATGCAAATATCGTTCAAGTGCCATTACAAGAAGGTGCTTATGACTTAGATGCGATTGCTGAAGCAGTTGATGAAGACACAGCACTCGTTTGGATTTGTAACCCAAATAATCCGACTGGTACGTATCATAACGAAGAAGCGATTGAAGCATTTATTCAAAAAATCCCAAGTAACGTCACGATTTTATTTGATGAAGCATATGTAGAGTATGTGACAGCGGATGATTATCCGGATACATTAGAACTCATGAAAAAATATGACAATATTGCGATGTTACGTACGTTTTCAAAAGCATACGGTCTTGCAGGATTACGTATTGGTTATATCATCGCACCAACACCATTAGCGGAACAACTCAATGTGATTCGTCCACCGTTTAATACAACACGTTTATCTGAACAAGCTGCATTAGCCGCTTTTCAAGATCAAGATTATTTGAAACAAACTGTATCAGTGAACAAACAGGAACGTGACAAGTTTGCAGATGTAGAGACATCGCTTAAACTGTATCCAACGCAAACAAACTTTGTCTTCGTTGAAACAGATCGCGTTGCGGAGTTAGATGAAGCATTGTTGAAAGCCGGCATTATTGCACGTGCTTTTCCAAATGGCGTCCGCATTACGTTCGGTTTCCCAGAACAAAATGAAGTGATTCGCCAAGTACTCGCTCAATTTTAAAGTCTGTGTGAAAAGACGTTACATCAACGATTTGCTATAATAAAGTCAAGGACAGTCACAAGGAGCGATAACATGAGAGAATCAATCGGAATTGATATGGATGAAGTTTTAGCTGATACGATGGGGGCGATTTTAGAAGAGTTTAACCGTCGTACGCAGCTTGGTATCACAATTGAAGAGATTACTGGTAAAAAGGTATACGATATTATGCCTGAACACAAACCAGTCATCCGTGATATCTTAGCATCAGATGGCTTCTTTGGCCGTTTGCCAGTCATTAAAGACGCACAAGAAGTTGTTGAAAAGCTGACAGAACACTATGATGTTTATATTGTTACAGCAGCAATGGATGTGCCATCTTCGTTTCATGACAAATACGAATGGTTACGTAAATATTTTCCGTTTTTAGATCCACAGCACTTTGTATTTTGTGGGCGTAAAAACATTGCAGCGACTGATTATTTAATAGATGATAATCCTAAACAATTACGCATTTTTAAAGGGAAGTCTTTAATGTTCAGTGCACCGCATAATCACGGAAATACAGAATTTGAACGTCTGAATGATTGGCGTGAAGTTGAAGCGTATTTTCTAAAATAATGTATAAAAAAACAGGCACTTTCTCTAGTCCATCTAGGAAAGTGTCTGTTTTTGTTGATCGATGTTATTTAACACCTTGCATTAAGTTTTTAAGGAATGGTGTTGCAATCGTTAATAACACACCGATAAGAATGGCAATACCACCTGAATATAGGAAGTATTGGTTTGCACTAATCGCTGTATAGATTGTTACCATTTGCGCGTTGATACCTTGTGCCATTGCGTTAGACAAGAACCATACACTCATCATTTGAGCGGTAAATGCTTCTGGTGCCAATTTTGTTGTTGTTGACAAACCGATTGGTGATAAGCAAAGTTCTCCTAATGTAACGAGTAAGAAACTTGCCACTAACCAGAATGGGTTAATTAACTCTGCGCCACCTGACAATGGTACAACCATAATTAAATATGAAATACCGGCAAGTAATACACCGATAGCAAATTTCATAACAGTAGGTGGATTAAAGCGACCGAGTTTGACCCATAATATTGAGAAAACAGGTGCTAAGATAACGATGAACAGTGGGTTCAATGATTGGAACCAAGCCGGTGGAATATGGAAATCGATTAAACCACCTGTTGCTTTTGCCAAGTCTAACTGTGTTTTTGTATCAGCAAATTGTGCCAATACTGTTGAACCTTGTTCTTGAATCATCCAGAATGCGACAGATGCAATGAATAGCGGGATGTACGCATAAACACGTTTACGTTCGTGATCCGCTGTTTTCTTACTTGTAAGCATTTTGATGAAATAAAATAATGGTAAACCAATACCTAAGAGTGTTACAAAGTTTGCAAAGTTTGCGATCGTAAGTTGTCCAATGAAATAAAGCCCGATAACAACAAGGACAACAATTGCGATAACAATAGATGTGATCTTAATAAATTTAGAGCGTTCTTCTGCTGATAATGGGTCAGGTACTTCTAATCCTGCTAAACCTAAGTATTTCTTGTTTGTTGCAAAATATGTAACTAAACCAAAGAACATACCAACAGCTGCGATTGCGAATCCGGCGTGGAAGCCAACATTTACTTGTGTCCAACCGATAATAAGTGGTGAAATTAAGCTACCAAGGTTGATAGACATGTAGAAAATTGTAAATGCTGAATCCATACGTGGGTCATTTTTATCGTACAGTAAACCAACTGTTGATGAAATGTTCGGTTTAAGTAATCCTGTACCGATAATTAAAAAGAATAACGCGACTAATAAAAGAATAAAGTTGTTCGGCAGTGATAATAATATATGCCCAATCATAATTAAAATACCACCGTAGAATAGTGCGTGTCGTGTACCGATCAGACGGTCGGCAATCCAACCACCAATCACACCACTCATGTAGATTAACGCACCATACATAGAGACGATTTGAAGTGCGACGCCTTGATCAATGCCAAAGCCACCTTTTGCTACAGAGTAATAAATGTAATAAGCTAAAATGGCCTTCATACCATAGTAACTAAATCTCTCCCAAAACTCTGTAAAGAACAGGGTGCTTAGACCTTTTGGATGCCCGAAGAATCCAGTACGAGGTGTACTGTTGAGGATTTCTTCTCTTGTGTAATGTTTGCTCATAATACTGCCCCTTCCTTTGGCGAGAATTACTCCCATTTTATACCTAATAATCATTTTAAACAAGAAAATTCTGAAAAATATTATAGTCATTTGTGACGATTTATATACAAATGACTTATTTTTTGAATAAGCATTACGACTTATCAAAATATCCCACTCGTAAGTGATGACATACCACACGAGCAGGATATTTGTTTATGATGATACGGTGTTATTTTTATTAACTCACATTTCAATAATGGTGGTATTGAAGGAATCGACAATAAAGTCAAGTTAATTAAACGCATATCGTATGGCTATCGAAATGTTAATAATTTTATTGTTGATTTTTAAGGTGTATCAACCTCCTGTATAGGACAGCTTAACGTGTTATGCTACTTAAACGTTAAGTAATAGCTGAAACGACCTATTCTGTTACGGCATGTATTTAGAGTTATGAAAGAAACGATGGTACTAAAAAAGCGCACAACCCATCAAGATTGTACGCTTAGACATAACCAGCTATTTCTCCTACATATATGAAATGATCATAAAACTAGATACTTTTAATTATCTCCCCATCACAGTAGATAGACAGCCTTTTTAGCGGTTATCAATGTTTTCAGGATAGAGATCATGGTTCATCATACGATATTCCGCCATTTTTTCATACTTACTATTCGGGCGTCCATAGTTCGTGTATGGATCAATAGAGATGCCGCCACGTGGCGTGAATTTACCCCAAACTTCAATATAATGTGGATCCATCAATTCGATAAGATCGTTCATAATAATATTCATGCAATCTTCATGGAAATCCCCGTGGTTACGGAAACTAAACAAGTAAAGCTTTAATGATTTTGATTCGACCATCTTCACATTAGGAATATATGAAATATAAATCGTTGCAAAGTCCGGTTGTCCCGTAATAGGACATAACGATGTGAACTCTGGACAGTTAAATTTCACAAAGTAATCACGTCCTTGATGCTTATTATCAAAGCTCTCTAAAACATCTGGGCGATAATCAAAGTTATAAGTGTTATTTTGGTTACCAAGTAATGTAATATCTTGTAAGTCTTCTTTTGAACGTCCTTCAGACATGACAAGACCTCCTTTTTTAAGTTATGTGTTTGATTGTTGTTTGCGGTGTTTCGGTGAGGCTGAACGACGTGCCACCTCGAACATATAATAGCTCGCAGTAAGTATAATGACGTAGCCGATAATGGCATAGAAGTCAGGTGATTCACCAAAGAGCACAAAGCCGATAAGTGCAGTGAATAGAATTGACGCATACGTAAAAATAGAAATATCCTTCGCAGGTGCATAACTATATGCGACGGTTACACCGATTTGTCCGACTGCTGCGGATAACCCTGCAAAAATTAAATACGTTATTTGCAACGTTGTCATAGGCTCATATGTGAACGCAACGAACGGTAAAAGTGCAACAACGGAGAAGAATGAAAAGTAAAATACAATCGTGTAAGGTGCTTCTCGTGTACTTAACGCACGTACCGCGGTATAAGCGCCAGCGGCAAAGATGCCTGACAGTAGCCCCATGACGGCAGGTGTTACATCAGATGAAAACTCGGGTTGAACGACGAAAAACATACCGATAATCGCAACGACCATGGCAATCAATTGATAGCGTTCAATATACTCTTTTAAAATGATTAGGCTGAGTAATATCGTCCAAAATGGGTTGAGCTTCATTAAAATGTCAGCGTCACTTAATACCATATGATCAATGGCATAGATGTTGAGTAGCACACCTGTTAAGCCGAGCATTGACCGTGTCACCAACAAAGGTTGACTGCTTAACTTGCCAAAAAAGGGTTGTTTATATTTTAAGATGAAAAACAAGGGGATAAACATCGCCACGAAGTTTCGTGCTAAAGATTTTTGGAAGACAGGTAAATCGCCAGCAAGACGAAAAAAAACTGCCATAAAGCTAAAACCAATAGCAGAAATTAAAATAGCGATAATGCCTTTCATTTTAGAATTCATGCAATCGCCTCTACATTAACTAAATTTTCAACGTATCTATCGTAGCACAAAAGCAATGGATGTGCTACATTTCAAATTTTTGATTTTATCGTTGTGATGATGGTACAGTAGGAACATTGATTTTGAAGTAGAAAGGTGTATAATAAATGCGAACGCACGTTCTGTTTATTCTGTTTGAAAAAGTCAAGCAAAAAAGCACGAAAATTGTTCAAATAAATTTCTCAAATCTTGTACATATTGATATCATTGCTTTTAGCTCTGTTGAGATGTAATACTTCAATATTTTCCTCTTTTATTTGGACAATATCTTAGGTATAATGAAGCACAGAATGTAGTGTTTAACAGATAGAAAACATACTATATATTGTGTTTTGTATGGGTTGAATATGATATGTACGATATGGTACGCATGTATACATATGAGATTTTTTTATGTGCACATGATGTGTTACATAAACGTTCGGTATGCGTTCGACATTGATACAAAACATGTCAGCGCTTATTGGCTTGAAGTAATTGCGTAAAATAGAAATGTATGTTCGTGTTTTTGAGTCGTATATTTAAGGGATCGGCTGATTATGACATGGACATACATTTATATCATTATAGGCAATACGAGCCATGTACGATTGAAAATCTCTAGAGTGATTCCAATAGCGTACGAAAGGTCCAAGTCATAACGCACTGTTAGGAGATGGCGTGGGAAAGGCGGTCATTTATGATGAAAATTGTTTATTATTCTTTGACAGGCAATGTTAGACGATTTCTTAAGCGAACAGAACTGACAGATATATATGAGATTACAGAAGCAAATGCCTCTGAGACAATGACAGAACCATTTATTTTAGTGACTGGAACGATTGGTTTTGGAGAAGTCCCTGCACCCGTTGAACACTTTTTGGCAGTCAATCATGCTAATTTGAAAGGTGTGGCAGCAAGTGGTAATCGCAATTGGGGTAATAACTTTGCGAAAGCAGGCGTGACGATTTCTCAAACATACGACGTTCCGTTACTCATGAAGTTTGAATTGCACGGCACTTTGAAAGATACTTTGGAGTTTAAAGAGAAGGTGGTTAATTTTGATGAAAGCTATGGAAGAGAAGCACTACAATCATATTGAGTTAAATAATGAAGTAACGAAGCGTAACGAGAGTGGCTTTTTTAATTTAGAGAAGGACCAAGAAGCATTGAATGTCTATTTGGAGGAGATTCAAGACAAAACAGTCCATTTCGATAATGAACTTGCCCGCCTTCACTTTTTAGTAGCCAATCAGTTTTACTATAATGTATTCAATGATTATACAGAGGCACAGTTAACAGAGATTATTGACTTTGCGAACACATTGCCATTTCATTTTGCGAGCTATATGTCAGCAAGTAAGTTTTACAAAGACTATGCCCTTAAGACAAATGATAAATCACAATATCTTGAGAACTACCATCAACACGTTGTCATCGTATCACTCTATTTAGCGAAAGGGGACGTTGCGTTGGCAAAACGCTTTATTCAAGCGATGATTGATCAACGTTACCAACCAGCGACGCCGACATTTTTAAATGCAGGTCGTGCGAGACGTGGCGAATTAGTGTCATGTTTCCTACTAGAAGTTGATGACAGCTTGAATTCTATCAACTTTATTGATTCTACGGCGAAACAATTAAGTAAAATTGGTGGCGGTGTTGCGATCAACCTTTCTAAACTACGTGCACGTGGCGAAGCGATTAAAGGGATTAAAGGTGTTGCAAAAGGTGTGCTACCTGTTGCAAAAGCACTTGAAGGTGGTTTTAGTTACGCAGACCAACTCGGTCAACGTCCGGGTGCGGGTGCGGTATATTTAAATATTTTCCATTACGATGTGGAAGAATTTTTAGATACGAAAAAAGTAAATGCAGATGAAGATTTGCGTCTATCAACGATTTCAACAGGTTTGATTGTACCGTCTAAGTTTTTCGATTTAGCGAAGGAAGGTAAAGACTTCTACATGTTCGCGCCACATACTGTAGAACAAGAGTATGGTGTGACGTTGGACGATATTAACATTGAAGAATATTACGATCGTCTTGTTGAGAACCCGAACATTATGAAAAAACGTAAAGATGCGCGTGAAATGCTCAATATGATTGCACAAACGCAATTACAATCGGGTTATCCGTATTTGATGTTCAAAGATAATGCGAACCGTGTACATGCGAATAGCAATATCGGTCAAATTAAAATGAGTAACTTATGTACGGAGATTTTCCAACTTCAAGAAACGTCTGTTATTAACGACTACGGTATTGAAGATGAAATCAAACGTGACATTTCATGTAACTTAGGTTCATTGAACATTGTGAATGTAATGGAATCTGACAAGTTCAGAGATTCTGTGCATACAGGTATGGACGCTTTAACAGTTGTTAGTGATGAAGCGAATATTCAAAACGCACCAGGTGTTCGTAAAGCCAATAGCGAGTTACATTCAGTTGGTCTGGGTGTGATGAACTTACACGGCTACTTAGCGAAAAATCAAATTAACTATGAGTCTGAAGAAGCGAAAGACTTTGCGAATGTGTTCTTTATGATGATGAACTACTATTCAATCGAGCGTTCAATGCAAATTGCGAAAGAACGTGGCGAAGCATTTAAAGGCTTTGAGTTATCAGATTATGCGAGCGGTCGTTACTTTGAACGTTATACAACAGAAGATTTCTTACCAGAATACGACAAAGTAAAAGCATTGTTTGCGCCACATCATATTCCGACACAAGAAGATTGGCGTGCATTGGAGGCAGACGTTAAGCAGTATGGTCTTTATCATGCGTATCGTTTAGCGATTGCACCAACACAAAGTATTTCATACGTGCAAAATGCAACAAGCTCTGTCATGCCGATTGTCGATCAAATCGAGCGCCGTACGTACGGTAACGCTGAGACGTTCTACCCAATGCCGTTCCTATCACCACAAACAATGTGGTATTACAAGTCAGCGTTCAATACAGATCAAATGAAGTTAATTGATTTGATTGCGACAATCCAGACACATATTGACCAAGGTATTTCGACGATTTTATATGTCAACTCGGATATTTCAACACGTGAATTGGCTCGCTTATATGTTTATGCGCACCATAAAGGCCTTAAGTCATTGTATTACACACGTAACAAGTTATTAAGTGTTGAAGAATGTACAAGTTGTGCGATTTAAGGCTGCAACATAAAGCAACACGATACGAAGCGATTGAGACATAGCATAAACGACGTTGCGGTTGGGACAAGAGCGAGAGATGATGTCTCAACCAATAACACGTTGATAACAATAGGGTGCTCAACAGCCCTCATATTAAAAAGAAATAGCTGAAACGCGATAGTTGATAGAAGTCAAAAGCAACCAAAAACTTTTACATTTTTATCAATATTGCTGAAGTAGAAAGTGAGCGTGGGCATAAGCTCAGCTTTACTTTTTATAACAAGCGTGTTGGAAAAACGATAGATAGGAGATTTTTTATGTCAATGATTGCTGTAAATTGGAATACACAAGAAGACATGACGAATATGTTTTGGCGTCAAAACATTTCACAGATGTGGGTGGAAACGGAATTTAAAGTTTCAAAAGATATTGCGAGCTGGAAGACATTAACAGAAGCAGAACAAGATGCATTTAAAAAGGCATTGGCGGGTTTAACAGGTCTAGATACACACCAAGCAGATGACGGTATGCCATTAATTATGATGCACACGAAAGATTTGCGTAAAAAAGCGGTTTATTCTTTTATGGGGATGATGGAACAAATTCATGCGAAAAGTTATTCGCATATTTTCACGACGTTATTACCATCAAAAGAGACGAATGAACTGCTAGACAAATGGGTGTTAGAAGAGCCACATTTGAAGTTCAAATCTGAAAAAATTGTTGGTAACTATCATAAATTATGGAAGCCAGAAGCGTCTATTTACGATCAATATATGGCACGTGTTTCAAGTGTGTTCTTAGAGACGTTTTTATTCTACTCTGGTTTCTACTACCCGTTATATTTAGCGGGACAAGGACGCATGACAACATCGGGTGAAATTATCCGTAAGATTTTACTTGATGAGTCGATTCACGGTGTGTTTACAGGACTCGACGCACAAAGCTTGCGCAATGAATTGTCAGAGAGTGAAAAGCAACGTGCGGATCGTGAAATGTACAAGTTGTTAGAAGAGCTATACGCCAATGAAGAATCGTATACACGTAGTTTGTATGAACCGATTGGCTTAGCAGAAGATGTGTTAAACTATGTCCGTTATAACGGAAATAAAGCATTATCTAACTTAGGTTTTGAACCGTACTTTGAAGAGCGTGGATTCAATCCAATTATTGAAAATGCATTGGATACAACAACGAAAAACCATGACTTCTTCTCAGTGAAAGGTGACGGCTATACGCTTGCATTAAACGTTGAAGCTTTACGTGATGAAGACTTTTTATTTTAAATCATACCAATAAAGAAGCGGTACGCGCATATGGAAATATGTACGTACCGCTTCTTTCGTTATTGGTCGACTTCAAAGTAGTAAGGATAGTGGAGGCGACATCTACTATTAAATTGTGATTGACATTGTGGACAATGTGTTGCCTGCATATACGTTTGAATCGTCATTTCATATCGACAAACGCCACATAATACCGCTTTTGTATTTGTAAAAGTATGCGCTGGCCATTGTTCAGCTGAATGTGTTTCCGCTTCATTATGACAATGAATACACGGGTAGTATTTATCGCAACATTTAAACTTAATTGCGATAATATCTAAGTCTGTATGATAGTGTGTGCAACGTGTTTCATTATCAACGGTGGTACCATATACGTGCACCATCGTTAGGCATCCTTTGCTGAAGTATTGTCATCTAAAGGTTCGCCAATAATGCGTACTTCTCGTTCTAACATCACATCAAACTTTTCTTTCACGACGTGTTGAACGTGTTTGATGAGATTCTCGTAGTCTGTTGCTGTCCCATTGTCGATATTGACCATGAAACCTGCATGTTTTTTAGAAACTTCAACACCACCGACACGATGTCCTTGTAATTCAGCATCTTGAATCAATTTACCTGCAAAGTGCCCAGGTGGGCGACGGAAAACACTGCCACATGACGGATATTCAAGGGGTTGTTTAGACTCACGGCGTTCTGTTAAATCATCCATCACTTCTTGGATCGCTTCTTGTTTACCAGGTGTCAGTGTAAATGCTGCCTCAAGCACGACGTAATGTGCACTTTGAATGATGCTATTACGATAATCTAATTCTAACTCGTTATGCGTGAGTTGTAACATATTGCCTTGTTCATCAATCACGCGTGCATAATCAATAACGTCTTTAATTTCGCCACCGTATGCACCTGCATTCATATAAACAGCACCACCGACAGATCCAGGGATACCGCATGCAAATTCAAGGCCTGTTAACGACAAGTCACGTGCTTTACGTGAAACATCGATAATTGCGGCACCACTCCCTGCAATAATTGTCGCATCAGAAGCTTCGATATGATTGAGTTTTAATAAGCTCAATACAATGCCACGAATACCACCATCACGAATAATAATGTTAGAGCCATTCCCTAAATATGTGACAGGGATGTGATGCGCATAAGCGTATTTCACAACGTGTTGAACATCTTCGTAGCGTTTAGGTGAAATGTAAAAATCTGCAATACCACCCGTTTCCGTATACGTATATTTTTTGAGTGGTTCATTCACTTTAATAATGTCTTTTGGAACGATTTGTTCAAGGTCTTGCAAGATGTTCATATTCATCCTTTGTAACATCCTTTCTATTATCATTATCTTTATTTTACCTGTTTAACGGGTTGAAAGTCATGTATCAACCTATAAAAGTAAAAGGCATTTATAATAATTTGCCGAGTTGTGTAAAAAGTTGTTGCTTGCCTGTTTCGTAGTTTCGAATTGTACGACTGTTTGTCAGCAATGCTTGTTTTTCTTTAGCGAAGAAATCAATCGCCTGTGAAGACTCGTTTAATAGCTGGTCTATCGCAATATAGTGTTCAAACAATGCGGTGTTTCGCTGTAAAATATGTAGGCGCACGTGTTGTTTTAATTCCGATAAGTTGTTGAAACGTGCCATCATCACTTTTTTATTGTATGTATGATGCAAACGATAAAATCCTGCATAATTCAAGCGTTTTTCATCAAGTGAGGTAATATCATGCAAGTTATCAACACCGACTAAAATATCAAGAATTGGTTCAGTTGGATAATGGAAGTGCTGTGTTCCACCGATATGTTGCGTTGATTTAACAGGCGAGTCTAAAAGATCGAATAACAACGATTGGTAATGCGCATATTGTTGTGCGTAATCTTCTTTCGCCGCATCAGTGACGAAAGGTTGAACATGTGGGTACATGCGGTGTCCTCCTTAAAGATTCAGTTCCGACAGCTCTATAATTCTGCATTACTATAACATATATTATTTTCAAGTTAAATATGTTTCGGTATAATACGAGGTGTTAAGGGGGCTATCATGAAAAAAATAAAGAGGCTTTTAACATTTTGTATGATCGTGATATTTGTACTTTCAGCATGTGGTGGACAGACACAACGTGATAAAGCAGCTTTTGATGCACAGTTGTCGCGTGTTGCTGATAAAGAGAAAGCATTTAACCAAACATTAGATAACATGGCATTATACAAATTGAAAGATTTAGGACAAGGGGATACGACAGACGAAAGTAAAAAAGTATTTAAACAGCTTAATACAGAAATTAAAAAGCAGTTAAAACCTAAATTTCAAGCGTACAATAAAGCGGTGAAGCAACTGCCAGCGTCTAACGCACAATTGAAATCAGTCAAAGACGCATACTTAAAAGGCATGCAGGGTAAAGAACAAGAGATACAACGCCTTGAAGACTTTGTGGCACAATATATCGCATCAATTGAGTCGAACGAAAAGATTTTAAATAACACACAAGCTTTTGAGTCACATCGTGTACAAGTTGAAACCTATATGACGCAGGCGCAATCAACTGCAGAAGGTGTAGAAGAAGGTGCTATTCTACAAGATATGTTAGAATCTTGTAATGCGCAGATTAAGGCAAGTGCAGAAGAAGCAGCAACGCATAACGATGACGGAAAAGAAGCAGATGTCTACAATACAAAAACGATTCCGCTTATTCAACAACAGACGCAAGCACTAAATCAGAAGCAGCTACATAATCACTCTGTCAGTCAAGCAAGACAAAGTGCAATTGAGATGTACTATGATCTTGAACGCTATTACAAGGAACGTGTTAAAACGATTGAATATAGTGAAGCGTTGGCAAAAATAGATGCAAATACGTTGGTAACTTCTTCTGAACAGTTGGCACACTACAATGAACCGTACCAGAAGCAATATGATGCACTATAAATGATTGGATAAGGTATGGTTAGGGTATAAATAGAAATATGTTGATGTACAAACTGATTGTTGATAGCAATATATTTTAAAATGATGTACACGTTTGACCGTGTATGAGGCAAAATTTACAGGTTAACAATGATACTGATAATGTGTATAATGGTAAACATTACGAATTTTATGTGAGATGGAAGGTTTGCCAGAGAGACGAATTGAAATTTTACTTAGAGGTGAAGAACGTCATGGCTATTAAGCTAACTTCAATAGAACAATTCGAACAAGTGATTACAACGAATCATGATATTTTTATTTTTAAACACAGCAATACATGTCCAATTTCAGAAAATGCTTTAGATCAGTTCAATAAATTTTTATATGAACGCGATATGGATGGTTATTATTTAATCGTACAACAAGAGCGAGAATTATCGAACTATATCGAAGAAAAAACAGGCATTAAACATGAAACGCCACAAGCTTTTTATTTTGTGGAAGGCGAAGTAAAGTGGCACGACAGTCACAATAATATCAATGTATCTTCACTTGCGAAAGCAGAAGGTTAATAAACAAAACAGATGAGAACGCGATAGGTCTCCAACACGAAGATGGAGAGCCTGTGCGTTCTTTTTTTGTCGTGTTTTATGGTAAAATGAAAAGATGAGTAAATGAATGAGGTGACAAGATGAAAGTACTAGTAGCCATGGATGCATATCATGGGATTATTTCAAGCTATGATGCCAATCGTTTTGTTGAAGAAGCGGTTGCGAGTCAAATTGAAAATGCAGATATTGTACAAGTACCGTTGTTCAATGGGCGTCACGAGCTGTTAGAAGCCGTCTTTTTATGGCGTTCTGGTACACAATATCACATTGATATACATGATGCACAAATGCGTCCTATTTCAGCGACATACGGTCAAACAGAAGAAGGCTTAACCGTAATTGAAGCGAGTCAGTTTATGAAAGCAGATGTGTCATCTATACAACAAACAAGTTATGGCTTAGGTGAAGTGATTAACCATGCTTTAGACCAAGATGCGACACACTTTGCGATTTCAGTAGGCGGCACACAAGTATTTGATGGCGGCGCTGGCATGTTACAAGCATTAGGTGTGCGTTTTTATAATGATGAAGGCGAACAATTAGATATGCGACAAGGTGCAGGACAAATTAAATATATTCGTCGCATTGATGTCTCAGAACTTCGAGATGATATTTATCAAGCCCGTATCCAAATTTTGAGTGACTTTGATAGTCATTTTTACGGTAAGCAAAGTGAAGTCATGCAGCGTTATAATGAAATTGGCATGACACGTGACGAAGCTGTTGAAATTGACAACTTGCTGTGGTATTTCAGCGAATTGTTTAAAAACAACTTGCATATTGCATTAGGACCTGTAGAACGTGGCGGTGCAGGTGGTGGTATTGCCGCTGTAACACAAGCATTATTAGGTGGCGAAGTCGTGACAAGCCATGTCCTTGTCGACCAGATTATGGGTTTAGATGCATTAGTACAACATGCAGATTTGATTGTATTTGGAGAAGGTATTAACGAACAAGATCAACAAATAGAAACATCGTCATTGCGCATTGCAGAATTAGCACAGAAATATGATAAAACAAGCATTGCCATTTGTGGTACGACCGATAAATTTGCCCGCTTTGAAGCGCTAGGTGTGACAGGCATGTTCAATACGTTTATGGATATGCCTACAACGTATCCGGACTTTAAACTAGGCATTCAATTGCGTAGTTATACGATTCAAGCGATTAAGTTACTTCAATCACAGATAGGGAAATAAGTAAGTGTGAAAAAGGAACGGGACAGGGAGTGGGACAGAAAGATTTTTACAAAAATGAGCTTTCTGTCTCGCTCTCTGTTTTTTCTTATTTATGTTAGAATGGTGATATGTGAACTGATAAAAAAAGGAGCTGTTTACTTAATGGAGTTTGGTCGTTTGAATCAACAAGAGTATCAAACATTTGTCAAAGAGCGTTTCTCTCATTATACACAGAGCGCTGAACATTTTTCGTTCCGTGACTTAAATCAGAAAGATGCGCATTTAGTCGGTGTGAAAAATGAAGATGGAACAATTTTAGCAGCATGTTTATTGACAGAAGCTAGAAGCTTGAAGTTTTTTAAATATTTTTATACGCATAGAGGACCTGTAATGGACTATCAAGATTTGGAGCTTGTGAAGTTTTTCTACAGCAACTTAACCGCGTATTTGAAAAAACACCAATGTCTGTTTGTGTTAACAGATCCTTATTTACTAGAGAATATTCGTGATGCGAAAGGGAACGTCGTGCAAGCGTTCGACAATCAATTATTTATTAAACAAATGGAACAGCTCGGTTATCAACATCAAGGTTATACAATTGGCTATTCTCAAACAAGTCAAATTCGCTGGTTGTCCGTTTTAGATTTGGCAGATAAATCAGAAGACCAACTCTTGAAAGAGATGGATTATCAAACGAGACGTAATATTAAGAAAACATATGAAATGGATGTGCAAGTTCGTACGTTGTCGATAGACGAAACGGATAGATTTTTCAAGTTGTTTAGAATGGCGGAAGAGAAACATGGCTTTAAATTCCGTGATCAAGACTATTTTGAAAAGATGCAACGTACATATCCAGAAAATAGTATGTTGAAATTAGCTTATATTGACTTGGAGAATTTGTTAGACAAGCAAAAAGCGCAGTATGAGACGTTATCGAAAGAATTTGAAGCAACAGAGCAGAAACTTCAAGAAAATCCAAATTCTAAAAAAAGTAAAACAAAACATCAGCAAGTTAAACAACAATTGGAGAAACAAGAGAAGAAAATAGCTGAGACGGAGCAACTGATCAAAACAGACGGTAAAGTATTAGATTTAGCTGCAGCACTTTATATTTATAACGACCATGAAGTATACTATTTATCGAGTGGTTCGAACCCTAAATATAATGCGTATATGGGTGCTTACCGTTTACAGTGGGAAATGATTAAGTTTGCGAAAGCACACAATATTGATCGCTATAATTTCTATGGTATTACTGGAGACTTTAGCGATGACGCAGAAGATAAAGGTGTACAACGCTTTAAAGAAGGCTTTAATGCACATGTTGAAGAATATATTGGCGACTTTATTAAGCCAGTCAAACCATTCTTTTATAAGATTTATCAATTACTCAATCGTTAAAATATAAACAAACAGCCGTATTTTCAAAGGTGTCAAACCTGAAAATACGGCTGTTTTATATACTAACGTTTACGTGCAATCATATTGAGTAACGGACGGTAGTTGTTATCAACAAGTCCTGTAAATTCAACAATCAATTCAATCGTCAAGATAATTAAAATAATCATCAAAAAGACGCCCCAAGGTTGGGATAAATAAAGAATGACACTTACAACACTAAACATAATCGCAATGGCATAGATTAAAATAACTGTTTGGCGATGAGTATAACCAAGGTCGAGCAAGCGATGATGCAGATGTGATTTATCCGCTTGCATAATGCGTTGCCCTTTTTTAACACGGCGAATCATCGCAAACAATGTATCGATAAACGGTACAGCGAGAATCACAACAGGGAAAAACAATGAAATTAATGTAATGTTTTTGAATCCTAGAAGTGACACAAAAGCAATAATAAAGCCGAGTAATAATGCCCCGTTATCGCCTAAAAATATTTTGGCTGGGTGGAAGTTAAACACTAGAAAGCCAAGTAACGCCCCGATTTGCACGCTGCATATCATAATAATAAAAATATTCCCTTGTAAAATAGCGATAAATGCAATCGTCACATAAGCGATTGTAGACACACCAGCAGCTAAACCATCTAACCCATCAATTAAGTTGATAGCATTAATAATCGCAACAAACCAAATGATTGTGATTGGAATGCTGAACCAACCGAAGTGTAATGTAGGGCCCATAGGTAATGTGATGAAGTCAATCGTTACACCGTACATGACGACAATAGACGCCGCCCCGATTTGACCGAGTAGCTTCAATATAGGCTTGATGTCATACAAGTCATCAATGAGACCGACTAAATAAATAACAATCGCTCCGAGCAATAATGGTTTTGTTTCCCGCTCAATCGGATGACCTAACCAAATGCCGATAAAAAAGGCAATTAAGATGACCGCGCCACCCATCATGGATATCGGTTTCGTATGTACTTTTCGAAAGTTTGGTTTATCAACAATATCTAATTTTTTAGATACAGCAATCACAATGGGTGCTGTGATTAAGCTGACAATCATTGAGACGGCAATGAGTGTTAATGTATACATCAGGTCACCCTCATAACTAATTTAGAGTACTTTTAAAATCAAGTGTCTATTCATTTATATACTGTAGGAAGTATAAAGTTATATTTCAATTTCTAACATTATTTATTTTATCACATTTTAACCTATTAAGGCTCTTAAAATAATAGCATTTCTTTATGTCTTTTTCATAACATAGCAGATGACAAAAAAAGACTTTTCCCATACAATAGATGTTGATGCAAAGGAGACGAATGTTATGATTGAAGCAATTATTTACAATATCTCAGTCACAATCGCAGGTATTTATTTGTTCCATCGTTTGCAATATGCAGAATCACATGATTTTCGATTTTCTAAAAGTTATATTACCGTTTTAATGACGATTGTCGGTTTATTATTAACTTTCTATCCAGTACCTATCGCGGGCTATGCGATTCAATTATCGTTTGTACCGCTATTATTTTTAGGGCGCTATACAAATGGTTTTTATACTTTTATCTCAGCGATTATTATTGCGCTAGTGGGTTATTTTGTACTCGCAATGTCACTCGTATTTGCGATAGCATTAATTATTATTGGTGCGATTGCCAGCACAATCGGGCCTTTTATTAAATATAATCATATTATCGCCATGCAAATTTTAAATATCATTAGTATTATCATCTTATTAATTATTGCGTGGTTTGTGCCGAATTATGATGTACTTGCTGTCTTATATTTATTGCCTTTATCTATCGTTGCAACATTTGTAACAGCTGTATTTTATGTAGATGTCCATCATTTCTTCCGTTTAATTGAACGTTATGAAAATGAAGATACGATTGATTATTTAACTGGTTTAGGTAATGTGAAAGAATTTGACCGCCATCTTAACGAAGTATCGAATCAAGCACAACAGCAAGCGCAAAGTCTTGGCTTGTTGCTCATTGACATCGACGGGTTTAAAGACGTCAACGATGCCTATACACATAGCGCAGGTGATGCAGTGCTTAAACAAATGGCGCATTTATTAGAAAATTATGTACCGAAGCAGACGCAGATCTTCCGTAACGGTGGGGAAGAGTTCTCTGTCGTATTACGTGATTACACGCTAGATGAATGTGTCAAACTGGCAGAAAGTATTCGTGTGGCAGTTTCAAAATCAAGTTTTCATTTACCAGATAAAATAGTTATTAAACTATCCGTGTCCATTGGTGTTGGTTATTTAACAGACGATGATTATAAATCACAACGTAAAGTATTTAAAGACGCCGATGACATGTTGCATGTCGCTAAAAATGAAGGGCGTAATAAAGTGATGTTTAATCCGATTATTAAATTACAATAATGAAATAAAGACCTCAAAATTCAATGCGAGTTTTGAGGTCTTTTTTGAATATTACGTATGATGTAAATGAACAATGGCATCTTTAATATGTGGATTTAACGAGTCGTATTCATGAATTTGAGAGGCGTCAATCCAAGCGTAGCGATCGAATTCACCTTCATCTATTTGAATGTTTGAAATATCGTCTATTTTGACGTGGTATGTGTAGACGCAACGTTGGTGTGCTTTATTAATAAACTGATAACCTAAGCAGTTAAAGTCAGATATATCGAGATTTGTTTCTTCTTTTGCTTCACGTATAATGGCAGCGTCCATACTTTCGTTGTATTGTACTTTACCCGCAGGCACATTCCATAAGCCAGGTGCAACTTCAACATCTGGACGTCTTCTGCATACTAAAAATTTCCCATTATGTTCGATAATTAATTCTACCGCAAAACGAAAATGTGACATATCTAAATTTTGTGCCATACGATTGTATAAAGTAGTGAGTATATCAACTTCTTCTTGATGATCTAGAAGACTTGTATATGATTGTTGATGGAAGAAGAAGCCATCGAGTGCCTCAATACAAACAGCTTGGTTCTGTCCAATATCATAGGTCGTTGATAATGTATCCTGTTCGAGGTCATCTTGTTTAAGTCGCTCGAAAGATTTGCCGTCTAAAATGGCAGTGTTTCTGAAAATCAAAACTTCAAAATTTGCTGTTGAATGACTAATTACTTTGATAGTTATTAAAGGGCCAACACTGATTTCAACAACTTCGTGTGTATTTGAATGTTGTCCTTTTTCATCGGAAGGTGCGGTTGGTAGCTGTGCATCACCGGACTGTGAAAATTGTAAGTTTGCGGTCATGATTTTATGGTTGTCACCATCTAAATAATCTATGATGGCAGTTAAATCAAATTCGCCAAAGTTTTGAACGATATTAAGGTTTTGATAGGTATCATCATTATCAAAGAAACCTAATTGTTCATTAAAGGCTTTCCCATAATATTTATAGAAATCACTCGGACGATAATCTGACACATGATAGTTTTTCTGTGTTTCTATAAAGCCATACTTTTTATTAATATTTGTAAAAGAGGTTAGTAATTCGATAAAGTGATAACCATTATGCATCAATCTGCCGTAACCATACTTATAAGGATGTGTTTCTTTAAGTGCCGTATCACTCGGTAAATACCAGTGATCATCTGACGAGGAAATAGTCAGTTTATTAATAGGTACTTGATATGTTTTAACAACTTCTTCAACGAGCATGCGTACATATTGATAGACCTTATGTGTACGTTTTATCGTCTGTAATTCAAATAAGGCAGTATCACTTGCTTGCCATTTTGCGTCATACGATTGGAAATTTTCAGCGATGAGTGATGCACCAACGGGTGTGTTTGTGTACATCGGTGTTGTCAGTGGTTTGTTGCATAAAATATTAATATTCATACTCAAACAGAAATCAATATACAAGTTGTGACTTCGTGGTTCTGTTGAAATGATCGCATGTGTCACTTGTTCTTTTTGAACGATAGCAGCTAGTTTTTCGTGCATATTTTTTGGTAGTGTTTGATGATATTGAACATGGTCATCTAAAAATACCGTTTCAAATGGGACGCGACTGTCAGATAACTCAGATTCTATTCGTTGCTTGGCTGACATAAGGTCCACGATGATGAGCTTGTCAAATTTTGTTTCATTGTTTAAATAGTGCCAGTACACGCTTTGTGTATGGGTACTGAACCCAAAAATTAGACATTTCATAGCCTATCCCCCCCTTTGTGTTTTGGATTATACAAATAATACAAAATATTGTCAAAATACTTTATTGATGTAAATGTTTAAAAACTAATTTAACAAACTTTTGTAGCGCTACAGACCTATTTTTCAAAAATAAGTTTTCTGTTCCACACTCAATACGGTATGATGTACTTCTTTAAAAAGTTTCAGAGATTCATCATTTTGTATTGCAACACCCGTTATTACAATGTAGACTGACAATTGATTTGACGTATCAAAATAGAAGGAGGATGTCCGATGGCTGAAGCATTGACGATTATAGATGAAAATAAAGTCATAGATGTAGTCTTACTTGCGGGCAAAGTTTTGTTAGAAAGTGGTGCTGAGACGTACCGTGTAGAAGATACGATGGGACGCATTGCAGCAAGTTTTGGCTTAGAAGATACATATTCTTTTGTGACATCAACAGCGATTATTTTTTCGCTGAATGATCGCACGAATACACGTCTCGTTCGAGTGCGAGAGCGTACAACAGATTTGGAAAAAATAGCAATTGCCAACAATGTGTCGCGTAAAATATCACGTGATGAATTAACATTAGACGAAGCGAAAGCGGAATTGATTCATTTGGAACAAGCATCGTTACAATATTCATTCGTGATTAAGTTTCTATCTGCCGCAATTGCGTCAGGATTTTTCATGTTTATGTTTGGCGGTGTTCGACAAGATTTTCCATTCGCTGTACTTGCAGGGGCAGGTGCCTTTTTAACATTCGATATTGTACAGCGTTTTATACAGATTAAGTTCTTTTCAGAGTTTATTAGTTCCATGGTCGTAATTATGATTGCAGCATTTTTCACTAAAATTGGCTGGGCAACGAACCAAGATATCATTACGATTGCAGGTGTCATGCCACTTGTACCGGGGATTTTAATTACCAATGCAATCCGTGATTTAATGGCAGGCGAGCTACTTGCCGGCATGTCACGTGGTGTAGAAGCTGCATTAACCGCATTCGCGATTGGTGCAGGTGTAGCGATTGTTTTACTTATTTTTTAGAGAGGGGGATTATGATGACGTTGGTGTTCTACTATATCGCACAGTTTTTAATCAGTTTTATTTCGACGATGCTGTTCTCTATCTTATTTAATGCACCGAAACGTTTACTCGTTGCGTCGGGGTTCGTTGGTTCAATGGGATGGATTATTTATAAATTTACGCTTGATTTAAATTACGGTACTGTTATGGCTGCCTTTTTCGGAAGTTTTATTTTAGGTATGATGAGTCACACGATGAGCCGTCATTACAAACGTCCGGTCATTATTTTTATCGTGCCGGGCATTATCCCACTCGTACCGGGGGGCGCAGCTTATGAAGCGACACGTTTATTAGTAACGAATTCTTATACGGCTGCAGTGAATCAATTTTTAGAAGTCACATTGATTTCAGGTGCCATCGCTTTCGGTATTTTATGTGCGGAGATCTTTTACTATATCTATACACGCATTAAACAAGGGTATGGTAAACTTAAAGGCAAAACATATCGCAAAGGTTATCATATGAATAACCGTATATAAGGAGTGTATGAGGATGAAAGAAGCAATTATTGAAAGATTGACACGTTATGTCACAATCAATACGCAATCGGATCCGAATAGTGATACAACACCGTCTACATCACGCCAATGGGACTTGTTGCGTGTGTTAGAAGAAGAGTTGAAAGCAATGGGACTTGAAACCGATATGGATGCGCATGGCTATCTTTTTGCAACATTGCCAGCGAATACGGATAAAGATGTCCCAACGATTGGCTTTTTAGCACATGTTGATACATCACCTGATTTCAATGCAGCAAACGTCAAACCGCAAGTGATTGAACAGTACGATGGGGGCGTCATTCAATTAGGAGATTCTGGACGTACAATTGATCCGGAAGTCTTTCCAGATATGTCAAAAGTAACGGGTCATACACTCATGACAACGGACGGCACATCCTTGTTAGGGGCTGACGACAAAGCAGGTATTGTTGAAATTATGGAGGCACTGCATTACTTAACGACACATCCAGATGTGCCACATGGTCGCATTCGTGTCGGCTTTACACCTGATGAAGAAATCGGCAAAGGTCCACACCGTTTTGATGTAGAACGTTTTGACGCAGATTTTGCATACACAATGGATGGCAGTCAATTAGGTGAGCTACAATTTGAAAGTTTTAATGCGGCTGAAGCGGTTGTGACGTTTGAAGGTGTTAACGTACATCCGGGCTCTGCGAAACATAAAATGGTGAACGCGCTGAACTTGGCGACGTATTTTAATCAATTATTGCCGAGTGAAGAAGTGCCTGAACATACAGAAGGGTATGAAGGTTTCTATCATTTAATGCAGCTTGAAGGAAACGTTGAAAAAGCAACGGCACAGTATATTATTCGTGATCATGACCGTACCACATTTGAAAAACGTAAACAACAAATGATTAATATTCAACGAGACATTAATGCGCGTTATCATTATGATCCGGTAAACATCACGATGAATGATCAATATCACAATATGGCTGAACAAATTTTGCCACATCCACATATTATCGACTTGCCAAAAGCGGTATTTGCAGAATTGGATATTACGCCAAATACGGCACCAATTCGAGGCGGCACAGATGGATCACAGTTATCATTTATGGGCTTGCCAACACCGAATATTTTCACGGGCTGTGATAACTTCCACGGACCGTATGAATATGCGTCAATTGATGTTATGGCATTGGCGACACAAGTGATTATCGGTATTGCACGCAAAGCAACGGAATCATAAAACATGATAAAAAGGACTGACAGCTTACGACGAGCAATCAGTCCTTTTATACATATTAATCTACTTCAAGGTCGAAGGGAAGACGTTTGACGGGTGCTTCCACTAAGTCAAACTTTGCTTGGGTATGCGTGTTTAAAAATGTGATAAAAGCATCGCGTTCTTCTTCAATGACATCAATATGATAGGTGACTTTATCGGTATAAACTGTGTCACGTAGGAAGAAGGTTGTTGATTGTAACTCATATTCAAATTTACCTGTTAAGTCATAATCAAGCGTCACTTGCATTGGAATGGCAGGGCGAAGAATAATACGTCCCACATCTTGTATCACATCGCGTACAGCACCACCATAAGCACGAATTAAGCCACCCGTTCCCAACTTAATACCACCGAAATAACGTGTGACAACAACAGCTGCGTTATGCACATCAAGCTTTTTTAACATTTCGAGCATGGGTACGCCGGCTGTTCCACTTGGCTCACCATCATCGCTCGCTTTTTGAATATGCATGGTGTCACCGACTGTATAAGCAGAACAGTTATGTGTTGCTTCACGGTGTTCTTTCTTTTTTTGCGCAATAAATGCTTTTGCATCTTCTTCGGTTTCAACAGGAATAATATGTGCAATAAAACGAGATTTATTAATGACATTTTCAATCTCGTGTTCGTTTTTAATTGTAATGACTGAGCGTGTCATGTCTGTCATCCTTTACTTCAAAATTTCTTAGTTATGATTATACTATATTTTAGAATAGATAAAACATTTTCATCTTAAATCATAAGAAAGCGTATGCACGAATGAAATGAAAAATAATACATGAAATTTAAGTTAAAAGCATGTATGATAATAAGAGGCAAAATTGGCGATGTGAAATAGATTAAATGCCAAAATGATAAAAGATGATACAAAATTAAACATTCAAATGACATAAAGAATCTTAAAAAGAAGTATTCCATTTTGAATTGTAGTACACTGTACATTGTATCTTACTTGAAAAAATGAGCGTGAAGTTAGCACGTTTTAACTTATAGAGGAGGACGATGAGATGAAGATAGCTGTGATGACAGATTCAACAAGCTATATACCTCAATCTATCTTAGAAAAATATCATATACGCACAGTTCCATTGAGCATTACTTTGGAAAATGGTGAAAACTATAAAGAAAACGAAACAATTTTTGCGGATGAGTTCTATGCGATTCTAGAGCAATCTGAAACAATTCCTACAACGAGTCAACCAGCTATTGGCGAGATGATTCGTGCTTTTGAAGACTATAGAGATGAAGGATACACGGATGTAATTGTTGTGCATTTATCGAGTGGTATTAGCGGTGCTTTTCAAACAGCGATTCAAGCAGCTGACATGGTAGAAGGCATTAATGTACACCCATTTGATTCTAAAATCGCATGTTTACCTGAAGGTGCCTATGCTTTACGTGCCATTAAATTGATTGAAGAAGGTAAAGACGTTCAAGAAATTTTAGCAGACCTTGAAGCGATGCGTGAGAATACCGGTGCTTATTTAGTTGTAGACGACTTGAAAAACTTACATAAAAGTGGTCGTATTACAGGTGCGCAAGCGTGGATTGGTAACTTGTTAAAAATGAAACCCGTCTTAACGTTTGAAGATGGTTTAATTATTCCTTATGAAAAAGTACGTACGAAAAAACGTGCGTTGAAGCTGATTGAAGATAAAGCTGTAGAGCTCGCTGAACAATATGATCAACCTACAATTATGATTATTGGCGGAGATAACAAGGAAGAATCACATCGTGTTTACCAAGATATGATCGCGCGTTGTCCTGACAAACATATTGTATTTTCAGAGTTTGGACCTGTCATTTCATCACATTTAGGATTAGGTAGTTTAGGTATCGGTGTCACAGACCGCCATATTAATTTTCCAGTAGATGACCCAACATTTTAATAAAATATATATAAAAAGCCGTTAAAGTTCATGAATAGAATTTTAGCGGTTTTTCGTTTTTCAAGAAGTAATTTTGATCGGTCACACGTGTATTAGAAGTGAAAGGGGGGGATGATACATGCGCCATGGTCAGCTTATAAGTGACAAAGGGCAATTATCAACAGAAAAAATACATGCGGAGTCATACGGTGTAGTAAAGAAAGACGATGACTGGTGTTGTATGCAATGTGGCACACGATGTCAAACGGACTTTTACACATATACATCATGTACAACTTCAACAGCTGTGACATATTGCAGAAGATGTCTTCAGATGGGAAGAATGTCGACAGTAGACCGTATTTGGTTAACAGAGAGTGTGAATAGTCGTTCTGAAGGGCGTTATCATTTGCCTTTTCATTTGTCCGAACAACAGCAGTATGCGTCTGATAAAGTGTTACATGCTGTAAAAAATTATGAAACGTTACTTTTGCATGCCGTAACAGGGGCAGGGAAAACGGAGATGATTTTTGAAGCAATCGCTTATGCACGGCAACGTGGAGATAATGTTGCGGTTGTCTCGCCTAGAGTTGATGTTGTCATAGAAGTGAGCAAACGTTTGTGTGAAGCGTTTTGTGATGAAGCGATCGACGTACTACATCAAGCAAGTCAGCAACGCTTTGACGGGCATTTTATTGTATCGACAGTTCATCAATTGTATCGATTTAAACAGCATTTCGATATTATCTTTGTCGATGAAGTAGATGCGTTTCCGTTGTCGATGGATGAAACATTAATGCATACGTTGCAACAAGCGCGTAAAGAACGGAACAGTGTCGTTTATATGACAGCAACACCTCCGCAAGCATTACTACGTCAAGTTGGACAGCAACATATCGTCACATTGCCTGCACGTTTTCATCGTCATCCGCTTGCCGTACCGATGTTTAAGTATTTCAAAGTGCGTTATCATCGCGTGCAATCGAAATTGTTGCGACACATGCAGGTACAACAAGCAGCAGGACGGACGACATTACTCTTTTTCAGTGATATTGATGATATGCGTCAGTTTTATAAGACATATGCAAGGTATGTGCCAAAGATGTGTTATGTGTACAGTGAAGATCCAGAACGTCTTGAGAAAGTAGAAGCGCTACGTGCAGGGAACTATACAATTGTGCTTACAACAACGATATTAGAAAGAGGTTTCACAATGGCAGCACTTGATGTTTGGGTTATGGAGAGCCATCGTTACTTGTCGACCGCACTTATTCAAATTGCTGGACGTGTTGGACGTAAAGCAACATGTCCGACTGGTGACGTATTGTTTTATCATGAGGGACGATCTCGTGCCATGTATCACGCACGTTCAGAAATCAAACGCATGAACCACTTGGCAGCTGAGAAGGGATGGATAACACGATGAAATGTTTCGTATGTCGAACAGATATTGTAGAAATGTTAAGCTTTCACAATTTGTTTGAACGGCCACATCTTTTATGTGAAAGATGTCGTATACATATGGCGGAATGCATGCTAGATTCAACAAATCGTTGTCCATATTGTAAAGGGTGTCTTACGGACGAACAGTGCATGACATGTGCACATTTAAGTGACTGTCCAGTGCGATTCAATCAGATTTTTGCGCCATTTTGTTATGCCAATTTTATGAAAGAACTTATACAACAGTATAAATTTATGAAAGATGTCGCACTTGCAGAAGTCATTGCACGTTATATGATTTGGCCGCAGTTGACGTATGATTGGATTATACCAATTCCATCGTCGCCATCGAATGATCAAGCACGGACATTTAATCCGGTAAAGTACGTCTTAACAGCTCGTGGTATAGCGTTTCAGGATATATTAACGATGCCCAATCGCCATAAACAATTTGATTTGACGAAAAAAGAACGATTTCGCATATCAAATGAGATACATGTTAGCGATGGAATAAACCTCGAAAACAAAAGTATCTTACTTGTAGATGATATTTACACGACGGGGAAAACAGCGCACAATGCTGCTATAAAGCTGTTTCAATCAAAAGTCAGAAAATTAGATATGTTAACGTTTGCACGTTAGCGTAAACATGTTAAAATATAAGTAAGAAATATAATAACAAAGAGGTTGAAAGGAGCGAGCACTATGATTAACTTTGAAATTCATGGGGACAACCTCACAATCACAGATGCTATGAGAAATTATATCGAGGAGAAAATCGGTAAATTAGAACGCTACTTCACAAATGTACCAAATGCAACAGCACACGTAAAAGTGAAAACTTATCAAAATTCTAGTACTAAAATTGAAGTAACAATACCGCTTAAAAATGTAACTCTCCGCGCAGAAGAGCGTCATGATGATTTATACGCTGGTATTGATTTAATTAACAGTAAATTAGAGCGTCAAGTACGCAAATATAAAACACGCGTGAACCGTAAACATCGTGATCGTGGTAGTGAAGAAGATATTTTTGTAGATGCACAACCAACACAACCAGATGTAGAAGAAGCGGCAAGCGACGCTGATATCGAAATCATTCGTTCTAAAACATTCCACTTAAAACCAATGGATCCAGAAGAAGCAGTATTACAGATGAACCTTTTAGGTCATGACTTCTTCGTATTTAACGACCGTGATACCGATGGCACAAGCATCGTATATCGTCGTAAAAACGGTAAATACGGTTTAATTGAAACTGAATAATCACAACAAGCATTATATAGAGAGTTAGGGTGCCAATCGCAATCTGCGCACCCTAGCTTTTTTGTTTATTTTAAAATAGGTCTTGCGTATCACTTTGTTATGCTGTTTTCTTAAGTTGTTTTCAGTTAAAATGTGATTTATGTCACATAGGTAACCCGTCGTCGTGTTGTTCGGCGGTATATCATGCTATAATGGTATTTTGAAAGAGTATATTGGTATAAATGTATACTTAATAATGGTATGATTTGTTGTTGTAAGCGACAGAGTTTTAAGCTAAAGGAGCGAACGAAATGGGTATTTTATCCAAATTGGTTGACGGAAACAAACGAGAAGTCAAACGTCTAGGCAAAATTGCGGATAAAGTCATTGCTTTGGAAGATGACATGGCAATTTTAACGGACGATGAAATTAGACAAAAAACAAAAACATTTCAAGAAGAATTACAAAAAATAGATGACATCAAAAAACAAAATAACAAATTAGACGAAATTTTACCTGAAGCTTTTGCGTTAGTGCGTGAAGCGTCTAAGCGTGTCTTTAACATGTCTCCATATAAAGTACAAATTATGGGTGGTATTGCGATTCATAATGGCGATATTGCAGAGATGAGAACTGGTGAAGGTAAAACATTAACTGCGACAATGCCAACGTATTTAAATGCGTTAACAGGTCGTGGTGTGCATGTCATCACGGTCAATGAATATTTATCTTCTGTTCAAAGTGAAGAGATGAAAGAACTGTACAATTTCTTAGGATTAACAGTTGGTCTTAATATTAATAGTTTAAATACAGCTGGTAAACGTGATGCGTACGCACAAGATATTACGTACAGTACAAACAACGAACTAGGTTTCGATTACTTACGTGACAACATGGTTAACTACAAAGAAGACCGTGTTATGCGCCCGCTTAACTTTGCGATTATTGATGAGGTTGACTCAATTTTAATCGACGAAGCACGTACGCCTTTAATTATTTCAGGAGAAGCAGAAAAATCTACGTCGTTATATACACAAGCAAATGTTTTTGCGAAGATGTTGAAATCTGAAGAAGATTATAACTACGATGTACAAACACGTAACATTCAATTGACGGAACAAGGGATTGATAAGGCAGAGCGTATGTTTAAGATTGATAACTTATACGATCTGAAATATGTTGATATTATTCACCACATTAACCTTGCCTTACGTGCGAACTACACGATGCAACGTGACGTAGATTACATGGTATCAGAAGGTGAAATTTTAATTGTCGACCAATTTACAGGTCGTACAATGCCAGGACGTCGTTTCTCTGAAGGTTTACACCAAGCGATTGAAGCGAAAGAAGGCGTTAAAATTCAAAATGAATCGAAAACGATGGCGTCTATTACATTCCAAAACTACTTCAGAATGTACCGTAAGCTTGCAGGTATGACTGGTACAGCGAAAACGGAAGAAGAAGAATTCCGTAACATTTACAATATGACAGTTACGCAAATTCCAACGAACCGACCGGTACAACGTGTGGACCATAGTGACTTAATTTATATCAGTCAAAAAGGTAAATTCGATGCCGTTGTGGAACAAGTAATTGAAAAGCATCGTAAAGGTCAACCGGTATTGCTTGGTACGGTTGCGGTTGAAACATCAGAATATATTTCTGAGCTATTGAAAAAACGTGGCATTCGTCATAGTGTCTTGAATGCGAAAAACCATGAAAAAGAAGCGGAAATTGTTTCAGGTGCAGGTCAAAAAGGTGCGGTTACAATCGCAACAAACATGGCCGGTCGTGGTACGGACATCAAGCTTGGTGAGGGCGTAGAAGAATTAGGCGGATTAGCTGTTATCGGAACAGAGCGTCATGAATCACGTCGTATTGATGATCAGCTTCGTGGTCGTTCAGGTCGTCAAGGGGATAAAGGGGACAGTCGTTTCTACCTTTCTTTAGAAGATGACTTGATGGTACGTTTCGCCTCAGAACGTATTAAATCAATGATGAACCGTTTAGGTATGGATGATACGACACCAATTGAGTCTAAAATGGTGACACGTGCGGTAGAATCAGCACAAAAACGTGTGGAAGGAAATAACTTCGATGCACGTAAACGTATTTTAGAGTATGACGAAGTACTTAGAAAACAACGTGAAATTATGTATGAAGAGCGTAACAAAATCATTGATGAGCCTGAAAGTTCAGCACTTGTTATCGCAATGATTAAGACCGCTTTAACACGTACAATTGCATACTTTATTAACGAAGAAGAAGATAACCCTGACTACGAACCATTAGTTCACTATGTGGAAGATGTCTTTTTACATGAAGGTGACTTGAAAGTTTCTGAACTAAAAGGTAAAGATCATGAAGACATTTATGACGTCATTTGGAATAAAGTTGAACAAGGTTATGAAAAACAAAAAGCATTGTTAGGCGAACAAATGCCAGAATTTGAACGTATGATTTTATTGCGTACCATTGATAACCATTGGACATCACATATCGATACGATGGATCAATTACGTCAAGGGATTCACTTGCGTTCATACGGTCAGCAAAACCCATTGCGTGACTATCAAAACGAAGGACATGAACTGTTTGACACGATGATGCAAAGTATTGAAGAAGAAGTCAGCAAGTTTATTTTGAAATCAATCGTTTCAGTTGATGACGATGTACAACGTGAAAAAACGAAAGAATTAGAAGGTCAGCACCTTTCAGCAAATGACGGTAAAGAAAAGGTAAAACCACAACCAATCGTCAAAAAAGATGAAGTAGGACGTAATGACCCTTGTCCATGTGGCAGTGGCAAAAAATATAAAAACTGTCATGGTAAATAGGTGTAAAGGAGCGATAGTGGATGGAACTATCTGAAATCAAACGCAACATTGATGAGTATGCATCAAAGCTAGAACAACTTAGGGGGTCTCTTTGACTTAGAAAACAAAGAGACGAATATCCAAGAATATGAAGAGATGATGGCGGAACCAACGTTCTGGGATGATCAGCAACGCGCGCAAGAAGTGATTGACCAGAACAATGCGTTGAAAGCTGTTGTAACAACGTATTACGATATTGCCGCAGATATTGAAGATATGGAAGCGACGCATGAGTTACTTCAAGAAGAATTTGATGAAGACATCAAAGCAGACTTGGAAGAGACCGTGCGTGACTACGCGCCGAAGTTGGATCGCTTTGAACTACAGCTATTGCTTAACGGCGAGCATGACGCAAATAATGCCATTTTAGAATTACATCCAGGTGCAGGTGGTACAGAATCTCAAGACTGGACGAATATGTTGTTGCGTATGTATCAACGTTTTTGTGAGCAGCAAGGCTTCAAAGTCGAAGTCGCCGATTATCAAGCAGGTGACGAAGCGGGTGTTAAAAGTGTGACGCTTGTCATTAAAGGGCACAATGCATATGGCTATTTGAAAGCTGAAAAAGGTGTGCATCGTCTCGTACGTATTTCGCCTTTTGACTCATCAGGACGTAGACATACATCATTTGCTTCTTGTGACGTCATTCCTGAGTTCAACAATGAGAAGATTGAAATTGAAGTGAATCCAGATGACATTACAGTGGACACATTCCGTGCATCAGGTGCGGGTGGACAGCACATTAACAAAACAGAATCTGCCATTCGTATTACCCACCATCCAACGGGCATTGTCGTTAACAACCAAAACGAACGTTCACAGATTAAAAACCGTGAAGCAGCGATGAAAATGTTGAAAGCGAAGTTGTATCAACTTGAGCTGGAACAAAAAGCGCAAGAATTAGCAGCAATTCGTGGTGAACAGAAAGAAATTGGTTGGGGCAGTCAAATTCGCTCGTATGTATTCCATCCGTATTCAATGGTAAAAGACCATCGTACCAACGTTGAAACAGGGAATGTGAATGCAGTCATGGACGGCGATATTGGCATGTTTATTGACGCATACTTACGCAGTCAAATGAATGAAGCATCGGATTCGATGTAATGAGTAATAATAAAAGCCTTCACAGATTTGTGGAGGTTTTTTGTTTTCCTTTTTTAACGCATTTCACGATTTGTTTATACAGTTTTTCAAATAACGTAGGGTTATTTCAATTTCATCACAATTTGAAAGCAATGCATTTTCCTTGTAGATGACATGCTATACTGAACGCATGATTTTGTAAGGAGATGAAAGTATTGTTATTAAGCTTACCACTGATTGCTACTTTAATGTCACCACCAGCCGCAGCTACGCAACATGTTGAACTTTCTGAAGATACGACGATTTACCAGCTTGCGCAACAATTTGCGACAACGACACGGCGTATTCAACAACTTAATCATTTAAACGATAGACACGAACACTTTAAATCACACCAAACTTTAACACTCCCCGCTGATGACATTTTGATGAAGCCTGCAAATGAATCTCTTTCTGATTTTCTCTCACAACAAAAATTATCTCTCAATGCGATTCAACAGTTTAATCCATTTTTAAATCTAAGTGATGACCAACAGTATATTGCTGTTTCTAACAAAGGGATGGCACATCTCACTCCTCCTTCGTTATCGCAATTGATACCGATGTCACAAACTTTTTCACAATCACCACCAACAATGGAAATGCCGTTTGAACCTTCACTTCAACATACAGATGTTTCGTCACAAGACATGTCATTCAACAATGGATATACGCCTGGGCAATGTACCGCTTACGCATTTGAACAGCGTCAACTGCGACAACGTCCGATTCCGAATAATTGGGTAGATGCCAAATATTGGGCGATGCATGCACAACAAGCTGGTTATACGGTTTCTCATCAACCACGGGTCAATGCGATTCTCGTCTCACAAGAAGGTGCGTATGGTCATGTTGCGATTGTCGAAGCGTGTTATCGTAACGGGATTCGTGTTTCAGAGATGAACTGGCAAGGAGAAGGGATTGTCAGTACACGTTTTATTAATAATCCAACCGCCTATCAATATATTTACTAAGTATTTGAATTTATAAGGTCTTCATAATTTTATGTGCTTGAAAGTGAGAAAGTGTGTTATAGTATCATAAACTATAAAGATACGTATGAAGGAGGACATAGAATTATGGGTGTTCACCAATATTTTAAAAGACTATCAGATTTAGAAAAATTGATTCGTTTACCTGGCAAGTTTAAATATTTTGAGCATAATGTCGCGGCACACTCTTTCAAAGTAACAAAGATTGCACAGTATTTAGGGACTGTTGAAGAATATTACGGTAAAGAAGTGGATTGGAAGAGCCTATATGAAAAAGCACTCAACCATGACTTTGCCGAAGTGTTTACAGGTGATATTAAGACGCCAGTAAAGTATGCGAGCAGTGAGCTGAAGAAGCTCTTTTCACAAGTAGAAGAAGAGATGGTGGATACGTTTATCTCTGAAGAAATTCCGGAACGCTACCAAGATATTTATCGTCGACGCTTGCAAGAAGGAAAAGATGATTCGTTAGAAGGACAGCTCTTATCCGTTGCTGACAAAATCGACTTGTTATATGAAACATTTGGCGAAATTCAAAAACGTAATCCCGAACCGCTCTTTTTTGAAATTTATGAGATGAGTTTAGAGACGATTATGCAGTTTGATCATTTGCATGCGGTGCAAGATTTCATCGACAATATCATTCCAGAAATGTTGACAGAAAACTTTATTCCACGTGCAGAATTACGTGAAACAACGATGCATATATTAAATAATAGAAAGCAGTGATCAACGTGATATGGTATGCTTTAGCAGCCTTTTTCCCATGCGTGTTAGTCGTTATATTAAGCGCAATTACACGTAACAAATGGATTGGTACGTGCGTGACACTTGTCGTTATTGGTGCTTCAATTTATAAAGGATTTTTTCATAATGAATGGATTATTTTTATAGATGTGGTGTCAATATTGGCGGGCTATATTATTGTTGATACATTGCATACACGTTATTATGATGATTTCAAAGAACGATAATACTAGATTGACTTACCGTTTAAAGCTTACGATGATAAGTTTTAAGCGGTATTTTTTAGTACCATCGTTTCTTTATTATTTGCTTCGGCTTATGCTGCATGGAGTCTCGCAATAGAAACGATTCTTTCATATCAATACCAATGTGTGTCAATATTTTTTATGAACCCAAACAGAAAAAGCTGTCGTTTGACACGATAGAAGAAAAGGGTATACTAAAATGAATAAATCGAAAAACGAACAGATGTTTGTATTTATATCTTAAGTTTTGTTAAAATAACAGTACGATTATGAGATGAGGAGACGAGTGTGCATGGAGCATCATGATTTTAAAGTGGTATCTCAGTTTGACCCACAAGGTGATCAACCGCGCGCGATTGATGAGCTTGTACAAGGCATTCAAGAGGGCAAGCGCCATCAAACGCTATTAGGTGCCACAGGGACGGGGAAAACTTTTACGATGAGTAATGTGATTAAACGAGCGGGTAAGCCAACGTTGATCATTGCGCATAACAAAACGCTCGCAGGACAGCTGTATAGTGAATTTAAGGAGTTCTTTCCTGAAAATAGGGTTGAATATTTTGTGAGTTATTATGATTATTATCAACCGGAAGCGTATGTACCATCAACGGATACATTTATTGAAAAAGATGCGTCAATTAATGATGAGATTGACCAATTGCGTCACTCAGCGACAAGTGCGTTGTTTGAGCGTGATGATGTCATTATTATTGCAAGTGTCAGCTGTATTTATGGTTTAGGGAATCCTGAAGAATATAAAGACTTAGTTGTGAGTATTCGTGCGGGCATGGAGATGGATCGCAGTGAACTATTGCGTAAGTTAGTCGATGTGCAATATACACGTAACGACATTGATTTTCAGCGTGGGACGTTCCGCGTGCGTGGTGATGTTGTTGAGATTTTCCCTGCGTCACGTGATGAATTGTGTATTCGAGTGGAGTTTTTCGGCGATGAGATTGATCGTGTGAGCGAAATTAACTATTTGACGGGTGAAGTACTGCGTGAACGTGAACATTTTGCGCTGTTCCCAGCTTCTCACTTCGTTACACGTGAAGAAAAGATGAAAGTGGCGATTGAACGTATTGAACAAGAGCTTGCGACACAACTTGAAAAACTACGCAGTGAAAATAAGTTGTTGGAAGCACAGCGTTTGGAACAGCGTACAAATTATGATCTTGAAATGATGCGAGAAATGGGATTCTGTTCGGGTATCGAGAACTATTCTGTACATTTAACATTACGTCCACTGGGTTCAACGCCATACACGTTGCTTGATTACTTTGGCGATGATTGGTTAATTATGATTGATGAATCGCATGTGACATTACCCCAAATTCGAGGGATGTACAATGGGGACAAAGCACGAAAAAGTGTGCTTGTTGAACATGGTTTCCGTTTGCCGAGTGCGCTTGATAACCGACCATTAATGTTTGAAGAGTTTGAAGAAAAAGCACATCAGCTCGTGTACGTATCAGCGACGCCGGGACCTTATGAATTAGAACATACGGACGAAATGGTTGAACAAATCATTCGTCCGACAGGCTTGTTAGATCCTAAAATTGAAGTGCGTCCAACGAAAAATCAAATTGATGACTTATTGAGTGAAATACAGACGCGTGTGGAACGTAACGAACGTGTATTGATTACAACTTTAACGAAAAAAATGAGTGAAGATTTGACGACTTATTTGAAAGAAGCGGGTGTCAAGGTTAACTACTTACATTCCGAGATTAAGACGTTAGAACGTATCGAGATTATTCGAGATTTACGTATGGGAACGTACGATGTCTTGATTGGTATTAACTTATTGCGAGAAGGTATTGATATTCCTGAAGTGTCATTGGTCGTTATTTTAGATGCAGATAAAGAAGGCTTTTTACGTTCAGAGCGTTCGCTTATTCAGACGATTGGGCGTGCTGCACGTAATGATAAAGGTGAAGTGATTATGTATGCTGACAAGATAACAGATTCGATGCGTGTGGCCATTGATGAAACGGAACGACGTCGTGAAATTCAAATGGCATACAATGAAAAACATGGCATTATACCGCAAACGATTAATAAGAAAATTCATGACGTTATTAGTGCTACGGTTGAAACGGATACGACGAATGATGCAGAACGCAAAGAAGTACCGAAGAAAATGACGAAGAAAGAACGTCAAAAAACGATACAAAATATCGAGAAAGAAATGAAAGCAGCAGCGAAAGCATTAGATTTCGAGAAAGCAACAGAATTGAGAGATTTATTATTTGAACTTAAATCAGAAGGGTGACATGCATGAGAGGACCATCAATTGTAGTAAAAGGGGCACGTGCCCATAATTTAAAAAATGTAGATATAGAACTACCAAAAGATAAGTTTATTGTGATGACGGGTCTATCGGGTTCAGGTAAGTCATCGCTTGCTTTTGATACGATTTATGCGGAAGGGCAACGCCGTTATGTTGAGTCATTAAGTGCGTATGCACGCCAATTTTTAGGACAGATGGATAAACCGGATGTTGATACGATTGAAGGGCTTTCGCCTGCGATTTCAATTGATCAAAAAACAACGAGTAAAAACCCACGTTCTACAGTAGCGACGGTAACAGAAATTTATGACTATATTCGATTATTGTACGCGCGTATTGGGAAACCAATCTGCCCAGAACATGGTATTGAAATTGAATCGCAAACGGTACAACAGATGGCAGACCGTATTATGGAATTGAAAGAACGTACGAAGATTCAATTGCTTGCGCCGGTTGTCAGTCACCGTAAAGGAACGCATGAAAAGTTATTGTCGGACATCAGTAAAAAAGGGTATGTCCGTGTTCGTTTAAATGGTGAAATTATGGATATTACCGATGTGCCAGCACTCGATAAAAATAAAAATCATACAATTGAAATCGTGGTAGACCGCCTCGTTGTTAAACCAGGCATTGAAACACGATTGGCAGATTCGATTGAAACGGTACTTGAATTAGCGGAAGGACGTTTGGTTGTCGATGTGATTGGTGGCGAACCACTCGAATTCTCTGAAAAGCACGCCTGCCCTATTTGTGGCTTTACAATTGGCGAATTAGAACCGAGAATGTTCAGTTTCAACAGTCCGTTCGGTGCATGTCCGACATGTGACGGGTTAGGTCAGAAACTGACAGTTGATGTCGATCTTGTCATTCCAGATCGTACAAAAACATTGGCAGAAGGTGCGATTTTACCGTGGGAGCCTAAAAGTTCTGACTTTTACCCAACGCTGTTAAAACGTGTGTGTGAAGTGTATAAAATCAATATGGATAAACCGTTCGGCAAATTGACTGAACGCCAACAAAACATTATTTTGTACGGTTCTGGCGATAAAGAAATTACGTTTACATTTAATTCGCGTTCAGGCGACAAACGCAAGCGTACAATGCCGTTTGAAGGTGTTGTACCAAACATTGAGCGTCGTTTTAACGAGTCGCCATCAGAATATACGCGTGAGATGATGCGTAAATATTTGGCAGAACAGCCGTGTGAAACATGTCACGGGCAACGTTTAAGCAAAGAGGCACTTTCTGTCTATGTTGCAGGAAAAAATATTGGCGAAGTCGTGTCACAATCCATACGCGAAGCCCTCGCATATTATGAAAATATCGAGCTATCCGAACAAGATGCGCAAATTGCACGTTTAATTTTAAAAGAAATTTCAGCCCGTTTGTCATTTTTAAATAATGTTGGTCTGGATTATTTAACTTTAGATCGTGCGTCAGGGACGTTATCTGGTGGCGAGGCGCAACGTATTCGCTTGGCAACACAAATTGGTTCACGCTTGTCAGGCGTTCTATATGTGCTAGATGAACCGTCTATCGGTTTGCATCAACGTGATAATGACCGCTTAATTCAAACGCTGAAAGAAATGCGTGATTTAGGCAATACATTAATTGTTGTGGAACACGATGAAGATACGATGTATGAAGCGGACTACCTTGTGGATATTGGTCCGGGTGCAGGTATACACGGTGGGACTGTTGTTGCGAGCGGTACACCGAAACAAGTGATGAAAAATAAAAAATCACTGACAGGACAATATTTAAGTGGTGCGAAGTATATTCCAGTGCCACCACAACGCCGAGAAGTAACGGACCGTAAAATTTCAATCAAAGGGGCTCGCAGTAATAATTTAAAAAATGTCGATGTAGACTTTCCGTTGTCAGTGATGAATGTGGTGACAGGTGTGTCAGGCTCAGGTAAAAGTTCACTTGTCAATGAAGTGTTGTACAAATCCTTAGCAAAAGCGATTAACAAGTCTAAAGTACGTCCGGGCGACCACGATGATATAACAGGTATGGAAGAAATTGACAAAATTATTGATATTGATCAATCGCCAATTGGTCGTACACCGCGTTCAAACCCAGCGACGTATACAGGTGTTTTCGACGATATTCGTGATGTCTTTGCTTCAACGAACGAAGCGAAAGTACGTGGTTACCAAAAAGGACGTTTCAGCTTTAACGTTAAAGGTGGACGTTGTGAAGCGTGTAAAGGTGACGGGATTATCAAGATTGAAATGCACTTTTTACCAGATGTTTATGTGCCATGTGAAGTGTGTGAAGGCAAGCGGTACAACCGTGAAACACTTGAAGTCACATACAAAGGTAAAAGCATTGCGGATGTGTTAGCAATGACAGTTGAAGATGCGACACAGTTTTTTGAAAATATTCCAAAGATCAAACGCAAATTACAAACATTAGTCGATGTTGGACTTGGTTACATTACGTTAGGTCAACCAGCAACGACACTTTCAGGTGGGGAAGCCCAACGTGTGAAACTTGCATCTGAACTGCACAAACGATCAACAGGTCGTTCTATTTACATTTTAGATGAGCCGACAACAGGTTTACATGTCGATGATATTCAGCGCTTGTTAAAAGTGTTAAACAAATTAGTGGAAAATGGTGACACAGTTGTTATTATTGAACATAACCTCGACGTCATTAAAACAGCAGACCATCTGATTGATTTAGGTCCTGAAGGTGGCGATGGCGGGGGTACGATTATTGCGACTGGAACACCGGAAGAGATTGCGGAAAATCCACAATCATACACAGGTAAGTATTTGAAACGTATTTTAGAACGAGATACAGCACGTATGGAGGGATAAAACATGCAAACAGCGAAAGTAAAAGTATTGGAACTTTTAGCAGACGGTAAAATTAGTGTGGACGATGCGACGTTATTGTTAGATGCGATGGGACATGAGGCATCAACGTCTCAGCAAGCACAGGCAACGACGTCAAACGATGATAAAAATACTGAAACAGCGAAACAAGCAGAAACGAACATTGAAGACTTTGTACGCGACACATTTCAAAATGTGACAGATACTGTGCGTAAAGGTGTTCAAACAGCAGATGAACAATTGAAAAAAGCGAAAGAACAACGTAGCGATTCCGATGTTGACCCATTTCAACAACTAGAAAAAACATTACGTGAATTCAGTGACCGTTTAAATAAGAAATAGAACGCATAGTATAAATAGCCATTGTTTCGTTGCAATCTATGTACGAATAATAATTTGTGTATGATGTGACGGACAGTGGCTTTTTTGGCGTTTATTCATAGAGAATCAAGTGATACATGATATGATAAACGAGTCAAAATTTGTGAATCTATTGTGATTTCTTATATTCAATTCCCAGTTATCGATACAATTTGATATGATAGAGTGGAGCTACATAAAATGAGGTGAAGAAATGTTAACAACGAAAGACGTCGTTGAAAGGTTTGACTTTCATGTGGTTACTGGCGAAGCAGGATTAAACCGCCCAATCCACAATACGGACATATCACGACCTGGCTTAGAAATGGCGGGATATTTCTCACACTATTCGTCAAACCGTATACAAGTGTTAGGTACGACAGAACTGTCTTTTTATAATTTACTGCGTGATGAAGAAAGAAAAGGGCGTATGCGTAAGTTATGTCGCCCAGATACGCCAGCGATTATTATTACGCGCGGGCATGAAGCACCAGAAGAATTGATTCGTGCATCAAAGGAAACAGACACGCCACTCCTTTATGCCGATGAAGCAACAACACGTGTCATGGGACGTGTCACAACGTATCTTGAACATGAACTTGCGAACTCGACATCACTTCATGGTGTGTTAGTTGACGTCTATGGTGTAGGCGTGCTAATCACAGGCGATTCAGGCGTTGGAAAAAGTGAAACAGCACTTGAACTTGTAAAGCGTGGGCATCGACTCGTTGCCGATGACAATGTAGAGATTAAAGAAGTGGTGAAAGATGAGTTAATCGGGAAATCACCTGAAATTATCCGTCATTTATTAGAAATTCGAGGGCTCGGCATTATTAATGTCATGACGCTATTCGGTGCAGGTTCTATCTTATTAAAGAAACGCATTCAATTGAATATCAATCTTGAAACATGGCGCGAAGGAAAAATGTATGATCGTGTCGGTTTGAACGAAGAAAAACTAAGAATTTTAGATACAGATATTACGAAAAAGACGATTCCGATTCGTCCTGGACGTAATGTTGCAGTCATCATCGAAGTGGCTGCGATGAACTATCGCTTAAATGTGATGGGGATTAATACAGCTGAAGAATTCAATGAACGCTTAAACGCGGAAATTTTGAAAAATAGTCAGCAGCAGAAACAAGGTGAGCAATTATGATAGCTTATATTGATCCAGTTGCGATTCAACTCGGGGGCTTATCCGTCAGATGGTACGGTATTATTATTGCTTCGGCGATACTGCTCGGATACGTGATTGCCCAACGCAGTGCGAAAAAAGTAGGTTTCCAAGAAGATGACCTTGTTAACTTGTTAATCGTCTGTGTCATTGTAGCGATTATAACAGCACGTTTATATTTTGTGCTTTTCCACTTGGATTATTACAGTCAATATCCAGCTGAAATTCCGATGATATGGCAAGGTGGTATTGCGATACATGGCGGGTTACTTGGTGCATTTGGTATGGGCATTTATTATTGTTATCGTAAAAATTGGCATCCACTACAAGTTGCTGATATTGTTGCACCAAGCATTATTTTAGCCCAAGGTATCGGCCGTTGGGGTAATTTTATGAATCATGAAGCACATGGTGGACCTGTAACGAGAGCATTTTTAGAGCAACTTTCATTACCGAAATTCATTATCGACAATATGTATATCAACGGACAATATTATCATCCGACATTTTTATATGAATCTGTATGGAATGTTCTTGGATTCGTACTATTAATGGTATTACGTCGTCATCTTCGTATCGGTGAGACATTTGCGTTATATTTAATCTGGTATTCTATCGGTCGCTTCTTTGTCGAAGGGCTGCGTACAGATAGCTTGATGTTGACGGAAACAATCCGTATTGCACAAGTAATGTCTATCGCACTCATTCTTGTTGGGCTGGTGATTATTGTGATTCAACGTAAGTCTCAGCAAGTTATGATGTATCGTGATGCGAATGTGTTATCATGGCCAGGACGTGCGACGTACAATAAGGGGCGTCGATAATATGTCAAGACGACTGACAACGCTCCATACAAAGCAGCGCAACCCACTCTGGTATTTATATCGTTATATTCGCTTTACAAAGATGTTTAAAAATACATTGATTATTGAAGTAACACGTTATGTCCCATTTGTGCGTTGGAAGCGTGCCATATACCGCCGCTTATTGAAAATGAATATTGGGACCCAAACGGCATTTGCGTTTAAAGCTGTGCCAGACTTGTTGTATCCTGAGCGCATTACCATTGGCAACAATGTGATTATTGGTTATAATGCCACAATATTGACGCATGAATTTATCATTGGTGCATTGCGCGTAGGTGACGTAAAAATTGGCGACAATACATTAATTGGCGCGAATGTGACTATCCTACCAGGTGTGACGATTGGACGAAATGTCCGCATTGGTGCTGGTAGCGTCGTTTCTAAAGATGTGCCTGACAATGCCACGGCATACGGTGCGCCATTACAAATTAATCCGAAGAAATAAAGAGAGGTGACAATGATGACACAAGAACAGAAAGTGATACCATTCAATCAAGATGTGGCACTCTACTATAAAATAGCGACACAGAAAGTACGTCAACAATCTTATGACAAAGCGCGCCACTATTTAGAAAAAGTGTTGGAATTGTCACCGGATCATTTTGAAGCAAGAGAACAACTTGCGATCTGTTATGAAAAATTACGAAACCTACGTAAAGCAGAAGCGCTTTATTATGATGCAATTAGTGATGGTAGAGATCTCGAAGCATCCTATTATGCACTGAGTCAACTGAATATCACAATGAATGAGCCGAACAAAGCTTATTTATTCGGCTTGAACTATGTATTTACTTCAGGTGATGAAGATTATCGCGATGAGTTAGAAAGTATGTTTGACGTGTCGTTTCATGAGGAAGCGACTTTAAAACAAGAAAGTCAACTTTTTACCGTGCAAGTCATTTTTCAATATTTGTTCGGTGAAGGTCGCTTATTAGATGCTCGCACGTATATTTTAAGGCAAGACGAAGACATACAAGACAATCGCATCGTGCGTAATTTACTGGCGATGTGCTATTTATATTTAAATGAAAATCAAATCGCTAAAGAGATGTACGAAAGATTGTTGCGTGAGGATCCATCAGACGTATACGCATTGTGTCACTATACACTGTTGTTACACAATATGAATGAACAGCAACTATTTGAACGTTATGTCCAACGCTTGAATAAAATTATGCCGATGAATGATGATGAAACGTTTAAGCTTGGGATTGTTTTAAGCTATTTGAAACAGTACGAAGCATCACAACAATTACTGATTCCACTCCATCGCAAAGGCAAATTTCAAACGTTCCAACTGTTCAATGCGTTATCCGTCAATTATTATTACCTGGGAAATAGAACGCAAAGCGAATATTTTTGGAATAAGTTAGCGACATTTAGCCGTGCCTATCCGGGACTCCCTCCATGGGTCATTGATTCCCGTATCGCTTATTTTGATGAGCATATCGCACCGTTGTTGATGAGTGAAGACCAACACCGTCGACTCTATGGGCTATTCTTATTAAATCAGCTAAATGGTAAAGAAGTATTGATGACACGAGACGTTTGGGAAATTTTAGAATCGTTAGGCGACTACGAAAAGTTGTATTTATCGTACCTTATACAAGGATTGCATTTAACGAAGTTGGACTTTATTCATCGCGGTATGTTGGCATTATATGAGGTGCCAACGACGAGAGAGGATACCGCTTTGTATTTGCGATGGATTGCATATGCGGAAGACCTACTTGCAATGGAGATTGACAAAGAAAATGTGAAGCCTTTTATTGCAGCAGTCGTCTTTTTATATTTGAATACAACAGAGGCGCCGCAAAGTAAAGAAACGTGCTGTCAGATGTTCGGTGTGACTGAAGAAAGCTTTTCAGCCGCGTTGGATACATTGATGAGCATATAAGTTTAGACAAATAGTCAAATATCGTAAAATAACTATGATTATAATAAGAGGAGGAACCATCCATGTCAGAACAAGTAAGATATGATGTTGCGATTATTGGTGCAGGCCCAGCAGGCATGACTGCAGCTGTTTATGCATCACGTGCAAACTTAAACACAGTGATGATTGAACGCGGTATACCAGGAGGTCAAATGGCAAACACAGAAGAAGTCGAGAACTTCCCTGGTTTTGAAATGATTTCAGGTCCTGACCTTTCTACTAAAATGTTTGACCACGCAAAAAAATTCGGTGCAGAGTATAAATACGGAGATATTAAAGGCATTGAAGATAAAGGTGATTATAAAGTCATCGATTTAGGTTCAAGCCAAGTTGAAGCAACAGCGGTCATTATCGCAACAGGTGCAGAATATAAAAAAATTGGTGTACCTGGAGAAGAAGAACTTGGTGGTCGCGGTGTAAGCTACTGTGCGGTATGTGATGGTGCATTCTTTAAAAACAAAAATGTCTATGTCATCGGTGGCGGAGACTCTGCAGTAGAAGAAGGGACATTCTTAACGAAATTTGCAGATAAAGTAACGATTGTACACCGTCGTGACAAATTACGTGCACAAAAAATCTTACAAGATCGTGCATTTAAAAACGAAAAAATCGACTTTATTTACAATCACACATTGAAATCAGTCAACGAAAAAGACGGCAAAGTGGGCTCATTAACACTTGTATCTACAGTAGACGGTTCAGAACAAACTGTGGAAGCAGATGGTTTATTCGTTTATATCGGTATGCAACCTAACACGAAACCATTTGAAGATTTAGGTATTACAAATGATGCAGGTTATATCGTCGCAAATGATGATATGAGTACAGCTGTTAAAGGTATTTATGTTGCGGGTGACGTGCGTGAAAAAGGTCTACGTCAAATCGTTACAGCAACAGGTGACGGTAGTATTGCTGCACAAAGCGTTCAAGCCTATATCGAAGCGTTGGAAGACTAAGCTACGATAGCTACAATCATATAAGTAACACATAGAGACTGGACACATCATCGTTCAGTCTTTACTTATGTATTGGGAATCGTCTATAGCCGCGCTAAAAAACTGTTTGTGACTGTGTGTGTAATCGTGAAGAATATCGATCATTTTGTGACTACGGCTACTACTTAAGACTGTTTTCATGTACACTAAAAGAGACTAAAATGGGATGGTGGTTATATATATGCAAGACATAGAAAATAAAGAAACAATGAAAAGAGAATTAATTATCGTTACAGGATTATCAGGTGCAGGGAAGTCTGTAGCTATTCAAAGCTTAGAAGATCTAGGCTACTTCTGCGTCGATAACCTACCGCCAATATTACTGCCTAAGTTTATCGAATTAATGGTTGAAGGGACACCGTCACTACAAAAAGTCGCCATTGGGATAGACTTGCGAGGACGTGAATTTTTCCAAAGCTTTGTCCAAGAAATCAACAAAATTCAAGATGATGCGCAAGTACAAGTTAAAATACTGTTCGTTGATGCTGAAACGAAAAAGTTGATTTCACGATACAAAGAAACACGCCGTCAACATCCATTACAAAAGAAAACAGGATTAACTTTGATGGAAGCAATTACCGAAGAGCGTCAACTTTTATCTGAAGTGCATAGTATTTCAAGTTTTACTGTTGATACGACAAAGCTCACACCGAAGCAGTTGAAAAAGCGCATTGCTGAATATTTTAATAAAGCAGAAGATCCGTCTTTTACAATTAACGTGACAAGCTTCGGCTTTAAACATGGTATTCAAATTGATGCAGATATTGTATTTGACGTACGCTTTTTACCAAATCCATATTATATTGAATCGTTACGTCCATTGACGGGTATGGATACATCTGTCTATGAGTATGTGATGAAGTGGGAAGAAACAGAAACGTTCTATCAAAAGCTACTCGATTTATTACGGTTTACAATTCCGGGCTACCAAAAAGAAGGAAAGTCTCAGTTAGTCATTGCCATCGGTTGTACAGGCGGTCAACATCGTTCAGTTGCTTTGGCAAGACGTTTAGCAGAAGAATTACAGCAAATATATGACTATAATATTTATGTGTACCATCGCGATGCACACATTGAAAGTGGAGATTAACATGAAACAACTCAAATTAGTGCTAATAGGAGGCGGCACAGGCCTTTCTGTATTAGCGAGAGGGTTAAGATCGTTTCCAATAGATATTACAGCAATCGTTACAGTCGCAGATGATGGTGGCAGTACAGGGAAGATTCGTCATGAAATGGATATTCCAGCACCTGGTGATGTGCGTAACGTACTTGCTGCCTTGAGTGATGCAGAGCCGACTTTAGAACAACTTTTTCAATATCGTTTTGAAGAAGATAAGATTAGCGGCCATTCACTTGGAAATTTACTTATTGCAGCCATGACCAACATTACGCACGACTTTGGGCATGCGGTCAAAGAACTTAGCAAAATTTTAAATATTAAAGGTCGCGTTATTCCATCAACCGTTTCAAGTGTTGCGTTACATGCAGAAATGGAAGATGGCGAAATTGTCATAGGAGAGTCAAGTATTCCTAAAAAACATAAAAAAATTAAACGTGTTTATTTAGAGCCAGCAGATGCAGAACCGATGGACGAAGCGGTAGAAGCACTGCGTGACGCAGACTTGATTGTACTAGGACCGGGTTCGTTGTATACAAGCGTGATTTCAACGCTATGTGTGAATGGCATCAGTAAAGCATTAATAGAAAGTACTGCTAAAAAACTATACGTGTCCAATATTATGACGCAACCGGGAGAGACGGATAATTACACAGTTGTGGATCATATTGATGCGATACATCAACAACTTGGACAAAACGTCTTAGACTTTGTCATTGCGAATGAATTGAAATTTGATGATGAAATTTTAGAAAAATATGAAGAAAAAGGTGCAAAACCTGTATTATATGATGAAGCGGCATTACAAGAACGTGGTGTTGAGTTAGTGACAGCAAAAGACTTAGCACTTATTTCAGAAAACCATCATGTCCGTCATCGTACGGAAATATTGGCAGAGATGATTTATGAAATTGCCCTTCAAGAAATTAGTACGATCGAATTTGATCCAGATCAGCTTAAATCCACAAAGTAACGGTTAATAGAGAGAAAGGGAGTCAATCATATGAGCTTTGCATCAGACATGAAAAATGAATTAACGAGAGTCGAAGTGAATAATGATGATGCTATGGCAGAGCTCAGTGCGTTGATCCGTATGAATGGTGCACTTAGCCTGTCCAATCAGCAATTTGTCATCAATATTCAAACGGAAAATGCGACAACAGCACGACGTATTTACTCATTAATTAAGAAAGTATTTAACGTAGAAGTTGAAATATTAGTACGCAAAAAAATGAAACTTAAGAAAAATAATATTTATATTTGTCGTATTAAGATGAAAGCAAGAGAAATTTTAGATGAATTGGGGATTCTAAAAGAAGGTAGCTTTACACACGATATTGATCCAGCGATGGTTGCTACAGATGAAATGCGACGCAGTTATTTAAGAGGTGCATTTTTAGCAGGGGGGTCGGTCAATAACCCTGAAACATCATCGTACCATTTAGAAATTTTTTCATTGTACGAGAGTCATTCAGAAGGTTTAACAGAGTTGATGAATCAGTACGGTTTAAATGCGAAAAAGTTAGAACGTAAAAAAGGCTGGATTACGTATTTAAAAGAAGCGGAACGTATTGCGGAGTTTTTAAGCTTAATCGGTGGTTACCAAGCTTTGCTTAAATTTGAAGATGTGCGTATCGTACGTGATATGCGTAACTCCGTAAATCGCCTTGTAAACTGTGAAACAGCGAATTTGAACAAAACTGTGAGCGCTGCTATGAAGCAAGTGAAAAGTATCGAGTTAATTGATCAAGAGATTGGTTTAGATAACTTACCAGACCGTTTAAGAGAAATTGCAAAACTGCGCATCGAAAACCAAGATGTTTCTTTAAAAGAACTTGGTGAAATGGTTAGTACAGGCACCATTTCTAAATCAGGTGTCAACCACCGTTTGCGAAAGCTGAATGAAATGGCAGATAAAATTCGCAACGGCGAGCGTTTTGAGATTTAAAAAAGAATATAACGATTGAATAAGACATACGAGTCTCAATGAGAGAGGCACGTATGTTTTTTTTGTTTTCAGAAAGGTGGAAAATATTATAGGATAATAAAACTAGATGTACAGAACTATTAAGCTTTATTTTTAATTAAAATTAAAGAATAAATTAAATTTTTTGCAATGATTGTAAATCAATTGATAGAAAATAATTAGATTAAAGAAAACGCTTAACAATGCATTGTTATAGAGTTTTAAAGGTGTCTTAGAATAATTGAAAAATGATATTTTCAAAATTTTCATAGATTTTATTTAAAATGATTGCAAAAGTATTGTATTTTCTATTGATTAAAATACTATTGTGATATATGATATTCAAATAGTAATATAATATTACTTTTTAAAAAGGAGTGTTTATTTTGAAAAAATTGGATTTTTTGCCTAATCGAAAAAATAGGTATTCGATTAGAAAGTACACAATTGGAACAGCGTCTATTTTAATCGGTGCTACTTTAGCTTTAGGTATTGCGAATGACGAAGTACAAGCTGAAGAGCAAAGTAATGCAGGAAGAACTTTAACGACAACGGAAAATGGAACAGACGTAGCTAATGACACAGACGTAGAGAATAAGCCAACAGCAGAATTAGCAACTAACGAAACGACAGCAAATGAAAGCGAAGTTCCAACTGTTGAAACGCAACCAACAACTGAAGAAGTTGTTGATCCAACAGTGGATAACGGTGAAACAACAGTGGATGAAGCAACAGAAGCAGTAGAGCCAGCTGCGAGTGAACCGACACCTGAGAAAGTAACTGAAGAAGTTGCCCCAAAAACAGAAAATACAACAGTAGAATCAGACGAGAATGTGGAACCGGTATCAACTCCGCAACCTGCAGTAAGCACTACTAATAATCAAACACGTCCTGAGGGAACTGCTTTTCGTTCAGTAGCTGATAGAGCGAGACCAAATGATGCGACAGGTAATTTAGTAAACAATCAAGTGACAATGGGTAGCTTTAACCTTGAGAATAAACCATTTTATCCTAACAGTGGTGAATCTTTAAACTTTAGCGGTTCATTTAAAGTGGAAGGTAATGTAAGAGAGAATGATTACTTTACCTTTGTGATTCCAAATAACTTAAGTTTAGATGGTGACATTGATTATTCAAATGTAAATAACATTACAGATTTACCTAACTTATATAGCAATACAGGTGAATTAGTTGCAACAGGTTATTACAATACAGAAAACAAAACAGGCACATACGTATTTACAGATTACGTAAATGATAAAGATAATATTGCTGGAAATTTTACATTACCAATTTTTACTGACCGTAAAAATTCTTTGAGAAATGGTACGTATAATGTTGAATTTGATATGGCTGGTCAAAAATATGTAGGTGATGTCGTAATTGATTACGGTAATCCTGCACAAGGTCATGAATACGGAGCGAATATTACATCAACGATTACAGAAATAGACATCGCTTCTGGTAATAGAGAATATAAACAAACAGTATACGTCAATCCACAAAAACGTAATTTGAAAAATACAATGGTTACGATTCAAGGATATCATGATGACGCAACTGCAAGTAGTACAGTTATTTCAGCTGATCAAACAAACTTAAGAGTTTATGAAGTGATCAATGGCGAAAAAATTACAGACAGTTACTATGTGGATCCAACAAATCCTAACTACAAAGATGTTACAAATGATGTATTACCGTATGTAACATACAATAATGACAATTCACTTAGCATCAACTTTGGCAATATTGATAAAACATATATCGTTACTGTCGATGGACATTACCAAGACAATGGTGAAAATGTAAAAACAAGAGTTAAAATGAAAACTGAAGATGCCTATACAGGCTACGGAAGTGACTTCTACTGGGATAATGAAAACTTCTTGTACAATGGCTCAGGTAATGCAAATGGTGATCAAAGTGTAGATGAAAGTGATGCAGACGCTGATTCAGATTCCGACAGTGATTCCGACTCAGACAGTGATTCAGATGCGGACAGCGACTCTGACTCAGATGCAGACAGCGATTCAGATGCGGACAGTGACTCAGATGCGGATAGCGACTCTGACTCAGATGCAGACAGCGATTCAGATGCGGATAGCGACTCAGATTCCGACGCGGACAGTGACTCGGACGCAGATAGCGACTCTGATTCAGATGCAGACAGCGATTCAGATGCGGACAGCGACTCAGATGCGGACAGCGATTCAGATGCGGATAGCGACTCAGATGCGGACAGCGACTCAGATTCAGATGCGGACAGTGACTCAGACGCAGACAGTGATTCAGATGCGGACAGCGACTCAGATGCGGACAGCGACTCAGATGCGGATAGCGATTCAGACGCAGACAGTGACTCAGATTCCGACAGCGACTCAGACGCAGACGGCGATTCAGATGCGGACAGCGACTCAGATTCAGATAGTGACTCAGACGCAGACAGTGACTCAGATTCCGACAGCGACTCAGACGCAGACAGCGATTCAGATGCGGACAGCGACTCAGATTCAGATAGTGACTCAGACTCAGACAGTGACTCAGACTCAGACAGCGATTCCGACTCAGATAGTGACTCAGACGCAGACAGCGATTCCGACTCAGATAGCGATTCTGACTCAGACAGCGATTCAGATTCCGACAGCGACTCAGACTCAGACAGTGACTCGGATTCCGACAGTGATTCTGATTCAGATAGCGACTCAGACTCAGATAGCGATTCCGACTCAGATAGCGACTCAGACTCAGACAGTGATTCTGACTCAGACAGCGACTCGGATTCAGATAGCGATTCTGACTCAGATAGTGACTCAGATAGTGACTCAGATTCGGATAGTGACTCAGATTCCGACAGCGATTCTGACTCAGACAGCGATTCAGATTCCGATAGTGACTCGGATTCAGATAGCGATTCCGACTCAGATAGCGACTCGGATTCAGACAGTGACTCAGATTCAGACAGCGATTCTGACTCAGATAGTGACTCAGATTCAGATAGCGATTCCGACTCAGATAGCGACTCGGATTCAGACAGTGACTCAGATTCAGACAGCGATTCTGACTCAGATAGTGACTCAGATTCAGATAGTGACTCAGACTCAGATAGCGACTCAGATTCCGATAGTGATTCCGACTCGGACAGCGACTCAGATTCCGACAGCGACTCAGACTCAGATTCCGATAGTGATTCCGACTCGGACAGCGACTCAGATTCCGACAGCGACTCCGACTCAGATTCCGACAGCGATTCTGACTCAGATAGTGACTCAGACTCAGATAGCGACTCGGATTCCGACTCAGATAGTGACTCCGACTCAGATAGCGATTCAGATTCAGACAGTGACTCCGACTCAGATAGCGATTCAGATTCAGACAGTGACTCCGACTCAGATAGCGATTCTGACGCAGACAGTGACTCTGACGCAGAAAGTGACGCAGATGCTGATGCAGATTCTGATTCAGATAGCGATTCAGATTCTGACGCTGAAGAAGATAAAGATGGCAATGTTGATAAAGATGCAGATAATAAAGATCATAAAGGTACTGGCCATGGTCAATTACCTGACACTGGTAATGAAAAAGGTATGAATGGTACGTTATTCGGATCATTATTTGCGGGATTAGGTGCACTATTCTTATCATCAAAACGTCGTCAAAAACGTAACGACGAGCAATCATAATTGGATATTAAAATAAAAGGCCGTGCGATTTTGCACGGCTTTTTTCATACATTTTTTAAGCTGATAATAAATAAATAAATAAAGTGCGTCAAAGTTGGATAACAGCATGTAAGAGATAAGGTCAGTTAAGTAATGAGATAAGTAATGGTTAATATATGTAGCAAAGTTTAGAGAGTAAACAATTAAAATATTTTATTATAATAAAGTCTAGATTTAATATTTTATACTTTGAATAGTAATGAACTTATCACTAAATGAGTATTGTGTACTAAATTAAAGCTTAGTAGAAATGAGGAAGTGCTAATACAAAAATTGTGATATAAAGCAGGGGTAATATGTATAAATGAATACTTTTGTTATCCCTTGATAAATTTTATTCAAAATAATTGTGAAACTATAAGGATTCCTATTGATTAAAATATTATTGTTATATATAATTCTGTAATAGTATTATAATATTATTTTTAAAGGAGTGTTCATTTTGAAGAGAAAGCTAGATTTTTTACCTAATCGAAAAAATAGGTATTCGATTAGAAAGTACACAGTGGGTACAGCCTCCATTTTGATTGGTGCTACTTTGGTCTTTGGTGTTGCGAATGATGAAGCACAAGCCGAAGAAAATGATGGTGTTACAGAAGCTTTATCGACACCAGATGATTCTGACAAGTCTATTGAAGAAAAAACATCAGAAGAAGTAGTTGATGAGAGTCAACTAAATGAAGAAGCAGAATCTACTACTGAAAAAGTTGACACAATAGTTAGTGAAGAAGTCGATGAAGAAAAAACAACTGAAACGTCAGTAACTGATGAAGAGACAAAAGTTGATGAAGAAGCAGACAGCCAACCTGTGCGTGAAGTAGAAAGAACGGCTACACCTACCCCTGATGCCAATACCTCTGAAACGCCTAATACTACGAATGTCACACTCGAACATGTTGAAAAAACACCTATTAACGAAATTGTATCAACAGAGCCATCAACATCCACAGATACAACCTCAGAACAACCTACGACAGAATCTATTTCTGCAATTAGTGTCGAAAAAAATCACATCGAAGAAACATCTAATACCTCAACGAATAACCTTAATGTAGACAATACTCGTACAGAAGCAACAGCACCACGAACATCATTTAGAAGTGTTGCATCACAACCAACAGCATTTCGTGCAGCAGAAACACCTTCTGGCAGAAATGTAAATGACAAAGTTCAAGTGTCTAATATTAACTCAACAATCAAAACATCAAATGGTGGCACAAGAAATGAATTTTGGGTAACAAGTGGTGACTATCTAGAAATCTCAGGTAACTATAGCGTTGACAATGACGTGCACGCTGGTGACTATATGACTTTTAACTGGGGACGTTACTTCCGCCCAGGTGGTTTACATTTACCACCAATAGCAGTTGATTTATATAGTAGAGATGGACAAGTTGTTGCAAAAGGATCTTATGATTTAGCAACTAATACATCAACTTATACATTTACAGACTATGTAGATAAACTTGATGATGTATCAGGTAGCTTTAAAATCACAGGTTATGAAAACAAAAAAGAAAATACAATTGATAAAAATAGTTATCCTCTTGAGTTGAACTTTGCGGGTGAAACATATAGAAAAGATATCGTGGTTGATCATGGTTTAAAACCAGACAGTTATGTTCAAGGTAATGCAAATTATATTGATAGACAAACAAATGATCAATATATGACAACTTACCTAAATCAACGTGGGGATATATTAGATCCACAAAAATTAGATATTGTTGTCAAAGGTTATACAATTGATAAATCTAGTATCCAAGTGTACAAAGTAACAAACAAAAGTCAATTTTGGGCGAATGGTAACCCGGATACTAGTGGTTTAGAAAAAGTACGAATTCCTTCTAATGGTATCACGATGAGTGCAGATGGAACGAGAGCATCCATTAATCCATCAGTCATTCCATTCAATAGAAGACAACAGTATATCGTTACGTATAAGCTGGTCCGAACAGTCGATGATGCAAAAAGCAGACAAGTCACAAATGAACTACGAAATGTTGTAAATAATACTACTACTCAATATCACAATTACTACCCTGGTATTTTCAGTGATGTTTCAGATGCGGAAGGTAGACCAAGTATTCCTACACCACCACCACTTTATAAATTAGGTGACTATGTATGGGAAGACACAAATAAAGATGGTATTCAAGATGCAGATGAACGTGGTATTGCGAACGTACCAGTTATCTTAAAAGATGCACAAGGTAAAGAGATTAAACGTACGACAACAGATGCTAACGGGAAATACATTTTTGAAGAATTAGAAGCAGGTAATTACACAGTAGAATTCGGTACACCAGAAGGATATATTTCAACTACAGTAAATCAAGGAAGTAATGATGCAGCTGACTCAGATGGTTTGAGTGTCAATGTAAATCTTCAAGCTGATGACCTCACAATTGACTCAGGATTCTACAAAGAGCCTAAATTAAAATTAGGTGACTACGTATGGGAAGATACAAATCGTGATGGTGTTCAAGATGACAATGAGCGTGGTATTGCGAACGTACCAGTTATTTTAAGAGATAGCCAAGGTCTTGAAGTGGCAAGAACAACAACAGACGAAAATGGACGTTATCTATTTGATAATTTGGACAAAGGTAAATATACAGTTCAATTTGGTACACCAGAAGGTTACATTCCGACAAAAGTAGACCAAGGTGAAAATGATGCAGTTGATTCAGACGGTTTAACTGTAAGTGTAGATCTTCAAGCTGATGATTTAACAATTGATTCAGGCTTCTACAAAAAACCTAAGCTAAAATTAGGTGACTACGTATGGGAAGACACGAATAAAGATGGTGTTCAAGACATCAATGAAAAGGGTATTCCTAACGTCAATGTTATTTTAAAAGATGACCAAGGCAATGAAATTAGCCGTACAACAACAGATGAAAACGGTGGATACATCTTTGAAAACTTAGACGAAGGTAATTATATTGTAGAATTTGAAACACCAGAGGGATACATTCCAACAAAAGTAGATCAAGGTGGAAACGATGTAGTTGACTCAGATGGTCTCAAAGTAAACGTAACACTTGAAAAGGATGACTTAACAATTGACTCAGGCTTCTACAAAGAACCTAAGTTAAAACTGGGTGACTACGTATGGGAAGATGCTGACAAAGATGGTATCCAAGACCCAGACGAAAAAGGTATCTCAGGCGTAACAGTCATCTTGAAAAATAAAGATGGCGAAGAAATTGGACGCACAACAACAGATGAAAATGGTGGATATGGATTTGAAGAGTTAGAGCCAGGTGATTATACAGTAGAATTTGAAACACCAGAAGGTTATAAACCAACAACACCAGATCAAGGTACAGATGATGGAAAAGACTCAGATGGTTTAGTCGTTAAAGTAACGCTAGAAGAAGACGATGTCACAATTGACTCAGGTTTCTACAAAGAACCTAAGTTAAAACTAGGTGACTACGTATGGGAAGATGCTGACAAAGATGGTATCCAAGACCCAGATGAAAAAGGTATCTCAGGCGTAACAGTTATCTTGAAAAATAAAGATGGCGAAGAAATCGGACGTACAACAACAGATGAAAATGGTGAATACGGTTTTGAAGAGTTAGAACCAGGCCATTACACAGTAGAATTTGAAACACCAGAAGGCTATAAACCAACAACACCAGATCAAGGTACAGATGATGGAAAAGACTCAGATGGTTTAGTTGTTAAAGTAACGCTAGAAGAAGATGACTTAACAATTGATTCAGGTTTCTACAAAGAGCCTAAGTTAAAACTAGGTGACTACGTATGGGAGGATACAAATAAAGACGGTGTCCAAGATCCAGATGAAAAAGGTATCTCAGGCGTAACAGTTATCTTGAAAAATAAAGATGGCGAAGAAATCGGACGCACAACAACAGATGAAAATGGTGAATACGGTTTTGAAGAGTTAGAACCAGGCCATTACACAGTAGAATTTGAAACACCAGAAGGCTATAAACCAACAACACCAGATCAAGGTACAGATGATGGAAAAGACTCAGATGGTCAAACTGTAGAAGTAGATCTTGAAGAGGACGACTTAACAATAGACTCAGGTTTCTATAAAGATATAGACGATACTGATGCAGATGCAGACTCAGATTCAGACAGCGACTCAGACGCCGATAGTGATTCTGACTCAGACAGTGACTCTGACTCAGATAGCGATTCAGATTCCGACAGCGATTCCGACTCAGATAGCGACTCAGATTCAGACAGTGACTCAGATTCCGACAGCGATTCAGATTCCGACAGCGATTCCGACTCAGATAGCGACTCAGACTCAGACAGTGATTCCGACTCAGATAGTGACTCGGATTCAGATAGCGACTCCGACTCGGACAGCGACTCAGATTCCGATAGTGACTCCGACTCAGATAGTGACTCAGACTCAGACAGCGACTCGGATTCAGATAGCGACTCAGATTCCGACTCAGATAGTGACTCAGACTCAGATAGCGATTCCGACTCAGACAGTGACTCAGACTCAGATTCGGACAGTGACTCAGATTCGGACAGCGACTCCGACGCAGATAGCGATTCCGACGCAGATAGCGATTCAGATTCCGACAGCGACTCTGACTCAGATAGTGATTCCGACTCAGATAGTGACTCAGACTCAGACAGTGATTCCGACTCAGATAGTGACTCAGACTCAGACAGCGACTCGGATTCAGATAGCGACTCAGATT
>NZ_JXWY01000046.1 GCF_000934465.1 Staphylococcus microti | reverse complement strand
CCTCAAGCCGTTTCTTTGAATTTTAAAAACAAAAAATCGATGAAAACCAATTACTATTTGGCACACGTCTGTTTACTTGACGTATAAGTGCGCTCTTACGACATTTAACTAGATTATAACTTATAGCGACGAAAAAAGTATTCAACAAACTAAGTTACCTAACCACTATTTACTACGCCAATCCTCTCTAAGCAGTTTCAAAAATGCAGCTCTATCTTTTTCTAATTGAGGATCATGCTCACTTTGAGAATATCCATCATTTAAAATTTCTTTCGTATGTTTAACATTATTGACTTTTTTTATCTGGGTATGACTTTCGTTGTGCAAGCGTTTTTCGGGCTCAAAGGTGAATTCTAACCATTCAATTTTACGGCTCTTTTTAGTTTGAATTTTATTAATATTTAAATTTTGAAAGATAAATCCTAATTCATTAATAATAGGAGTCAGGACTTTTTGGTTAATATGTGTCATACGATAACTAGCAGGAATATCTAATCGTTCTCTAAAATCATTAATTTGTATCTTGAAAT
>NZ_JXWY01000045.1 GCF_000934465.1 Staphylococcus microti | reverse complement strand
GTTACGTAATCATAAATTGGCAAAAAGTATTTCTGATGTCTCTTGGTCTCGTTTTGTGACGCAATTACAATATAAGGCTGATTGGTACGGACGGAAAATCATTAAGGTAGATAAATGGTTTGCATCTAGTCAAATCTGTTCAAAATGTGGTCATAAAGACGGCAAGAAATCTCTTGAAATCCGAGAATGGACTTGTCCTATTTGTCGTACACATCACGATCGAGATATCAATGCCAGTATAAATATCTTGAACGAAGGTCTAAGAATAATGGCATACGCTTAAGTAGCATCAAGAACCGTAGGAACTACGGGGATAGCTTGGTAAATAAGAGACACCGCTGTTAGTAAAGAAATAAACTAGCAAGTACACTCTATTCCCAAGAAGCTCCCACTTCAAGCGTTAAAAACGCTATGTTTAGCTAAGTGGTGAGTAGTTCACACTATAAAATAAAGGGGACGATACGATGAATATACTCGTAACAGCTTTCGATCCATTTGGCGAAGAACAGACAAATCCAGCTTTAGAAGCCGTGAAATTATTGCCAGAAAAAATAGGTGAACATACTATTACCAAATTAGAAATTCCTACTGTTTTTAATGAATCTGTAGACGTCATTAAGCAGCAACTCAAAATTGAAACATACGATGCTGTACTGGCGATAGGACAAGCAGGTGGTCGATTTACGTTAACACCTGAACGTGTTGGTATTAATATAGATGACGCGCGAATTGCAGATAACAAAGGCAATCAACCTATCGATAAAGTCATTCAACAAAATGGCGCACCTGCCTACTTTTCAAATATGCCAGTGAAGCGCCTCACACAAGCAATCAAGGATGCTGGTGTGCCTGCCTCACTTTCAAACAGTGCAGGAACCTTTGTATGTAATCATGTGTTATATCAACTCGGCTATTTACATGCGACCACTTTTCCTCATATACAGTTCGGGTTTATCCATGTACCATTTATTCCGGAACAAGTGACAAATAAGCCAAATACACCTTCTATGGCATTGGATACGATTGTGAAAGGGTTGGAAGCAGCCATTACAGCATTGTCAGAAGATAACCGTGATGACACGATTGCATTAGGCGAAACACATTAATTGAAATCTCTTAAATACTATTTGATACATTAAGAAGACGACTATGATTCAGAAAACGTAATATCATTCGCAAACCTGCTAAGCACATTTTTACGATCTCCTCTTAGCAGGTTTCGTTTAATGCTTCAATAACACACCAGTCATTCAAACCTTTCTATACATTTATCCCCCTTTCTCTCATACTTATTATTTAACCAACTCGCACAAATTCAACAACCGCCAATCATCCTAATTCAAAAATAATTAAATAATCATTTATATCCTTGTAAACAGATATGAATTATAGTATTATCTAGTCATTACTATTTTAGGGGGTAGTGTTTATGACATTATTTTTACTTGAAGCAACTGATTTAAGTGTCTTTTCAACAAAGGAGGAATTAGAAAAACTGGCAGCCAACTTAACAACGGGAGAATTACCAACACTGATAGAAGTACAAGCTACATCCAATCTGACACATGGCTATTTTATTGTTGAAGCAAACAGCAGTGAGGAAGCTAAGCAATTTTTACAAAACGCCTCAATCAATATCAATCTCGTAAAGGAAGTTCGATTAGTCGGTAAAGAATTAGATGACGTTAAAAAAGGCGATGCACATGTGGATTTTCTCGTTACTTGGAATATTCCTGAAGGCATCACGATGGATCAATACTTGGCACGTAAGAAGAAAAATTCAGTACATTATGAAGAAGTACCTGAAGTACAATTCCAACGTACTTACGTGTGTGAAGACATGTCAAAATGTATCTGTCTATACGATGCACCAGACGAAGAGGCCGTTCGACGTGCACGTAAAGCTGTAGATACGCCAATAGATGGTATCGAAAAATTATAACGCGCCTTATTTTCTGAAAAATCAGATACATTTTGTGAGGGGGAGCGGGACAGAAAGCTCAAATTTACAAAAAGCTTTCGTCGTCCCGCCCCGGCAAGGGTGACTAGAAGTGAAACAAGTTTGTTAAAACGCATTTTCACTTCAGGCACCTACTGCCAATCAGTGCTTTTTCCTGATTATTTAGGATGATTTTCCTTATCTCCTAACCCCTTAAAGTCTAAAACGCAATACGATAAGATTCGAGGTGTTTCAATGATTCACATTAACCATATCCAACATCAATTTGGTAACAATCTTGTTATTAAAGATTTTGAGTTAAAAATAAAAAAAGGTAACATCGTCACATTAGTAGGCAAAAGCGGTTGTGGGAAGTCTACTTTGCTCAATATTATTGGTGGTTTTTTAAAGGCAACTTCAGGCAAAGTGACGATTGACGGTCAAGTTAAAGAAGCCCCATCTCCGGATTGCTTGATGATCTTCCAACACCATAATTTACTTCCGTGGAAAAACATCAATGACAATATACGTCTTGGTTTACCTCATCGTATCAGCGATGAAGAAATAAACACACATTTAAAATTGGTAGATTTAAATGATAAAGGCGCATTATTTCCAGAAGCATTATCAGGTGGTATGAAACAACGTGTTGCACTCTGTCGGGCACAGGTTCATCAACCGAAAGTCATACTGATGGATGAACCTTTAGGCGCATTAGATGCCTTTACACGTTATAAACTTCAAGACCAATTGATACAGTTGAAAGAAAGAACCACCGCAACAATCATTTTAGTGACGCATGATATAGATGAAGCCATTTATTTGTCAGATGACATTATATTGCTCGGAGATGGCTGTGAAATTCTCAGTCAATATCATATAGCACAATCGCATCCTCGTCATCGCAATGACAACCATTTATTAAAAATTAGAAATGACATTATGGAAAAATTTGCATTAAATCATCACTTGGCAGAACCAGAATACTATTTATAAGGAGTTGAAAATATTGAAAAAATTCATTTTGCTCACTTTCATATTCCTTATTATCCTTTCTGGCTGTAACTTGAATACGCAAAAAAATAGCCCCAATCACAAAAATGAAAAACAAACGATAAAGATTGGCTACTTGCCCATCACACATTCAGCCAATTTGATGATGACAAAAGAAATCCAACAAAACAGGGAGAATGCGCATTATAACCTGAAATTAGTACGCTTTAATAATTGGCCGGATCTGATGGATGCTTTGAACAGTGGCAAAATCGATGGTGCCTCTACACTTATTGAACTGGCAATGAAATCAAAACAAAAAGGGTCAGATATTAAAGCGGTCGCTTTGGGTCATCATGAAGGTAACGTTGTTATGGGGAAAAAAGGAGAAGATTTGTCAGATTTTCACGAACATGAAACCTATCATTTTGGGATACCCCATCGTTATTCAACACATTATTTATTATTAGATGAAATGCGACAACAACTGAAACTCAGTTCAGACACTTTCAGTTATCACGAAATGCCTCCAGCTGAAATGCCTGCTGCACTCAATGAAGGTAGCATCTCTGGGTATTCTGTAGCGGAACCATTTGGCGCACTTGGTGAAAAATTAGGAAGCGGTCATACTTTGTTACATGGCAGTGACATCATACCAGATGCGTATTGTTGCGTACTCGTACTTAGAAGTGACCTCATCAATCAACATCAGACAGTTACTCAAGATTTTATGTCAGATTATAAAAAAGCTGGTTTCCAAATGGCGGATAAAGCTAAAAGTTTAGATGTTATGGACAAATACTTTAAACAAGATAGAAAAGTTTTATCACAATCAGCTGAATGGACGTCTTACGGTAACTTAACAATTGATAAAAAAGGTTATAACAAAATTAAAAAATTGGTAGACGAGAAAAAGCTTTTTAAAGCACCGACTTATAAAGATTTTGTTGATCCTACGTTGTATAAGGAGAGATAAATGAAATGACAGTTAACATGATTAAAAAATGGTCCTTACCAATTCTTACTTTTATTGTTTTTCTAGTAATATGGCAATTCGTAATCATCCTTGGTCACTATCAGCCAGTTCTTTTACCCGGTCCATCTTTAGTATTAAAAAGTATATGGCACTTCATTATCACTGGGGAGATATTCACACACTTAGGTATTAGCTTGTATCGCTTTATTGTAGGTTTTGTATTAGCCATTATTCTTGGCGTACCTGTCGGCTTTTTATTAGGTCGTAGTCACGCATTATTTCATGCTATAGAGCCATTATTTCAATTAATAAGACCTATCTCTCCTATCGCATGGTCGCCATTTGTCGTTTTATGGTTTGGTATTGGTAGCTTACCTGCCATTACCATTATATTTATCGCCGCATTTTTTCCGATTGCTTTTAATACAATCAAAGGTATTACGCATATTGAACCGCAATACTTAAAAATTGCATCTAATTTAAACGTAAAAGACTGGTCATTGTACAGAAATATTCTATTCCCTGGTGCCTTCAAACATATTATGGGTGGCATACATATGGCAGTCGGTACAAGTTGGATTTTCTTAGTATCTGGTGAAATGATCGGCGCACAATCGGGACTCGGTTTCCTTATTGTAGATTCACGCAATATGTTAAATCTGGAAGACGTTTTAGCCGCTATATTCTTTATCGGACTATTCGGGTTCTTAATCGATCGGTTCATTAGCTACTTTGAACAATTAATCTTAACACGCTTTGGTGAATAAAGGAGTTGAATTTTATGCGTTTAAACACACATATTGAAGACAAACTAAAACCATATTTAATAGAAATTGATGCGGGGTCCTATTATCCAAAAGACTTTATTAGTACTTTGTTTAAAGAAGGTTATTTCAAAGAAGATGACATCAAAGGCAACTCAGAAGTTATAGAAAAAGTATCCGCGTCTTGCCTGACCACTGGTTTCTGCTTATGGTGCCAACTGGCGTTTTCTACTTACTTAAAAAATGCGGAAGCGCCCTATTTCAATCAACATCTACAACAGCAATTGTTATCCGGTGAAATTTTAGGTGCTACTGGATTATCGAATCCAATGAAGTCACTGAATGATTTAGAGACGTTCAATCTGTCTCATCACTATGATGAAAAGCAACAGCTCATTGTGAATGGTAGACTGCCCGCAGTGAGTAATATTGGCTCTGATCATTATTTTGGTGCGATTTCTAAGCATACATCATCCGGTGAACTTGTCATGTTTATCGTTCAAGCCAACCAAACTGGTATCACAATGAAGGAAATGTCTAACTTTTTAGGTGTTAACGGTTCAGCAACATTTTCGATTGAACTGCATAACGTCCTAATACCAGCAGAACACATTATTACACACGACGCAAAGGCATTTGCAACACAAATACGACCACAATTTGTCGCATTACAGATTCCAATCGCATTAGGTGCAATTCGTGCATCGCTTGATTTAATCCACCAATTCTCTCATGCACAAAACGGTATTAATCGATATCTGGAATATGATGTGCAAGCATTTGAAAATCAATACAATCACATTAGGCAGCATTTTTATGATGTATTAGATGAAGCGGAATTACAGAATCACTTTGAGACACTGATTGCACTAAAAAAAGCAGCTGGCTATTTGTTGCTTGACGTGAATCAAGCATCAATGGTTAATGGTGGTTCAAAAGCATATGCCTATCAATCACCACAAGCACGTAAATTGAAAGAAGGCTTTTTCTTTGCGGCATTAACACCGACGTTAAGACACCTCGGTAAACTACAAGAAGAATTAAAAGCAGGCAATGACTAGTCACAGGCAAGATGTCAATACGTTTATAAGTGTAGGCAAATCGCATTAAATTTTAGTATTACTAAGTGGCACTTGAAAAAAACGAGTGCTACTTTTTTAATATGCGACACACTATGAAATAGATAGTTTATTCAAAGTAAAACTGCCTTAATATCTCATATAACATGGCAAATCAAGACAGCCTTTATTTAAACTTTTAATGATTTACGCTTCTGTGAAAATAATAAAATGAAAATAACGAGTACATAGCCTCCCATAGCAATAAGAGAAGCATCCATGCCATACGCGCCTCCAGTGATCCACACATTTTGTGTTTGGATTATGTATTGGAAAAGACTAGCATCTACTTTATCAGGCGTTACAGTAAAAATGCCTGATAAGTTCCAACATGCATGCAAAACAACACTTGCCCAAATCGAATTGAATTGATATGTGGCAATCGCATACATCATACCTGCAAGAAAGCCAGCAACAATTAATAAATATAAATCAATACCTTCTAGTTTACCGTTAAAAATATGAACGACACTGAATAAAAAGGAAGTCAACATAATCGCAAAGACAATATTCGTTTTTTCTTCTACATATTTTAAAAGAATACCTCTAAAAACAATTTCTTCAACAATCGGTGCAACAATACCTGAAATAAAAATTACGGACAGTAACAATTCAATATAGGCTTTGTTAGAATCTAATTGCGTTATCACGAATTGACCAGGTATCAACATAACGTATAATAGATTTACAATAATAGGCAGAAGAATACCTAAAATTAAGTAACATGAATCAATTCTAATGCTTGTTACTCGATAATCGGTTAATTCTCGTTTTAAACCTTTATTAACAAGTAATTTGACTGCAAGAACTGCAACAACCAGATTTGTTAAACCATGTAATACATACTCTAAACCTTGCCAATTAAAGACATGCCATAAAATCCCTAAGTTCTGTGCAAAGACTGAGATGATAAATAATAAAACAATCATGCCTACTATTTTTAATATATTTACGACTATATTCATGTCAAAGCTCCTTAAAATTTATTAAGAAGACGATGCTACTACGCAAAAATCTGTCCTAACGTACCACAGATAATGAATACAATAATCAGAATAAGCCACCATTTCTTATCAGCAAAATCCCAAAAATTCATATGTACGGAGTCATTTGAAGTTTTAGACTGCCCTCCGTTTACCAACGTATCAAGACTTACCCCAAATAGTGTTGCTAATGCATTCAACATTTGAAGATTTGGTTCTAAAACACCTTGTTCCCATTTTGAAACCGATTGACGTGTTGTATTTAACTTTTCTGCTAAATCCTCTTGAGTCAGTCCCGCTTCTTTTCGATACTTTCTAATCTGTGCACTAAGCTCCATACAGCATCCTCCTCTCAATAAACATATCAAAATCACATGTCATATTCTGCCTACAATATGGATCATCGTGTCACTCATTTCGATCGTTATGTCCTATCTGTTTCAGTTTTTTGAATTCAATTCTTTACCGTGTAACTTTTGAATTACGTTCTCTTTTAAATATCTTATAAGCGTTACCTTAATGAGCAACCTTGACTTAAGAACCCTCATTACACTAACATTATATATTATTAGTGTTTTTATACTATTTCCATAATTAATATAAGCATGAATTTATTATACTTCTTAAATAGCTAAGAGGTAGTAATTGTAATAGCGTATGATCCCTTATCTCTTGTTGAACTGATGACGCTTATTATAGCCGATGGTTCAGTGTAACACCCATTTTATAACTAAATTAAAGGATTTGATCTATATGAGAATCATTTCATTATTACTTTTAGTGATTGCTATATTATTCAAAACCAGTATTTTGAATCACCCATTGATAAGTAACAATTTAATACGCTATTTTTTCGCATTTTCTTTAGGATTATTTGTATATGCTTATTTAAAACCGCATGTTGATTTATTTTTTGCCAACAAGCAAGCATTAACTACTGAATTTATAGAAAAGACTATTCCTGAATTAACAAATAAAAATGTATATCTGTATTCTGCAGACATGCCGTTTAAACCTAATGCATTTGCTATTAAAAAGAAGAAACCTTCCATCTTCATAGATCGTTCGTTAATTAATCAGCTTTCTACAAATGAACTTAGGTTCGTTTTATTGCATGAATACAGCCATCTAAAAGATAATGATTCACTTAAAATGCATTTAGCATCCTTATCTGCCTTTGCGCTGGTTCCCTTTGCTTTTTTCATAATAATACCTATCATCAAGTTGCCTAGCGATGCCTTACCTTTAACTATGGTCATTATATTATTGGTTTCTATATACTTTTTAGGGCTGATGCTTAACTTTAAATATAAAAGAAACATCGAACTGAAGTGTGATCGTTGTGCGTCAAATTACGTTGACGACTCTGATATAAAAAGTGTATTTCAAAAACTTATTGATTTAAATATATTCAATCATAAAAAAAGAAGTGCTTTATCAAGCCACCCCAGTTTAGATGAGCGTCTCGATAATTTAAATATAAGCATTGAAGATGCAGACCTTTAATTAATTTGGCAAAAAGGTTAAAACACATTTCATATAAAATATATCATCACGAAATTCAAGCCATTAAAAAAGTAGTGAAGTGACCTACCGACGTAGATTGCTTCACTACTTATTTTATTATGTTCTATTCATAACATTTAATGTTAGTTTTTAATAACTGTACCGACTTTACCATCGAGTGCGTCACCTAAATTGGCAAGAGAAGTGATTAGGACACTGCCTTCAGGTTTTTTCTCGAGAAATTGTAGTGCTGCTTCGACTTTTGGAAGCATACTTCCTTTCGCAAATTGACCATCAGCGATATGTTGTTTTATTTCATCGACAGTGACTGCTTCAAGTGCTTTCTGATTATCTTTGCCATAATTAATATACACGTAATCGACAGCTGTTAAAATAATGAGTTGATCAGATTGTAAATGCGCGGCTAATAAAGCACTTGTTTTATCTTTATCAATGACTGCATCAACGCCTTTATACTGCTCGTCTTCTTTTACAACTGGAATGCCACCGCCACCAGCTGCGATAACTAATGTTCCGCGTGTAATTAATGTTTCAATACTGTCTAGTTCAACGATATTGATAGGTTGTGGTGAAGGGACGACACGACGATAACCACGCCCAGCATCTTCAACAAACGTATAGCCTTTTTCTTGCATTGTTTGATCTGCTTGTTCTTTTGTATAAAACAAGCCAATTGGTTTCGTTGGATTGTTAAAGGCTGGGTCATCCGCTGCAACTTCAACTTGCGTCACTAACGTCACAACTTCTTTGTCTATGCCTCTTGAATGCAGTTCATTTTGTAGGCTTTCTTGCATTTGATAGCCAATATACGCTTGACTCATCGCCCCACATTCAGGAAATGGAAATGGGGGACCTTGTTTATGCTCAGCTGCATAGTTTAAGCCTAAGTTAATGCTTCCGACTTGTGGCCCATTACCATGACTTACTACGACTTCATGCCCTTTATCGATTAAGCTGACTAATGATTGCGCTGTTCCTTTCAATAAATCCAATTGTTCTGTTGGCGATTGCCCTAAAGCGTTACCACCTAAAGCTACAACAATTTTTGACATCTGTAGGTCCTCCTTTCCGCTATTCGCCTAGTGTTGCGACCATAACAGCTTTAATAGTATGTGCTCTATTTTCTGCTTCTTGGAAAACAACTGATTGTTCACTTTCAAATACTTCATTGGTTACTTCCATTTCAGTCAAACCATATTTTTCTTGAATTTGTTTACCAATTGTTGTTTCCGTATCATGGAATGATGGTAAACAATGTTCAAAGATTGTATTTGGATTTCCTGTTTTTTCCATAAGTTCTTTAGTCACACGGTATGGTTCTAACAATTTAATACGTTGTTCCCAAACTTCGTCAGGTTCGCCCATAGAGACCCAAACATCTGTATAAATAACGTCAGAACCTTTTACGCCTTCATCAATATTGTCTGTTACGAGAATTTCACCGCCGTTTTTTGCGGCAATCTCTTTGCATCGACTTAATAAGTCGTCTGTTGGATTTAATGCTTTTGGACAAACAAGATGGAACGTCATACCCATAATTGCGGCACCTTGCATTAAAGCATTGGCTACATTGTTACGTCCGTCTCCAACGTATGTGAAGTGCATGTCATGATACGGTTTGTTCAAAACTTCTTTAGCTGTCAAAAAGTCAGCGAGTACTTGTGTTGGGTGGTCTTCATCTGTTAAACCATTCCATACTGGCACACCTGAATATTCTGCTAAGTCTTCTACCACGCGTTGTGAGAAACCACGGTATTCAATACCGTCATACATGCCACCTAATACACGCGCTGTATCTTTGGTAGATTCTTTTTTACCCATTTGTGAACCAGTTGGACCAAGGTAAGTGACATGTGCGCCTTGATCGTGCGCTGCTGTTTCAAATGCACATCGTGTACGTGTTGAGTCTTTTTCAAAAATAAGCGCAATATTTTTGCCTTTCAATGTTTGTTGTTCTATACCTGCATATTTTGCACGTTTGAGATCTTCAGCTAAATCAAGTAAAAATTTCATTTCATTTTGTGAGAAGTCTAATAATGTTAAAAAGTGTCTATTTCTTAAGTTTTTCATATTTTAATCTCCTTTTTGTTAGAAAGATTTTTTGACAATCCAAGTTTTTTTATCTTGAAAGATCATGCCTTTTTCTTTTAATTCTTTAACGATTTCTCCGGTAGTTCTTCGAGAAAGTCCGGACAAATCACTTAATAATTGAACAGTCATAATCTGTTTAATTTCATAAAATTCTCCATTATCTTCGCCTATTGTGAGACATATCAGTTTTAGTATTTGTTCAAGTCGCTCTTTGGCTGAGCTTGTTCTTAACGCCATACTATATTCAACTTGAAATTGAATTGTCTCATTTAGTTTTGTAAAAAGACTTTGGAAAATACGCTCATGCTTGCTACATAAATATTCAAGTAATTCTGTCGGGAAAGTCATGACCTTACAATCTGTCAATGCTTCACAAACTTCATAAGATGATGACGTTTCACTAAACAAACGGTTCATTGGGAATAAAGTTTCTTCTTTATTTAGTCTTAAATAATTGTCCCCATTTACATTAGAGGTTTCATGTAAGACGCACCCATTCACCAGAAAATATACTGACTTGATTTGATTGGTTGAATAATATATCACTTGCCCTTTTTTATATTGATACAGTGTTAATTTATCTTTATACGGTTTAATAATACTAACAGGAATATTTAAGTATGATGCTAGTTGTCTAACATTACTGTCAAACCCATTATCTGAGTTTTTAATGTAAACTTTTTCTTTGTACATAACTATAAACCCCTCAAAATGATTGGATTAAATCATAACTTAAAATACAGAAATATTACCTGTAAGCAAACGAATCGTTCCAATTATTGCCAGTACAATAATCACTATAAATAATGTATAATCCAATTTTGTTAAACGTTTCTTATTATCCCGTTGCACATAACTATATACAAACAATCCTGGTATATATAAGAGCATCGTTAATAATAAGTAATCTAACCCAGCTGCATATACTAACCAAATTGTATAAATAGAGGCAACAATACCTATTACCCACTGCTTTAAGTTCGCTTTATTCTTATGTTGGGCAGTATATTTCACTTGATAAAATGCGCTGAGTGTATATGGAATTAAAATTGCACTTGAAGCAAGTGAAAATGCAAATTGATAAGCACTGTCTGTAAAAAGCATACTGATTAAAAATATTTGCACTAAAATATTTGTAATAATCAATGCATTAATCGGTGCTTTATTTTTATTTTCTTTAGCAAACCATTTAGGGAAAAGACCGTCTTTAGCTACGATGAATGGCAATTCACCGGCTAACAACGTCCATCCAAGCCAAGCACCTAACACAGAGATAATTAACCCTATGTTGACAAGTATGGAACCCCAATGACCTACAATATGTTCTAATATTTGCGCCATTGATGGACTCGCAAGTTTTGAAATTTCACTTTGTTGAATCACACCTTGTGCTAATACAGTCATTAGGAAATAAATGATGAGTACTGAAACTAAACCGATAACCGTAGCTGTTCCAACATCTTTCTTGGATTTTGCACGTCCTGAAAAGACAACAGCGCCTTCAATACCCGTGAATACCCAGACGGTTACTAGCATCGTACTTTTAACCTGTGACATTGTGTCACCCCAACTAAATACACCTACACTTCCACTAGCCATGCCGTAAAAGCCAGATTTAAAAGTGTCAAAGTTAAACACGACGATCATACAAATAATGACTAGAAATATAGGAATCAACTTAGCTACAGTCACAATGCTGTTTATAAATGCGGCAGTCTCTACACCTCTAAGAATAAGAAAGTGCACGCCCCACAGTAAAAATGACGCTACGATAATACTTGGTAGTGTATTGCCGCCCTTAAATATTGGGAAAAAGTTCCCAACAGCTGACATGAGTAATGTTGCATAGGCTACATTCCCAAGAAATGCGGCAAACCAATAGCCCCAAGCACTTGAGAAGCCAATAAAGTCACCAAATCCTGTTTGTGCATAACTATAAATCCCACCATCAAGGTCTGGTCGCTCGTTAGTTAAGTTTTGAAACACAAAGGCAAGAGAAATCATTCCAATGGCGGTAATTATCCAGCCAATAATAATAGCTAGTCCACCAGCTTGGCCACCCATATCCGAAATAATATTGAATGCACCACCACCAATCATAGAGCCTATGACTAGACCAATTAAGGAAGTTTTACCTAGCTTTTTTTCGTTCATATTAATCTCCCCTAAAAGTGACGGTAAAAATCTTGTCATTGATCGTAATGAATGCGCTGACTATGACTTTTACCACCACTAATCATTTTTAATTAAAGGTCTTCTCTAACGAGTGGTTGACTCATGCATCTTGGGCCCCCACGTCCACGTACAAGTTCACTACCAGTAATTTCAATTACTTTAATGCCTTTGTCACGTAATAGTTGGTTAGATACATAGTTGCGGTCATAAGTCACAACAACTCCTGGACGGATACACAATGTGTTTGAACCATCGTTCCACTGTTCACGTGCACCATCAATGACGTCACCATTACCTGTTGGAATAAATTCAACTTTTTCTAAACCTAACACTTCAGCAAGTGTTTCACGTAGCTTACTAGAACGTGTGATTTTAATATCGCCTTTATGCGTGTCTGGTTCTATCGTAAAGATATTCATGTTATTTTCTTCTTTAAAAATTGCTGCATGCACCGTAAACTTATCATAGTCAATCATCGTTAACACCGTATCTAAATGCATAAATGTACGTGTGTTCGGTATCTCAATAGCAACAATTTTTTTAAAAGTTGTCGTCGGATCTTTAAAAATATTACGTGCTAATTTCTCGATTGCTTGCGCTGATGTTCGCTCTGATATACCAATCGCTAATACTTCTTTAGAGAGTATTAATTCATCGCCACCTTCAATGTTGAATGGCGAATTACGATCTAACCATACTGGCACATCTTCATTTTTAAAACGTGGATGATGTTTTAAAATATATGTCATAAAAATGGATTCTCTGCGACGTGCTCTCCAAAACATTCTGTTGATTGTCATCCCTCTACCTACAGAAGCTTGTGGGTCTCTTGTAAAATAAAGGTTTGGCATTGGGTCTAAGTAAAATGGATATCTATCGTCCATATACTCTACCAAGTGTGTTGTTTCAAGTTGAATCTCTTCTTTTCGTACGCCAGCCATAATTTTATTAACCAAATCTTGATCTGACAGTTTAGAAAAGTATTCTTTGAGTTCTGTTTCGTGACCTAGTATCGTTTTTTGAGATTCTGCTAAAATATCATCGATAAACTGTTCACGAACGTCTGGTTCAGAAATTGCTTCGGCTGCAAGTTTTTCTAGATACACGACTTCGATTCCTTCATCTCTTAAAGTTTGAGCAAAGTTATCATGCTCTTCTTGTGCAACTTTTAAATAAGGAATATCATCGAATAGTAAACCACTTAGATGATTAGGCACTAGATTTTCTAATTCTTTCCCAGGTCTTTTTAACAACACTGTTTTCAACTTTCCAATCTCACTGTTAACTTGAATGGGTCCTTGTACCATTTCTAATTCCTCCTTCGCTTTATTACACCGTCATTATAAAGCGCTTTCAAAGAACTAAGTGAGACGTATTTCACGAACAAAATGTTAAGCATTTCACATACTTAAGCGTATTCAATACAAAAAAGTGTCTAAATATACATTTTATCCTTATAAACTAGAGAATCATTTATACATTTATCTTTATTAAGCTTTGATTTGTAGAATAAAAAGTTTTTTATTCGTTTTTTTGCATTAGTAATCAGTCGTGTTAATTTTGGGTTTCTACCGCTGTATGAAATAATTGATAATAAACATATTGCGCCATCTCGCTAGATGCTGTTAAAACCATGAGTGCATCATTGCCGCCTATCGTTCCTATGATTTCTTTTATCTGCAATTGATCTATATAATAGCCGATACTTTGGGCAAATCCCGGCGATGTTTTTATCAATACATAATTTTTTATAATCGTAATCTTAAGGATTTCATCTCTGTATGCTTCTAAATGCTTTCTAGCATCTAATTGCTTGTTTTTATTCATTTTCTTATAAATATACTTATTGTTCTCAACAGGAATTTTGTAAACATCTAATTCTTGTAAGTCACGTGATATCGTAGTTAAGCTATAATAAACGCCAAAATGTCTCATCATGTAATCTACTATTTGTTGTTTTTTATTAAAATTATTTTCCTGTATGGCTGTTAATATAAGATCTAAACGTTTCTCTTTTTTCATTTTGATTAACCCCTTTACTAACTTAATTTTGAATCGTTTTCGTATATTGATTAAGTGAATATGTGTTAAAAAATGATATGTTTCAGTAGATTGGAATTTGGGACTATAAACGAGGATGATTCAGAAGGTGGCACAATGCATCATAATTTCCGTCAAATTATGAATGCAAAACATTATAGGTACATTGGAAAGACGAACGCTCATGAATTTGACTGTATCAGACAAGGGAATTTCTTCTATGTGACGGACCCGTTTACCCTCGAAATGATTCCGAGCAATTCTCGCTACAACTATTTCACAAAATAAAAATTCTTTCAATGAAAAAATTTTGAAAAAAAAGTGAAGTTACCTAAAATCTTAGATAACTTCACGACTCAAACACTTAGTTTATGTACAAAAAACACATTATTTATGATAACTTTCTCCACGCATAATTTTAAATGCTCGATACACTTGTTCTAACAAAATGACACGCATCATTTGGTGTGGAAAAGTCATTTTACTGAACGATAACGCATAATCGCTACGTTGCATGACGTCCTGATGCAGCCCGTTTGAGCCACCAATCACAAACGTAAAGTCACTCGTGCCTCTTGTCATACGCTGTTGCAGTTCTTGTGCTAAACCTTCCGAACTCAACATTTTCCCTTGTATTTCTAATGTGATGACTGTGGATTGCGGTTTGATTTTTGCTAGAATACGTTGCCCTTCTTTGTATTTCACTTGCTCTATTTCTTTATCACTCATTGTTTCTGGTGCTTTTTCATCTGGCACTTCAATAACGTCCATTTTCGTATAAGCACCTAAACGTTTTTCATATTCTGCCATAGCTTGTTTCCAATATTTTTCTTTTAACTTTCCAACTGCAATGACTGTAATTTTCATAACAATCTCCTTTGTGAATATAATATAAGTTATCCACATGTTATTAACTTTTCAACACGTACATTTCGTTTTATACACTATATGCACTTGCTATCATCGTGAAAAACCACGCATTCTGTGGATAACTCTGTGTATATGTGTATAACTTTGTTGGTAACCACTTTATTAACATGTGGATAGTGATGTTAACTGCGTATGTTGTGCACAGCTTTGGGGATAACTCAATGTATACACTGCACATTTATTCATTCTATTTTGATGTCTCTACTATACAACAAAAAAAGCCATGAATGTACACGTTCTAACGTAGGAATGTGTGTCATTCATGACCTTTCTTTTCATTTTAAAGTGTATAAATCGGCGTTGCTTGTTCTTTATCTGTATCACACAGCTTTACTTCATTCACCGGATCAATGTCGTGTTCTTGCAAGATTTGACCGACACTCATGCGTGCTAAGTCTTTCATATTGTTGTCTTGTGATAAATGTGAAAGATAAATACGTTTCGTTTGCCCTGTAATGACGTCTCTCATCGCATGTGCGGCGTCTTCATTAGAAACGTGTCCCATATCACTTAAAATACGTTGTTTCGTCTTCCATGGGTAACGTCCCATTCTTAACATATCCACATCATGGTTACTTTCGAATACAAAGGCATCACTACCTCGAATCATCCCTTTCATACGATCTGATACGTAGCCTGTATCTGTAATCAGCGTCAGTTTCTTATAATCGTTATGGAAGATATAAAATTGCGGATCAATCGCATCATGTGACACGCTGAATGATTCAATATCAAAGCCTGCAATGGACTTTGTTTCATATGGATTAAAAATAAATTTCTGTTCGCTTGGAATTTTGCTGTCTTTTTTCTCAATACATGACCATGTTTTTTCATTCGCATAAATCGGCAAACCATATTTACGCGCAATGACACCAAGTCCTTTAATATGATCGATATGTTCATGTGTTACGAGAATACCGTTCAAATTTTCAATTTTGCGGTCTATTTGTTCAAATAAGCCTTCCATTTTTTTGCCGGTCAGCCCGACATCGACAAGTAGACTGCCTTTATCATTTTCTATATAAGTGGCGTTACCTGTACTACCACTTGCGAGTACGCTCATTCGTATCAAGTGACCACCCTTTCTACTGTTCTATAATTTTCGGATTGGCTGATACTGCCTCAACATAATATGTTTTCGTTTCTTTGCCTTGCTTCACTTGTATTTCCCAGTTTGCTTGAAGCACTTGTAAATTCGTTTCTTTCACGACGGTATAATAGCCTAATCGTAAGTTCAATACTTCATCGCCATCTTTAAGATATTGGTTGTAATAAAGTGCTTCTAATGCCTCATGTGCACTCATGACTTTATGCCGTTTATTATTCGCACCTTTAGACGGCCGGATGTCTTGCATCGCTGACTGTTTGTACGATTTTACACGATTATCACTGACTAAAAATGTTAGTGCTGCGCGTTCGTTATTCATAATTGGAAAGTCTTCATATGTTTGCTCATAACGAATTTCATTATCTTTCGTTTCATAATATTGATATTCATTACCTTTGTAAACGTTACTGTTAATATACGGCTTAAGATGAGAAATCGGATCTACTTTAACATCGACTGTTTCTTCTACTTCTTTATTCAGAACGTAGCCATCATCGCTTTGCGTCAGGTCACTCCGATTTTCAGCTTCTTCTTCAAAGTTGCGTGAGCGTGCTGTAATTAACTGCATCTTTACTTTACTAACATCTGGCATATTTTTCGGTAACTTAATATTTTCTTGTTCAAAATTCACACCATTATCGTTAGAGGACGGATTGACTTTAGACTTATTGTACTTATCAATATACACGTAGACAAGGCATACATTAATTAGGAAAAATACGATAATGAATAGTGTTTGTGCACGTTTCCAGTTCATTGCTCAATCAACTCCCCATCATCATATTCATACCATGTCCCTGCATGTTTAATATACCAAGTCGGTTCAAACTGACTGTTCTCTTGAATTTCCAAGCGATCGTCTGGTCCCTTTTGAGATACCATGCGATAGCCTACAACCAATTGTTCGACCTTGCGAAAGTCGATTGTGTTGTTACTTGCTAAAGACGCACGGACGTCTTCTAACGCCGGTAATTTCTTCGGTTTCTTTCCATTGTCTATCGTGACATTCGTCTTCAACAGCCCTCGACTATATTCATAAATGCCACGTTCTCCCCAACTCACATGAATCTGATTAAGTTGGTTTGGATAAAAAATAGGGCGTCCGTTTAGAAACATCTGATACGTAATCAGTCCTTGTTGATCGTTCGATTGGAACAGTCGGAAGTCATCTGTAAAACCACCGTGTTCATTAATATAATCAAACGTTCTCGGTATACTAATATTCATATCTCGCGTACTATGTTCGTCTTCAGAAAGGTTCGTATAATGATACGTCTTCTTATCCGCGTCATAGTTGACAACGCCTGTATTATTGTTGTAAATCGTGTTCCCACTCTTTGTCGTACGCACAATCGGTGTATCATCAAACAAAATCGCATTCAAATCTTCCACATTAATATGATTAAAAATCGTACGATATGTTTTAAGATTTTGCGGTTCTTTTTGCGCATAGATGTATGTTGCCTTATTAATCGTGTCTTCGTTCGTTGAAATATTCATATACGGTCGCATGGCTGTTTTTAATGGTTTCAATTGTTGTTTCACATTCTCTCCCTTGACTGATGTCATCATTTTCACACTGCGATGACGTTCACTGTCAATGGCGTATAGCACAAGATGATCTGTCGCATCAATATCGTAAAGTAGTCGGTCGAATTTAAATTGACTTGGCACTTTCGCTTGTACATCTAGCGTATCACTTAAATACATTGAGAGCGGGATGTCTGTCGGGTAGTCTAAAACGAGAAAGTGATCGCTCAAATCTCGCAACATTAACGATTGATCATTTTCAATATACACGACTTTCTTAATATGCTGCTTGTTGAAGACGTCTGTCAGATGATTCACTTCAGACGTTGCAGGCATGCCTTCTACCATCGTCCCATTTACATCAACTAACTGAAACGGAGCAATGACTTGATTAATCTCCGCCTCAAAACTCGGACCAATCGCTTTATTAACCTCTTTCGTCGGTTCGTTATCGACATTGGCTACATCTGGCGAGAAGTCCCATATTAACACAGTTAGAATAATACTTGATAATACCAATGCGCCTAAAGTAATAGATTTGACGAGTTCTTTAATTCTCATCCCAATCACCATCTTCTAACGCTTCGCATGGTAATGTGATGAAAATAGACGTCCCTTGACCTTCCACACTATTCGCCCATATGCGACCACGATGCGCTTCGACAATCTCTTTTGAAATGGCGAGACCGAGTCCTGTACCACCCATTTTACGTGTTCGCGCCTTATCAACACGGAAAAAGCGATCAAATATTTTATCGACCTTATTTACTGGTATACCAATCCCATTGTCCTTAATGCGCACCGTCATTCGCTGATGCACCGGGTTATGTTTCACATGGAACTCTACCCGCTTCTCGCCACGCGAATATTTCATCGCATTCGTAATAACATTATCGAACACTTGCGTCATTTTATCGGGATCAATTTCTGTGAAAATCGTCTCTCGTGGAATGTCACGCACGAATACCGTATCCTTCGCTGACATCTCGTGACGATTAATAATCTTATTGATGAACATATTGAAGTCCACAATCTCTTTCGTAATTTGTTCAGACTTGTTATCCATCTTAGACAAGTGTAAAAGATCGTTGACCAATCGAATCATACGTTCTGTCTCTTCACGTGTCACTGACAAAAATTGTGGTGCGATTGTCTCGTCTTGCCACGCCCCTTGCTCTAACGCCTCGATATAGCTGTTCATAGACGTTAGTGGCGTGCGCAATTCATGCGACACATTGGCTACGAATTCGCGTCGTTCACGTTCGATTTGTTGCTGCTCTGTAACGTCATGTAACACCGCGATATAACCGTTCACAAATCCTGTGTTCTGCACAATCGTACTAAAGTTCAAACGTGCGATAATGCCATCTTCTTCGTTAATATCAAGCAACAAGCTGTCATTGTTTTCGTTGAGTTCTTCTAAACTCAACTCGTCATTCAAATCCAGCACGTCAAAGATAAATTCTCCTTCAACGTCTTCCTTTGACTTGCCAAGCATCTTGAGCGCCATATCGTTAATAATCTTAATACGTCCACGTCTGTCCGTCGCAATAACGCCATCACTCATATGTCGGATAACAGAGTCCAGACGTCGCTTCTCACTTTCCGTATTCGCTTGTGCCTCTTGCACACGTTTTGACAAGTTGTTAAAAGCGAGGGCAAGTTCCCCGATTTCGTCATTCCCGTAAATTTTCACACGTTGCGTATAGTTCCCTTTAGACATCTCGACCGTTTGGTTTCGCATATCCGTAATCGGTTTTGTAATCGTACGCGCAATGAAAAATCCTAAAATAACCGTAATCAACAGTGAAATCCCTGTTCCGACAATAAATATTTGGTTAATATCGCTCAATTGGTCATACACTTGGTTAATATTTGATTCAATGTAGATATTTCCAATCAGCCCTTTACTCGTCATCACTGGCATGTTTTTAATCCACACGCGCTGTTTACCCTCACCATAGTCTTTCAACACGACTTCCGAGTTGGCTTGACGAAGCGACAACGCCTTTTGAATAGCACTATTATTCGCTTTTTGATTGATGAGATGGCGATTCGACTGCTTAGACGTCGCAACGATGATTTGGTCTGTATCAATAAAACGGATTTCAATCATTTCATTGCGATTGGCATACTCATTCAACAAGTTTTGAATTTCTTTTTGCGTATTTGTCGTATTGCTACCTTCTGCATAAATTTTTTCAATACTCAGTTCGATTTGCTTCGCATTTTGTGAAATATTCGTTTTAAACGTCTCGGTCATTTCCTTTTCAAGACTGTTCGTAAAGTACAATCCGATAATCTGCATCCCGATAATAATCAACAGGACATAAACAATAACCAGTTTTGTGTGAAGGGATTGAAATTGTTTTAACCACTTCATAAATGCAACTTCCTTCTATTCATGATGTTGTAGGAAGTATCCCACACCTCGACGTGTCACAATATAATCTGGATGTGATGGATCATCTTCAATTTTTTCACGCAAACGACGAATGGTTACATCGACCGTACGTACATCACCGAAGTAATCATAGCCCCATACTGTTTGAAGCAAGTGTTCACGTGTCATCACTTGTCCCATATGCTTAGAAAGGTAATGGAACAACTCGAATTCACGATGTGTCAGATCAATAGATTCACCACGTTTTTTAATCGAATAAGCATCTGGATACACAACAATATCTTTAATCGCTATTTCATTCGCTTGTTGGCTGTTGTCTACACTTGGTTGTGCATGATGACGACGCAAGTTTGCTTTAACACGTGCAATCAGCTCACGCGTACTAAACGGTTTTGTTACATAGTCATCTGCACCCAGTTCAAGTCCTAATACTTTATCAATCTCTGAATCTTTCGCAGTCAACATAATAATCGGCATGTCGAACTTTTTACGCACCTCACGGCAGACTTCCATACCGTCTCGACCTGGTAACATAATATCGAGCAACACAATATCTGGTTCTTGTGCATAGATTAACTCCACTGCATCGTCACCGTCATACGCTACAAATACGTCGTAACCTTCTTTTTTCAAATTAAACTCAAGTATATCTGCAATGGGTTTTTCATCGTCTACTACAACTACTTTTTTCGCCATAAAGCAAGACCTCATTTCTTCTTTAATGCAACGCTATGCCAATTGTGATTTGGCATACTCCTATACCTTATAATGTATCACTTCTATAATATGAATTCTATCCTTTTACTTTTTCGTTTCCAATGCCCACTTAAGAAAATCATATAGAAACGTCTACCTATTATAAAAAACTGGATATACCCATCACTTTCAATGAATACATCCAGCTATTTGTAACGACTATTTTGATTTTAAAAATTCAACAACCGCCTGACAAAATTGTTCTGGCACTTGGAATAATGAACCGTGTCCTGCATTTGGATAAATAATCAGTTCTGAATTTGCGATATGTTGTGCTAATACATGTGTATTTTCCGTCGGCACCATTTTATCATTGTCCCCATTGACGATAAGTGTCGGCATTTGTATGTGCGCCATCAAATCTTCATCCGCCTGTCCCCATCGTTTTATCGCATTCAACTGGCGATGATAGCCGTAAAGGTCCATACTTTTATCTTTCGTTGCCGTTCTTTCTTTAAGTCGATTTAAAAATTGTGTTGCTTTCGCTCGACCGACTTCATCTTGAGTGAACTACTCACCACTTAGCTAAACATAGAGTTTTTAACACTTGAAGTGGGAGCTTCTTGGGAATAGAGCGTACTTGCTAGTTTATTTCTTCACTAACAGCGGTGTCTCTTATTTACCAAGCTATCCCCGTAGTTCCTACGGTTCTTGATGCTACTTAAGCGAATGCCATGATTCTTAGACCTTCTGTCAATATATTTCTACTAGCGTTGATATCTCGATCGTGATGTGTACTACAAATAGGACAAGTCCATTCGCGGATTTCAAGAGACTTCTTGCCGTCTTTATAACCACATTTTGAACAGATTTGACTAGATGCAAACCATTGATCTACCTTAATGATTTTCCGTCCGTACCAATCAGCCTTATATTGTAATTGCGTCACAAAACGAGACCAAGAGACATCAGAAATACTTTTTGCCAATTTATGATTACGTAAC
>NZ_JXWY01000044.1 GCF_000934465.1 Staphylococcus microti | reverse complement strand
CATCAATTTGCACCTCTCAGTCATTAGAGTAGTTACTCAAATTATACATTAAAATAACCCTATAGACCGACACTCTTTTTTTAGTGTCTAATCTATAGGGTCCAGTTTAAATCCCCTCTCAAGTTAGTAGAAATATAAAAATGACAATGGGTGTCCGAATGCTAATGATGTCTCTCAACGCTTAGTCAGCCTTGCTGGGGACTACGACAAAATCTTTTGCTAACGCTTGAGATTTCTGTAGTGTGCCCTAATCAAAGCTTTGATGTAACATATTGCGTTCTATAAATTCTCGTAATCGAATGAATTCATCGCTAAAAAAGCGTTCGGATTGAATCATTTCTGCCGCTTCATCGCGTGCAACTTCTAACATGCGGTAGTCTTCAACTAAGTTGGCGATTAAAAAGTCTGGTAAACCACTTTGTTTCACACCGAAGAAGTCCCCCGGCCCACGCATTTCTAAATCACGTTCACTCAGTTCAAAACCATCTGTTGTTTGTGTCATAATCGTCATACGCTCAATACCTGTCTCAGTTTTCGGCGATGCAATCAACACACAATAACTTTGATGATCACTTCGGCCCACACGTCCACGCAATTGGTGTAACGTTGACAATCCAAAACGATCCGCATCGTAAATCATCATAAATGTTGCATTCGGCACGTTAACACCGACTTCAACGACCGTTGTTGACACAAGTACATCGAGTTCATGTGCGCTAAAACGTTGCATGACATCATCTTTTTCTTCCGACTTCATCTTGCCATGCAAAATACCGATGCGTCGATTTGGCAGTTGCATTTGTAAGTTCTCATATAATGCAATGACGTTTTGAACATCTTCTAAATGCTCGGAACTTTCAATTAATGGCGATATGACATAGGCTTGACGCCCTTTCGCTAACTCCTGTTCCATTTGTCTCAATACTTGGTCGTAGCCTTCATGTTTTACCCAATGCGTTTGAATCGGCTTACGTCCTTTTGGCATGCTTTTGATTGATGACACGTCCATTTCGCCAAAAACTGAAATTGCTAACGTACGTGGAATCGGCGTCGCTGTCATAAAGAGAACATTGCTTAACGCCCCTTTTTCACGTAATTTTTGACGCTGTTCGACACCAAAACGATGTTGTTCATCGGTGATAACGAGGCCAACATCATGAAAAACGACATCATCTTGTATTAATGCGTGCGTCCCTATTAAGCAGTCGATGTCGCCCTGCGCAAGTTGTTCAAGCAAGAGCGCACGTTTTTTCCCTTTCACTGAACCCGTTAGTAACGCAACGCGCATTCTGTCGCCAAATAGCGCAACTAAGCTTTCCGCATGTTGTTCGGCTAAAATTTCAGTCGGTACCATAAGTGCTGACTGGTATCCGGCTGTTTTAAGGGCATACATACAAATCGCTGCAACGACTGTTTTACCTGATCCAACATCGCCTTGCAATAAACGGTGCATGCGGATTGGTGCTTTCAAGTCTCGGAAAATTTCATTAATACTTTGTTTTTGTCCGTCTGTTAGTTCAAACGGCAGGTCGTCAATAAATGCTTTGACCGCATCAATATCGTATTGCACGGCAACGGCTTGATCAGAGCTTTTTTCCAAGCGATTCAACCACTGCATGCGCAATTCAAACATAAAAAATTCGGTGAACGCAAACGTACGGCGTGCTTTTAAGATGGCTGTTTGATCAGGCGCTTCATGTAGTGCGTGTAACGTATCATGTAGTGTTTCCAACTTGTACTTTTGACGCAAATCTTCAGGTAACCATTCATGAATCGTCACATCTTTTAACGTCGCATGAATCATGTCACGCAATGTCTTTTGTTTCAAGCCCTCTTTCACACGATAAACCGGTGTAAACTGCGAATCTGCAAGCTGTGCGAGGTCCGTAAACATTTTTTGCCCGTTAATTTCTTGTTTGCGACGTGACCATTTCCCTTTCACGACGACTGTATCATGTAACTGCACTTTATTTTTTAAATAATGTTGATTGAAAAAGACGACTTTTACCGCAATGCCGTTAACCATCATATGCACGGTTAACTTGGAACGATTGCGCCCAAGAAAGGCAACCGTCGGCGTCGAATAAATTTCGCCTTGTACCGTCACGACCGATTCATCATCCGCCTGCGTTAAATCGACTAACGAATTGTCTTCATAGCGTGTAGGCAAGTAAAGTATTAAATCTTGAACCGTATGAATATTCATTTCATTGAGTAACGTTAAGCGTTTTGGTCCTAACCCTTTAATATCTTTTAATGCATAAGGGTTTTCAATTATCGCTATCTTTGTCATGTTTAATCACCAAATATTTGTTGTTTTAAACGCTGTCCTGTTGGTGTGCCTGCAAGACCACCACGTCCTGTTTCACGCAAAGCAACTGGCATTGTTTGTCCGATGCGATACATTGCGTCAATCACTTCATCAGTCGGAATGCGTGATGAAATACCCGCTAGCGCCATATCCGCTGATACAATCGCATTAGACGCACCTGCTGCATTACGTTTCACACAAGGTACTTCTACAAGACCTGCCACAGGATCACAGACAAGACCTAACATATTTTTCATACAAATCGCAAAACCTTCAGCAGATTGTTGTGGTGTACCACCTGCTGCTTCAACAATCGCTGCAGCTGCCATCGCACTGGCAGATCCCACTTCCGCTTGGCAACCGCCTGCTGCACCTGAAATAGACGCATTATTTGCGACAACAAAACCAAATGCACCTGCTGTTAACAAGAAGTTTAGCATGCCTTGTCGATCCAATTGCAACTTATCTTTCAACGCGAAAAGTACACCCGGCACCACACCTGCAGACCCCGCAGTCGGTGTGGCACAAATTTTACCCATTGCGGCATTGACTTCATTCGTCGCCACAGCTTTACTAATCGCATCTAGCACTAAATTCCCCGCTAAGGCATTACCACTTTCAATATAGCGTTGCATCAGCACTGCGTCGCCACCTGTTAAACCTGTTTTTGAAGTCACACCGTTTAACCCCTCGGCAACCGCGTTTTCCATCGTAGTCAAGTTACGTTCCATATGCGTATACACTTCTTCTCGTGTCATACCTGTCACAGACATTTCTTGTTCGAGCATCACTTCATGTATTGCTTTCTGCTCGGCTTCACACTTTGCGATTAATTCTTCAACACTCTTAAACATGCTACCCCTCCAATCAATCTTCTCCCATTAATGATACCGTCACAATGCCCGGTATTTTGCGAATTTCTTCAATAATTTCGGTATTAACCGATTCGTCCAGCTCACAAGTCATTAACGCTTGATCACCTTTTTCTTTACGTGCAACGTGCATGCTACCGACGTTGATACTATGTTCTCCTAACACATTCGCCACTTTACCAATTGTGCCAAACGTATCTTTATGAAACACAAGTAATGTTGGATAGTTCCCGCTAATATTGATTGGAAAGCCATTAATTGCGACAATTTCAATTTTACCGCCACCAATAGAAACCCCTTCGACAGAAATGGATGTATCGCCATCTGCCATATCAATTAATGCGGTATTTGGATGCGAACGTTCCTCTGACATTTCAATAAAGTTCACACGCATGCCCAAGTTTTTCGCTGTCTCAAGACTCGACTCGATACGACTATCATCAGTATCATAGCCGAGCAAACCACCCACTAACGCCACATCTGTTCCATGCCCTTTATACGTTTCCATAAATGAACCAAACAAATAAATATCCGCTTGTGCAGGCTGTCCCCCAAATAATGATCTTGCGACAAGACCGATGCGTACTGCACCTGCTGTATGTGATGATGAAGGTCCTACCATTGTTGGACCGATAATATCGAACACACTTTTAAACTTCATAATCATCCCCCTGTACTTTTTGAATAAAATATAACCTTATTATAACAATTCTAACTATTTTATTGAAATGCTGGCGCTATTATGTCAAAAACAAACTTTGATCCATGAACACCCGCACATTTTTATACTTCAAATCGTGCATAAAAAAGCAGGACAATCATCTTTTCGTGTAAAAGATTCATTGTCCCACTTGTTATCACATATTGTTCTATTCAACTGAGAATAAGTATGGATAAATCGGTTGTTGACCATTTTGAATTTCTATTTCAACATCTTCAAAATGCTCTTCCACAAATGATTCGATAAATGCTGTTTGCTCATCTGTTGCTTCTTCACCAGCAATAACAGTTAAAATCTCACTGTCTTCATCAATCATTGCTTCTAACGTTTGTTGTAATGTTGCTTTAACATCACGGTCACTTACGATAATTTTATCTTCAACTAAGCCCATGTATGCGTCTTTTTCAATGTTAATGCCATCAATTTTCGTATCACGTACTGCATATGTGATTGAACCTGATTTCACGTCATCTAACGCCGCAGTCATCGCTTCAGCATTGTCTTCCAACGCTGCTGATGGATCATAACTAAACATCGCTGCAATGCCTTGTGGTACTGTACGTGTTGGTACAACCACAGCTTCCACGTCAACAATTTCAGCTGCTTGTTGGCTTGCCATTTGAATATTTTTGTTATTCGGTAAGATGATTGCACGTTTACAACCACTTTCTTTAATCACGTTGACAATATCTTCAGTAGATGGGTTCATCGTTTGACCACCGCTAATGACATGTGTTGCACCCATTGATTTGAATAGTTCTGTAATACCGTCACCCATTGAAATGGTAATAATCGCTGTTTCTACTTTTTCAGCTGCTTTAGGTTCTGATGTCTCTTGCTTGTCAGTTTTCTTACCTTCTTTGCGTAACACTTCACGGTGTTGTTCACGCATATTTTCAGCTTTAACCTTAATTAATTCACCGTACTTTTGACCAAATGTGAAAACTTCACCCGGTGTTTCAGTATGTACGTGAACTTTGACGATTTCATCATCACTAATAACGAGTAGTGAGTCACCGAACTTGCTCATATCTTCTCTGAATATCGCTTCATCAAATGGTGCTTTACCTGATTGGAAGCGCACCATCATTTCAGTACAGTAACCATATACGATGTCTTCCGTATTAATAACACCGTGGAAATCATGATCATCATTGAAAAATTCTTCTTTATCCACTTTCGGCGTTTGTGCTTCGATTGTTTCACCTTTCATTGCTTTCAAGAAACCTTCGTACACAAGTGTTAAACCTTTACCACCACTGTCAACAACACCGACTTCTTTTAATACAGGTAATAAGTTTGGTGTATTTTCTAAAGATTTTTGAGCCGCTTCATAAACAGCTGTCATAATTTCCAAACAATCCTCTGTTTTTTCAGCCGTGTCGACAGCCGCTTGACCTGCATCTTTTGCGACAGTCAAGATGGTTCCTTCAACAGGTTTCATAACAGCTTTATACGCTGTTTTCACACCTGCATCGAAACTGCGTGCAAATTGTTTTGCGTCAATTTCATCATATTCTTCAAGCGCTTTAGAGAAGCCTCTGAAAATTTGTGACAAAATAACACCAGAGTTACCACGTGCACCCATTAATAAGCCTTTTGAGAATGACTTCCCTAAGTCGCCGATGTGACGTGTTGGGTTATTTTGAACTTCCTCTTTCCCCGAAGTCATTGATAAATTCATATTTGTCCCTGTATCCCCGTCTGGTACTGGATAAACGTTCAATGAATCCACTAAATCAGCGTTGTTTGATAAGTTTTGAGCCCCTTGTATAATCATGTCGGCAAATAGATTACCGTTGATCTTCGTAACCATGCGAATGTCCTCCTATTTGTCGTTCCCGTCATTGTTAAAACGTACACCTTGTACGAATATATTAACTGAGTTTACTTTAAGTTTAAGTGTGTGTTCTAACGTATACTTAACCGTTGATTGTACGTTCTGTGCCACTTCTGAAATCTTAACACCGTAGCTTACGATAATATACATATCAACATCTAAAATGCCGTCATTTTCTCTTACAACAATCCCTTTTGCGTAATTCTCATGACCTAAAATTTCAGCAATACCGTCACGCACCTGTTGACGAGAAGCCATGCCGACAATCCCGTAACATTCGACTGCTTTACCGCCTACTACAGAAGCGATCACCTCATTTGAAATATCAATACTGCCATAATCGTTTGTAATTTCTAATGCCATATCGTAACGCCTCCTATTCTTAATCGTGTTTCTTATATTATGTTCAATGTCAAATTTTTTCATCAATATTGCTAATATATATTTCGAGATGGTGAACTACTCACCACTTAGCTAAACATAGCGTTTTTAACGCTTGAAGTGGGAGCTTCTTGGGAATAGAGTGTACTTAATAGTTTATTTTTCACTAACAGAGGTATCTCTTATTTACCAAGCTATCCCCGTAGTTCCTACGGTTTCTTATTCTAACTAAATTAATCACGTTATTCTTAGACCTTCGTTAAAAAACTTATTACAATCAGTTCTATTTTACTATGTAGCGAATGGGTACGCTACTATAATGAGTAAAATGCCCCGTTGGAATAAGCGAATAAGTCACTTTCGACTACTTTATATGTAATCACAATAATAAATTATAACAGAAACTTGAAGTTACACAAAGCAATTTATCAAATAACGTATATCTTTTGTTGCACACAGGTTGTGATTATGGTATATTACCTTAGTATGTAGTAGCAAAGTGTATTTGTATTTCTTAAAGGAGGTACGATGATGGGTAAAGAATGTTTCGTAACAGGACGTAAAGCATCAACTGGTAACAGACGCTCACACGCATTAAACTCAACGAAGCGTCGTTGGAATGCGAACTTACAAAAAGTGAGAATCCTTGTTGATGGCAAACCTAAAAAAGTTTGGGTTTCTACACGTGCTTTAAAATCAGGTAAAGTAACACGCGTATAATTTTAATATTATGAAGATCAAAACGAGACTATATGTGGCAGTCTCGTTTTTTTGTATTTAAAGAGGTGGAACAGCGCTTGCGTCCCACCTCTTTTAGTTCATATATCACGACTACGCATTTGATAAACGATACCATTATGGACTTTTACTTTTGCTTTGTCTTGTTGAAACTCATTAGAAATCGTTAATGTCGAACCCATTTCTAATACTTGTTGTGCTAAATCGTATTTGAAACCGTGCAATGACAACGTGACAGCATCAGATGCTGGAACGAATGAAATATAGCGGTAGTTTACATCATTTTCCACTTCATGCTGACCTTCAGCAAGCAACCTAATCTCATTTTGTTGATCAATTAATTTAATTCGACACGCTTGATATGCAGGTGCCTTTAACAACTGCATCGCCCCCATAAAATGATCGAGACGACCGCCTGTTGCCCCATAAATACATATTTCATCATAGCCACGTTCAATCGCTTGCGCGACACCTAGGGCAAGGTCCGTATCTGCTTTTTCAGCAGGGACAGGCGTAATCGTAATTTGTTCTGCAATCCACATACGTTCATCATCAGAGACAGAATCAAAATCCCCAACCGTAAAAAGTGGACGAATGTCATGCTCTAACAATAATTTCGTGCCACGATCGACGCCACCCCAAACTTCATGATGATGACGTTCGAATAGCCCGTCAGGTATGTTTCGATGACTACACAACAGATGAATACGTTTTGACATCGTACTTACGCCTCGCCTTTGAGCGTCGCAACCGCATGACCGTATTCAGCTTGATTGAAAAAGTATGAACCCGCGACAAGCCAATCCGCCCCGGCTTCAACCACTTGTTGTGCTGTTTCAGCATTCACCCCGCCATCAACTTCAATGCAAAATGCTAAACCTTGTGATTCACGTAAAGCTTTTAATTCACGAATTTTATCAAGACTTGATGGAATAAACGCTTGCCCACCAAATCCTGGATTCACTGACATAATAAGCACAAAGTCGACATCTGCAATGATTGGACGAATTGCTTCGATAGACGTTCCCGGATTTAATACAACGCCCGCTTCTTTGCCATGCGCATGGATTTTTTGAATTGCGCGATGAATATGTGGTGTCGCTTCAACGTGTACAGAGACTTTATCTGCCCCTTTTTTACAAAAAGCATCAATATAAGCTTCTGGATTTGAGATCATGAGATGCACATCAATTGGTAGTGACGTGCCACGACGCACCGCTTCTAAAATTGGAAAACCAATAGAAATATTCGGAACAAATTGCCCGTCCATCACGTCAAAATGCACACCATCAACGCCTGCTTTTTCAAGTGCTACCAATTCATCTTGTAATGTTAAAAAATTTGCAGATAATAAAGATGGAAAAATTTTTGTCATTAGTATCGTACCTTTCGATTAGAAATTTCTTGTAGTAGTTGTTCATAATGCTGATATCTAAAGTCCGCAATATCCCCTGTTTCAACCAATGCTTTAACATGGCATTTCGGCTCATTCGTATGCGAACAATCTCGAAACTTACACTGTTCACTTGCTTCACTGATTTCAATAAAGTAAGCATCTAAATCTTGCTTCTCAATATGATCAAAATCAAGCGCACTAAAGCCCGGTGTATCGGCAATATATCCATTCGCTCGTGGATACAATTCCACATGACGAGTCGTATGGCGACCACGATTTAACGATTGCGATATGCTATTCGTTTCAAGCGCCAATTCGGGACAATAACTGTTTAACAACGTCGATTTGCCAACGCCTGACTGCCCGCTTAACACCGCTATACCGGGTTGCCAGTCATTAAAAACCGCTTGGACATTATCATCTTTTCCGATAAATTGCGTGTCATAGCCAATATTTTGATAAATCGCAAGCAATCGCTCAATTTCTGCTTGTTGTGACGCCGATGTTAAGTCTTTTTTCGTAATCACAATGCGTGGCGACAAATCATACGAATGTGCAATAACTAGAAAACGATCGAGTAATTGTGTAGAAAAGTCTGGTTCCACTGCACTCATTACAATAACCAGTACATCAATATTGCTGACAGGTGGACGCTTGAGTTCATTTTTACGCTCATGCACATGCTGAATATAACCCGATGCGTGCGTCTCAAAATCTATATCAACCATATCACCTACAACAGGTGTTATTTGCTTCTTTCTAAATAATCCTCGTGGCTTCGCATCGAACTGTTCCCCATCAACATCTACGCGATACACGCCACTAATTGACTTAATAATTTGTCCTGTTTTCAAATTCACACCTCATCTAATTGTCTTTTTCAAATTATGACTATTATACCAAATTGCGTCATAGGGATACAGTTGCGTGTTGTAGAAGACCGTATTTACTTTTGAAAAATCACATTGTCGATATTTTAATTTTGTTGTATATTAAGTTTTAAAACAAACTTTATTTGAAGACATTCTTTTTATCTATTAAAGGGGGAAGTAAAATGAAATGTTTTAAAGTTATACTCTGTTCTTTTGTCACTTTATGTATTTCACTTGATCAAATGCCTCATCCAGTATTTGCTGACGCCTATGACACAAATAACGCATATGAAAAGAAATACGGAAGCGAAGAAGCTTTTAATCTTGCACAAAGTATTGATGATAACGAAATAACAATAGGTCCGGTTAATGATCCAATACCAAAACAGTATCAGTCAATTGGTCGATTAGTTAACAGTGCTGCTAACTCTTCTGCCACTGCAGTTGTTGTAGGAGATTATACACTGCTAACTAATAATCATTTAGTAGAGGATTCAAAAACAAGACCAGGTGCACGAAATTATCGTCCTGCTTCTCCGGAAAAATTACGCTTTTATCCTATGCAAACACCGAATCACAGACCTTATACATTTACAATAAAATCCGTGCATATGATTAGGGGTGTTGATTTAGCTGTTGTGCACACTAATAAAAAAATAAGCGATTTTATTCAACCAATGGCTATCGCTTCTGAAAATAGTATCGAATCAATGACATTTAAAGATCCAATTACCATCGTAGGGTATCCAACACCAAAATATTTCGAATCACGATTTCCAGAATTAGCAAACGTTCCAAATCATCAAATGTTTATAACCCAAGGATTTTATCTCAATAAAGCAACGACACCCGAACCACAATTTTACTTTAATGCAGTTACTAGAAATGGGAATTCAGGGAGTCCCATTATGAATAGAAATAATGAATTGATTGGTATTTTTCCAAATGGGTTTAATAATACTGGAAACTCGACATTTAAATACAACATAGAAGAAATGGGATATGGCATATCAATAATAAAAACAGTTAGAAATGAAGTACTGGAAAATATGGAATAAAATAAATCTCAAAGGAGCTTTAGATTCATGTTAACACTTAAAGAAATCGCTACGATTATCGGTGGCAAAACCATTCATATTAGTACGCATAATGAAAATAATGTCATTGATGATTTTGAAATGTTTTTTTCTCGTGTCCAATCGAAACAAACGGCGTACTTCTCTCCTAATAAAGATACTTGGTCTAAATATTTAGGGAGAACGAAAGGTGCACCTGATGGCAATGATTTAATCGACCCTACTCATGCTGAAATTGGACTGATTATCTCTGAAAAAGAAGCAACAAATCTGCAACATCCTATTCCACAAATCATTGTTGAAGATTCAATCGTCGCTTTAAAAACGTTGGCGATTCACATACGCAATCAGTATACAAATCCCATTATTGCGATTACCGGTTCTATGGGCAAAAGTTCAACACGCATGATGATAACCACACTATTACGTGACTATAACATTTTAGCAACACGCGGTAACAACAATGTGCGTGCAGCCGCCTACATCAATATGCTGAAGTTGACTCAAAATCCAGATTTTGCGGTAATCGAAGTGTCACTCAACGTTATTGATCCGCTCGAGGATACGATGTTGAATTTACGTCCTACGATTGCTGTTGTAACTGGTATTGGTGCGGCACATATGGCGCCCCGCAAATCCATTGAAGATATTGCACACTTAAAATCGAGAGTATTTAACGGGCTGACAGAAAATGACATAGCGATTATTAATGATGACACGTTATGTGCAGATTATATGATTGAACAGGCATTGACACATACGCCACACGTTTTTACATACTCCATTGCCACTTCATCGAATGCAGACCTTGCCCCCGAGTATATACAATATCAAAAAGGACAGCTTCAACTCGGTGTGATAAATAATAACCAACGACAAACCTATCAACTCAACACAATCAGTTCTGGTATGGTCTCGAATACACTTGCGGCACTGCTCGTATTGAAAAAATTAAATATTAAAATGAACAGCGAATATTTAAAAGACTTCCAATCGTTTTCTAAAGTATTAAAGATGAGAACTGTTGAAACGCCAAATCATCAGTTGACGTTGCTTGATGATACACACAACGCTTCTCTTCCAGCAATGATTAATGCCATTCAAGCTTTTGATACACAAGCACGCTTTTTCAAAGGGAATAAAGTGATCGCACTTGGTAAAATAAATGATCTCGGTAAAAATTCTCGAGACATACATCAAGAACTTGTGCCAGTTTTAGCCGAGTCTCAAGCAGATTATATTTTGTGTTTAGATGGCGATTTGCGCCCTGTCGTAAACAAAGTAAAGAAAAAACATATCACTTGGTATGCCAGTGCCGATATGATGTTAAATGATTTGAAATTTCTATGTAATGAAGACTCACTCACCCTTTTGAAGTCATCAAGTGGTGGCACGCTATTACCCGAACTTGCGAAGAAACTACCAAAAGCATTGGCGTCAAATACATTACAATATGAACAACCAAAGTTATTTGATGAAATGTGCCGCCTAGGACAAAGTTATCTTATTGTTGATAACAAAACACTCAACATTGAGAAAGCTGTTAATACGGATCATTCGATGACGATTGAAGGCTTAGGACCTCTTATCTATTATACGTATGCGATAAATGAGCATGTGCCTAATACAATGCGTGCACTGAAAGAATGGGGTACCAATAATGACATATTTTATACAGGTAAAGAGATGACGACGTATGAGCTATTAAAACATGTCACACATAGTCCTCATCCATCTGTTTTATATGAATTAGCCGATTGGTTATTTGAAAACTTTGCCAATAGAAATAAATATACACGGACATTTATTAAAAAATACAACCTAGATCCGTCAGTCGCTGTCAACCTAACAGGGCGTTTTATGATGCGTGAACGTCAAAGCTATTCAGTACACGACTTATATCAAATTTTGAAAGACTATCAATATGATTTGTTCCGCTTCAACAATTCATTTATTATCGGCAATAAATCTAAAAGTGGCTATATTCGCGGACGCGACAAAACGATTATTTTCACATCGTATGATGATCCAGATACACTTAAATCATTGATTACGTTCTAAGATGTCAAACAGCACCCAAATTGGCAGGTGCTGTTTGACATTTTATTCTGTCGCTTTATACTATATTAACAAAGTATTATTTGATACATAAGGAGTCAACGACCCAGTGAAAAAACGACAAATACTCATTATTTTGTTATTGATTAGTATTATTTCTCTTACCTACTTTGTCACACGCTCGCAACCAGACAACGTGCAAGTACATGACACGAACGACCCGCAAGATGCCTATGTCACGAATAACGCCTATAAAAAACAAGCTGGAAGTAAAACCGCTTTTAAACTTGCGCAAAAGATTGATGACAAAGCTATTACGGTAGACACGATTGATTCACCAATACCGAAAGCCTATCGTTCAGTAGGTCGTTTTATCAATTATCAAACCGATTCAGCAGGAACAGCTGTGGCGATTGACGAACATACACTTTTAACGAACAATCATCTCGTTGAAGATACAAAGACGAAGCCGGGCAAACGTAATTACCGCCCTGCCAAGCCAAGTATGTTGCGCTTCAAACCGATGCAGTCGCCGATACAAACACCTTACACGTTTACAGTCCGCTCAGTTCATATGATTAAAGGTGTCGATTTAGCCGTCGTTCATACGCATGAAAACTTGAACAACATAATGACGCCCATGCCGATTGCGAGTGAAAAAAGCATTGAAGCTATGGCTTTTAAAGACCCAATCAAAATTGTCGGCTACCCGCAACCGAAATATTTTGCGTCACGCTTTCCAAAGCTTGCCAAGACACCAAATCATCAAATGTTTATGACAGAAGGTTACTATTTAAACAAAGCGACAACCGTCGAACCACAGTTTTACTTTAGTGGCATTACGAGAAAAGGAAATTCTGGGAGCCCAATTATGAACGAACACAATGAATTAATCGGTATTTTCCCAAACGCCTTTAACAATTCTGGCAAATCAACGTTTGAATACAATGTTGAGGAGATGGGTTATGGCGTTGCGATTACAAAGCATGTGAGAAAAGAAATATTTGATAATATGGACTAACCCGAAAAAATAGCCTTGAAACAATTGATGGTTTCAAGGCTATTTTTGCGTATGTTTATTAATCATCGCTTGTATATAAAGGGCTAACAATAGTTCGATGCATTGTTCGCTATCATACAGCGTCACATTATGCTTTTCGCCACGTTGTTGTGTTTGACTACTCTTCGAAAAATCCATAAAACTTCTGTTTGCTTGAAAGACAACATTGTCATTCGCATCTGAAATCGTTGTGATGGCACTCATATAGTCATTGTTGAAAAAATACTGTTGCTCACGAGACTTAAAAACATACGGCAATTGTTGCTTGATACCTTTATCCTTGAAAAGTCTCTTCATTTCAAAAATACCAATATATTCGTTATTGAGGTACACATTATATTGATACCTTAATGAAAAAGGGTTTATTAGCACAATTTTCACTTCATTACTTTCAGAAATTACATATGTGCTATACAACGAAGAAAATCCAAATAAACTGATAAATCTATGGAGATAATTAAAATATGTTGGCGTAAATGTTATTTTTTCTACGCCATACACAGGCATTTTTTGATCTGCAATAATATATAACGGTAATTGAAAAAAGTAAGCATTTGGCTCTAAATTTAAGTCATCTGCTATGTCCTGCTCAAAACGATATTTCGCTCGGATAGATTTTCTAAATAAGCGTATGACAACGATGATTACTGTCATCACCGCTACCAACACCCACGATAGCCACAGTGATATATTAAATAGCGTGTCGTGTCCGAGTGCAACTGAAATAGAGTTAATTATACTGAATACCAATAAAACAAACCATATAAGTATCTCTCTTAACATTGCTATTACCCCCCTTAAAAAAGCAGGAAAACGCACAATATCAATTTGCGGTTTTCCTGCTTTTTCACTTAGAAATCATCATAATCAATCTGACCGCTGTTGATTTCTTTACCGTCTACTAGAACGCGATAGCTCGCACTGCTATCACTTGCAATTGTAAAGTTCAATGTTTGCGGTGTATCTTTTTTAATTTCAAATGTATGCGGCTTTTGACCATCGTTATTTTTATCTTTGACATACACTTCAACTTTTTGTGGTTTGTTATTTTGACCTGTATACGGGATAACAAACGATTGGGAATATCTTTTGTCAAATTTTGGTGGTTCTTTATCTTTGGATTTATCTTTGCTGTCGGCGTCATCCTCTTCATCACCTGAACCGAGTGATACGACAAATTTGACTTCTGATCCTTCATCCACTTCTTTATTTTTCGGCGTTTGACTAATAATGTGGTTTTCTTTCACTTTATCGTCTTCACGTTCTTTTGTTACCGTTACAGTCAGACCTTCCGCTTCAAGTTTTGCTCGCGCTTCTTCAATGTCTTTATTCGTATAGTCGTCAACAAACACTTTACGTTTACCGAGTGATTCCGTAATTAAAATCTTTTCTTTCGTCACGGATACTTCTGTACCAGGTGCAACGCTTTGTGCCTCCACATTTCCTTTTGCGATGTCATTTTGCGTATACGCTGTTGTGTATTCGACTTTCTCAAAGCCAAGTTTTGCTAAGATCTCTTCGGCTTCTACTTTTGGACGTCCGACTAAGTCTGGCATTTTTTCTACATGTTCCCCTTTAGACACCATGAGGTCAACAGCTGTTTTCTGTTTTACTTTTGTACCTTGACCGGGGTTGATACCTGCGACATGCCCTTCTTCAAAACGATTGCTGTACACTTTCACGACTTTACCAACTTTTAAGTTTTCATCTTTAAGTGTCTGTGTCGCTTGTTCTTCCGTTTGTCCTAGTACGTCTGGGACTTGGCTATATTTGTTACCCATAACGGCTGCTGTCACAAAGAAGAAAAGTCCGACGAACAATAGGACTAATACGAGTCCTGCAATCACTTTCTTTTTACGTGAACGTTTAGGCTTTGCCGCGTATGCACCGGTTACTGCTGCACGTTGCGTACGTGGTCTTGCATTGGCTGATGCATTTGTTTGTGCTGTCGGTACAATTGGAATGTTTGCCGTGTCATTCGATGCAGGTTCTTGTTGTTGTTTCAACGCATTTTTATCTAATGCGACTGTTTTGGTGAGTGCATCGTCTTCTGTTTCATAAACCGGCTCGTTCGCACGACTCGGGTCTAAAACCGTTGCAACATCGTGTAACATTTCAGATGCCGTTTTATAACGATTGGCTGGCTCTTTCTCAGTCGCTCTTAAAATAACGTTACTCAACGCTTGCGGAATGTCAGCATGTTGTTCCGTTACATTCGGTACGTTCTCCTGTATTTGCTTAATCGCAATACTTACTGCCGTTTCGCCTGTAAATGGTGCTGACCCTGTTAACATCTCATACAACACAATACCGATTGAATAAATGTCAGACTGTTCACCTGTCTTTTCGCCTTTTGCTTGTTCAGGCGATAAATATTGTACAGTCCCAATGACATGGTTCGTTTGAGTCATCGTCGTCTCGCTCAATGCTTTAGCGATACCAAAGTCCACAATTTTAATCGTATCGTTTGGATCAATCATCATATTTTGCGGTTTAATGTCACGATGTACAATGCCTTGTTCATGCGCATGTTGAATGCCTTGTAACACTTGATTGATATAAGCAACTGCTGTTTTCGGTTCAAGCGCACCATGCGTTTTAATATATTCTGACAGTGTCATGCCTTCAATATATTCCATCACAAGATAGAAACAGTCATCTTCTTCCCCAACATCCCAGACGCTGACAATATTTTCATGAGACAGTTGTGTTGTATTTTGTACTTCTCGTTCAAAACGATCAATCGTCGCTTGCTTCTCACTCGGTGGAATTTGAATAAGCTTAATTGCAACTTTACGGTCTAAAATGGTATCCATCGCACCGTAAACTTTAGACATACCGCCGCCACCGAGCACTTGTTGAATTTCGTAACGTTCACCAATCATACGACCAATCATACTGGATCACCTGCAATCTCTGCTAAAATAAATGACACGTTGTCTTTCGCCTCATTTGCTTCTGCTCTCGCTAACAAAGCATCGCCTGTTTGTTTCAAACCGTCTTGTGCCATTAACAACTCATGCATTTCATCTTTTGTAACGTAATCCGTCAATCCGTCCGTATTCAACAATAAATATTGATAAAAATTCGTACGGCGTGTATAAATGTCGGGTTTGACGTGTTTGTCCGTCCCCATCACTTTCGTAATAATATGACGTTTCGGATGTTGGAAGGCTTCTGCTTCCGTAATTTGACCTAGCATGACAAGCTGATTCACAAATGTATGATCCATCGTCACTTGATCACATTCACGACTATTAATTAAATATGCGCGTGAATCGCCAATATTTGCGACGACAATATGATGTTCAAATACGAGTGCACATACACATGTTGTACCCATGCCGGCATATGCCTCATTCTCTTGCGCTAATATATAGAGTTCTCTATTAATTGCTTGTAACGCCGTTTTAAGCCATGCCTCTGCTTGATGTGGTTCGATTAAGTTTTCTTGCTCAAAACGTTCTTGCAAAGCTTCCAAGACATATTGTGATGCAACTTCTCCAGCTAAATGCCCGCCCATGCCATCGCACATGACGAGTAACTGCTGATCTGTTTGATTATAAAATACACCCGCTGCATCTTCGTTCTGGTCACGATAATGTCCGGTTATCGAATAAAGTTCTGCGTTTAACATCGCTCTCTACCTCGTTTCTGCTTCTCGTTCCTTCGCTCTCAATTGGCCACACGCTGCATCAATATCTGCACCTTGTTCTCGACGAATCGTTGCATTAATACCAAGTCGTTTTAACTCTTTTTCAAATTTAAAAATATCTTCTTTTGGCGTTTTCACATAGTTACGTTCTGGTACATGGTTCACTGGAATTAAATTCACATGACAATTTAAATGCTTAATCAACGCTGCCAACTCACGTGCATGTGTCAGCTGATCATTGACGCCACCGAATAATCCATATTCAAATGTAATACGGCGATTTGTCTTTTGTTGATAATATTCGATTGCTTCAATCAACTTATTCACATCGTACGCACGGTTAATCGGCATCAATTGTGATCGAATGTCATTGTTCGCCGCATGCAAACTAATCGCAAAGTTAATTTGTAATGATTCGTCCGCAAAATCGTAAATACGTGGAATAATCCCTGATGTCGATACAGTAATATGACGCGCACCGATATTCAAGCCGTTATCATCATTGACAATTTTTAAGAAATCCATCATTTCATCATAGTTTTCAAACGGTTCACCGATTCCCATGATAACGATTGAAGATACACGTTCATCCGTTTCATCTAATGCTTTTTGAACCGTTAACACTTGTGATACGATTTCGCCCGCTTCTAAGTTACGTTTCAAACCACCTAACGTTGACGCACAGAACGTACAACCAATTCGACAGCCTACTTGTGTCGTCACACAAACAGAATTCCCGTACTCATGACGCATCAATACGGTTTCAATCGTATAACCGTCTTGTAATTCAAATAAAAATTTAATCGTGCCGTCACGACTTTCCTGTCGAACGACCGTTTCCAATGTTGTCATTGTAAAGTTGTCTGCAAGCAACTGACGCAAGTCTTTCGATAAGTTCGTCATCTCGTCAAACTGATTGACACGTTTGTCATACAACCATTCAAAAATTTGTTTCGCTCTAAAGCTTTGTTGTCCATGTGCTTTCAACCAATCTTTCATTTCGTCAAAGCGCACGGAGTAGATTGATTGTTTCTCAAAATCAGGTAAGAATTTGTTCTTTTTCTTCTTTTCTGCTGTTATCATCTCACTGATCCTTTCTTCTAATCTTCGTTATAAAAAAGCCATCTGCATCAAAATCTTGTGGCAATAATTGTAATGTCTTCACATCTGTGCCTGTTCTAGGGTCACGTATCATTGAAAATTCAAACTCTGGATGTGCTTTTAAAAATGTATAAATGACATTTTCATTTTCCATTTGTTCTATTGTACATGTTGAGTAGATCAACTCGCCACCGTTTTTTAAATTTTGCGCAACATTCTCAAGTATTTGTAATTGAATTTGAACGAGTTGCTCCACTGTTTCAGGCATCATCGTATAGCGAATTTCTGGTTTATGACGTAAAACACCGAGTCCACTACACGGTGCGTCAACGAGTATGCGATCGAACTGCCCGTCAAATGGCGTTGTTGCATCTTGTTGTCGTGCTTGAATACCCGTTAATCCTAATTTATCAATATTATGCTGGATTAAGCCAATCTTATGGTCGTGAATATCCGTTGCTAACACGTTGCCATCGCCCGACAAAATCTCTGCCATATGACATGCTTTACCACCCGGTGCACTACAACAATCGAGTACATGATCTCCCGGTTGTAAGTCCATCATTTCAGCGACAAACATCGAACTTTTGTCTTGAATGCTCATCATCCCTTGTTGGAATAATTTTGATTGCATGACACCTTGTCCTTCAACGACTAAGCAATGCGCAATGTCCGGATCTTGTGTCACAAGGTACCCTTCTTGTTCAAGTTGTTGTATCGCTGCATCAACCGTCGTTTTCGTGCGATTGACACGTACTGTTTGAACAGCAGGCAATAACATTTGTGCCGCGATTGCTTCGGTCGTTGCTTCACCAAAATGTGTTAACCAATGGCGAACAATCCACGTTGGTAAGCTATAACGAATGGATAAGCGCTCTTCTTTCTTTTTAATCGCATCTATATCTCGCAATGGTTGTGTTGTCAACTGACGTAATATCGCATTAACCGTATTTCCTGTTTGTTTGCCGCCTCTTTTTTTAGCAATGTTTACAGCTTCATTAATAATGGCATGCGTTGGAATTTTATCCATATAAATAAATTGATACGCACTCATCCATAATAAACGTCTCACCCAGCCTTTAATTTTCGTTTTCACAAAAGGTTTTAAGTAGAAGTCTAATGTTAACTTGCGTTTTAACGTGCCATATACAAGTGCCGTATACAGTCCACGGTCTGCAGCGCTCAAAGGATGTTCTTGTAAAACTTCATTCATTTTAAGATTGCTATAAGCCCCGTCTTTCAGCACAGCTTCTAACGTCTGAAAACTCAATTCACGTACTGATGTCATTAGTGTAATTCCTTTCCAACGAGTGCTTCTTGAACGCCACTCAAGAAGTTAGCGACAGGCATACGCTTTTTACCAGCTAGTTGAATTTCAGTTAATGCAATCGCATCTTCTGAACCAGTTCCTACAATTATTTGCTTTTTTGTTGTTTCAATAATTGTACCCGGCGCACCTGCTTTATTTGATACAATTTGCGCACTATATAACTTCATCACTTTATCATCCAACTTCGTATATGCAACAGGCCAAGGAGATAACCCACGTATATGATTAAAAATCGTACGTGCATCTTGTGTCCAGTTGATGCGTTCATCTTCACGTTGAATGTTTGACGCAAACGTAGCTTGTGCACTGTCTTGTGGTGTGCGTGTATTTGTCCCATTTAAAATACTTGGTAGTGTCTCTCGTAATAAATCTGTTCCAAGATCTCTTAATTTATCATGCATTGTGCCAACGTTATCGCTGTCTTCAATTGGAATTGCACGTTGAGAAATAATATCTCCTGCGTCTAATTGTTTGACCATATACATAATTGTGACGCCTGTTTCAGCTTCTCCATCAATGATAGATTGATGAATCGGTGCCCCGCCACGATATTTCGGTAGCAATGACGCATGCACATTGACCGCCCCGTACTTCGGATAAGTTAACAATGTTTCGGGTAATAATTGACCGAACGCAGCTGTAACAATCAAATCACACGGCAATGTCATTAATGTTTCAAGTTCTTCAGAGCCTGCCAACTTCTCTGGTTGATACACTGGAATGTCATGCGCTAACGCCACTTTTTTAACAGGTGGCGGTGTCAATTGACGTTTTCTACCGACAGGTCTATCCGGTTGCGTCACCACTGCAACGACTTCTTCTGTTTCGATTAACATTTCTAATATCTTCGTTGAAAAATCAGGTGTTCCCATAAAAATTATTTTACTCATCTTCCAAATACGCCTCCAATTCTGCTGCTGACACTTCTTTGTGCATCTTATCTATAAATAAAATACCATTTAATGTATCCATCTCATGTAAAATCATGCGTGCAATATCATCATACGCTGTTAATTCAACTTGATTCCCTTGTAAATCAAAGCTCTTCACAACAATTGCACGACTTCTTTCTACTTCTCCATAACGCTCAGGCACACTTAAACAGCCTTCAAGTTCTAATGCCGTTTCTGAACCTGTTGAGATAATCTCTGGGTTAATCAGTTGCAACAAACCATCTTGCCCCATGTCAATAAGTGCCACTTGTTGGTTGACACCAATTTGTGGTGCGGCAAGTGCCTGACTACCCGCATCATACATTGTATCCTCTAAATCTTGAATTAATGATTGTAACGTATCATCAAATGTTGTCACTGGCGCTGACTTTCGTCGTAGGTTTGACGTTTTATAATTTAAAATTTTTTTAACCGCCATGTTGCACAACTCCTCATTAAAAATTCATCATTTCATTATAGCTTAATTTGTTCACAAACGATAGTTCTACTCATTCCATCATAACAAAAACCCTAGGTAAATCACGCATTTACCCCCTGTCGAAATGCTATTTAAAATCAAAATCAAAAATCACAAAATCCAACACTAAAAACCTCTAACGATTGCTATTCCAAAATAATTAATATATAAATTTTTGAATTAAATTTCGATGTTGTTTTTATAAAAATGTTAGCATATAATCTCTCTTAGCAGTATGAATATACGCTAAAAAATCGTATAGGGGTGTAATTATGAATAAAAAGTACGATTTTATTCCCAATCGGCTGAATAAGTACTCAATTCGAAAATTCACAGTCGGTGCCGCATCCATTTTGGTAGGTACAACATTATTATTCGGATTAAGCGATGACGCCAAAGCGGATGAAATTGACAAGCAGGAAACTGCTGCTGTCGCAAGCGATAATGCAGACAATCTTGACGATGAAACTTCTGAAACAGCAACGCTTGAAAACGAAGCAGAAGTAACAGCGGAAGAAACAGCAGAAACACCTGCGGAAACAACACAAGATCAGTCAGAAAACACAACAGATTCAATTGATGCCTCATTGCCAACAGAAGTTGAAGCAAATGACGCAATTGAAGCAAATAAAGCAGTGACAGTTGATGCCACTCAAGTAAATGAGGAAGCGGATGTTGAAGCAGACACAACAACTGTTGACTCGAAAGTAACTGAAGAGACTACAGTTACAGAAGTAAAAGATGCACCTGAAGTTGCACCTGTAAAAGAAGAAACAGTAATTTCAGAAGATAATAACGCATCAGACACGCAACTCGATCCAGTTGCACAACAACAAGCGATTGCGACACAAAATAACGTCGTTCGTCCTGCAGTTGAAGATATTGCTAAAAATGCTTATCCAACAGGCAATATCCCAACAAACGAAGAATATTTTGCCGCTCGCTTAGCACCGGGTACAGCATTCCGTACTTATAATAACTACTACGGATACAACTACGTTTACCCAACACCAAGAACATGTGGTTGTGGTGCCCCACCACCGCCGCCACCGCCAAAGCCAGTTGTTCAGCTCCATAAACTTGGTAGTTTAGTATGGGACGATACAAATCGTGACGGTATTCAAGATGACAATGAAAAAGGTATTGCCGACGTTACAGTTGTTTTGAAAGACGCAAATGGCGAAGAAATTAAACGTACGACAACTGATAAAGACGGTTACTATTCATTTACTGATTTACCGACAGCTGAATATACAGTTAAATTCCAAACACCAGACGGCTATCGTCCAACACATATCGGTCAAGGGTTCGATCCAGAGAAAGACTCTGACGGGACAACAGTAGACGTCTACTTAAACCATGATGATTTAACAATTGACTCTGGTTTCTCAAAACTCGTACCAACATACAGTATTGGTGATTATATTTGGAATGATATAAACCCAAATAGTGTACAAGATGATTTGGGCGATAAACCTCTTGGTGGTGTAACTGTCATCTTAAAAGATAAAGATGGCAACTTCTTAAAACGTACGGTATCTGACAAACATGGTCATTACAGCTTTGATAACTTAGAACCAAATGATTATATCGTTGAGTTCATTACCCCACACGGCTATGACTTAGTTATCCAGAACTTAGATGGTCATTTTGTTGAATGGGATTCAGATGCGCCAAGCACGCTTGTTCATTTAGAAAATAATGATGTTACTATTGATGCTGGTTTTTATCGTATTGCTGATACAGTTCGTGTCGGTGACTATGTGTGGGTCGATAAAAACAAAAATGGTATTCAAGATGATGACGAACAACCACTACCGGGTGTGACAGTACTTTTAAAAGACTCTGATGGCGAAGTGCTGGATCGTACAGTGACGGATGAAAACGGGAACTACATTTTCCAAGATTTAGAACCGGGTCACTATACGATTGCATTTGTGACGCCAAAAGACTATAAACCAACCGTTGCTGAACAAGGTGGCGACGATGATAAAGACTCTGACGGTATCGATGTCGATGTAGAACTTGAAGATGATGATGTAACAATCGACTCTGGTTTCTACAAAAAGCCTTCAACACTTGTTATCGGTGACCACGTATGGGATGACACAAATAAAGATGGTATTCAAGATGCGGATGAACCGGGTCTTGCTGGCGTAACGGTCATTCTTAAAGACGCAAATAACAATGAAATCACACGTACGACTACGGATGAAACAGGTCATTATGAATTTACAAAATTGAAAAAAGGTAATTACACTGTATTCTTTATGGCGCCTGAAGATTATCAACCAACATTGGTCAAACAAGATGACACGGGCAAAAAAGATTCAGATGGCTTGAACGTTGCTGTTACATTAGACGAAGATAACGTTACAATCGACTCTGGTTTCTACCGTACAAACCACTCTTATAAAATTGGTGACTACGTATGGATTGACGCCAATAAAGACGGTATTCAAGACGCGAATGAAGCCCCGCTACCAGGTACAACAGTTATCTTATATAACGCTGACGGTACAGAAGTTGCACGTACAGTAACAGATGACGAAGGTCACTACTTATTTGAGCATCTTCAAAAAGGTGATTACGGCGTTGAATTCTTCGCACCAGAAGGTTACACATCAACGAAAGAAAACCAAGGTACTGATGATACAAAAGACTCTGACGGTTATCGTGTCAACGTTCATTTAACTGATGATGATATGACAATCGACTCTGGTTACTATAAAGTGCCAAAAGTTAATATCGGTGATTATGTATGGGAGGATACGAATAAAGACGGTATCCAAGATGACAATGAGCATGGTATTCCAAATGTGAACGTTCGTTTAGTTGATTCAGACGGCAATATCGTTCGAACAACTTCAACGGATGAGAATGGTCATTATCATTTCAATAACGTTACAATAGCGGACTATACTGTTAAGTTTGAAACGCCTGATGGCTATACACCAACATTAATCAACCAAGGTACTGATGATGCGAAAGATTCAGATGGCACGTCTGTTGATATTCAATTACGTGACCATGACGCAACAGTTGATGCTGGTTTCTATAAAACTGGCTATGACATTGGTAACAAAGTGTGGAACGATGTTGACGAAGATGGCATTCAAGATAATGATGAACCTGGCCTTTCTAATGTCGTTGTTATTTTGAAAGATCAAGATGGCAACAATGTAGATACGAAGTCAACTGATGAAAATGGTGAGTATCACTTTAGCAACGTACCACCTGGTGACTACACTGTGACATTTGTAACGCCAGATGGTTTTGAACCAACAGCTGCACATCAAGGTCCAGATGTAGAACAAGATTCTGACGGTCCAACAGTTAACGTACATGTAGATGGCAACAACGAATCGATTGATGCTGGTTTCCATAAAAAAGCATACCGAATTGGAGATTACGTATGGGATGATACGAATCGTAACGGTATTCAAGATGATGACGAACATGGTATTGCAAACGTCACTGTTGTATTGAAGGATACGGATTACCACGAAATCAAACGTGTGACAACCGATGGTAACGGTCACTATTTATTTGATCATTTAGACAAAGGTCGTTATATTGTTGATTTTGAAACACCTGCTGGATATGTTCCAACAAAGCCATATCAAGGTGATGATCCTGGTAAAAACTCTAACTTTACAACGGTTGATGTAAATCTTCAAGACGATGACATAACAATCGACTCTGGTTTCTACAAACCAAACTTAAAAATTGGTAATCGCGTATGGAATGATTTAGGTCATGACGGTATTCAAGATGATAACGAACCGGGCCTTCCAGGTACTACTGTTACACTTTTTAATCAACAAGATAACAGCATCACTACAACGACAACAGACGAAAATGGCGAATATCACTTTGATGGCTTAGTTCCTGGATATTATGAGATTAGATTCGCACCGCCTGAGGTTTCATATGGTCCTGAGTCATTTTACAAACCTACAAGTGTGCATCAAGGTACGGACCCTGACAAAGATTCAGATGGCGACAGAGTGACTGTTTACCTTGAAGATACAGACTTATCGATTGACTCTGGTTTCCATAAATTACGTATTGGTGACCATGTATGGGAAGACAAAGAGAGTTACGCTAATTCATATGAAGACACGAAGTTAAATAACCATGAACGAAGCGATAATGGTTTAGGTTATCAAGATCAGCCATATTCATCACGCTATGGTGATCAACCACTGTCAAACGTAACAGTCATCTTAAAAAATGCTTATAATTATGAAATTAAACGTACAGTTACAGATCCAGAAGGTCATTATTCATTCGACGACTTAGACCCAGGTCATTATACGGTTGAATTTGTAACTCCTGAAGGATACATTCCGACGCTTGTTCATCACATACCAAATGAGTCATCTCCTGTAGCCCCCCACGATGATAAACTCGATCCAGAAAAAGATTCTGATGGTTTAGTTGTATCTGTTGAATTAACAGACGATGATTTAACAATCGACTCTGGCTTTGTCAAAGATGATTTTATGCTACATGGTTTTATCATACTTGATGAAGATGATGATGGTCAGACTTCAGAGTATCATGAAGTAGGTCCATCATCTGAGGTTTTAGGTACTGATAATTTTGGTTATGATATTACTGTTATTTTAAGAGATGAAAATGGTAATGAAATTTCTCGTATCATAACAAATGATGAATACAGCCATAGACATATAGAGGGAGATGAAGATTTCTTCTATGGCCCAGCTGAATACGTATTCCCTCATCTTAAAAGTGGTCACTATACAATAGAAGTCATACCTCCTGAAGGTTATAGAGTTTCAAATTACAGTGATTATGATTTTCCACCAAATCGTGATGATGAGATAGTAAGCTTTAAAAATGAAGGACTTCGCATTCCGATTGAATTAGAAAGGTCTGAATTCAACCACTTTACTTTGTTAACACATGGCGTCAAAGTTGGTGACACGGTATGGGAAGATACAAATAAAGATGGTATCCAAAATGCAAACGAACCGGGTATTGCTAATGTCACTGTTATTTTAAAGGATGAAAACGGTACAGAAGTTAGAAGAACAACAACCGATGCGAACGGTCACTACCTGTTTGACCAAGTAACACAAGGTAACTATACAGTTGAATTTGTAACTCCTGAAGGTTATACGCCTACCCTATCTAATCAAGGTGATGATGATGCGAAAGATTCAGATGGTACATCAGTTAATGTTGACTTACATCAAGACAACTTAACAGTGGATTCTGGATTCTATAAAATACCATTAAAAGAACTCACTATCGGTGACTTCGTATGGAACGATGCAAATAAAAACGGTGTACAAGAAGATGATGAATATGGTATCGGTAATGTTATCGTTACATTGCTTAATGAAAATGACGAAATCATCAATCAAACACTTACAAATGACAATGGTAACTATCACTTTGATCATTTGAAACCAGGTAACTATACAATTGTATTTAATAGACCGACGGATTACGCAGCAACATACGTTCATAGAGGCGAACATGATGTTGATTCTGATGGTTTACGAATTAAAGTTACGCTTACAGAAGATGACTTAACAATTGACTCAGGCTTCTTCGTTCATGCAGAAGATGATCCAGAACCAGTACCTGATGTAGATACGGATCCAGAACCTGAACCAGAGCCAAATCCAGATGTAGATTCGGATTCGGATGCAGATAGTGACTCTGACTCGGATAGCGACTCTGACTCGGACAGTGATTCGGACTCGGATTCTGATAGCGACTCGGATTCTGACAGCGATTCGGACTCGGATAGTGATTCTGACTCGGATAGCGACTCGGATTCCGACAGCGACTCGGATTCTGATAGCGACTCGGATAGTGACTCGGACAGTGACTCGGACAGTGACTCGGATTCTGATAGCGACTCGGATTCTGACAGTGATTCGGACTCGGATTCGGATAGCGATTCTGACTCGGATAGTGATTCAGACTCGGATAGCGACTCGGATTCTGATAGCGACTCTGATTCTGATAGCGATTCGGACTCGGACAGCGACTCGGATTCCGACAGCGATTCGGATAGTGACTCTGATTCTGATAGCGACTCGGACTCGGATAGTGATTCTGACTCGGATAGTGACTCGGATTCCGACAGCGATTCGGACTCGGATAGTGATTCTGACTCGGATAGCGACTCGGATTCCGACAGCGACTCGGATTCGGATAGCGACTCGGATTCCGACAGCGACTCGGATTCTGACAGTGACTCGGATTCGGATAGCGATTCTGACTCGGACAGCGATTCTGACTCTGATAGCGATTCTGACTCTGATAGCGATTCTGACTCTGATAGCGATTCTGACTCTGATAGCGATTCTGACTCTGATAGCGATTCTGACAGCGACTCGGACTCGGATAGTGATTCTGACTCGGATAGCGACTCGGATTCTGACAGCGACTCGGATTCGGATAGCGACTCGGATTCCGACAGCGACTCGGATTCT
>NZ_JXWY01000043.1 GCF_000934465.1 Staphylococcus microti | reverse complement strand
ACGGGTTCCCAGACGAGTTAGTCGCAGAAATTGAACGTTTAACAGGACGCAAAGTTGTGGCGAACCGTCCAGCGTCAGGCACACAAATTATTGACGAGTGGGGCGCACATCAAATGGAAACGGGCGACTTGATTGTCTACACATCAGCAGACCCTGTGTTACAAATCGCAGCACATGAAGACATCATTCCACTTGAAGAACTGTATGACATTTGTGAAAAAGTACGTGAATTGACGAAAGATCCAAAGTACTTGATTGGCCGTATTATTGCACGTCCATATGTGGGTGAACCGGGCAACTTCACACGTACAAGCAACCGTCATGACTACGCATTGAAACCATTCGGTCGCACTGTGATGAATACATTGAAAGATGCTGATTATGACGTTATTGCGATCGGTAAAATCAACGACATCTATGATGGTGAAGGTGTGACGGAAGCGATTCGTACGAAAAGTAATATGGACGGCATGGATCAGCTGATGAACGTTGTGAAGAAAGATTTCAAGGGCTTAAGCTTCTTGAACTTGGTAGACTTTGATGCGTTATACGGACATCGTCGAGACAAGCCGGGATACGCACAAGCGTTGAAAGATTTCGACGAACGTTTACCAGAACTGTTCGACAACATGCGTGAGGACGACTTGTTGATTATCACAGCGGACCATGGGAATGACCCGACAGCAGACGGCACGGATCACACACGTGAATACATTCCAGTGTTGTTCTACAGTCCGAAATTTAACGGTGGTAAAGCATTAGACGGCGATACAACATTCAGTTCTATCGGCGCCACAATCGCTGAAAACTTTGGCGTAACGTTGCCGGAATTTGGCCGTAGCTATTTAAATGAATTGAAGTAATATAAATATGAAATGTTGAATGGATGGCACAATTATGATGTTATAGTCTTAATTGTGCCATCATGCGTTCTATTTAAGAAACCACATATATTTTGAAGTGTTTTTGGAATTAGGAAGAAAATTAATAAGTTTTAACCCTTACTAATTTATAAGCATTTGATGAGATATTTGGTAAAGCATAAGGGGCAATTATATGTGATCCGGGATCAAATATAGAATTTTTACTAACACCATATTTATAGGCTTGATAAACAATTTTGGAACAATACGTAGGGTTTTTAGAGGCTAACTTTGTGTTAATACCATAGTTGTATTTTTTGCCCACATAATTCCTCTTTGCCCACGCCGCAGCCTTAGCTCCAGCTTTAGTGTTTTTAGAACGATAAATTTTTAGCCACTTACCTTTTCCAGAGTATCTTTGTTTGAACCAAGAAAATTTATGGACACTAGGATGATGCCCAACACTATGTATGTGTAAAACATCATTGTTACTTATAGCGATTGCAGCATGTCCTGTTAGTCCTCTGGAACTAGTTGCATTAGAAATTAGTACATCTCCAGGTTTTAAGTGGAAGGCCGATCTAACAGAGATGCCATCAGGCTCACTTTCCAAAGATTGTTCTGCGAGCTTGCTTTCCTGCATGAATTGAGTCCAGTGATTTTCGGTAATAGAGTTATCTAAGATACCTTCTTGTTGCAATTTTTGATAGTCATTGGTTTCTTCATTAGCTAATACAGAGTTAGAAAAATAAGGCAGCACATATGCAAGTGTTAAAAATAAAGTGAGAAAAATAATTGTTATTTTTTTATAAAATCTCCCATTATTTGATTTTAATATTACTTTTAATATTACGATATATACTTTAGAATTAAAAGATAAATATCGAAAGAAAGAGTTATACAAATGAAATTTAGAGCCATCTATTTATTGATTGTTTTGTTGCCAATAGAATTTATAGGTATGTATATTGATTATACTTTTAGGTCATTGTTAGGTTATATTCCCTACGTATTCATTTCTATTGTTGTCAGTCTTATTTTGTTTAAATACAAATTTAAAAGTAGTTATTTGATATTAGTCACTAGAGTGATAGGTATTTTATTATCATTGATGTGTGCCCATTTATTTATGGATATCTATAACAGTTCAAATTATTTTAAACCTTTTTCAACTACTATTTTCTCTTTGATTTTAGGATTAATAAACTTTGTTATGATTGCTGTTTTCTATTTAGTTATTTATGGTATATCACCAAGAAATAAATGATGTGTAAATTCCAGTTATTAGCGAAAATTAGCATGTTTCTATTACTTTTTAAATTTACAAACAATGCTTGTGAAATATTATTCAAATTCAAAAGAAAGCGTTATACTATTGTTGTAAAAAGAAAGGGTGACGTACATGAAAAAGTTAATTCAAGATAAAACACATTTTTTGAAAGATATGCTTGAAGGTTTGAAATTGACGAACCCAGACGTCGATGTTGTAGAAGACACGGTCGTTGTTCGCACAGAGAAAAAACAAAAAGGCGTGGCACTTGTATCGGGTGGTGGCAGTGGTCATGAACCGGCACACGCAGGCTATGTGGCACAAGGTATGTTGGATGCGGCAGTCTGTGGGGAAGTCTTCACATCGCCAACACCAGATAAAGTTTTAGCAGCAATCAAAGCAGTCGATAATGGCGATGGCGTACTTTTAATTGTGAAAAACTATGCGGGAGATGTCATGAACTTTGAAATGGCACAAGAGCTTGCGCAAATGGAGGATATCGCCGTAGAAATGGTTGTTGTGGCAGATGATATTGCGATTGAAGATGTTGAGAAGCGTCGCGGTGTTGCGGGAACAGTGCTTGTACATAAATATGCAGGTTACTTATCTGAACAAGGTGTCGCATTGTCTGAGATAAAAGAAAAAGTAGAAGCATTATTGTCTGGTGTCCGTTCAATCGGTATGGCTTTGACACCACCATTAGTCCCAACGACGGGTAAATATGGCTTTGATATTGAAGACGACGAAATGGAAATCGGTATTGGCATTCACGGTGAACGTGGGATTACACGTACAACAGTTGAAAGTGCGGAAAACATTGCACAACGCCTTGTTACACGTCTCGTTGCAGAAGTGGACGCAACAGAAGTGATTGTGATGTTGAATGGTATGGGCGGCACACCACTTTCTGAATTGCAAATTATGACAAAATATGTGTCAGAACAGTTGATTGCGCAAGGTAAAAAAGTGACGCATTGGCTTGTAGGTGACTATATGACAGCGCTGGATATGCAAGGTTTTTCAATTACATTAGCACCTCATGATGCGACCTTATTAACTGCATTGAAAGCATCAACAGAAAGTCGTTATTTCAATAATTAAGGAGAGATTGTGATGAATACAGCAACTTTAAAAGCACGTTTGCTTGCATTAACAGAAACATTTAAAGCGGAAGAAGAAACATTAACAGAGTTAGACCGTGCCATTGGCGATGGTGACCACGGTGTCAACATGTTACGTGGTTTTGAAGCGTTGACAGATAAACTGGACGATAGTTCAATGGCAAACTTATTGAAGTCTACTGGTATGACGTTAATGTCAAATGTAGGTGGCGCATCAGGTCCATTATATGGCTTTAGTTTTGTGAAGATGTCACAAGTAGCACAAGATGAGATGAATCGTGAACAATTGGGTGTGTTGTTAAATGCCTTTGCAGAAGCGATTGCGCAACGTGGTAAAGTCACACGTGGCGAGAAAACGATGTTTGACGTTATTGATCGTGCGCGTGAGGCTGTTCAAAATGGCGAAACGGTAACGTTAGATGTATTGCAAGGTTATGCGGAAGATACGAAAGCGTTAGAAGCAACAAAAGGCCGTGCTGCATACTTCAAGGAAGAGTCAATTGGGCATATGGACCCAGGTGCACAAAGTAGCGTGTATATTTTGAATGCTTTGATTGGAGATGAGTAGGATGACAAGTATTGTACTTGTAAGTCACAGTGAAAATATTGCACTCGGAACACAACAACTCCTTGAACAAATGGCGCCGGGTGTTTCAGTAATTGCAGTAGGCGGTCATAATGGAGAAATTGGGACATCTTTCGACACGATATTTGCGGCAATTGAAAGTTTGGAAGATGATGCGGTATGTTTCTTTGACATTGGCTCATCAGAAATGAACTTGGATATGGCACTTGAAATGTATGCCGGCAGTCAGCGTGTTGAAAAAGTCACAGCACCGATTGTAGAAGGTAGCTTTATTGCGGCAGTTGCAATCTCAACAGGTAACGACATTGATGCGGTCATAGGTGCAGTGAATGACGAATTTTAAATAAGTGAAAAAGCCATTGGCGTGTAGTCATAAGACTAAGCCAATGGCTATTATTATGCATCATATTAGTTAATTTTTTTAACCACTTCTGATTTTAAGCCAATTTGACCAAAACCAGGGATTTTACAGTCGATATCATGGCCGTCTTCTGGATCAACAAGGCGGATGTTTTTCACTTTTGTCCCTTGTTTAATCGCATTAGAACTTCCTTTTACTTTTAAATCACGGATAACTGTTACAGTATCGCCATCTTGAAGGATGTTACCATTAGCGTCACGCACAATCGCAGCTTCTTCTGCTTCAGCAACAGATTCAGCAGTCCATTCATGTGCACACATTGGGCATACGTATAAAGCGCCATCTTCGTATGTATACTCAGATCCGCAACTTGGGCAATTTGGTAAGGCTGTCGTCATAATATATTGAGACCTACTTTCTTAATTTGATACTACTAATCTAGCATACTGCGTTAAAAATCACTAGTGCAGGTTGCATGAATTTGCGATGCACTATGCTGAAAAAGTTGTATTAGCAAAGAAAATATCCATTTTATAGAAAAATAGCATAAACTTTATTTTATCTCGAAAGTAATTGTAAGATGGCGTTTTCATGATATAATTGATAATCATTATCAATTAAAATGATGGAGGAGAAAATAGATGAAAAGGTTATTGGTTTTATGCGTGTGTATGTTATTACTTTTGGCAGCTTGTGGGTCAAACGAACAAGGCGCAAAAAATGATAAGAAAGCGAGTAACAAAGAAGCGACAGAGCAGACATTTACTTCTGACAATGGCGAGAAAGTAAAAGTACCGACAAATCCAAAACGTATTGCCGTGTTACATCCAACTTATGTTGGTGCGTTAGTGAAGTTCGGTCACAAGCCAGTGGCAGTGTCTCAATATGTTGAACAAAATAAGGTGTTAGATGATGCGACAAAAGGCATTGAACGTATTGATGGCACAAGTATTGAACAAGTGGCAAAACAAAAACCTGATTTAATTATCGCAACAGTGGAAGATAAGAATGCGAAAAAACTTCAAAAAATTGCACCGACTGTCTTCTTTGACTCAAATAAATCTCAGTACCGTGAAACAACTAAACAGTTAGGGAAACTTGTTGGTGAAGAAGAAAAAGCAGAACAATGGTTGAAAGATTGGGATAAACAAATGGCGAAAGATAAAAAAGAACTAGTGCCATTATTGAAAGGTAAAACGGCTTCTGTTGTTCAACAGACACCAAAAGGCATTATGGCATTCAGTGATCATTACGGTCGTGGCACTGAAATCATTTACGGTGGATACGGCTTAAAACAACCGGAAATGTTGAAAGAAAAAACGAAAGATAACTTTGCAACGCCAATTAGCCAAGAAACATTTGGCGATTACATCGGTGACATTGCCGTCGTTGCACAACAAGGTGACACAACACCAGAATTCCAAAATACGAATTACTGGCAAAACCTAGATGCTGTGAAAAATAATCGTGTCATTACATTAGATGTTTTAGATACACAGTACAATGATCCAATTTCTCTTGAAAAACAACGCGATATTTTCTATAAAGCATTGAAAGAAATGAAATAAGACTATAACGTCGGGCACATGTGGCATTACGCATGTGTCCATTTTTTTATGCATTGCCATAAATTAAGATGCACGCCATTCCTGTTTTGCACCAATATGTTTTATACTATATGTAATAAGAAGGTGTGAGATGTGCGTTTAGGGCTTGAAAGGCAGAATGCATATAAAGCGCTCACGCAGCGACAGGAATGGGGTGACCGTATGAAACGCTATTATGAACAGAATGGCAAGCGGATTTTAAAACAATATTTAACGATTAACGGTGTAAAGCAAGGTGTGATTATTGAGACACGCAATTTTGCGAATCCCATTTTGTTAGTCGTACATGGTGGGCCAGGGTTTCCGTTATATCCATTCTTTCGTGCGCATGATATTGATTTAACATCACATTATACGGTCGTCTTTTGGGATCAGCGAGGGACAGGGATGTCTTATACGAAAAAGCCTGTCAAAATGGCAGAAGTGATACAAGATGCGGAATGGCTGATTCAATATTTATGTCATCATTATCATAGAAAACAAGTTTTTTTAATGTGTCATTCTTTTGGGACGATCATCGGTGCCATTCTTGCACATAGACGACCTGAGTGGATTGCGGCATATATTGGTGTTGGACAGCTGGGGGATGTGTATCACAACGAGCGTGTCATCTTGCAACGTTTATTAAAGTTTGCGAAAAAGGAAGATAATCAGCAAGCTGTGTCTGCGTTACAACGTGTCAATCTTGGGCGTTACTTTAATAAAGATAAATATTATGACAAGGTAAGGGCGCGCTATACAGAGCGTTATAAAGGTGGCTTTTCAATCCATGGCTATTCCGTGTTTAAGATGTTTCGTGCAATGATGTCGACGCCCTATTATACGTTAAGAGAGCGTGTCAATATTGTAAGAGGCAGTTTGTCAGCATTTGAACATTTGACGACGGAGATGGTTGAGACGAACTTGATGACAATTGCCCGGGAAATAACGGTGCCATTTTATTTAATACAAGGTGCGTATGATTTACAAACAACGGATGTCGATAGCCGAGAATTATTTGAAGCAGTAAAATCTAAAGAGAAGCATTATTACTTTTTCGAACATAGTGCACACGCACCTTTTATGGATGAGCGTGATAAATTTTTAAAAATGATGCATGAAATTGTTGACTGTCACGCGACGTCATAGTCTATAACGGAAGTAGGAGGTGAAGGTCCATGACAACATATGCGATAGGTGATATAGCGAAAATGTTCGATATTTCAACGAGAACATTACAGTATTATGATGAAAAAGGGGTGCTCCCACCCGCTTATGTCGATCATAACAATTATCGTGTATATACTGAACACGAGGTGGAGAAGCTACAACTAATTGTATTGATGAAAACACTCGGTATGCAGTTGAAAGAAATTCAAGCACTGCTCACAGCGGAAGGCACGCTTGATACGGTCCGCTTACTATTGGATCAAAAAAGTAAAGCGTTAGAACAAACGATTCAGAAACAACAAGCGCAGTATCAACAAATTCAAGCGATGCAACGCATGATAAATGAAACGTCGCAATCATCTATTACTAAATTACAAGAAATGGATCGTATGCTTATGAAAAATGAACATCTGAAACCGTTAAGAGTTAAATCATTAGGGTTGGCGAGTATTGGAACGTTAAGCTTGTGGTCAGGTATATGGGTAGGGACAAAACTAGGAACACCTACGTATCCATTGCTAGGATTAGGGACAAGTGTCGGCATTGCCTATTATTTGACGCATGATTATTATCATCAGGTGAAGTATATGTGTCCAAACTGTCAACATGTCTTTGTACCAACGATGCGTCAATTTATTTTAGCACGTCATACACCTTCAACACGCCATTTAACATGCCCCTCATGTGAATTTACTGGGTATTGTGTTGAAGTATACGAGCCACATTAAATGAATAAGATTTATTGTAAGATGTAGTATCACAAACGTTTGTTGTAAAGACGTGTTGGTTGCTACATCTTTTTTGATTATAGCCATTAAATTAGGGAAAAAGAGTGAAAAGAAACAAGGGGGCATCCATATGAAAAACTTCAAGATACTTGTCACTGGGATGGTAGTACTATTTTTGACAGCTTGTGGTTCACAAATGGAGAAGCAAGCAGAAAAAGGGAATTCGAATAAGCCAGTAGAGAAAACCGAGCAGAAGAAAAAGGCTGAAACAACGAAAAATAGCGACAAAAAAGAACATGATGATGTACAAGACAAAGAACAGAAAAATGAACAAACGTCTAAACAGGCACCCAATTTTGAACAACTTACTGAGCGAGAGCGTGTCGCATTGTTATTTTTTGCAGACGATATTGCGGATAAATCTATTACAGCGCAAGATATTGTGAACGAGCAGTATCAATATGAAGGATATCAGAAAGAAACGCGTCCTTTAGAGAAAGTAACGATTAAACCGGCATTTGATATGAACAATGCACCGTCTGGCATGAAATTTTATACGTTGACGACACCTAAAAGTAATTTTGCCACAGTGATGGGTGTATCAGATACACGTGGTATGGTAGGTGGTACACAAGGGGCGTTAATGGACTATAAAGAGTTAGCCGAGACTTCTGTAGAATTTGATTTGGCACCACTGTATGATACGTATCAAAACAGCGAAGACTATCAAAAAGTAGTCGAGCAGCTAAAGTTCGAACTAGATAATTACAGCGAACAAGGCGAGAAAGCAGTAACCCATGCACGTTATCGCACGCAAGTTTATGAAAAAATTGCTGAATTTGAAGGACAACCACTCGATACAGACCATTATGACTGGGATCCAACGTTACAAATTGATGAAAAAGGATGGACCGTGACATTCCGTGATAAAAAGACAGGCGACGTCGCGGGATATTATACAGTGAAAGACGGAAAAATCGTTAAATTAGATCCACGCGGTCAACAAATTAAGCCAGCACAATAGCCTAAATCAAATAAAAAGGGTTGGACGCGAATGCCCAACCCTTAATTGATGTGTATGAAGTTGTATTTTCAATGTGTGTATTAACGGACGATATAGTCTAAATTTTGTGCACTTGTTGCATCAATCGTACGGTATGAAATAACGCCTAAGCCTTTAACGTTGGACTCTGAAATAACGATGGAGCCATCGCTACGTACCTGTTCGACAAAGGCAACATGACCGTAGTAGTTGTCAGCACCAAGTTGCCCAGGTTGGAAGACGACTGCACTATGTTTTGTTGGACGATCTGTCACTTTGTAGCCTTTTTGATGTGCTGAGCTTGTCCATTCTCCAGCATTTCCCATATTTCCGGCAATAGATTTTCCAAATTGTGCCATACGATGGTAGACGTACCACGTACATTGTCCTTGTGGGTATGGTGAGCTGCCTGTTGTACGGAAAGCTTTAAAGCCGTTGCCGCTGATGTCTTCTCCATTGGATACAATATCTGCCTCTAATAATTTTGGCATTTTTTTCTGGTCAAAGCGTGTTAAGTCATATGTTTGAATGAGTTGTTTCAGCTTTGTATCGTAGTTAGGGTCTGTCGCATATGTGCCGACGAGTTCTGTAACGGCCGTACGATAGCTGCTGCTTTCGCTTTTCCAAACACCTTTATAAATCGTAGGGTTGCCATCAATGCCGTCTTTAATTAATTTTGCATAGTCTTCAAGAGAGGCTTTTTTGTCTGGATATTTTCGGAAATTTGCTTGAATTTGATACATATTTTTTCCGTTTGATTCAAGTGTATTGAACCCAACTTTTTGACCTTGATAAGCACCTTTCATGCCGAATAAATTGTAGTTCGGTGACTGTGCCAAAGCACTGCGCCCTGAATCAGATTCTAAAATCGCCTGTGCAATCATGACGGACGCATATAGATCCTCTTCTTGTCCAATGCGATGTGCGTCACGTGCAATCTCATTGATAAACGCACGTGTCGACTGGTTCGGTGTGACACGTATATCAGCGACCGCACCAGTATCGTCCCCGTTATGCGCAGACGGACGTTCTTGGAACCATGTCGTCTGACGCATTGGTGCGTCTTTCGGCAAGTCATCAAATGTTTGGGCGGGTGCTTGTTGTCGTGAGCCATTGTACGTATGACTTGCCGGGATTTGCGGATTGTCAGACGTACGTTTCGCGCTTTGCGCTTTTTGGTGTTGCGTCTTTGTCTTCTCAGCTTTGTCGCTATATTCATCTAACAAAGCTTCGATCATCACATCATCTTTGACAGATGTCTCGCCTTCCTGAGTTGCTGCATTCGTGTCATCAGTTGGTGTGTCATCTGTCGTCGTGTCGTCTGTGTTATCCGTCTGTTCGTCTGTCTCTGTTATATCATCTTGAGACACATCTGTGTCAGTCTCATCTTGTGTTTTATCCGTCTCAGTTTCCTCGTCTGACGTCGTTTTTGAAGGCGTATCTTCGTCTGTTTGTGTCTCAACATCATCCGTTTGTGCCGCTTGATCAACGTTTTCTGTATCTTCCACCGTTTCATCTTCTGTTGTCAGTTCGTCAGATGCTATCATTTCATCAAACGGTGTTTCTTCGTTCAAAATGGCGTTTAGATTGTCGAAAAAGTCACGTTCATCTGTAGATAAACTTGGTGCTGGCGTGGGTTCAACATTTGACTGTGATGTACTTTGTGTCCCCAACGTTGCATCTTGTGGCGTGTCACTTTGAGGTAATGCTGAAGACGGCGCATCGTTGAACGTATTGACGTTACCTGTTGCAGTGCTGTAAAGCCAACGGTCAAATGCATCCATAATCAATGGTGAATCAATGTCTTTTTGATTTTCCATTTTAGAATGTGTTGTTTTGTGAGATGTGTGCTTTTTTTGTTTATCGCGTTGTTTCGATACGGGTTTCTCGTTGTCCGTCGCCGTGTCATCTTCTGTTGATGTGATGTTTGAAGCGTCATCTATACGTGCATCGTCTGATTGTGTTGTTAAGTCTTGTTCGAGTGCTGTTTGTGCTTTTTGACTGGCAGCTTCGGCAAAAGTACTTGTTGTAGGAGATGCAACAAGTGCTGTCGTCAATAAGCCAGTGAGTATTACTTTTCCTTTCATGTTTGTGCCTCCTGATTTATTTCGAAAATGTGGGAGCGGGCAGAAAGTGCCTTTTCTCAATAACTTTCGTTAGCCTCGCCCCTTATGCATTTGGGGTAATTAATCTATGTACAATAAAGAATGGCTCCGAGTGTACAAATTGGATGTGAAATTGTATACTAGTTAGGTTACATAGTTAGTTGATATGTGTCAACCAAAAATAACTAATAAAGTTGAAGGATATATTGTAAAGGTTTTATAGATTGAGGTGGAAAAAATGAAACAGGCGTTTAAGCTTTTTTTAACAGATCTCAAAAGGATAGGTAAAGCACCGGGCGCACTCATACTGTTAGCAGGTCTTGCTATTTTGCCTTCATTTTACGCATGGTTCAACCTTGAAGCAACATGGGACCCTTATTCCAACACAGGTAATATTAAAATTGCCGTTGTGAATGAAGATGAAGGGGATATGGTGCGTGACAAAAAGATTAATGTTGGAAATAAAATAGAAGAGACGTTACACAAAGATGATCATTTCGATTGGCAGTTCGTGAGCCGAGAAAAAGCGGACAAAGGGTTATATAAAGGAAAGTATTATGCAGCGATGTATATTCCTAAGCAGTTTTCGCATCAAATTACAGGTACATTGAGAAAAGATCCACAACAAGCAAAAGTTACGTACAAAGTGAACCAAAAGCTTAATGCGATAGCACCTAAGATGACGGATGCGGGTACAAGTGAAATTGTGAAAAAGGCGAATGAAAGTTTTGATAAAGCTGTCACGAAAGTATTGTTAGAAGAGGCCAATCGCTTAGGTATTGAAATTGAAAAACAATTGCCGACGTATAATAAAATACGTGATGGTGTTGATGCAGCTTACAAAGCTTTACCGAAAATTGAAAAATTCCGCAAAGCAATTATTTATATTGATGAAAACCAAGGAACGATTGATAATTATGCCGATAGATTTCGTCATTTAGGTAGTTACAAAGATGAAGCGGTGACTGCTGCAGAGAAACTTAATCAGTTGAATGCAAGTATTCCTGCTATTAATGAACGCGCGAAACTCATATTGAAACTGAATGACTATATGCCGGAAATTGAGCGTGCATTACAAGTGGCGAGTGGCGTGCCGGATCATTTTCCACAAATTAATCAAGGGGTCGATACAGCAATTGCAGGCACAGAAAAAGGGCTCCAAACACTTGATACAGCAAGTCAAGTGATACCAACGATTGAGCAACGCATCAATATTTATGAACAAGGCATTCAACAAGCACAAGACATCAATCAAGGTTTTGCGGATAACTTAACGCAATATCAAGATCAAGCGAATACACAACCATCTCAGCCGACACAACCGAATTTAAGTCAAAATGGTAACCTTATAAATGGGGCGAATGTGCCACAATTGAATGGTAATGCAAATCAAAACAACGTTCAAAATCAGGCACAACAAGGGGTTAATCAAGCGTTACAAAATGGATTAAATCAAAATCAAAGTAACGTACAAGTGACGCCTCAAAGTACACAAGGATTACAATATAAAGTTGTACCATTGAGTACACAGATGGATAGTAATATGACGCCTTTACCAGACGGCCAAGTCATCACAGCAGATGAAGCGACAACGATGGGTAAAGACTATGGCAATGCACTACAAGGCGTGAATGACATGATGGCATCACAGCTTGAGGGGACACAGCAGGATTTGGATGCGGCGAAGAATATCAGTTTTGGTATTTTGAGCAGTAACCAACCTGATACGTTTACACAACCGTTGTCACATTTGATTGCACGTATGAATCATACGAGTAAGACATTACGTGATTATCGTGACTGGTTAGCTGAGATTGAGCAATCGGAAGGTGTCGACTTAACGGCACAACAAGAACAACTTAAACAGACACAAGCAGAGATTAAAGCGATGACGAAGCGATTGAATGCTTTGCAGGACGCGATAGCATCTGGCAACACAGGTAAAGCGGAAGCACAAGATGTGATTGACGCATTGGACGCGTTACAACAACGTTTGAAGGGTACAAGCACAACGGTGAAAAACGACATTGCGAATGCACTGTTGGATGTTTCAAAACGCGTTGGTGCAGCGTTGGACAATGGTGCTGCAACGATTGACACGGTGCAAGACAAATTGCAGACGACAAAAGATATCGTGCGTAATGGGCAAGTGATTTTGTCGGATGCGAACGAACGCTTAACGCAGTTGCGAGATGTTTTACCGACGATTGAGGCGAAATACAATCATGCGATGTCTATTGCGCAGACGTATTATCCAGAGTTTAAGCGTAGTGTTGCACGTGCTGCTGATTTTGTACGCAATGACTTACCAGAATTAGAAGCGAATATTGCGAAAGCGACGAATACTGTCAATGCGAAGTTACCAGAAGCATTTGAGAAGTATGATACGTTAAATGCGCTGCTAGATGAGAATCAGCCAAAAGCCAAACGTGCATTAAGCAACTTAGCGGACTTTGCACGTAATGACTTGCCAAAAGTTGAGCAAGATTTAGTCAAAGCAGAGAAGGTTTTTAATCAATTAGATGAGGATAACACGATAGAAGATATTATCGACTTGTTACGTAATGATCTGAGAAAACAAGCAGGAGTTATTGCGAAACCGATTGAGATTGATCAGCATAACATTTTCCCTGTGAAAGACTACGGTTCAGCCAGTACGCCGTTCTATACAGCGCTAGCAATTTGGGTAGGGACATTGTTACTCGTTAGTTTGCTTAGCGTACACAATAAACATGAAGATTTAAAACCTTACCTAACAATTCGAGAAACATATTTAGGAAAAATGGGGATCTTCATGATGATGAGTTTGATTCAGTCATTTATCGTATCAGTCGGCGATATTGTGATTTTGAAAGCATCGGTTGAATCTGTACCGTTGTTTATTGCCATTAGTCTTTTCTCGGCGATGATTTTCACGATTATCGTTTATACACTCGTATCTGTATTAGGAAACCCGGGTAAAGCACTTGCCATTATTATACTAGTGCTTCAAATTGCCGGCGGTGGTGGGACATTCCCAATTGAAGTAACACCACAGTTTTTCCAAAAGTTACACCCGTTTTTACCGTTCTCATACAGTATCGATGCCTTACGTGAAGCGGTTGGTGGACCTGTACCAGAAATTTTAATACACAAACTATCCATGCTCGGTTTATTTGGTGTTATCTTTTTCTTAATTGGTATTCTCGGCAAGCCATATTTAAACCCAATCGTACATCGACTTGCTGAAAGAGCAGAAAAAAGTAATATCTTTGAGTAAATCGGATGATATAAAAATGTTGACGCTATCTACTATTTCCTTAGTAGGTGGCGTTTTCTACTATTACATATAAAATGATATACTGCGTTTGGGAGGTATTGAGCATGACACATAAAATTTATACGATGCCTTTAGCGAGTGTTTATCCGCACTATGTTAAGAAAGCGGAGAAGAAAGGGCGTACACAAGAAGAAGTAGACGCCATCATTCAATGGCTGACAGGTTATACAGCAGAACAGATAACAGAACATTTAGAAGCACAAACGACATTTCAAGATTTCTTTGATCACGCACCCGAGATGAATCCGAACCGTCAAAAAATTAAAGGTGTTATTTGTGGTGTACGTGTAGAAGAAATTGAAGCACCACTTATGCAAGAAATTCGTTATTTAGATAAGATGATTGACGAACTAGCAAAAGGTAAGACACTGGAGAAAATATTCCGTAATGATTAACATAACAAAACCCTATTGGCGCAAATACGTCCGATAGGGTTTTTGAATTATTGGTTGAAATTATTTGTTTGGTCGCCATTTTGTAATGATTGTGCTGATGCATCATTGGACTGTTGTCCATATTGATTGTTAGAAGCATTGTTAGATTGCTCTGATGAATTTATCTGCTGGTTACTTGGCGCTTGTTGTGGAACATAGCTTTGCGGTGGTGTATAAGCAGGTGCCTGTTGAACAGGTGGTGTATAAGTTGTGTCTGGTTGTTGGACATTTTCAACCGGCGTTTCCTCAGCTTCTATAATTTCAGTCTGTTCCGTTGGCAATGTTGCTTCTTGTGAAAGACTTTCATCATAAACAGGTGCCTCTTTATTTTCAGATTCAGCTTTTTTCTTTTTCGCAGTTTGCTTCTTTTCTTTTTTCTCTTTGTCACTTTTTTCTTTGTTAGCATCGTTTTTAGATTGTGTTTCTTGTGGTGCATGATGATCACTGCTGATAGCTTTCGCACCGAAAAAGACCATGCCGATAATAATGAAGAGAATGACTAGGATGTTGATTAATTTTTGCATGTTGTATACCTCTTTATCGTGTCGTTTACTCATAGTATAGCGTCTTGTCGGTGAAATACAAGCATAACTCGTACGACCGTTCAGATAACGTTTGGGATGTGTCAAAAAAGAGACGAGGCGCATTTGTAGATTATGATATAATATGAATAGCTCGTAAAAGAGGTGAAGATTAACTTGAGCTTTTATGAATATATGCAAATTTACATTGGTGATGATACCCCATTAGGTGATTTGGCGAGACGCATTCATGTAGATTCTAAATTTCCTAAGGAGCTTCATACGTCCGATGAAATATTAGCGTGGTTTCGTGAAGGCTCTCGTCATGGTCAATTGAATTTAGCAGTCATTAAACGAGCGATTGCAATCTATATGCAATTTGGTGGCGCTAAGTGACGACCCAGCATAATCACATTAGTGAACGTGTGTCACCTGTACAAGGCGTCTCCTACTACTCAAGTTGGGAGGCGTCGTATTTATAGCTATTCCCGTAATAGTGTATAGAAATCATCATTAGGTAGGGATAAAATGATTCAAGCAGACGTTATATTAGAGAAAATGAAAAACCAAAAAATTAACTACGATAAAGTGCTACGCAAAATGATTGTGAACTGGACACGCAATGAGGAGCGTCCGAGCATTTTATTACATAGTTGTTGTGCACCTTGCAGTACCTATACTTTAGAGTTTTTAACGGAGCATGCCGATGTAGCTATCTATTTTGCCAATCCGAATATTCATCCGAAAAATGAATACTTACGACGTGCGCGTGTGCAAGAACAGTTTGTGAAAGACTTCAATGAACGTACAGGGGCTCATGTGAAATATATTGAAGCACCGTATAAGCCACATGAATTTATGAAAATGGCAAAAACACGTGGTTTGACCGATGCGCCAGAAGGTGGCGAACGTTGCTCTGCATGTTTTGGTATGCGTTTAGAGATGGTGGCAGAAGCGGCAGTAGAACTCGGTTATGATTACTTCGGTAGTGCGATTACATTATCTCCGAAGAAAAATGCACAGTTGATTAATGAGATTGGTCTTGATGTGCAACAACTTTACGATGTGAACTATTTGCCGAGTGACTTTAAAAAGAATAAAGGCTATGAACGTTCGATTACGATGTGTAATGATTATAATATTTTCCGTCAATGTTACTGTGGCTGTGTGTTTGCAGCACAACAACAAGGTATTGACTTTAAAGAAGTAAATCAGCAAGCAAAAGCATTTTTAGATGCACTTGCTGAACAAGCAAAATAAAAGAGAGACACTGCTTTTTCAAAATGTGGAAAAGGTAGTGTCTCTCTCTTTTGTTATTATCCTATTTTTTCTGCAGCTGTGCGCGCTTCAACATCTTTAACAATCGCGTCAATCGTGACATTGGCTAATACTTGTTCTAAAGCATGTTGTGCCATATGAAAAATTGGTTCAATTGTTGCTTGAATGTTGCGGCCTACGTTGCAATCAGGATTTGGATTGTCATGCATGTTAAACAACGCATCATCTTTCACTGCATGCACTGCTTTGTAGACATCCAACAAAGTGATTTCTGTTAGGTCTTTGGCTAGTTGCGCACCAGCCACACCGGGACGTACATCAATCAGACCTGCTTTTTTTAACATCCCCATTATTTTGCGTATCATCGCTGGATTGGCATTTACACTTCCTGCGATATATTCTGATGAACTTACTTCATCTTTCGTCGTTTCGATTAAAGTCAAAATATGAATGCCGATAGAAAACCTACTACTAATAGACATGACAGCCCTCCTTTTATATGTGATACATGTAATCTTTTTAGTTACAAGCACAGTATAACGCAAAAAAGATAAAGAATAAATACTTTTGTTGTTGACAAACTTACGACCTGTAACTATAATAATTACATGTTAACAAAACGATTACAGGTTAAATTTTAAGGAGGCAATTCAAATGAAAATTGGTATTATTGGTGCAAGTGGCAAAGTCGGTCAATTAGTGATGACAGAAGCTTTAGAAAGAGGACATGAAGTGACAGCAATTGTACGTGATAAAGCGAAAGTCACAAATTCAAATGTCGCAGTGATTGAGAAAAACGTTTTAGACTTAACACAAGATGACTTGAAAGGTTTTGACGTTGTGATCAATGCATTTGGTGCACCGATGGGGGAAGAGCAAGCGCACGTTGATGCGGGAAACGCATTGATTGATGCGGTTAAAGGCACAGATGTAAGAATTATTGTAGTCGGTGGTGCAGGTAGCTTGTACGTAGACGAAGCGAAAACAACACGCTTAGTTGATACACCAGATTTCCCAGACTTGTTCAAACCAACTGCAAATGGTCAAACACGTAACTTAGAAGCATTGGAAGCTACAACAGATGTGACATGGACATTCGTAAGCCCTGCTGCTGATTTTAATGCAGAAGGTAAACGCACAGGTACTTACCAACTCGGTAAAGATCATGTGATTGTGAATGCAAAAGGTGACAGCTACATCAGTTATGCAGACTATGCGATTGCGATTGTTGATGAAGCGGAACAAGGTCAGTTTGTGAATACAAGATTTACAGTTGTTGGAGAAGCTGAGTAAAAGATACGCATAAATTATATATTGGCTGCTTATGTACTATTTGAAGATAGCACATAAGTGGCTTTTTTGTGTGCGAGGAAATAAGGCGTTGTTTCAAGTAAATAGAAATGGTAGCAGATGTTTGAAGTAAAATACGTTTTAATAAATTTTTGGGCTCTACAAAAAATATATAGCGTTTCTGAATTGAATGTGTTTAACGTGATTATATTAAGGATAGTAAATGATAAAAACAGTATTAATTATAGCGGTTCAAATGGTCTCTGTGCTTGACAGTCTTGGGGTGAAACTAATTGTATCGCATTTCATTGAGTGATATGATATTACTATCATTACTATACTATTGTACGTTATTTTAAAATATATATTTAAAGGATTGAAATCGTATGAAACTATTAATAACTGGTGGAGCAGGTTTTATTGGCTCACACATTGCAAATTATTATGATAAAAATGGTCATGAAGTGTTTGTTCTAGATAACTTAGCGAGTGGTTATAGAGAAAATATTCCATTTATAGATGATGACCATTTTTTTAATGTAGATGTTTGTCATGTGGATAAGGTTGAATCGCTTATAAAAGCATATCAGTTTGACATTGTTGTACATCTTGCAGCAGTGGTAAGTGTTGTCGATACTGTGAATAATCCTATCCGTTCAAACGAAGTGAACATTGATGCAACAGTTAACTTATTAGAAGTGAATCGCAAGCATAATTCAAGTTTGAAAAAGTTTATCTTTGCGTCTTCTGCGGCTGTTTATGGGAACGATCCACAATTGCCAAAAACAACGGATAGTATGGTGCAGCCGGAATCGCCATATGCGGTGCAAAAATATGCAGGAGAACAATATACGAAGATGTATCATCATCTCTATCATTTACCGACAACTGCATTACGCTTTTTTAATGTGTATGGACCAAAACAAGATCCAAATTCACAATACTCAGGTGTTATCTCAATTATGAAACGCAAATTTGAAAATGATGAGACGTTTACATTTTTTGGTGATGGCACGCAAACACGAGATTTTGTTTATGTTAAAGACCTTGTTAATGCGATTTCACGCGTGGTCGAAAGCGATGAGACAAACGGTGAAGTCTTGAATGTTGGAACAGGGCACCAAACGTCATTGAAAGATATTTTCCATGCTTTTGAAACGAGCTATCATAAGACGATTGAATATCAATTTGATGAAGCAAGAAAAGGTGATGTGAAACACTCTGTTGCTGATATTACGCAACTTGAGAATATTGGTTACAAACCACAATATACGATTAATAGTGGTTTAGAAGAATACTTAAATAGTTAAAGAATATGTAAAAATGAGGTGTCCTGATTGAAAAAAATAGCTAAGGTTTTATTGAATCAAGTTAAAAGAAAATACAATTTTGTTTCAGGACCCTTAAAAGCAAGATTGAGAAGTGCTTATGTAAATAAAGTTACAAAATATGCAGCCTATTATAAAAAAAATCCTACCGTACCAACATATATTTTATATCAATCATACGATGGGAAAAGTTTGGCTGATAGTCCGTATGCAGTGTTTTTATATCTCATAAATCATGTACAATATCAAGATTTTACACATTTTTGGGTTGTGGAATCTGAAAAAATGAAAATGGTATTTGAAAATCAATACGGGCAGCATGATAACGTGCGATTTATTGTCAAAGAAAGCGATGAATATTTACATGTTTTAACGACAGCTAAATACCTCTTGAATAATGCAACATTTCCTGAATATTTCACGAAAAAAGAAGATCAGATTTATGTCAACACATGGCATGGGACACCGATTAAAGCGATGGGATTGGATGTTGAAGATAATTTATTAGGCTCTCAAAACGTTATCAAAAACTTTTTGAGTTCAGATATTTTAGTGAGTCCGAATGCGCATACGACATCTATCTTTAAAAAAGCTTTTGCGCTAGAAGGTCTTTATAATGGACAGTTAATGGAAATCGGTTATCCACGTATTGATTTAACGATTAATAGTCAACGTGAGACGGTTTTAAAAGACTTAAAATCTCAAGGTATTCATATTGGAGATCAAAAAGTGCTCTTGTTTGCACCAACTTGGCGTGGACAAGACGTGCACCAACCGGAAGATAGTATCGAAAGCATCTATCAAATGATTATGGAACTTAAAGCGCACACAAACTATCAAGTATTAGTGAAGGTACATCCGTTTGTGTATGAGCTTGCTTTAGAACATCAAAAAATATTACCTTACTTAATTCCGGATACATTTGATACGAACGAATTATTAAGTGTTGTCGATTTATTAGTAACCGATTACTCAAGTATTTTCTTTGATTATTTAGTGACGGATAATCCAATTATCTTTTATGCACCGGATTATGAAGCATATAAAAGCAATAGAGGTCTTTACATTGATTTTGATGCGTTACCAGGGCCATCTGCTGATGATTTAGAGGATTTAATCGTACAAGTTAAAAAAGCTGAGAATAATGCGCTTGCGTATCACAAAAATTATGAAACGTTCAAAAAGGCATATGTTGCACATGAGGATGGTCATGTGACAGAGAAGGTTGTTCAAGCGATGTTTCATTCTCAAAAGATTGAAGAACCGAAGACGAAAGAACGTATACTTATTCATCCTGGCGGTATGAAAAATAATGGCATTACAACATCAGTGGTTAATTTATTAGAAAACTTAGATTATGATAAATATGACGTTACAATTGTGTTGGATCGACGAATAATAAATGCCGACGTCTTGGGCAAGTTACAGCAACTGAATAAAAATATAAGAATTATTTTGAGAAACGATCCTTTGTTAGCAACTACAACAGAAATATATCAGAATACATTTATTGGGAATCGAGGCATTCAACCTAAATTAGAAAAGTTTTTATATCCAAAATTAATGTTTGAGAGAGAATTTAGGAAAATATTTGGCAATGCAGTATTTGACTATGTCGTTGATTTTAGTGGTTATGCTATGTTTTGGCCCAAGATATTACTTGGTACAGTCTCTAAGAAGAAATTAATCTTATTGCATAGTGATATTCAAAGCGATATGAATCGAACAGTGAATGGAAAAAAGCCACATTATCTTAACTTAAAAGGTGTCATGACAATGTATCCGAAGTTCGATTACCTTGTCAGTGTCTCTGAGGAAACATGTAGATTAAACATGCGCAATTTAAGCACGCCTACTACGCGAAAAAAGTTTGTTTCCGTTATGAATACGATCAATATAAAACGTATTGAAACACTAATAGATGATGAAAGTGATTTCTTTATCGAACATGATACAAAAATGTTGACTATTTTAAAGAATGATCAAATTAAAGGCATCGAATTTAATGATAAAGACTTCAAAGTGATGGCAATGGGGCGTCTATCTCCAGAAAAAGGGTTTGATATTTTAATTACTGGCTTTAAAGCTGTTGTACAACAAAACCCAGAAGCTAAGCTATACATCTTAGGAGAAGGGCCGTTGAGAAAAGAGCTGCAAAATTTAATTAAATCATTGCATTTGGAGAATAATGTCTATCTCGTAGGCCAAAAAGGCAATCCATTTAACATTATGAAACAATGTGACTTATTTGTACTGTCATCACACTATGAAGGCCAATCAATGGTATTGTTAGAAGCATTGACGATTGGAACGAATGTACTGGCATCAGATATTCCTGCTAACCGTTATGTGTTAGATTCAGGTAAATACGGTATGTTAGTAAACAACACACCTGAACGTGTAGGCGCAGGTATTTTACAGTTTATGAATGGTGAAGCGCCAAGCTATCAAAAGTTTGATGTACATCAGCACAATGAACAAGCATTAAAACAATTTTATCGATTGTTACAGTAAATCAATCTCTATCTAGGTGGGATGGCACATGCCGTTCCGCCTTTTTAGTATACAAAAACGGCGTATATCTCTATAATTTTAAGTGTATTAAATATAATTAGAACGGACGTATAATGATGCGTGACACTGTTAAAATGTCATCATTTTACTGGATTATTTGTGCGTTATTTCAGAGAGAGGTTTATGTATGAAAAATCAACTAACCATTGTGATACCTTTTTATAATATGGTAAGTCATATTGAAGCATGTATCATGTCAGTGATTCAACAAACAAATCAAAACTTTGAGTTGTTACTCGTGAATGATGGTTCAACGGATACATCTAAAACGATGATAACGACACTTTTAGCACAGCATCAAAGAACGTATCAATGCATTGATTTAGATGTAAATCATGGGCATAGTTATGCACGTAATGTAGGAATGGAACACGTTCAGACACCATACTTTATGTTTTTAGATGCGGATGATACATTGACACCTTATGCAGTGGATGTTTATTTAGCACATTTAGGTGATCAAGATGCACTCATTGCACCTATACATGACTTTTCAACAGAGCCTCAAACATCTTATGATTCAGGCGCGTTGGGCGTGCGTCAGGGGAAACTATCTCAAAGACCAACGATACTTTTAGAGCAGCAAAGTGTATGTAATATTGTATTTAAAACATCGACGATTCGGGATAACGATTTAACATTAAATACAGATTTAAATGTCTATGCCGACCTGTCTTTGCTTATAGACTATTCGTTACATAGTACAAGCTTTGTCGCATTGTCAGGTGTTCCGTTTTATTATCGTGGAGAAGTCTATGACCCTTTCAAGGCAACACAACTTACCAAGCAGTCTCTAGACGTACATTTCAATGACTATGTGAAAGCATTCGATGATGCACGTGCGCGCACAAAAAATCATCCACAAATGTATCAGTATGTTTTAAAAGTGATGCAAGCATTTGTGCGTCAAGCGTTTGAACCGGGATTGTATGATATTGATCAACGTTATCATCAATATGGTAGTCGGTTAAGTGCAGTGACACGTTATCTCAAACCAGTGATGAAACATGAGAAGAACCTTTTCATTAAACTTGAAATAGCCTTACTTAATAAAAAAAGCGTATCAGCAGCACGTTTAGTTAATAAAGCACGCTATCGTATGCGATTTATTAAAGATTTTATATTTAATCGCTCAAGACGCCCATATGCGAAATATATGTTGTTTAATTCTGAACGTGCGGTCGATAATAAAAAAATTGTCTTTGAATCATTTGGCGGTAAAACTTACAATGATAGCCCGAAATATATTTATGAGTATATGAAAGCACGTTATCCGCAGTATGAATATTATTGGATTTTCCAAGATGTAAATGATCCGACGTTACCTGACGATTGCCATAAAATAAAAAAGGGAAGTCCTGCTTATTTTGATATTTTTAAACAAGCACATATCTGGGTGTCAAATGCACGTTTACCTATATATATGAAGAAAAAAAAGAATCAATGCTATATTCAAACGTGGCATGGTACACCGTTGAAACGATTAGCAAATGACATGCAAAAGGTACGTATCCCAAATACGACGACTGCAGATTATAAGTATCATTTTTATTGGGCAACACGCCGATGGGATTACCTTGTATCACCTAATCCGTATTCTACAGAGATTTTTCAATCTGCATTTTGGATGAATCCAGATCAAATATTGGAAATTGGTTACCCGAGAAATGATATTTTAGTGACACGCCAAGATGACCAAGGTTTTCACGACGCTATCCGACAACAAATAGGTATCCCTCAACATAAAAAAGTGATTTTATATGCACCGACGTGGCGTGATGATGAATTCATTGAAACAGAGGTGAATCAATTTGACTTGCAACTTGATTTGAAGAAGTTTAAGCAGATGTTAGGCGATGACTATGTTGTTTTATTACGCATGCATTATTTTATTGATGATCCAATGGACTTGTCTGGAATGGACGGTTTTGTGTATGATGTATCAAATTATAAAGATGTATCAGAGTTGTACTTAATCAGTGATGTGTTAGTGACAGACTATTCATCAGTAATGTTTGATTTTGGTGTGTTGAAACGACCACAGCTTTTTTATGCATATGATATTGAGAAGTATGACAAAGATTTACGCGGCTTTTATATTGATTATCATCAAGATTTGCCAGGCCCAGTTTATGAAACGTCTGATGACTTATTAAAAGGATTACAAAATTTAGATACGATCGCGCGCGATTATGAGGATAAAATAGAAGCTTTTTATCAACGTTTTTGTTCAATAGACAATGGGAAGGCGTCTGAATATATTGGTGAATTGATTCATCAAAAAGTTCAACAGAAGGCAAAAAAATACCGATCGCAACAGTAAAATGTTGGGATCGGTATTTTTGTCGTTATAAATCAAATTGTGTACAAAATGCGTTAATGACATTATCTAAGTCATCCACATTTAAAGAAAAATACAATTTCATTTTAGGTTCAGTGCCTGATGGTCTAACAGCAATAAAGCCTTCTTCAAAAATAAATTTAATGAGTGCAGTTTGTGGTAAGTTGATTTTTTCTTTTTCGCCACTTTGAATGTGTAACACTTCTTGACGTTCATAGTTTTCAATTGATATAGGCGTTAAATTGGCAACTTCAATAGATGTGAGTTGCATAAAATGGTCCATCATTTGATTGATTTTATGTCGTCCTTCTGCACCTACAAATGTTGGTGAGAGGGTGCGATCTTGATAATGGCCATATGTTTGATAAATGTCTATTAATACGTCTTTCAATGTTTTGTTCTCTTGAGCGAGTTGTTCTTTGTACTTAATCATCAAGGCTGCAATTTGTATTGCGTCTTTGTCTCGAGAGAAGTCTTCCACTAAGTAGCCATGGCTTTCTTCATATGCTAATACGAGTTGCTCGTCTTGTGTCGCCATTTGTTTCAGTTGATCTGAAATGTATTTAAAGCCTGTTAACACGTTGATCACTTTAATATTAAGTGATTGTGCAATCTTTTCACTCAATGCACCAGTAACGACAGATTTAATCATATAAGGCTGCTGTTTAGTTGATTGTTCATCATATCGTAATTTGAGTAACAGCAAGCCAATTTCATTACCGTTAAAATAGCGTGTTGTACCATCATCATATCTTTCGACAATACCTAATCTATCAGCGTCCGGATCAGTTGCGATAATTAATTGTGCATCCTCTTTGTCAGCAAGTTGTTTGCTGCGGTCAAAAACATCAGGCATTTCCGGGTTAGCAATTGCCACTGTTGGGAAATCGCCATCGGGTGTTGACTGCGCTTGTTCAATCACGTAGTTCGTATAAGCAAGGTCAGTCAGAATGTTAGATAGTAAAGGTAAGCTTGTCCCATGTAAACTTGTGAGTACGGTCTTAGTTGATGCGGTATCAATCTTACCGACGAGTGTTTTAACGGCATGTTGATATGCCAGTGCTGTTGCTTGGTCTAACGGTTGAATCATCTTTTGTTGTTGCAACGTTTCGAGTGTTTCCGTTTGGATGTTTAATGGATCTTGCACAACATCTATATAGTTACTTAAAGTCAGAGAGGGTGCTGTTAATAGTTGCCCGCCGTCTGAATCATATACTTTAATGCCGTTATAGTTTTTAGGGTTATGACTTGCTGTAATCATAATGCCAGCAGTTGTTTGTAAATGACGCACTGCAAATGAAAGTTCAGGTGTTGATTTGAATGTGTCTGGCAATATCACTTTTACGCCATTAGTGCCGAGTACTTTGGCAATTTCACGCGCGAAGTCTTGAGATAAATGACGTGTGTCAAAGTGAATCACGACGGTAGGGTTTGCAGTCAGTTGTTTCAAGTAGTGTGCAAAGCCTAACGCAAATTTTTGAATCGTAAATTTATTCAAACGACCGGGTCCGATACCAAATGTACTACGAATGCCAGCTGTACCAAAAGCTAAGACGTCTGAAAAGCCTTCTTCAATTTCTGATTCAGTTTGCTTGCGATAAAAAGGTTCAACGAGACTTTCCGTGAGTTTTGCTTCCCATTGGGCTCTCAAAATCGCCACCTCCTTACTTATAAATTCAGTGATTGAATGTAACGTTTAATTTCGTCTTGCATTTCTTCATTTTTTAAAGCATATTCTATCGTTGTTTTCACGAAACCAATTTTTTCGCCGACATCGTAACGCTTGCCTTCAAAGTCATATGCGTACACTTTGTCGTCTTGATTTAAACGTTCAATCGCATCCGTCAATTGAATTTCGCCACCGCTACCTTCTGTTTGTGTTGCTAAATAGTCAAAGATTTTTGGCGATAGCACATATCTGCCCATAATAGCAAGGTTTGATGGCGCTGTACCTTGTGCAGGTTTTTCAACGAATTTTTCAACGTCATATAAGCGGTCATCTTGAGATTGTGGCGCAATAATACCGTAACGATGTGTTTCAGATTCTGGTACGGTTTGTACACCAATGACAGATTTTCCAGTTTTTTCATATTGTGTCATTAATTGTTGAATTGCGGGTGTGTCCGATTCGACAATATCATCGCCGAGAAGCACGGCAAAAGGTTCATTACCGATGAATTGTTTTGCTGTATAAATCGCATCGCCAAGTCCATTTTGTTCTTTCTGTCTGACATAAAAAATATTTGCAAGGTCTGTTGGATATTGGACTTTATCGAGCAACTCTAACTTGCCTTTTTCAAATAATGTTGTTTCTAATTCTTTTTGTGTATCGAAGTGATCTTCAATCGCACGTTTATGTTTACCTGTCACAATAATAATGTCTTCGATGCCTGCTCTTGCAGCTTCTTCGACAATATATTGAATTGTCGGTTTGTCTAATATTGGCAACATTTCTTTAGGCATCGCTTTCGTGGCAGGTAAAAAACGTGTACCTAAACCTGCTGCAGGGATAATTGCTTTTCGTATAGTCACTTTGTTCACCTTTCTTTTAAAACTTTCTTAATGAATGATTCGTATGATTGTCTATATAATCATTGCTGTTCATCATGTATATCATACCACATCATATTGTTTATTGTTATTGTACCAAAATAAGAAGGGTCTATAAGTTATGCTTCCAACTGACGTTCCATTTCGTCAGCAACTTGTTGCACGTGCGTACCAATAATAATTTGTGCAGCGTGTTGCCCACTTTTAAGTGCACCAGCAGCACCTGCAGATTTGATTTTTGCTTCGTCCATTTTCGTGTTGTCAACAAGTTCTAGACGTAAGCGTGTTGCACAGTTTGTAAGTGAAGTAATGTTGTCTTTACCGCCAAGTCCTTCAATAATCGTAGCAGCTGTTTGTGTATATTTGCTTGTTGATGGCGCTGCATTAGAGTCTGAATCAGTTGTTTGTGCTGTTGGAATGTTACTACCACGACCCGGCGTGTTCAAGTTAAACTTAACGATCAGAAAACGGAAAATGCTGTAGTATAGCACGAAGAACACAAGTCCTTGAACAATCAACATTAATGGATGATTCGCGAATGGATTAATCAATGATAATACGAAATCAATAAGGCCAGCGCTGAATGCAAAGCCGGCTGTCCAATGGAAAAGCGCTGCAATGAACAGTGACAATCCTGTCAAAATGGCGTGCACAACATACAATAATGGCGCAACAAACATAAAAACGAATTCGATAGGCTCTGTAATACCTACGATAAACGCTGAGATAGCACCGGCAAACATAATACTGCCAACTTGTTTTTGGTATTTTGTTTGTGCAGTATGGTACATCGCAAGTGCAGCAGCGGGAATACCGAACATCATAATTGGGAAGAACCCTGCCATATAGCGGCCAGTAATACCTTTTGTACCTGTCTGTGATTGGAAGTTTGCGACGTCATTGATACCCGCAATATCAAACCAGAATACGGCGTTTAATGCATGGTGTAAGCCGAGTGGAATCAACAAACGGTTGGCAACACCGTAAATACCTGCACCGATTGCGCCTAAGTCGATAATACTTTTACCGAACATAACAAGTGCGCTGTAGACGAAAGGCCAAATAAACAACAGAATAAAAGCAAAAATCACTGAGAATAAAGCAGTCATGATTGGTACAAGACGTTTACCACTGAAAAAGGCAAAAGCGTCTGGTAGTTCTACAGATGAGAACTTGTTGTAGCAAGAGGCGGCAATTAAGCCGACTGCGATACCAACGAAGACATTCCCAAAGCCGATATTAGTAAAGCCAGCGTTAACCGCTTTTTCGGAAATGCCTAAGTAGACAGCCACATTTTCTGGGTCTAGCAACTTATCAACGACTAAAAAGCCGACAATTGCGGCAAGTGCTGTTGCGCCGTCATTTTTCTTTGCCATACCGATAGCGACACCAATGGCAAACAACAAGCCAAGATTTTCTAGGACGCCCATACCTGCACTAAAGAAAAATGTATAAGCGGCATTTTGTCCTGCTGTGGCAGCGATAATATTCGCAATTGCGACAAGGATCGCAGCAGCTGGTAACACGGCAACTGGTAGCATTAATGAGCGACCAATGCGTTGTAAATAATTGAGCATACAAATTACCTCTCTTTATAAAAAATTTTATGAAGGACATCGTTGCGTGTACTATTATATAATAATGTTTTGCACGATTGAATATGAATTTGGAAGTGTTTCCAAAATTTATAACATTAAATAAAACCTACATCATCACGATATTTAAAAATCCTGCTGATGTAGGTTTTATTGTATTAGTCATTGAGTTTATTTTCAATAAGCCATCCTGAGAAGAGTAGACCGACTGGAATACCAAGAAATGGCGTCATAATCGAACTGGCGAAGAAAGTGATGATTGCCGTAATGGCAACGTTCTTCAAGTTGATTTTCATGTTTAATAGGTCGTTATAAGCACCTATGATGACATCTTTTACACGCATTGTAATCACTCCTTATTAATGAGAATGGTAATGCTTTAACTTAAGTATAGATAACAATATGCAATAAGTCATCCGTCTTGCGGTGGATACTGTCAATGAATAGCTTGTCTAAACATCAAACAGTTAGGCATTGAAACACGACAGTTAGGAAAAATAGATACGTTGGACGTTGAAATTTGCTATATTTTTTGTAAGCGTTTTTACATATTGGTTAGGAGATGATCAGATGACAAATCATAGGCAAGTATTTTCTATTCGTAAGTCTTTATACGGTGCAACGTCGGTTGTTGTTGCAACATGTTTCTTTATGTTGGGAACGGGTGATGCAGAAGCAGACATGGTACAGTCTGAGCATGCAATTCAACAAACAGAAGTAGCAGACAGTGTTGAACAAGCTAAGGCATTCAATGAAACAGCATCACAAGTAGATAATCGTGCTACGTTAGAAGAAGCGCAGAAGCAGATAGTAGTGGATCAGCATGCAAGCGTGAATGATGATGTGCTTGAAGCGAATCAACAACAAGCTAAACCAAAAGAAAGGTCGTTAGAAGTTGAAAAGGATAGCGCTATACAAAATGATAATAGGCACCCAATTGTTACGCCAGAGGAAAGCGTCAAGGTAACGGATGTTAAGCCTACGCCAGTTCTTGCACCGACGGACAAAACAACGGTTGTACCAGTGACACATGGTAAGGAAGCGGCACCTGTTGTGACGGATGCGCCTAATGCAGAAACAGGCGATAAAGAGTCGGTAACGGCACATACTTTACGAAAAGCGGATAATCCTGTTGAAACAGCGAATCCAGAACAACCACTCAACCAACATCCGTTTGTGTTTGTGCATGGATTTATGGGCATGGTTGGAGATGTGGCGCCGAAAGGTATGAACTATTGGGGCGGTACTAAGGCGAATTTACAGGACTATATACGTAATAAAGGGTACGAGATGTACGAGGCAAGTGTGAGCGCAATCGCAAGCAACCATGAACGTGTTGTAGATTTGTATCATTACATTGTCGGTGGGCGTGCGGATTATGGCGCAGCACATGCAGAAAAGTATGGACATGAACGTTATGGTAAGACATATAAAGGCATTTATCCTGACTGGCAACCAGGGAAACCGATTCACTTGATTGGACATAGTATGGGCGGACAAACGATTCGCTTATTGGAACATTATTTACGCAACGGGAATGATGAAGAACGTCTATATCAACAACAGCACGGTGGGACGTTGAGTCCGCTATATCAAGGTGGACAAGATGGCATGATTACGTCGATTACAACGATTGCGACGCCACATAATGGGACACATGCGGCAGACCAACTCGGTAATACACCATTTATCCGTCATTTGTTGTATGGCTTAACACGTACGTTCGGAAATCATCTCGGTACATTAGATTTAGGCATGCATCATTGGGGATTCAAACAGCGAGAAGGGGAGTCACTGATTGATTACGGCAAACGTGTCGCACAAAGCCAATTGTGGGATTCTGAAGATACCGCATTGTATGACCTAACGACGACAGGTGCAGAAAAATTTAACGCACAAACGTCTGTGAATCCAAATATTTATTACAAAACATTCAATGGACAAGCGACGCATAAAACATTGAGTGGTAAGCATATGATAGATTTTGGTATGGCATTTGCGCATGTGCTAACTGGAAATTTAATTGGTGGTGTGATGGATGAAATATGGCGTCCAAATGACGGTTTAGTATCTGTTGTATCCGCACAATATCCGACAGGTGAAGCACATGTAGATGTAACAGCCGACACGCCGCTCCAAAAAGGCGTATGGCAAGTGATGCCGACGATGACCGGATGGGATCATAGCGACTTTATCGGTAATGATACGTTAGACGCGACTCATAATGCAGAGCAGTTAACTGATTTTTATGATGAACTCATCGACTATTTAATGCGTATTGAAGCAGAAAAATAAGACAACACCCATTCACAGACTGGCGTGTACCAGTGTGAATGGGTGTTTGAGTTTAAATCCATTGAACAACGTCTTCAGCAGGACGGCGTGTTTTTTCACGTGTCGGTTCTGCGTCACGATAGCCGAATGCAACCATGACAGATGGCCAGAATTCGTCTGTATCAAGGTAACCTTTATCGGCAAGCACCTTAGCCACGTTTTCATATTGGAAGCCTTCAATCGGACAAGAATCAATGCCTAAAAAAGCTGCGGCAGTCATCATGTTACCGAGTGGGATATAGGTTTGTTTACTTGCCCAATCCCACAAAGCGCGATCGTCTTCGTAAACTTTAAGGTTGTCACGTTGGAAGTTTGTTGTTTTTTCAATCATCGCAGACACCATTTCGTCTGACATATGTCGGATTTCACGAATATGGTATTGGAAATAAGGAGATTCTGGACGCACATTTTTACGCGCCAAAAGAATCACAAAGTGACTTGCTGTATCAAGCTGCCCTTGTGCGCCCCAGCTAATAGGTTTAAGTGCTTGGCGCAATTCAGTATCTTGTACAACGAGGAATTTCCAAGGTTCTAAGCCGAGTGAACTTGGTGATAAACGACCTGTTTCTAAAATTGTCTCAAAGTCTTTGTCATCAATTTTTTTGTTCGGATCAAAACGTTTTGAAGCGAAGCGATAGTTGAACGTGTCTAATAATTGTTGACGTTTGTCAGTCATCATGGAGCACTCCTTTACTTGATAATCTTGTAATATCATTAGTATAGCGAATCACATTATACTTTAAAACCAATCTGATTGGTGGAGATAGATGAGGGTATGAGAGTAAAGAGACAAGTCTAAAGGGGAGGATACTATGAAACAACAATGGTATGAACAATTGCCAATTGAGGGGATTACAACAGTCACACCTGTGCGTGGTGGAGACGTAAATCAGGCATTTCGCGTTGAGACGGCAGAAGAAACATATTTTTTACTCGTACAGCCACAGCGTCCAGCAGATTTTTATAAAGCGGAAATAGCAGGTTTACAAGCATTCGAGCAAGCAGGTATTACGGCACCGAGCGTGATTGCGAATGGTTGTATTGCAGGAGACGCCTACTTACTTTTAAGTTATTTAGAAGAAGGGGGATCAGGAAGTCAGCGAGCGTTAGGCCAACTCGTAGCACAATTACATCAAGTGATGAGTCCGATTGGTCAGTTTGGATTTGAAATACCTTATCAAGGCAGTACAATGTCTTTCGATAATCAATGGCAGACGTCATGGCGTGATTTATTTCTGAATCAACGTATCAAGCCGCTTGTTCAGCGTATTGAAGCAGAAGGGTTGTGGGCAGAACATGATGCTAAACAATTTGAACAAGTGTATAAGCGAATGGATGTCACTTTGCGTCAACATAATAGTGAACCATCGCTATTGCATGGTGATTTATGGGCAGGAAATTATATGTTTTTAATAGATGGGACGCCTGCACTTTTCGATCCCGCACCATTGTATGGCGATCGTGAGTTCGACCTCGGTGCAACAAAAGTATTTGGAGGGTTCTCAGCCGATTTTTATGAAGCGTATCATCAAACATATCCCCTCCAAGCAGGTGCATTTTACCGCATTCAATTTTATGAGTTGTATTTGTTACTCGTCCATCTTGTAAAGTTTGGAACCGTCTATTTAGCATCAGTGAGAGAAAAGATGGGAGATATTATAAATGAAAAAACTTAACTTATTCATACCTATTTTGTGGCTCGGCATGGTTATTTATTTAATGACTGTTTACGGTCAAATACCGAATCAAGTAGGCACGCATTATGACTATCAAGGGATACCAGACCAGTACGGTGCGAAGTCTTTCTTATGGTGTTTGCCACTCATATTTATGCTCATTTGGGGGCTGATTACGTTAGTGATACATTATATCCCCCAACTTGAACGCAACATAAAAGGCAAAAATGACCTATCTACTAAAGCACATGCGAATGAACTGGCAATGACGATGATACTTGTTCAAGTCGGCGCTTGGCTATTGCTTATCACAAATATTTACTATTTAGCACAAGGCAAATCATATATCCCGCCAAAACTCATGATAGGTGTGTTAGTTGTGCTACTCATCTATATACTTGGACTACTTGTGAAACGTATTATATTTGCACGCAAGTAATGAAAAAGGAAAAATTAGCAGTGAAACGATCTATTGCTTAGATTTTTGCACTGCTCATTTTAGTGTTTAAAGATTGATGTGGTGAGTAGAAAAATGATTTTATTTAGTGGTAGCACAGTCTTTACAATAAATTTTTTGCAAGGTTGCCCAGCTTTGTAAATTCGTGATACCTTTTAACTCAGATACTTTGGTTTTAATCATTATCTCATCTTGCTTCGTCAATTTCTTATTGTAATTATTACATTTCAACTCGACTAAAAACATATATGCACGCTCCTATCAATGTCTTCTAGGACCTTATTCATTTTGAAGGTTTTCAATTCTTTTATGCAAATTTGGATGATCAGAAAACAAAACTAATTTGGTATCTTTCAATATCTCCAGTTGTTGTAAAGCGATGAGGGCATGAGTGCCGGCTTCACTGCTTGTATAAGAGCTGCCATAGCGATCACATGCGAGTTCTCTCTTTCTTTTATGAAGAAAATACAAGAGTATAACAATTAAATAAATCACTACAGAGATGATTATATATGCTATTAAGTGGCTCATCGTTTTAAAATCAATAAATCTTGAGATTAGAATTAAAATAATAGGGGTTACCCCATAGCTCAAAGCAAATAAAAATTGGTTCTTAGTTATATCATTGTTTTTGATATGCGCAAGCTCATGATAAATTAAAAAGCGTAGTTCTTCAATTTTCAATTTATCTATTAATACGGGATCAATCACTATACTATTTTTAGTTAGATTTCCTTTTACATATATACCATTGTTAAATAACGATTTTTTAGTATATAGAGTGGTACCTTTTGGAAGTTTTATTGTATCTTCTAGTTCTTTATAGTTCAGCGGTTCTAAGTCCTTAACATTGCTATTAAAAATCGGACGAATTATAAAAGTCGGGATTAATAAAGTAGCAAAAATAAATATTAAACTTTTAGTATTTTCGTCTATATAGGGCGTCTTTATGATATTTATTCTGATGAAAATGACTAGAATGTAGACTATAACAGCTAATAAAACTCTCATAAATAAACTACCTCCTTCTTCGTAAAAAAGAGCTAGGAATTATGTCCCAGCTCTTTAAATTAATCAAGGAATATAAAACTTAATATTCCATTTATTGTTAAAAATAATACTACAGTAAGCACCGAAGATACCACTATCTTCCATGCAATACTAAGATTCGAATTTTTTACAATAAGCGAGCTAGAAAGAACAGAAATAAAAACACTTATACCAGCTAAAATGCTACTTAGGTGTATCATCATAATAAATCCACCTCTTTTTTATTGGTATTTCCAACTATATAACAACATTCTGATTATAAATAAGACCTTTAACTTCTAGAATCGTTTCTCCTGCTAATGAAAGAGCTTTCTTTTAAATGCCCTTTTTCAAAAATATAAAACAATTCAGAGTGTCACTCTTTATATAAACGATTTAAGTACAAATTCATGTTATCAAATGGCTAAAGGGTTGTTATCAATATTGCCTAACTGTTTAGTTTCAGTGCCTAGGTGTTAAGATACGCAGTGAGAAGTGTGATATTACAATAAGTTTCTGTATGTAATATGTTGTGATCTAATATCGTATTATTACACTGTTTGTAAAGTGATTGATTCGTGCACGCAAGTAACAAAAATGCCCTAAGACGATTCGAAAACATGTCTTAGGGCTGATTTGGTTAAATAAGTGAAAAAATCAATGGAAGTACGACAAATAGTACAAGGTAAATCGCTGTAAAAATCCATGACCAACGCTTGTTAAGGTGCATAGTTGAGTGAAGTGTCACACCTAATAACCATGCTGAGATGAATTTTGTAATATCAATGATAGCAAGTGTGTCATTACCAGTATCGAATATATTCAGTGACGTAATACTCACTTGTGTTGGATCAAGTCCAACAATCCATTGTATGATTGCTACGACGAGACCAATTGCATAGATTACAATTGCGCGTAATAAGGTAGCAGCAAAAATACTCTTTGGACGTGTTTCTGACTTGAAAATTTTATCAATAACAAAAAGTAAGAGAAACGTAAAGCCTACTGAAATGAGTGCGCCGAAAAAGACCCCAATTATCATGCCATATTTTGTAAAAGTAGCAATTTGTTCCGCATCTGCGCCTTGAATTGCATCACTTTCTTCGATTAACGCTGAAAAGTCAGTCGCCATAGAAGTAACAAACAAAGTTGCTATTACGAGTACTAAGAAAATAAGCATTTTTAAGCCTATTTTAGGTTCAAAGCGTTGTTGCGCAAAACTCTCAATATGTAGCGGTTTAGAATATTCCATTAATTATACACTCCTTTAAAAGAATAATTTTATTATAGCATTACTCGAAAATTTTTTCTGAAACTATTTGTAATCGTATACAAATGTACGTTATAACTAAATAGAGGGAAAGTGTCTATTGTTTGGGAGGTACCTATTTATATGTTGGGGTTTTTGGAACAATAGTAATAAAAGTTTGAAACAATTATTAGGAGGTTATTCAGTTGAAAAAGCGTACGCTTATTATTTTATCGGTTGTCGGCATTGTGCTGTTATTAGGCATTGCTTTGGCGGTGAAAGCATTCAGTGACGACAAACCGCAGAAGGATGGATATGATACATATGAAGTTAAGGCAGACAAAGCTATCCAGGTGTCTGGAAAGGTCTCACCGCAAACGATTAAAACATATCAAAATAATACGCAACTTGGCGACTTTGTCAGTGTGCAAGTAGAAGATGGGCAATACGTGCAACAAGGAACACCGCTCATTAACTACGCGATTGATGGCACACAACGTCAGTCATTGGTTGATCAAGTGAATCAAGCACAAGCGAATGGTAATCAAAATGAGATTAATAAAGCATGGCAACAGTTGAATCGTTACGATGGGCAAGTGAACAACAGTGTGTATGCAACATTCCCGGGTACAGTATCGCTTAAAAACACAACAAATGTCGGCGATGGCGAACCGATTTTACAATTGATTTCAGATGAGCCAGAAATTAAAACGACTGTATCTGAATATGACTTAGAGAAAATTAAAGTTGGCGATAAAGTGAATGTTAAAGTCAACAGTACAGGTAAGAAAGGCACTGGTAAAATCATTAAAATTAGCCAATTGCCGACAAGTTACGAACAAAATGAGATGTCACAAGCAAGTAGTGCAGGTGGTGTGGGTGCGCAATTAGGTGGTGCCTCAGGTGAAGAAGGCAACACATCATTAACAACAAGTAACCCGATTCAGAACAGTCCATCAGGTGGCAATGCAAATGAAACGTCTAAATATGAAGTGATGGTCGGAAACTTAGATTTCAAAGTACGCAATGGTTATTCAGTAGAAGCGGAAATTCCACAAGATACATTGAAATTGCCGAAAGATGTTTTAACGAAAGATGACCACGTTTATGTAGTAGACAACAAAGGAAAAGCACATAAAGTGAAAGTCACATATGATGAAATGGACGGCACACTTATTGTGAAAACAGGTGTGAAAAAAGGCGATAAACTCATCAAAAAGCCAGATAATAAAGTGAAAGATGGTCAAAAAGTTGAGGTGTCTGAATGATAGAACTTGTAGATGTCAATCGTCACTTTAAAAACGGTAACGAAACCAATCATATATTGAAGGATATTAACTTGCGCATTGAAGCGGGAGAATTTGTTGCGATTATGGGACCGTCTGGTTCAGGTAAAAGTACGTTAATTAATATTCTAGGATTTATCGACAGAGGTTACGATGGCGACTATTTTTTCGGCGGTGCGAACTACAAGACGAAATCAGACAATGCGTTGGCGGAAATTCGGAATGAAACAGTTGGGTTCGTATTTCAGAACTTTAAACTCATTCAAAACAATACGATTATGGAGAATGTAAGTATTCCACTTTTATATGCAGGACTCGGTGTACGTGAGCGTAAGCAACGTGTAATCGATATTTTGCATCAAGTCGGACTTTATGACAAAGAAAGTCTCGTTCCGAACAAATTGTCTGGGGGGCAACAGCAACGTGTGGCGATTGCGCGTGCAATTGTAAACAAACCGAAGTTTATCATTGCCGATGAGCCTACGGGTGCGTTGGACTCTAAAACGTCTCAAGATATTATGGACTTATTTTTACAACTGAACAAAGAACGAGGCACAACGATGATTGTCGTCACACACGATCCAAAAGTGGCGGCACAAGCAGACCGTGTTATTCATATTTTAGACGGTCGGATTCAACGAGAAGAGGTGAACCAACATGAATAACTTTGCGAATATCATTCATGTCTCACTTTTATCGATTATGAAAAATAAACGACGCAATATTTTTACGATGATTGGGATTATTATCGGTATTGCAGCGGTTATCACGATTATGTCACTTGGTAATGGTTTCAAAAAGACAGCGAATGATGAATTCAGCAATGCCGGTGCATCAAAAGGGGCAGCACTTATTGATTTTTATGCAAAAGATGCGAATGCACCGAACAGAGATCCTTTTACAGATGGCGATATTGAGCTTGCACGCCAAGTGAAGGGCGTAAAAGATGCACGTATAAAGGAAGACGATACATTTGGTTTGTCTTCTAAAGCAAGTACACAGAAAAAAGAAACAGAAATTTCCGTTGTGAAAAAGAAATCTTTAGAAAGTCCTGAGCAAGGGGGCGGTTTTACAGAAGATGACAATACAATGGAAAGCCGTGTTGCGACGGTATCAAAAACCGTTGCGGATGAGTTATTTAAAGGCGATCCAATCGGTAAAACAATCTATATTGATGGCATGGGATTTGAAGTGGTAGGAATTGCAAATAACGCACAAATTCAAAATGTCGTCAACATTCCTTCAAAAACGGTCGAACATTACTTGCCACATTTGAAACCAAGTGCGCCGAAATTAGAAATTTTATTTGATGAAAAGCAAAATAAAAAGAAAATTGCCAATGATGTTGCGGATAAACTGAATAAAAATGGTTCAGCAGTAGGATTTGGTGAATATCAATATACGGACTTAGAAGCGTTAATGAAGAGTGTCGGTCAAATTTTTGATTCAATCACATACTTCGTTGCAGCTGTCGCAGGTATCTCACTCTTTATCGCAGGTATCGGTGTAATGAACGTGATGTACATCTCCGTAGCAGAACGTACAGAAGAAATTGCGATTCGTCGAGCTTTCGGTGCGAAGAGTCGTCACATCGAGTTTCAGTTCCTTATCGAAAGTGTCATTCTCTGTCTTATCGGTGGAATCATCGGACTTATTCTCGGTATTTTAATTGCATCATTAGTAGACGCGCTCACACCAAAATACATTACAAGTGCCGTCAGCATAGGCTCTATTTTACTCGCTGTTGGGGTTTCAACCTTTATCGGTGTCGTATTCGGGTGGATTCCAGCCCGTGCCGCATCTAAGAAAGAATTAATTGATATTATTAAATAAAATGAGTGTAAGAGTGAACAGGATGTCATACGTCATATATCTGTTCACTCTTTTCTTTTGATAAAGCACTTTGACACATAATTGTACGCATCACATCTCCCTTTTGATGACGATTGTAGTATAGTTGAAAATAATAGAGGAGATGATGATATGGCAAGGCATGAATATTTTCATCATGTGGAGCATCGCAAGCAGCAGACACACTCGAAATCGACATTATGGCTCTCATTAATACTGACGCTCATATTTACGATTGTAGAGTTTGTTGGAGGACTCGTATCGAATTCCTTAGCGCTACTGTCAGATTCCTTTCACATGTTGAGTGATGTCGCCGCACTCGGCTTGTCGATGATTGCAATTTACTTTGCGAGTCGCCCACCAACAGCACGCTATACGTTTGGATTTTTGCGTCTAGAAATATTGGCCGCCTTTCTCAACGGTTTAGCACTCGTACTCATTTCGTTATGGATTTTTTACGAGGCGATTTTACGCATTATTTACCCGAAAGACATTGATAGTGGTTTAATGCTCGGGGTGGCAACCATTGGCTTAATCGTAAATATCGTACTGACCATCATTCTTGTGCGTTCACTCAAAACGGAAAATAATATTAACATTCAAAGTGCATTGTGGCATTTTATGGGAGACTTATTAAACTCAGTAGGTGTCATTGTTGCCGTGATTTTAATTCATTTAACGGATATTCAGTTGATTGACCCCATTTTAAGTATGATTATTGCGGTCGTCATCATGCGTGGCGGCTACAAAATTATGCGCAATACATGGCGTATTCTAATGGAAGCTGTACCTGAAGGAATGGATATTGATGAAATTATCGAAGCGATGACATCGGTTGATGGTGTATTAGACGTCCACGAGTTTCATTTATGGTCGATTACAACAGAGCATCATTCACTCAGTGCGCATGTTGTGTTAGAAAGTCGAGATAGTGAAGTGGCGTATCAAACGATCAATCGACTTGAGCGGCTATTAAAAGAAAAGTATCACTTATCGCATACGACATTACAAATTGAACATCTTGATGTGAATCATTTAGATGCACAATATTTTGAGCATGTAAGAGCAACACAATAGAAAAAAGGCAGGAATTGGGACACCGTTTTATCGGTTTTCCGGTCCCTGCCTTTTGTGTGCTATCTACCAGTTTTTAGTTTGAATAAGCGATAAAGTAGTGGGTATACGGGTTTAATAAAGTCACCCACTAATTCTTCAACGTAACCGCCGAATCCTTTTTTGAAATCAAGCACGCCATAGTCTTGTGCATCACGTGTAAATACGCCTGAAACGCCGTAAAAATTATAGCGTGACAAGCCATTATTCAATGCGTGGCGAATCATTTCCCACTGCAATGTATAGTTGCCCATGTAACGGTTAAACTCAGGGTTTGAACCACTAAACATATAGACAAGCTCATTTTGATTCTCAAGAAAGATCGCACTTGCGAGATCTAGCATATTGCCGTGTTTAGCTTGTAATGCTTGTGCTTCTGCAAGACGCTTTTTAATACTCTCACAAATAACTTCTTGATCTTTAAGGAGATTACGACGCTTTTTAGACTTCGGTGCTTCATCTACCCCTTGTTGTAAAGTAGCGCGACGTTGTTCAGCTTCTTCTAACTCGACTTGTAACCCTGCCATGTGTTCTTCTAAATCAATGTATGCTAACTTCATCATGCTTGTCGAAGGATACATATCTAAATATTGATACATATAGGATTTGTCAAACATTGAAAAGTTGTGCTTTACTTCTGCCATTTGGTATAAAGCATAGAAGTGATCCATTTCATCGCGTGTCAAGTCACGAACTTTCACACCCATCTCTTGTGATTTTTTAATACTACGAGATGTGTTGTAATCCATCGCCTTTAACAAATCATGTTCGGTTTTACCTGATAGCGGGAGTACTGATAACCAGCGAGCTTGACTGTAAGAACTCACGCCTTGTTGATAGTGCTGAAGTTTATAGCCTAAGTTTTCCATTTGGGCAATCCAATCGTTCTGGTCATATGTTTTGATGACCTTCCCGCTATGATCACGATCAGTTAATTGGATATAGGGATCGACTTGAATAAAAATACAACGGCGACGGCGAAAATAACGTGTTAACGATTCGAAAAAATATTTAACAAGTGCTACATTCTGATAATCCATGACAGGTCCTCTATGGCTGTAAACATAATTAAAAAAACGGAAAACAGACGCACTGGAGAATAATCCCGCCGCAATTACTTGTTCATTGTCATCTTTGACACCAAGCAGGTAACCTCTATTTCCGTGCTGTTGACGATAACGGTAATGTTCGATGTCTTGTGTAAAGTGAACAAAGTGTTGTTGAATAAAATCAACATATTCTTGTTCGCTCAGTTCGGTAAAATACAATTTATACACCCCTTTGAAAATAAAACGTTAAATCATTGAATTACTATTATATTGTAAAGTATTTTTAAGGCGTTGAATAGGTTGTGAGGCATAATTTTAAATATATTTATGAAATAGGTAAATTTGTGAAAGCGTTTCAAAAATGTTAAAATATAGGTGATAGAGATAGGCAATAAGATTCAATGGTTAGCGCCATCATATAGAGCACGTAACAATTGAGGAGGCATTGCTATGTATAATAAAATTCTCGTACCATATGATTTCGGCAACAGCTTTAACAATGTACCAGAACAACTTGTTAAGCTATCACAAGCGGACGAAAAAAGTGAAATTGTCGTTTTTAACGTCGTTTCTGAAACAGAGCTTGCAAACTATGTGCGTTATCAAGGTAAACATTTTGATGACGTTGTGAAAGAAAAAGAAGAAGAACTGCAACCATTCTTAGATAAGCTAGATGAATTGAACTTATCTTATGAAGTGAAATTTGCGACTGGCTCAGCAACAAAAGAAATCGTCGCTGAAATTGAAGAAGGCGGCTATGATGTGGTTGTTATGAGTAACAAACGTTCTGAAATGGACATTAAGCACGTGCTTGGACACGTGACACATAAAATTGCAAAACGCGTTAATATTCCAGTATTAATCGTTAAATAATCAAGAAAGCGCAGTAAGACCTTCGTCGTTGAAGGGATTACTGCGCTTTTATCATGTCTTTTTCTAAACAGCCGTAAAATAACAACATGGTTATATGTTGTATCTTTTGCTGCATAAAGAAGAATAACGTCTTGTTCAGCTGTTTGTACAATGTGTGCCAGTTGTTGATACGCTGCATGCTGTGTCGTATTCTGTTGTAATTCTGCGATGTACGCCTCTTTAAATGTCTCAAATCTTTGTGGCTCATGATGAAACCATTTTCGCAATGCGGTTGTGGGTCCCACTTCTTTCAGCCATATATTCAGCTGCGCATCAGCTTTGGACACCCCGCGCGGCCATACACGATCGACTAGAATACGTAAGCCATCTGGTTGCTGTTTATCATAAATACGCGCAAGTTTTAGTGCCATTTAAAAGCCTCCATATCTAAAAAATAATGTGTATCATACTTTTATTATAGGATAATTGATATACAATAGTCTCAAGTGAGGTGGACGAGATGGATATTAAACAAATGACATATTTTGTAGAAGTTGTAAAACAAGGCGGTATGACGCGTGCTGCACAGACGCTATATATTGCACAACCAACGATTAGTAAAGCAATTAAAGAACTAGAAGCCGAGTTGGGTGAACCGCTTTTTGATCGTACGAAACGGCAATTGAGCTTAACTGACGTTGGGCGCGTCTTTTATGATAAGGCAGCAGAAATTTTATTGCTGTATCGCAATTTACCGAATGAGATACAAAGCATCGTCGGTGTTGAAACGGGACATATTACGATTGGCTTATCGGCGATTATGGATATGGCACGTTTTACGAAAGTTTTAGGCCTTTTTCATCAGCAATACCCAAATGTGACGTTCAGTTTGATTGAAAATGGGGGCAAGACGATCGAAGCACAAATACATAATGGTGACATTAACTTAGGTGTGACGTCGTTACCGGTGGATAGCACACGCTTTGATGCATTTCCGCTGTATGATGAGCGCTTTGAAGTCATTATGCATCACTCACATCGCTTGGCACATAAAGAGAAAATCTCGCTATTAGAATTGCAAAATGAGGACTTTATTTTATTCAATGAAGATTTTTACTTGAATGACCGCATTATTGAAGCGTCACGCAAAGCCGGTTTTGTACCAAATATTGTGTCACGTATTTCACAATGGCATTTTATTGAACATTTACTGACGGCGAAGATGGGGATTAGCATTTTGCCGGAGACGATTGGTCGTATTATTCGCCAAAATGAGGATATTCGTGTGATTGAATTGCAAGATGAAACATTGCATTGGGAGATGGGGGTAATCTGGAAGAAAGATACGCCGCTTAATCATGCGACGGAGACGTTTTTAGACTATGTCAATATTCATCTACCTTTAACAAAAGCCACAAATACAGACGACCTATAACTAAAAGTAATAGGTTATATGAAAAAGCTGTATTTTTATAATGAGTCGATAGAAGCTATAATATAGCTATCGAAACGAAGAGAGGTGAGTAGGATGACAGCGATGAAGTACTTAAATGTGATATGGCAAATTTCCCTGATTTACGGTATCACGCGCTTAGGTAGCTGGATTCAATCATTTTTCCATGTTCCGTTAGCAGGTAGCATTGTAGGACTGATTTTGTTCTATACGTTATTGCAACTTAAAATTGTTCGTGTAACATGGGTCAAAGATGGTGCAAACTTCCTACTCGCAACAATGGTCTTTTTCTTCGTTCCATCTGTGATAGGTGTGATGGATGTCATTACCGAGATAGATATGAACTTTGTTGTCTTTTTCGCATTAGTTGTCGTTGGTACATTGCTCGTCGCATTAACTTCAGGATTAGTGGCTGAAAAAATGGTGATGGGCAAAGTATTCCATAAAGGATCACATAGACATATATGACAACTTTGCAGACCATTACAATGATTGCGCTCACTATTGTAATGTATATCATTGCGAAACAGCTATACAACAAGTTCAAAACGCCAATATTGAACCCCGCATTGGTAGCGTCTCTCGGTGTGATAGCAATACTCCTTCTATTCCATATAGACTATCATACCTACATGGTTGGCGGTAAATGGATTAATCATTTGCTGAGCTCTACCGTGGTATGCCTGGCATATCCATTGTATGTAAACAGACATAAGATTGTTAAAAACTTTAAAATTATCTTTATGAGTGTGATAACAGCAGTTGTGTTGAATTTTTCCCTGATTTTCTTCTCTCTTAAACTGCTCGGTTATCACCGTGATGAAATTGTGACATTGTTACCCCGCTCTATTACAGCGGCAGTCGGTGTCCAAGTATCACATCAACTTGGCGGTGAAGACACGATGACGATCATGTTTATCATCGCAACAGGATTACTAGGAAGTATGCTAGGTGCCTTATTAATCCGTATGACGCGTTTCGAGTCAGCCATTGCGCGTGGTATGACTTTTGGTAACGCCTCTCATGCCTTTGGGACTGCCCGAGCCCTAGAGATGGATTTAGAGTCAGGCGCATTTAGCTCGATTGGTATGATTTTATCAGCTGTATTGAGTTCCATCATGCTTCCAGTATTATTGATGTTATTTTATTAACCCTATAACCAACCCAAGTATCAACGTCATGGCAATCCCCCAAGTTGCCGTGGCGTTTTTGTTTTGTGAAAAATGAAGAGAGCGGGACGACGAAAACTTTTTGTCCCTCTCTACGACCCTCTTTCTGAATGGTAAAATTCAATCTTCTTTATCGGAACTTAATATAAATAAGACAAAGAAAGTAAAAGGAATTATGCCGAATGTTCTAGTGGCAATATGATAATTACCTGTTATTTCTGGCAAAATAAAATAACATAGTGCAGTAACGATTAATAGTATTAAGTAAACCTTTCTTTTTCGTTTCATGAATTAAAGCCCCCAATAAATACGCTTGCTATAATATCAGCTACTTGATGATTCAATTCATTTTGTTCTAAATATGCAGTGATACCGTTAGATATATTTTCTGCAAAGCTATGTAAAAAGTACTGTTAACATAGAAGTTGTAGCAGTCATTTAGTCATTCTCGTAAAGCCCTATTTGTAAACAGCATAACATATTGTATGTAATGAATTTTGTTAAATATAGTACATGGAAAAATTTGGAATTTCATAAACAGATTAATTAAGTAGAGGTACTAACTTGGGGTTATATTATTCATCGTGAACGCATTGTATTCAAGCTATCTTTATTTTTTAACTTACTTATATCTAGGTATTTGTTACACCGCTTTATGCAGTTTTATGGTAAGATAAGCGTGCAAAATGACGCTAACGGAGGTGTGTTGTCAATATGAGTGTGTGGATGATTCTATTGGCGATTGCAGTAGTAGTCAGTTGGGTAATTGCCATTCGTACACTAATTAAAGAACAGCAAGGCAATAAAGCAACGAACACGATGATTGTAGCTGCCGTGTTAACGACATTATTTGTAATGCTGCTATTTTTAGGACGAGGCTAATACCATACGAGTGTAAAGCGTGAGATGGGACACAATGATGTTATGCATCAATATGTCTAATGTCACGCTTTTTCTATGTTAAAAGTAAACGATATTTTTCAAAAAATATATATAAAATTCAATTGATAATTGCAACTAAAGGTGCTAAAATTTTATTGATAATGATTTTCAATTGCATTGTCGTTATCATTGCTTTTTTAAAAAGGAGACAGAGTGATGCGTTATTTAATGAATGGTTATGTGTTGTTTGCAGTACTCTGTGTTCTGACTGTGTGTTCTTTGTTTATTGGTGTGAGTAGTGTGCCAATTCATGCACTCTTTTCACTCGATGAGCATCAGCTTAATATTTTGTTCGCAAGTCGTATACCAAGGACGGTCAGCATTTTAATATCGGGAAGTACGTTAGCACTTGCAGGTTTGATTATGCAACAAATGATGCAAAACAAGTTCGTCAGCCCGACAACAGCTGGGACGATGGAATGGGCGAAACTTGGGATTCTTATCTCATTGCTCTTCTTCCCATCACAGCACATCCTTGTAAAACTTGTTTTTGCAGTTGCTTGTAGTCTTGCTGGAACATTTCTGTTTGTTCAAATGATTCAGCGTATCAAGTTCAAAGACGTGATTTTCGTACCATTAATCGGGATTATGTTGGGTGGCATTGTTTCAAGCTTCTCAACGTTTCTTGCATTACGTACGAACGCTGTTCAAAGTTTAGGCAACTGGTTAAATGGTAACTTTGCCATTATCACAAGTGGACGTTACGAGATTTTGTATTTAAGTGTTCCGCTTTTGATATTGACATACATTTTTGCCAATCAATTTACCATTGCCGGCATGGGACGAGACTTTAGTAAAAACTTAGGTCTGAACTACGAACTGATTATGAACATTGGCTTGTTTATTACAGCGACGATTACAGCGCTTGTTGTCGTAACGGTTGGGACATTGCCGTTCTTAGGTTTAATTGTGCCTAACATCGTGTCCATTTTCCGTGGTGATCACTTGAAACATGCGTTGCCACATACAGCGTTACTCGGTGCGATTTTCGTGATGTTCTCAGATATTTTAGGACGTGTAATTGTGTATCCATACGAGATTAATATTGGCTTAACGATTGGTGTCTTCGGAACATTAATCTTTATCGTCATGCTAGTAAGGGGGCGACGTCATTATGTCCAATAAACCTTTACAAAAGTTACTCATCTTAGGTGGCGTAACGATTATTTTAGCTGCGATGTATCTTTTAATCGGTATTGATTTTGAGATTTTTGAATATCAAATCATGAGTCGATTAAGAAAGTTCATATTAATCATACTCGTAGGGGCAGCGATTGCGGCTTCGACTGTCGTATTCCAAGCGATTACAGTGAACCGCTTATTAACACCATCCATTATGGGCTTAGATGCCGTGTATCTGTTCAGTAAAGTGTTGATATTGTTTGTATTTGGGACAAGTTCTATATTCATCACAAACTTTTACTTAAACTTTACAATATCTCTCGTGGCGATGATTGTTTTTGCATTATTGCTATTTGAAGGGATTTTCAGAGTTGGTCAGTTTTCGGTGTATTTTATCTTATTAATCGGTGTCATACTCGGGACGTTTTTCAGAAGTCTTACAGGCTTTTTAGAACTACTGATTAATCCGGAAGATTTCTTAGTTGTACAAAGTGCAATGTTTGCAAACTTTGACGCATCGAACCCACGATTAGTCACAATATGTGGTGTGATACTCGTCATTTTACTTGTCATTACAATATGGATGATGCCGTATATGGATGTCTTGTTGCTAGGTCGTGCACAAGCAATCAACCTGGGTATTCATTACAATCAATTAACGCGCTTTTTACTGATTGTTGTTGCGTTAATGGTAGCCATTGCGACGTCGTTAGTTGGACCGATTACATTTTTAGGTTTATTGACGGTGAACTTGGCACATGAGTTGATGAAAACATTTGAACACAAATATATGTTGCCAGCAACGATGTGTATTAGCTGGATCAGTTTATTTTTAGCACAGTGGATCGTAGAGAATCTCTTTGAAGCAACGACACAAGTGAGTATCTTGATTAACTTAATTGGTGGTATTTACTTTATTTACTTATTGATGAGAAGGAGGACGACAGCATGATCCGTATTCGCGGGTTAAACCAATCAATTGATAACAAACAGATTTTGACGGATATCAATGTTGATGTTCAAAAGGGACGACTTACCTCACTCATCGGACCGAATGGCGCAGGGAAAAGTACCTTGTTGTCAGCAATTAGTCGGTTGAACGATTATGATTCAGGCGATATTCAAATCGAAGGGCGACGCATAGAAGACTACAATAGTAGCGACTTAGCGAAGCAACTGTCTATTTTGAAACAAACGAATCATACAGAATTAAATATCACAGTAGAACAACTTGTGAACTTTGGACGCTTCCCTTATTCTAAAGGCTATTTGAAAAAGGAAGACAAAGAGAAAGTCAATGAAGCGATTTCACTGCTCAAGCTTGACGATATTCGTCACCGTTATTTAAAAACATTGTCTGGTGGTCAACGCCAACGTGCTTATATTGCGATGACGATTGCCCAAGACACGGATTATATTTTGCTCGATGAACCGTTGAATAACTTGGATATGAAACATTCCGTTCAAATTATGCAAACATTACGTGAGTTAGCTGCTTTTCATAACAAAACGATTATCGTGGTGTTACATGATATTAACTTTGCGTCTGTCTATTCAGATGACATTGTGGCGTTGAAAGACGGTAAACTCGTCAAAGCGTCAGACAAACGAGATGTCATTAATTCGACCGTGTTGAGAGAGCTTTATGAAATGGATGTTAAAATCGAAACGATTCGTGGGCAACAAATATGTATTTACTTTGATGAAATACCTTGTATGTATCATCAGATTCAAAATAAAACATTTACTGGAGCAACAGGAGGAAAATAATGAAAAAGTTAGGATTATTAGTCGTTTTAGCAATGATGCTAGTATTAGCAGCTTGTGGTAACAGCAGTGACAGCGATAAAAAGTCAGAAAGCAAAGACAGCGGCGAACCAAAAACAGTTGAAGTGAAAAACAACTTTACACTTGCAGGTGAAGCAAAAGACGGTAGCGAAGACAAAGAATACAAAGATACAGTTAAAGTACCAGTGAACCCTAAAAAAGCGGTTGTATTCGACTACGGTACATTAGACACAATGAAAGAACTTGGTTTAGAAAGCAAAGTTGCAGCATTACCTAAAGGTGAAGATGGTTCATCATTACCTGATTTCTTATCAGAATACAAAGCAGACAAATATGAAAATACAGGTAGCTTGAAAGAAGTAAACTACGACGCTGTTGCGAAAGTAAAACCAGATGTCATTTATTTATCAGCACGTACAGCTAACCAACAAGTGATGGATGAATTGAAAAAAGCAGCCCCTAAAGCAGCTATTGTATACATGGGTGCAAACTACGATAACTACGTAGATTCAATGAAAATGAACGCTGAAACACTTGGTAAAATCTATGACAAAGCTGACGATGTGAAAAAGCTTAACGAAGACATGGACAAAAAAATTGCTGATATGAAAGCAAAAACAAAAGACTTAGACAAAAAAGCAATGTACTTATTAGTAAATGAAGGCGAATTATCAACATACGGTGCTGGAGATCGTTTCGGTAGCTTTGTATACGATACATTAGGCTTCAAACCAGCTGATGACAACGTAAAATCAAGTGGTCATGGTCAAAACGTTACAAATGAATATGTGAGTGAGAAAAACCCAGATATTATCTTTGCGATGGACCGCGGACAAGCAATTGGTGGTAAATCAACTGCGAAACAAGTACTTGGTAACGATGTAATTAAAGACGTTAATGCAATTAAAAAAGGTGAAGTTGTAGAAGTAGATCCGAAGTTATGGTACTTTGCATCTGGTTCTGTAACAACAACAATGAAACAAATTGACGAACTTGAAAAAGGTTTAAAATTAGATAAGTAAGATTCAAAAAAGGCGAGAGCATCATTGTTCTTGCCTTTTTGTTATTCATTTGATGGCTATCTTATATGCGTTAAGTATATGAAGAGAGCAATGATGTCAAATTTGTTATAATGTGGGTAATTGAAGAAGATGAGAGTGGGAGACAAATGGTAAAAGCTTTAATCTTAACAGATGGTCAACCTTATACGAAACGTTATGTCGAGACATTAATAGCAGAAGGACATGAAGTGTATGTTCAAGTCGCACCAGGTGTCACACAAACGACAACAGGCATATCTCAAACAATCGACTTATTTGACTTGGCAGATGTGCAACAAGCAATGGCACAGATGGACTTTGTTGCGATTATTGGCGAGCCGATACGTTCTTACACGGCATTGACACAAGCAAACGAACATGATCGTGCACAATTAGTATATGAAAACATCGCCGTGGCGCTTCAACAATCAAATGTTGCACAGGTGCTCGTTATTCAAGCAAAACCATCATCTATATTGATGGAAACATTTAACGCATATGGCATATCCGTATCGTATGAAAAACGCCAAACAACGCGTTGGCAACGTGGGAAACATGTGTTAGCACACGTGGCACAAGACGTGCATTCTGTACGTTCTATTCAATCGCTGAATATTCCTAAAGGCATTACAATGGAAGGAGCACTGTCGTTGTATGGTCGCTTTTTAAAAACATTGCACGGGCGTCTTGTTAATGGCGTATACGATGGTGAATACTTTACCATTGTATTAAAGCCGTTCAACATACCATTGATTAAGATGCAACATGCTAAGCACAGTGAACGTACGACAGGTGTGATTATGGATATTACAGGTGGCTTGTTAGTCGGTGCAAGTGCACGCCAACCACGTTTTGAAATACGACGACTCGGTAAAGATACGACACAATGTATGATTGGTTTGCATGACTTTGTACCGAGCATGCCATGGGGGATGTATCGCCTGATACAAGCACCTTTACATGTTGCCGTTTCACATATGTTCCGTAAATATTGGGAAAAGTTCTAAATAAAAAGCATGAAAACTAAGACTAAGTGTAAAGTGGACCCCATGTCAAGGACACTTAAAAAAAAGACCATTAACTAAATAATTAACTCCCACTATGATGGTGTCATAGGAGGAGTTAAGGCAATGTGAGCCTGTACTC
>NZ_JXWY01000042.1 GCF_000934465.1 Staphylococcus microti | reverse complement strand
GAGGTCACACCTGTTCCCATGCCGAACACAGAAGTTAAGCTCTTTAGCGCCGATGGTAGTCGGACTTACGTTCCGCAAGAGTAGGACGGTGCCAGGTAATTCAACGAGAGAGGTCGTTATGACTTCTCTTTTTTTGCGTTTTAAGAGAAGTTTTTAGATTCTAGTCAGCCAAGCATGGACTGTATTGCATTTTATTTATACACATCCTGTATTGAAATTTTAGTGAGATTAAAATTTCAATAGGGGGAGAAATCAAATTTACTAAATGATTATACTATTACTGCTCTCCGAAAAGATGGCTAGCAAAGATAAAATGATAAAATACATTTTCACTTCAAACACTTGGCACGAAACAACGATGCTTCTTGCTAAAATGCATATGATGCATACACTGTATTACATCCAACATTGTAAAAACCGATAGATTCCAATATAATCATATTAAAGAGACGACCACTCAGGGTAGTCATTAAACCATAAACTAGAGTAATAAGAGACGGCCACTCGGGGCAGTCATTAAACAGTAAACTAGAGCATAATGAAAAAGGGGCGTTGTTTACGTCTCTTTTTTGTATTGTAGACCATCAAATAAAAAGACTGACAGCAATAGGCATCTTCCTACTGTTGTCAGTTTCTTTCATTACCACTAAATTAAGAGTGAATAGAGCATTTTGTTTTCGTTGATATAGATGTTTTTAGGATCGAATGTATCAACATTACGAATCAGTTGTTGCAAGTCTTGATGGTTTTGTAACTGAATACCGATGATAACTGTACCTGTATTTTGAGAACTTTTCTTTAAGTATTCAAATTTTGTAATGTCATCGTGTGGTCCGAGTACGTCATTTACAAATTGACGTAATGCGCCTGGACGTTGTGGGAAGTTCAAAATGAAGTAATGTTTCATTTCTTCATACAGTAAAGAACGTTCTTCAATTTCTTTCATACGGTTAATGTCATTGTTCCCACCGCTAATAATACAGACGACGTTTTTGCCTTTAATTTGGTCGCGATATTGTTCTAAGGCGCTAATGCTTAATGCGCCAGCGGGTTCTGCGACGATGGCTTGTTTAGAGTACATGTCGAGAATTGTGGAACAGACCGCACCTTCATCAATTTGGACATAATCTGATAAAAGGCGATTACAAATATTAAACGTAATTTCACCAACACGTGCGACGGATGCGCCGTCAACGAATTTGTCGATATTCGGTAGTGTGACGACTTGTTGTTGTTGGACTGCGGCGTGCATACTGCTTGCGCCTAATGGTTCGACCCCGACGAGTTTCGTTTGTGGGGCGTGTTCGGCAAAGTATGTGGCTACGCCGGACATCAAACCGCCGCCGCCAATAGCACCAAATAAATAATCAAATGAAATGGCTTCTTGTTCAGCTGACACTAAAATTTCTTTCGCAAGTGTGCCTTGACCGGCAATGGTATGTACGTTGTTAAATGGATCAATAAACGTCATGTCATGTGCCTTTGTATATGCCAATGCTTCTTTTAAACAATCGTCAAATGTGTCGCCAACGAGTTTGATTTCAACATTGTTGCCGCCGAAAAATTGGACTTGGCTCACTTTTTGATTTGGTGTTGTCACTGGCATAAAGATGACAGAGTGTAAGTCTAATTGACGTGCGGTAAATGCGACACCTTGTGCATGGTTACCTGCGCTTGCACACGTAATGCCTTGTGCCTGCTGCTCTTCTGGTAAGACGGAAATAGCGTTGTAAGCACCTCTCAATTTGAAAGAGCGTACCCACTGCAAGTCTTCACGTTTCAAGTAGACGTTACAGTCATATTTCATTGATAAGTAATGATCTTTCTCTAATGGTGTTTGTTTGACGGTTTGTTGTATGCGTAAAAATGCCTCATCGACATCTTTCGCAGTAACGGTTTGTGTTTTTACAGTCATATCTTTCACTCCTTAGTGTTGTTGTTCATATTCAGTTATTGCTGATTCATATTGTAAAGTGATCGCAATGTCGTCTAAGCCATTAACGAGCTTATGTTTCCACGTTTCATCAATATCAAAGTTGAATGATTCGTGTGCTGTTTTAATTTGTTGGTTCGGTAAATCAATCGTGAGTTCTGTCTCTTGTGCCAGACGCTCACGTGTTGCTTGATCCAGTGCGATAGGGAGTAGTGCATTTTTCGTACAGTTCATATAAAAAATATCACTGAAGCTCCCTGCGATAATCACTTGAAAACCGTAATCTTTTAACGCCCATGCGGCATGTTCACGACTTGAGCCACAGCCAAAGTTTTCGCCTGTAATCAAGATAGTTGCGCCTTTGGCTTCCGGTTGATTCAACGCAAAGTCAGGGTTATCTGAGCCATCTTCTAAATAGCGCCATTCGTCAAACAGGAACGGTCCAAAGCCTAGTTTTGAGATACGTTTCAAATGGACTTTCGGAATAATTTGATCGGTATCAATATTGTTGTGAAATAAAGTAACCACTTTTCCTGTATATTCTGTAATTGGTTTTACTTCCATTATGCGTGCACCACCTTTCTAACATCTACAAAATGACCGTGTATTGCTGCTGCGGCTGCCATAGCAGGTGATACAAGGTGTGTGCGTGCGCCTTTACCTTGACGACCTTCAAAGTTACGGTTGCTCGTTGATGCACAGTGGACACCAGCAGGGACTTGGTCTGGATTCATACCGAGACACATGCTACAACCGGGTTCACGCCATTCAAATCCCGCGTCTTTAAATACTTGATCTAGTCCGAGTGCTTCTGCTTGTTGTTTCACTTGTCTTGAACCTGGCACGACAATGGCTGTAATGTTTTCGTGGACACGTTGACCTTTGACAAACTTGCTCGCTTCAATTAAATCAGATAGGCGTGCATTTGTACATGAGCCTAGGAATACATAACCAAGTGGTATATCCGCTGCAGTTTGTCCTGGTTGTAAGCCCATATAATCATAGGCACGTGCATCATTGCTGTTTTCAATCGTAGGGAATGGTGTTGAGAAGTTTACACCCATTTCCGGACTTGTGCCCCATGTCACTTGTGGTTCGAGTTCTGTCACATCAAGTGTAATCACTTTGTCAAAAACAGCGTCGTCATCGCTATAAAGTGCTTCCCATGCTGATTTTTTCTCTTCAAGGTTTCCTGCATATGGGCGACCAGCGATGTAGTCAAATGTTGTGTTATCTGGACGCATTAAGCCGTATTTTGCCCCAGCTTCAATCGCCATATTACAAATTGTCATCCGTGCTTCCATAGATAAGCTGGCAATTGTTTCGCCGGCAAATTCAATTGCATAGCCTGTACCAAAGTTTACGCCATGTTGGTTAATTAAATGTAAAATAATGTCTTTCGCATAAACGCCTTTAGGCAATTCGCCTGTAATATCAACTTTTAAGTTTTTCGGTTTCGTTTGCCAAAGTGTTTGTGTTGCGAAGACGTGTTCTACTTCACTCGTTCCGATACCGAATGCGATGGCACCAAAAGCACCATGTGTTGCTGTATGTGAGTCGCCACATACAATTGTTTTACCTGGTTGTGTCAATCCTGTTTCAGGTCCGACCATGTGAACGATCCCTTGTTCGTCTGAGCCCATATCAAAGAGGGTCACACCAAATTCATCACAGTTTTTTTGTAACGCTTGAATTTGTTTGTTCGCAATTTCATCTTTAATGTTAAAAATATCAACTGTTGGGACGTTATGATCGAGTGTACCAAACGTCAAATCAGGTCGGCGTAATGGGCGCTTTTGTAATCGCAATCCTTCAAATGCTTGTGGAGAAGTGACTTCATGAATTAAATGTAAATCAATGTATAACAGTTGTGGTTCTCCTGCTTGTCCTGTAATGACGTGGTTGTCCCAAATTTTATCGAATAGTGTACGTCCCATTTTTATACCTCCTTGATACGTGTTTGTAGTGCTTCAAAAATATCGGTTGTTGTTGCGTTACCGCCTAAATCAGGTGTTGTGATTTGTTGTGCAATCAACGAATATACGGCGTTTTCTAACCATGTTGCCATATCGTCACGTTGTGCTGAAATACGTAAACACATGGCAAGGGATAGCAGCATGCCGAATGGATTGGCTTTGTTTTGACCTGCAATGTCGGGTGCTGAGCCGTGAATCGGTTCATAAAGTGCGGGGCCTGATTCGCTGAAACTTGCAGACGGAGACAGTCCAAGTGACCCTGGTAGCATAGATGCTTCGTCGCTTAAAATATCGCCGAATAAGTTTTCAGTAACGATGACATCAAAGTCAGTAGGGCGTTTGAGCAAGTGCATGCTACAAGCGTCTACAAGTAAATGTTCAACCGTTACATCAGGATATTGTTCAGCAATACGATTGACCGTTTGTCTCCATAGCTTACTAGAAGCTAAGACGTTTTCTTTATCAACGGATGTCAACTTTTGACGTCGTTGCTGTGCGAGTTGAAATGCTTCATGCACGAGACGTTCGATTTCATGTGTCGTATATGTCAACGTGTCAACTGCTTCATTATTGTTCCAGTGGCTTGGTTGACCGAAATAAATGCCACTCGTCAATTCACGCACGATGACTAAGTCAGTTTGTGCAACGATGTCCGCTTTCAATGGCGATAGGTTGACGGTATGCTCACTGACACGTGTTGGCCGAATATTGGCAAATAACCCGAGTGATTTACGCAATTGCAATAAACCGTGTTCGGGGCGATTATTCGGATCTTGCCATTTAGGACCACCAATTGCTGCTAACAAAACCGCATCCGCTTGTTGACAGGCCTCTAAAGTCGTTTCAGGTAGGGGATGCCCCGTTGCATCAATCGCACTCCCGCCCATAAGATATTCTGTAACGTCATAATCAAAGTTGAATTTTTTGGATAAATCAGCGAGAACATCAAGTGTTCCCTCCATAATTTCAGGTCCAATACCGTCACCCGGTAAAGTTACGATATGAAAGGTCATTCTGTTTCACCTTCTTTATTGTTAGGTGCAGCAGCTAATTGTGAAGCAGCTTCTACATACGCTTTGCATGAGGCATACAAAATATCATGGTCAAAGCCGACACCAGTGACTTGTTTGTCATCTAGTTGTAAGCTGACGTGTACTTCTGCTTGTGCATCACGGCCTTCTGTAACAGCGTCAATACGATAGTCAATAAGTTCAGGCTGACATTGTAAAATACGATCAACGGCATTATAAATGGCAATAATAGAACCTGTGCCAATGCTGCTATCTTGATACGTATTGCCTGCTTGATCTTTTAAGACGACGACAGCACTTTGAAGGCCTTTTGAAACGAATTGTAATTGTAATGAATCCAATTGATATGCAGCGTGTTTTTCATGTTCTGAACCTTGAATCAATGCATGGATATCACGATCTGTGACATGTTTTTTCTTATCAGCAATGCCTTTAAATGCTTTGAAAAGTCCTTTTTGTGTTTCAGCATCAATGTCATAACCGAGTTGTTTCAGCTTATCTTGGAACGCATGTCTGCCAGATAGCTTACCGAGTGGCAGTTCTGTATTTTTAACGCCGACAAGTTGTGGCGTCATAATTTCATACGTTTCTGGATTCTTCAAGAAACCGTCTTGGTGAATACCTGATTCGTGACTAAATGCGTTTTTCCCAACAATCGCTTTATTACGTGGCACACGTAGTCCTGCATAGCGTGCGATCAAATCCGATGTTTGTTTTGTCGCATCTAGCTGAAGATTCGTCTGAATACCATAGTGATCTTGACGGACGTAAAGACCAAGTGCGACTTCTTCTAATGCGGTATTGCCGGCACGTTCGCCGATACCGTTGACGGTTCCTTCAATACGTGTCGCACCATTTTCAATCGCTGCCATACTATTTGCGACTGCTAGGCCGAGGTCATCGTGACAGTGGGCGCTATACGTAATCGGATGGGGCGCTTTTATTTCATCAATGAGTGTTCTGAAAATCTGACCATATTCTTGAGGATACGTGTAGCCGACTGTATCTGGGATATTGATAACTGTCGCACCAGCATCAACAGCAGCTTGGACACTTTGGATAAGAAATGGTAATGGTGTACGTGTTGCATCTTCAGGTGAGAACTGTACGATGTCAAAACGTTCTTTTGCATAACGTACATGTTTGTCGATGGAATCTAAAACTTCTTGTTCTGTCATATTGAGTTTAGATGTTAAGTGGATAGGGCTCGTTGCGATAAAGACGTGTATGGATGGAGAGACAGCGTCTTTTGTTGCTTCGTATACCGCATCGATATCTGATTTCAAGCAACGTGCGAGTCCTGTGACGGTTGTGCGTTTTAAATGACGTGCAATCGCTTGGACGGATTGGAAACTTCCTTCACTTGAAGCGGGGAATCCAGCTTCAATCACATCAACGCCCCATTGTTCTAACTGAGTTGCAATTTTAAGGCGTTCATCAAATGAAAAACTGACGCCTGGTGTTTGTTCACCATCTCGTAGTGTCGTATCAAAAATTTGAATATGGCTAGACATTTTAAACAGCTCCTTATAATAACTTGAATTTGTGTGAGTAAGCGGTCAGGGGGAGCGGGACAGAAAGTTCATTTTTACAAAAAGCTTTCGCCGTCCCACCCCGGCAAGGGTGTATCGAGGTTGTGAGCAAAGCGTTTAGGATTCGAGCAGAACCCGAGCGATGAGCAAAATTGCTTTCTAATTTTGCCGAATTGCGAAGTTCTGCCGAGAATACTGCTTTGCGAACACTGACAATAGAAGTGAAACAAGTTTGTTAAAACGCAGTTTCACTTCAGACACCTACTGCCAATTAGTGCTTTTCCTTATGTCCCCAACGCTCACTTTATTTTATTTAGAAATACGTTTTGATTTGATAAATGGCATCATTTCACGTAATGTTTGACCAACGTCTGTGATCGCATGGTCTTGTTGTGCAGCGCGCATTTCTTTAAATGATGCGAAACCATTTTTATTATCTTCAATGAAACGATTGCTGAATGTACCATCTTGGATATCTTTCAATACAGCTTTCATATTTTCTTTTGTTTCTTCAGTGATGACACGTGGGCCTGAAACATAATCGCCAAACTCTGCTGTATTTGAGATAGAGTAACGCATATTTTCAAGACCGCCTTCGTACATAAGGTCTACGATTAATTTCATTTCATGTAATACTTCAAAGTACGCAATTTCTGGTTGATAGCCAGCTTCTACTAACACTTCAAAACCACTTTGGATCAGACGTGTGACACCACCACATAATACAGCTTGTTCACCGAATAAATCAGTTTCTGTTTCTTCTTTATACGTTGTTTCTAACACACCCGCACGCGTTGCACCGATGCCTTTAGAGTAGCTTAATGCAAGATCACGTGCATGACCTGTCGCATCTTGTTCTACGGCGAATAATGCAGGAACAGCAGAACCTTCAACAAATGTACGGCGCACAAGGTGACCAGGGCCTTTCGGTGCGACTAAAAATACGTCAACATCGCTTGGTGGTTGGATAACATTGAAATGAATGTTGAAACCGTGTGCGAACGCTAAGGCATTGCCAGCTTCTAAGTTTGGTGCGATTTCGTTTTCATACACGTCGCCTTGAATTTCATCAGGTAATAATACCATTACGACGTCGGCTTGTTTCACCGCTTCTGCTACTGTAAATACGTCAAAACCATCTTCTTTCGCTTGATCGAATGAACGACCAGGGCGAATACCAACAACGACATCATAACCGTTATCTTTTAAGTTTTGTGCATGGGCATGACCTTGTGAACCATAACCTACGATTGCGACTTTTTTACCTTGTAATACATCTTGTTCTACTGAATTGTCATAATATACTTGTGCCATAAAAACATTCCTCCATTATTTATTACTTAATTTTTTTATTTTAAATTAGACGATAGCGGCAGTGCCGGTACGAGAGATTTGTTGAATACCAAAAGCAGTTAAGTCTTCAAGCAATTGATCTAACGTATCTTGCGGTCCGACAGCTTGTAAATATAATGTGCTGTCGTCTTCTTTTAAAAGCGTTACTTGTGATTGATAGTCATTTAATACATGTGTGAATTGTGTGTGATTTTCAGGTTGATTGAGCTTGATAAGTAACAATTCACTGTTAAATGTGTTGGTATCTGTAATATCTTCAACCGTGAGTGTGTTTACTTGCTTTTTCAACTGTTGAATAATCGTGCGTAAAACTTGATCGTCTGGTACTTCAGCGACGAACGTAATTTCAGTGACGCCAGCTTCCAAAGTTGGACCCGCTGTGATATTAACAATGTTGAATTGACGTCTTACGAAAGTGCTCGTTAAACGATTGAGTGTACCGGCTTTATCGAATACTGTTAATTTGAATGTACGTCTCATTCTAATCCCTCCATTTCATGGTTTGCTTTGCCACTTGGAACCATTGGTAATACAGGTTCTGTAGGGGAGATGCGAATGTCGATTAAAGCAGGTCCCTTATAACTAAATGCCGCATCAAGTGTCACTTCTAAGTCATTTGCGTTTGAGATGACAAAACTTTTAACACCATACGCTTCTGACATTTTGGCAAAATCAGGTTGATTGTTAAAAATCGAATGTGAAAAACGTTTGTCGAAAAACTTATCTTGCCATTGTTTTACCATACCGAGTGTGCCGTTATTGATGAGTACGATTTTGATGTCTAAGTTGTACTCGTTCAGCAACGCCATCTCTTGGTTCGTCATTTGGAAACCACCATCTCCGACAAAAGCAACGACTGTCTGATCTGGTTTAGCAAATTTGGCACCGATGGCAGCTGGAATACCGAAGCCCATCGTGCCAAGGCCACCGCTTGTGATAAGCTGACCGTGCGTTTTAAATGGATAAAATTGTGCTACCCACATTTGATGCTGACCCACATCCGTTGCAACGAATGCATCGCCATGTGTCAGTTTGCCGATATATTCAATTGCACGTTGTGGTTTACTAAACGCAACGTCATCTGTTTCACGGTATGAAAATGGATGTTTCGCTTTGTATTGTGCCACTTCATCCAACCATGCTTGGTGTTCACCATACGTATCGTCAAAGGCAAGTAATTGTTCAAGTACTTCTTTTACATCGGCGACAATACCTAAATCTGTACGAATAATTTTGTTAATTTCAGATGGGTCGATGTCAACATGAACGACTTTGGCATTCGGTGCAAATGCATCCGGTTTACTTGCGAGACGATCATCAAAACGTGATCCTAAGTTAATTAATAAATCACATTCAGTTAATGCCATATTGCTGGCGTAAGAGCCGTGCATACCACCCATGCCTAAAAATAGAGGGTTTTCATATGGTACAGCACCTAAGCCGTGTAACGTTGTAACAACAGGCACTTGATGACGTGTCACAAAACGTTGAAGTAAGTCATTCGCCTGTGCAAAGTTAACGCCTGCACCAGCAAGGACGAGCGGTTTTTGTGACGCACGTAATGCTTCACGTAATTGCTGGATATCTTCAGCAGCTGGTGTCGATGTGACTTGATAGCCAGGTGTGCTGACTGTTGCATCATTCGGTGTGGCAGTTGTCAGTGTGCCCATATCTTTTGGGAAGTCAATGACAACAGGGCCTTTACGACCAGAGTTAGCAACGTGGAACGCTTCTTTAATAATTTTAGGAATTTCATTAACATCACGTACTTGATAGTTGTGTTTCGTAATCGGTGTGGTAATTGATAAAATATCCGCTTCTTGGAACGCATCTTTTCCGATACCTGGAGAGGCAACTTGTCCGGTAAAGACGACGAGTGGTAAAGAGTCACTATACGCATCCGCAATACCTGTGATTGCATTTGTTGCCCCTGGACCACTTGTTACAACAACAACGCCTGGTTTACCACTCACACGTGCATAACCTTCAGCTGCGTGTGTGGCACCTTGTTCGTGTCGATAAAGAATATGTTTTGGGCCTTTTTCATCATAAAAGGTATCGTAGAGTGGTAAAACGGCACCGCCCGGATAACCGAAAATATATTCCACATTTTCTTCTATTAATGCATCGACTAATAACTCTGATCCCGTTTTAAAAGTCGTTGATGTAGGTGCTGTTTCTTGTTCTTGATCGGTTGTGTTTACTTGTGTCATAAAAATCTGCCTCCATTTCCTTGCTCGGATTTATAATAAATCTTCAGGTACTTTCATAACGCCTCCTGTATTAGCACTTGTTACCAGTGCTGTGTAGCGTGCCAAGTAACCTGTTTTGACTTTTGCTTTAAATGACGCTTGTGACGCCTTACGTGTCGCTAAAGTCGCTTCATCAACATGTAAATCGAGTGTACGTGCTGTTAAGTCGATTGTAATTTCATCGCCATCTTCAATCAGACCAATTGGGCCACCAGATGCAGCTTCAGGAGAAATGTGACCCACTGCGATACCACGTGTGGCACCTGAGAAACGTCCATCTGTAATTAAAGCAACATCTTTACCTAAACCGCGACCTACGATAGAAGAGGTAGGGGCTAACATCTCTGGCATACCTGGTCCGCCTTTAGGACCTTCATAGCGGATAACAACGACATGACCTGCCTTAACAGTATGGTTATCAATTGCTTCAACCGCTTCATCGTGGCTATCGAAACAAATCGCTTTACCGGTAAATGTTTTAATACTTGGATCAACACCACCGACTTTGATGACAGCTCCGTCTGGTGCGATGTTACCGTATAAGATTGAAAGACCACCTTCTTTGTCGTAAGGGTTGTCCAGCTTACGGATAACAACATCATTCGTAATTTCTTTGCCTTCATTGTTTTCGCGTAATGTTTTACCTGTGACCGTGATGCGATCTGGGTGTAAGACACCTTCTTTTTTCATCAGTTCGTTGATAATTGCTGGTACACCACCTGCTTCATGGACATCTTGCATAGAATATGAAGAACTCGGTGCAATTTTCGAAAGGTAAGGTGTTTTCTTCGCAATATCATTGATACGAGATAAGTCGTAATCAATACCGGCTTCTTGTGCGATCGCTAGTGTATGTAACACAGTGTTTGTAGAACCACCCATCGCCATATCTAATGCAAACGCATCGTCAATCGCTTCTTTCGTCACAATGTCACGTGGTTTAATATCGTGATTCACATTGTAAACAAGTTGTTTCGCAGCTTGACGAATCATTTCACGACGTTCGTCACTGACGGCTAAGGCAGTCCCGTTATATGGTAAAGCGAGACCGAGTACTTCCATTAAGCAGTTCATTGAGTTTGCGGTGAACATACCTGAACATGACCCACAAGTCGGGCAAGCATTTTGTTCCATTTCTAAAAATTCGTCTTTAGACATCGTGCCTTCTTTAAAAGCGCCGACTGCTTCAAACATAGATGAGAGTGTTAATGCTTTCCCTTGTGAAGAGAGACCTGCTTTCATTGGGCCACCAGAACAAAATACTGCTGGGACATTCGTTCTCATCGCTGCAAGCATCATGCCCGGTGTGATTTTGTCACAGTTCGGAATGTAGAATACACCGTCGAACCAGTGGGCATTGATGACTGTTTCAGCTGCATCGGCAATGATTTCACGGCTCGGTAATGAATAGCGCATGCCGATATGTCCCATTGCGATACCATCATCGACGCCAATTGTATTGAACTCGAATGGGATGCCGCCCGCTTCACGAATTGCTTCTTTGGCAATATCGCCAAGCTCACGTAAATGGACGTGGCCGGGAACAATATCAATATATGAGTTACAAATTGCGATAAATGGTTTGTTCATATCTGTGGGTGATTTAATTTGTCCTGTTGCATGTAATAAACTTCTGGCAGGTGCTTGGTGATCACCTTTTTTGATCATGTCACTTCTCATGTTTGTTGCCTCCTTGGTTGTTTACGGAAAATAAAAAATACGCCCCAATTTGAATTGGGACGTATTATGGAAAGTCCCATTCAACTAGAAATAGGACTTAAGCAATTTTAGTAAAAAGTTCTTACTAAAGCTCCAGTCCTGGGCGTAATAATAAAATAATGATATTAAGTTGTTGGTTAGGGAATGAATACTTGGTCATCATATTTTTACGCTCCTTAATAAGTTGAATGGTTTGTTTCTCAAATAAGCTGTTGCTAATTAAATGAATTATCTGAAAAAAGGATAAACTTAATTTAACGCATCCACATAAATAAGTCAACAGTAATTTTAAAATTTTCTGAAAAATAATGAATCGTGTTCTAAAAAGATACATATAAAGTGCGCGTGTTATATTGCTAATCAGTTTTTCAAAAACATGAAGACCTGCTTGTTAATTTTGGGGCATTAGCATTAGACACAAGTATTCCCAATTCTCCAAAGGACGAAAATTTGATACAATAGATAGGAAAATCGAGTCAGGAGTGCACATAATGAAAAAGATTCATAGTTTAGCGGATATGGAAACATTTGCACAGCAACTTGCAGGGCACCTTGAAGCGGGTGATGTGTTGTTGTTAGACGGAGATCTCGGCGCAGGCAAAACGACGTTCAGCCAATTTTTAGGGCGTGCCTTAGGGGTCACACGGACGATTAGTTCACCAACGTTTAATATTATTAAGTCGTATAAAGGATCGACATTATACTTCCATCATATGGATTGTTATCGCTTAGAAGACTCAGAAGAAGATTTAGGCTTTGATGAGTATTTTAATGATGAAGCGGTAACGGTTATTGAATGGAGTCAGTTTATTGCTGATTACTTACCAGAAACGTATTTAAAAATTACGATTAAGGTGATAAGTGAAACAGAACGTGCATTACAATTAGAAGCACAAGGTGCACATTTTGAAAAGATAAAGGAGGCACTCGAACATGTATAGCTTGTTGATCGATAGTTCGAATCAGCCATTAGCCGTTGCACTTATGAAAAACGAGCGAGTTTTAGCTACGTACACGTCAGCGATGAAAGAAAATCATTCTGTTCAATTAATGCCACAAATTGTGTCGCTAATGGAAACCGCGAGTATCACACCACAAGATTTGACAAACATCGTGGTTGCGCAAGGGCCAGGTTCTTATACAGGTTTACGTATCGGCGTCACAACAGCTAAAACTTTAGCCTATACACTTGGGATTAATTTATATGGTGTATCATCATTAAAAGCACTTGCTGCGGTGTTGCCTTACAGTGATCGTTTAATCGTGCCAATTATGAACGCTCGTCGTGAACACGTGTATGCGGGTGCCTATCAATGGCGAGATGGGCAATTAGTCCAAGTGATTGACGACCAATATATGGCATTGTCAGATTTAATAGACAGAGTCAAAAATCAAGCAAATGTATTGTTCGTTGGCGAAGATGTCCGCCAATTTGAAGCGCAGTTACAAAACTTTGATGTGTTACCATTATTGCCGCGTGCTGAAGCGATGTGGCAACATAAAGGCGAACCACAAAATATCCATACATTTAGTCCGCAATATTTAAAATTATCGGAGGCAGAACAAAATTGGTTGAACCAGCAGAACTCAAAGACCAACTAAATATTCGTCGCATGGTCAAAGAAGATGTCCCTGCAATCTTTGATATAGAGCGCGTCAGTTTTCAACAAAGTTCGTGGACGATTGATGCGTTTTATCATGAATTGGAACAAAATAATTTTGCACACTATTTTGTGATGACATACGACGAGAAAATTATCGGCTATATTGGTCTTTGGATTGTCGTGGACCAAGCACAAATTACCACAGTAGCAGTAGCGCCTGAATATCGTGGTTATGGGCTTGGACAATTGTTGCTCAACTATGCCAAAAACTTTGCGTCAACAATCGCAACGATGATGAGTTTAGAAGTGCGAGAAAACAATCATGTCGCACAGCATGTTTATCAAAAAATGGGCTTTGAATTTGGTGGCAAACGTAAAAATTATTATGGTGATGGAGAGGATGCATACGTCATGTGGGTGAATTTAGATGACTAAACAAACATTAATTTTAGCAATAGAAACAAGCTGTGATGAAACAAGCGTGAGCGTCGTTGCTGACGGGCAGTACATTTTAAGCAACAGCGTCTTAAGTCAAATCGACAGTCACAAACGCTTCGGTGGCGTTGTACCTGAAGTAGCAAGTCGTCATCATGTCGAAAATATGACTTTGATGATAGAAGATGCTTTGCAAACAGCACAAGTCACAATGAATGAGATAGACGCCATTGCAGTAACGCAAGGACCCGGTTTAATTGGTGCGCTATTAGTCGGTGTGAATGCAGCAAAAGCATTGGCATTTGCACATAATAAACCATTGATTCCAGTCCATCATATTGCTGGGCATATTTATGCGAACCAATTGGATAATGGTCTAATTTTCCCGTTAATGGCACTCATCGTATCAGGTGGTCATACAGAACTCGTTTTGATGCGTGATCATTTAGACTTTGAACTGATTGGTGAAACACGTGATGATGCAGTTGGAGAAGCATATGACAAAGTTGCACGTACGATTGGTTTACCTTATCCGGGTGGACCACACGTTGATCGATTAGCTGCACAAGGGACGGATAGTTATGACTTTCCGCGTGTATGGTTAGAGCCGGATAGCTTTGACTTTAGTTTTAGTGGGTTGAAAAGTGCGGTTATTAATAAATTGCATAACTTGAAACAAAAAGGGGAAGCGCCTATACCAGAGAATGTTGCAGCAAGCTTCCAAAACAGCGTAGTCGAAGTGTTAGTAGGGAAAGCAATCCGTGCATGTGAACAGTATGGTGTGAAGCAATTGGTTGTTGCTGGCGGCGTGGCAAGTAATCGTGGGCTACGAGCAGAACTCGAACGTGCGACACAAGCACACGACATTATGTTGTCCATTCCAGAACCAAAGTTATGTACTGATAATGCTGCAATGATCGGTGCTGTCGCTTATCATTTATACGAAAAAGGTATCACAGCAAATATGACATTAAACGGTAAAAGCAATATTTTTTTAGAAACTGTATAAATTTGAAAACACCTTAACATTGTTTAGAAAATCGCGTTAAGGTGTTTTATTTTTGGTTGAAATGTGAAGCAATTAAGTGCTTTGTAAACGCCATAGATGATAATAGGCTTGTTGTTTTTTTATCAATGATTTATGATTTCCATTTTCTGCAATTTTACCGTCTTTAAGAACGTATATCATATCAGCATTTTTGATTGTTGATAATTTATGTGATATAACGATAGCTGTTTTTTCTTCCTCCTGTATTAAAGCATCTAAATGATTCATTATTTTATTTTCTGTAGCACTATCTAAAGCACTTGTTGCTTCATCAAAAATAAAAATACTAGGGTTCTTCAAAAATGTTCTTGCTATTGATAGTCTTTGTGCTTGCCCACCAGATAAATTGGCACCGCCTTTTTCTAGCATTGTCTGTAACTGATTAGGTAACTGATTGATAAAATCCCAAGACTCAGACAGTTGACAAGCCTGTATAATTTCCTTTTCCGTTCGATGCTTATTAATACCATTTTTTAAGTTATTGCGGATAGTATCAGCAAATAGAAATGTGTCTTGTGAGACATAACCAATCTCTTTTCTTAGTTCTGATATGTTAATCTCTTTGATATTTTGTTGATCAATTAGAATTTCTCCTGCATTAGTATCATAATATCTTGCTAATAGTTTACCTATTGTACTTTTCCCACTACCACTTTCACCTACAATAGCAATTTTTTGACCTTTTTTAATTTCTAAATTGATATTTTTTAAAGTCGTTTTTCTAAATCCATATTGAAAAGAAATATTTTTCATATTGATAGATTTTTTGAAGTGATAGGGCAAAGAATTTGTATAGAGATTCTCTTCTCTATCTAAGTCTGTAATTTCAGCGATACGTCTTGCTGCAACAAATGATGCTTGTAGAGAAGGTTGAATATTAATCAGTCTTTCGAGAGGTCCCAAATAATAAACAGTTAACACATTGAAAGCTAAGAGGCTTCCTAAAGACATTTTATTTTGTATTACTAAGAATCCACCCAACCATAAAATAATTACACTTATAAAAAGCTTCAAAAAATTATTATAAGTGAGTTGTATATTAGAAAAATGTCCTAGTTTTAGCAAATTTCCGATGAGTTGATTAAATTTATTCACACCCTTATTATAAATTTCATTTTCTGACTGAAAACTTTTAATTGTTTGATTCCCTTCAAAAGATTCTATTAAGTATGAACTTAATTCTGCTTCATTTTCCGATGATTTTTGATTATAACGTTCAAAAGGTTTTTTAAGTGCATAAGATCCAATTATAAATAGCGGAATAAAAAAGACAGTGACAGACAGAAGTATAGGACTTTGTAGATATAGCAAAATACCACCTATAATCATCATCAAGCTATCGACTATTAGTGTAACTGTTGATGAAGAAAGTACTTCACGAATTTTTGAAATGTCCATAAATCTCTGCAGAATTTCACCGCTTTTACGAGTGTCAAAAAAGCTGGTAGGCAAATGTATAACATGGTAGAAATAATCTTTCATTAAATTTATATCTATCTTTAAACTGAGTTTTAAAATCAATTGATACCTTATATACATAACAATTGTATTGATGATGTAAATGAATAATATCGCTAAACCGAATATATGAAGACTATTAACGAGATTAGAAGGAATGATATGATCAGTTAAATTTTTAAAAAATAGAGCACCAAGTATACCTACAATATTAATAACGATGGAAAAAAGTACAATGACTAGTAAATTGATATAATTTTGTTTGAAAATATTAATGAAGATAGTCGAATAAGATGGTGCATCATTATTAGTTTTAAAATCGTCACGTTTCTCTGCTAAAACAACAATATTCGTCCATATATTTCTAAATTCATTCTCTGTTAGACGGTATCTTCCTTTTCCTGGATCAACGATATATAGTTTATTTTTTTTAATCTTTTCAATCACAACAAAGTGTTCGTATCCTTGTTGATTTATGATATGAGCGATTATAGGTGAATTTACCTTTTTTAATTCTGAGAATGTATCTACACGCATACCCGTTAGTTCAATACCAATTTTTTCTGCAGCATGTATTAATCCATAGATATTAGTTCCCAGTTTGTCAGTTTTAGCCCAATCTCTTAACTTAGGGATAGAGACTCTTTTCCCAAAATATTGAGAAATCATTGCTAAACATGTAGGACCACAATCTTTTTCATCATATTGTTCAATATATTTTAATTTTTTCATAGATTACTCCTATTTGTTATGTAAAATTGAATAATAGCGGAAAAGGATTAACTTTCCCACTATTACTTTTATGTTGTTACTTTTTAGTTTTAGGGTTGTATGGAATGCGCTTTGGTGCAGGTACATAATAGTCATGAATAATTTTGCCTAAGTCTCTAAAGAAATCGCCACCATTAATCTTTTTTAGTTCAGATGTGTTCAATTTTTTCATAATTAAAACCTCCAATATTTTTTGTGAGTTATCCGTTTGCTATCCCATCAGCGAGGCTTCTTACACCACCAGCTACTTTGCCTGCAATTCTACCAGCCCAGCCATTTTTATTAGTGTCACCTTGCCATTCGTCTAAACCTTCTGTGTAGCCTACTCTCATATCAGAAAGACCATCTTTAACATTGCCCCAAGTATCGCCGCCATTAATACCTTTTAATTCTGTTACGTTTAACTGTTTCATAACTGATTCCTCCAATGTTTTTGTTTTTTCAAACTATCCATTTGCAAAATCAACAACAATAGGTCAAATCTTACTAGTGAATTTTAGTATTTTAACCTAATCATTGAAGAGCACCTCCTTTGAAATGAGGTCACTTTTATTATTGTGCAAAAATATTAAGGAGGTATTAATTTATCCTTAAGTAAACTTAAAGAATGATTTTCAAGCAATTCAAAGTATTGACGAGGGGAAAATCTAAGGTAATATGTGAATTAATTATTTAAAATTAAATAGTTATTTGAATAATTAAGACGGATTTTTTGAGTATATTTCCGTGTCTATAATTAAATATATTTCAAAGAATAGAATAAATTACTTTGCCAAACTGTGATAAGTAATATAGAAAGCATTATAAAACATTAATGTAAGCGCTTTACTTTTGTTATAGCGTTTGATAAAATGACATTAAACATGTATACTTTTTATATACAAGGAGATGAACTATGGAAGCCATTTTCAATTTTTTAGGCTCGATTTTTAGTTCAATTGCATCTGCATTGTGGAAACGAAATGAAGAATCAGAAGATGAGAAACAGCTCAAATAGGCTGTAATAGTTAAAAATATAAGAGTTGAAATGCTTGAGAAGAAAACAAGTTTTTAACTCTTTTTTATATGCCTCTAGTATTCTTAAAAAATTATTAATATAAAATTAATAATATAAAGAAACTCCAATTTAATAATACTCCCAACTTAATATAATCAATAAAATACAGAGAATTTTAATAGTATTAAGTATTCGCTTAAATCCCTTAATAAAATAAGTTAAAACAACTATATAAACACATTTAAATAATTAAAAACAATTAAATGTTGTAAAAGATTGTTATTTTTGTAATGTTTGCCAATAAAAGACATTTAACGCTCTTTTCGACAATTAGTAATTATTTTATTACAATAATAATATTGTGCTAGATTAAATGCCTAATTAGAATAATAGATATTTCCAAATAATTTAAAATCTATTGAATTGAAGGTGTGAAAAATGAAATCTAGCAAGGGAAATAGCAAGCGTTTGGACTTTTTACCAAACATTCAAAACAAGTACTCCATTCGAAAGTTCACTGTAGGGACGGCATCCATTTTAGTAGGGGCGACATTAGTATTTGGTGTTAATAATGACGCACATGCAGAGGAAATGCCTTCACAACTGAATCCAACTGAAAGCACCGTAGCCACTACAGCCGATGAACCTTCTAGTCAAAATCAATCAGTGACAACAGAGACACCTACTTCACAACCAACTTCAGAACAGACAAACAACGAAACAACAATTGAAGAAAATACATCAGCAGTAGAAGAGAACACAAATCATGTAGACACACCAGCTAGTACTGACAATGAAAATGTAACTAAAGAAACACAACCTCAACAAGAAGCGAATACAACACAAGCTGAGCCTCCGAAAGAAAACGCAACCTCTCAAGAAACTGAAACTTCACAAGCAATAGACAAAACACAAGCAACAGAAGCACCTAAAGAAACAACACAATTCAAATCAACACCAGGAACAACTACTGCACAGTTAGGATCAATTTCTGAAGCGGATATTGATAGTCTTGAAGCACCAAAAACATTCGTTGATTTATATAACACATCTGCTAACCGCGAAGAATTAGTCCGCAACTTATTAGGAGACACATATGGTGAAGCGGATGTAGAAAACATTTTAAAGAATGTCAACGTAGACTATAATAATGCGTCAGCTGAAGAAGCTTTCAAAGCAGTCATTTATGCAGGCTTACAACATGCGAAAGATCAACAATCTATTTTCACATCTTATGCAATTATCAATGGTAAAGAAGCAGAAACGTTAGATGAATTTGAAGAAGCCATTTATTTAGATCCAAATAAAGGTTTAACTGCGAAAGGCACAGGAAAAACAGCGGTTAGTCAAAAACCAACAAACTATACAGTAACGGCAGTACCAAACCGTGCCAATAATACAGTAGATTTTACAGTGAACTGGAAAGTAGATAAAACAGCTACTGAATCAGGACATGAAGCGGACATTGGTGGATTGAAATTTGGTACCGGTTTCAACGTACCATCATCAATTACAGGTACGGCAATTGTAACAGGTGGTAAAACAACACAACAAACTAATAGAGTATTAGCTCCTGCGACGAGAACAAGTTACCCAGAAGGTTACGCATTAATTTCACCAATTGCGATTAATAAACAGCAATTACAGAATAACGGTGATATTACATACAAATTCAGTATCCCTGTTAAAGACTGGAATGGTGATTTGAGCTTTAACGGGCAAGTGATGATGTATACATCTGGTAATAACAATTATGATCCAGCAACATTTGATAACTACTACTATGAAACAGGTTTATTTATTGGTGATAACCATCCTGAAAATCACTTAGTAACGAAAGATGACGCGTCAGAAGTAGAAAATATTCCATTCCAAACGGACTATACAATTAGTAAAGATATTCCATTAGGCGAACAAAAAGTCGTTAAAGAAGGTAAAGATGGTAAACGTGGTAAGTTATATACTGTTATTAGTTTTAACGGTAAAGAAGTCGGACGTGTTTTAAAAGATACGTATGATGAAGCACCAACAAACAGAGTTGTAGCACTAGGTATTGGTGGTATGAATGATTCAAATATTGAAGGACCAATTGCGCCGGTTTTAGAACCACAATTATCAGGCTCTAAAGTAATCAGCGGTGAAACAAGTCCAAATGCGCAAGTTGAAATTAAAGTTGGCGATAAAACTTATACAACTCAAGCAGATGAAACAGGTCGTTTCACGACAACATTACCAGACTATACATTACAACAAGGCGACATCGTTACAGCGACATCAACAGTTGATGGCAAAACAAGTCAACCAGGAAAAGTCATTGTCCCTAGAGATGGGCGTACACCATCAATTAAAACAGATGTGCAACGTGGCGTAGATGATTCAAACAATCCAGGTAGCTGGGTTACAATCACTAATGAAGAAACAGGCGAACAAATTAGTCGATTCTTTGTGCCAGATGGTGCAGCAGGTAAAGATGGACAATCTGTCACAATCACGAACGACTATGTAGATCCAAAAACAGGCGACACGGTTATCAAATTTAGTGACGGTCGTACAATTAGAATCCCTAAAGGCGAAAAAGGTGAAAGTGGAGAAAATGGTGTTGATGGTCAAGATGGTCAATCTATCACTATTACAAGCACTTCAGTAGACCCTGATGGCAATACAATTGTCCGCTTCAGCGATGGTACAGAAATTAAAATTCCAGCAGGTCAAAAAGGCGAACAAGGTGAAGCAGGTCCACAAGGAGAAAAAGGCGAATCTATTCGTGTTGATCACACAGATGTAGATCCAGAAACAGGCGACACAACAGTTACATTCACAGATGGTTCAACTGTTAAAATTCCAGCTGGTAAAGACGGCAAAGACGGTCAGTCTATTGGTATTAAAGAAATTGTACCGTTAGAGAATGGCGATCAACGTGTTGTATTCACAGATGGTAAAGAAATGGTTATCCCTAAAGGTGCACAAGGCGAAAAAGGGGATAAAGGTGAAGATGGCACATCTATTACAATTGAGAAAACAGAAACATTAGAGAATGGTGATACGAAAGTAACATTCTCAGATGGTTCATCGATCACAATTCCAAAAGGCCAAGACGGTGCGAATGGTCAAGACGGACAATCCATCACAATTAAAAATACAGAAACATTAGAGAATGGGGATACAAAAGTAACGTTCTCAGATGGCACATCTATTACAATTCCAAAAGGTAAAGATGGTGCGAATGGTCAAGATGGAAAAGACGGTACATCAATCACAATTGAAAACACAGAAACATTAGAGAATGGCGACACGAAAGTAACATTCTCAGATGGTTCATCGATCACAATTCCAAAAGGTAAAGATGGTGTGAATGGTCAAGATGGACAATCAATTACAATTGATAAAACAGAAACGTTAGAGAATGGGGATACAAAAGTAACGTTCTCAGATGGTTCGTCTATCACAATTCCAAAAGGTGAAAAAGGCGACAAAGGAGAAGACGGAAAAGACGGCGCATCGATTACAATTGAAAGTATTACACCAAATGAAGATGGCTCAACAACAATCGAATTCTCAGACGGTAAAACAATGGACGTCCCAGCCGGAAAAGACGGTGAGTCTATCACAATTAAAGAAACAAAAGTAGATCCAGAAACAGGAGATACAACAGTTGTCTTTAGTGATGGCAAAGAAATTGTCATTCCAAAAGGTAAAGATGGTGTGAATGGTCAAGATGGACAATCTATCACAGTTAAGAACACAGAAACATTAGAGAATGGCGACACGAAAGTAACATTCTCAGACGGTTCATCTATCACGATTCCAAAAGGCGAAAAAGGCGACAAAGGTGAAGATGGTACGTCAATTACAATTGATAAAACAGAAACCTTAGACAACGGAGATACAAAAGTAACATTCTCAGATGGTTCATCAATCACAATTCCAAAAGGTGAAGATGGCGTTGATGGTCAAGACGGACAATCAATTACAATTGATAAAACAGAAACACTTGAAAATGGAGATACAAAAGTAACATTCTCAGATGGATCGTCAATCACGATTCCAAAAGGTGAAAAAGGCGACAAAGGTGAAGATGGTCAAGACGGCACATCTATCACAATTGAAAGCATTACACCGAATGAAGATGGTTCGACAACAATCGAATTCTCAGACGGTAAAACAATGGACGTCCCAGCAGGCAAAGACGGAGAGTCAATAACAATTAAAGAAACAAAAGTAGATCCAGAAACAGGAGATACAACAGTTGTCTTTAGTGATGGCAAAGAAATCGTGATTCCAAAAGGACAAGATGGTGCGAATGGTCAAGATGGACAATCCATCACAGTTGATAAAACAGAAACATTAGAGAATGGCGACACGAAAGTAACATTCTCAGACGGTTCATCTATCACGATTCCAAAAGGCGAAAAAGGCGACAAAGGTGAAGATGGTACGTCAATTACAATTGATAAAACAGAAACGTTAGACAACGGAGATACAAAAGTAACATTCTCAGATGGTTCATCAATCACAATTCCAAAAGGTGAAGATGGCGTTGATGGTCAAGACGGACAATCAATTACAGTTGATAAAACAGAAACATTAGAGAATGGGGATACAAAAGTAACATTCTCAGATGGATCGTCAATCACGATTCCAAAAGGTGAAAAAGGCGACAAAGGTGAAGATGGTCAAGACGGCACATCTATCACAATTGAAAGCATTACACCGAATGAAGATGGTTCGACAACAATCGAATTCTCAGACGGTAAAACAATTGATGTGCCAGCCGGCAAAGATGGCGAGTCAATTACAATTAAAGAAACGAAAGTAGATCCAGAAACAGGAGATACAACAATTGTCTTTAGTGATGGCAAAGAAATCGTCATTCCAAAAGGCAAAGATGGTGCGAATGGTCAAGACGGACAATCTATCACAGTTGATAAAACAGAAACATTAGAGAATGGGGATACAAAAGTAACATTCTCAGACGGTTCGTCAATCACGATTCCAAAAGGCGAAAAAGGTGACAAAGGAGAAGACGGCCAGTCGATTACAGTTGATAAAACAGAAACACTTGAAAACGGAGATACGAAAGTAACATTCTCAGATGGTTCGTCAATCACAATACCAAAAGGTAAAGATGGTGTTGATGGTCAAGACGGAAAAGATGGTGCATCTATTACAATCGAAAGCATTACACCAAATGAAGATGGTTCAACAACAATCGAATTCTCAGACGGTAAAACAATTGATGTGCCAGCCGGCAAAGATGGCGAGTCAATTACAATCAAAGAAACGAAAGTAGATCCAGAAACAGGAGATACAACAGTTGTCTTCAGTGATGGCAAAGAAATCGTTATTCCAAAAGGACAAGACGGTCAAGATGGACAATCAATCACAGTTGATAAAACAGAAACACTTGAAAACGGAGATACAAAAGTAACATTCTCAGATGGATCATCTATCACGATTCCAAAAGGTAAAGACGGTGTTGACGGTCAAGACGGAAAAGATGGAGCATCGATTACAATTGAAAGCATTACACCAAATGAAGATGGCTCAACAACAATTGAATTTTCAGATGGCAAAACAATGGACGTCCCAGCAGGAAAAGATGGCGAGTCAGTTACAATTAAAGAAACGAAAGTAGATCCAGAAACAGGAGATACAACAATTGTCTTCAGTGATGGTAAAGAAATCGTCATTCCAAAAGGAGAAAAAGGCGATAAAGGTGAAGACGGTCAAGATGGAAAAGATGGAAAAGATGGAGCATCGATTACAATCGAAAGCATTACACCAAATGAAGATGGCTCAACAACAATTGAATTTTCAGATGGTAAAACACTTGATGTACCAGCAGGAAAAGACGGAGAGTCAATTACAATTAAAGAAACGAAAGTAGATCCGGAAACAGGAGATACAACAATCATCTTCAGTGATGGTAAAGATATCGTCATTCCAAAAGGAGAAAAAGGCGACAAAGGTGAAGATGGTCAAGATGGAAAAGATGGAGCATCAATCACAATTGAAAGCATTACACCGAATGAAGATGGTTCGACAACAATTGAATTCTCAGATGGTAAAACAATTGATGTGCCAGCAGGAAAAGATGGCGAGTCAATAACAATCAAAGAAACGAAAGTAGATCCAGAAACAGGAGATACAACAGTTGTCTTCAGTGATGGCAAAGAAATCGTGATTCCAAAAGGTAAAGATGGCGTTGATGGTCAAGACGGTCAGTCAATTACAGTTGAGAAAACTGAGACATTAGAGAATGGCGATACGAAAGTAACATTCTCAGACGGTTCTTCAGTTACAATTCCAAAAGGTAAAGACGGCGTTGATGGTCAAGACGGCCAGTCAATTACAATTGAGAAAACAGAAACATTAGAGAACGGCGATACAAAAGTAACATTCTCGGACGGTTCATCAATTACAATTCCAAAAGGTAAAGATGGACAGGACGGAAAAGACGGAGAATCCGTAACGATTACAGGTCAACGCATAGATAAAGACGGTAACACAGTTATCGAATTTAGCGATGGCAACACAGTGACAGTTCCAAAAGGAAAAGATGGTTCATCAATTACTGTGAAAGAAACATCACAAGATGAAGACGGTAATACAGTAGTTGAATTCAGTGATGGTTCTAAGATCACGATTGAAAAAGGTCGAGATGGTAAAGATGGACAGGATGGAAAAGACGGAGAATCTGTAACGATTACAGGTCAACGCATAGATAAAGACGGTAACACAGTTATCGAATTTAGCGACGGTAATTCAGTCACTGTACCAAAAGGAAAAGACGGCTCATCAATCACAGTAAAAGAAACATCACAAGATGAAGACGGTAATACAGTAGTTGAATTCAGCGATGGTTCTAAGATCACGATTGAAAAAGGTCGAGATGGTCAAGACGGTCAAGACGGAAAAGATGGAAAAGACGGTGAGTCAGTAACAATTACGGGCCAACGCATCGACAAAGATGGCAATACAGTTATCGAATTTAGTGATGGCAACACAGTGACAGTGCCAAAAGGAAAAGATGGTTCATCAATTACTGTGAAAGAAACATCACAAGATGAAGACGGTAATACAGTAGTTGAATTCAGTGATGGTTCTAAGATTACGATTGAAAAAGGTCGAGATGGTAAGGACGGTCAAGATGGTAAAGATGGAGAAACTGGTAATACAACGATTATCAACCACTATGTAGATAATTCAAATAACACAATTATCGTTATCAATGGTGATCGTGAAGTTGTCATTCCTCCAGTAAATGGTGCGCCTATTACAATCAACTATTACTTTATCGATGTGAATGGTAATATCAATATTGTTTGTAAAGATGGCACGATAGTGATTCCGAATAATCCAGATGAGCCAAATACACCAGAAAACCCAGATAAACCTGATTTAGATGGAGATTCCGACGCAGATAGTGACTCAGATGCAGACAGCGATTCAGATGCAGACAGCGATTCAGATGCAGACAGCGATTCAGATGCAGACAGTGACTCAGACGCAGACAGCGACTCAGATGCGGACAGCGACTCAGATGCGGACAGCGATTCAGATGCAGATAGTGACTCAGACGCAGACAGTGACTCAGACGCAGACAGTGATTCAGATGCAGACAGCGATTCAGATGCGGACAGTGACTCAGACAGTGACTCAGACGCAGACAGCGATTCAGATGCGGATAGTGACTCAGATGCAGACAGTGACTCAGACGCAGACAGCGACTCAGATGCAGACAGCGATTCAGATGCAGATAGTGACTCAGATGCAGATAGTGACTCAGACGCAGACAGCGATTCAGATGCAGATAGTGACTCAGATGCAGACAGCGATTCCGACGCAGACAGCGATTCAGATGCAGATAGTGACTCAGATGCAGATAGTGACTCAGACGCAGATAGTGATTCAGATGCAGACAGTGACTCAGATGCGGACAGCGACTCAGATGCAGACAGTGATTCAGATGCGGACAGTGACTCAGACAGTGACTCAGACAGTGACTCAGACGCAGACAGCGATTCAGATGCAGACAGTGACTCAGATGCGGATAGCGACTCCGACGCAAGTGTGAACAATGACGTGACTTCTGACAGCGATTCAGATGTCGATAGTGACTACGACGAAGACAGTCATGCAGATGCAGAGCGTCATGTAGATGGAGATAATCATGCAACTTCTGATAAAGAAGCTAAAGATTTACCAGAAACAGGTAATGGCACTTCAGCTGATCCAACATTATTTGGTGGATTACTTGTAGGCGCAGGTGCAGCAGCGCTATACGGTCGTCGCAAGAAAGAATCTAGTGAAACGAAATAAATGAAGTAGAAGAACTGCCAATAAGGTCAATATGACTTTGTTGGCGGTTTTTTATTATGCAAAAGTCTAACGACAAGTTTTTAAAGCCGAGGGCTAACAACAATCGTATACGGACTGAGAAATAAGAAACATAAGCCGAAAAAATCGGAATGACGAAGGATTTCTACAAAACTACGAAATCTGTCTCAGTCTCAATTTTCTGATTTAAATCGATCTCGACATTAAATTTAAAAGTCAATAGGGAACGTACGTACTTATGCACAAGTTGTTAACAAAAAGGGGATGAGTTGCTAATAAATCGTGAATAACTGTTGTTTTTGTGGATAAATAGGGGAAATACACACATTTCGACTTGTGGATAACTAGAATAACTTTGTGGATAGTTGTAATAACGGGATTTTTGTTGTGAATAAAAAAAGAAAAGATGGCAGAAAATTCCTGCACATCTTCCATTAATTGTCGTCCATTTCAGCGACTAAAATTTGTAATTCTTCCCATTTTGTCATTGTTTCTTCTAGTTGCTGTTCGATAGTTGTTCGTTCTTCTGCAAGTGCTTGAATTTGTTCATAATCATCAATCACTGCTGGGTCTGTCATTGCTGCATCAATTTCTTCCAGTCGTGATTCATACGTATCAATCGCAGCTTCGTGTTCTTCAATTTGTCGTGTTAACTTACGTTTTTCACGACGCAACGCTTTTAAATCAGCATAGGTTGCTTCTTGTTCTGACTGATGATTCGCTGCACTAGGCGTAGGATTATTTTGTGCGTCAGCATGTGTTTGCAATGCTTGTTGCTGTTCCAGTTTTTCAAGATAATATTGATAATCACCTAGATAAATATGGCCACCGTTAGCGTCTAAATCAAAAATTTTGTTTGCCAATTCATTAATAAAGTAACGATCGTGTGATACGAAAATGAGTGTGCCTGCAAAGTTACGCAATGCTTGTTCTAACATTTCTTTAGAATCGATATCTAGATGGTTAGTCGGTTCGTCCAAAATTAATACGTTGTTGCGTTCAAGCATAAGCAATGCTAATTGAAGTCTTGCTTTTTCGCCACCTGAAAGATCATTGATAATCTTTTGGACATCATCCTGTGTGAAAAGAAAGCGACCAAGTACCGCACGTACATCTTTTTCAGGCATATGTCTGTATTGATCCCAAACGTAATCTAAAATCGTTTTATTCGAGCGGAATTCAGCTTGTTTTTGATCGTAGTAACCAATTTTCAAGTTTGCGCCTGGCACGATGCTGCCGGATAGGGCATCTAAACGACCGGCGAGTGTTTTAATCAATGTAGACTTACCAATTCCATTTGGTCCGATAATGGCGATGTGGTCGCCTTTCGTAATTTCTAAGTTAATCGGTTGTGTAACTGGCGTTTGATAGCCGACTTCAAGCTGGCGAATATGCATGACATCATTACCCGTATTGCGATCAAAGTCGAAACGAATATCAGCACTTCTAGCGTCCAACATAGGTTTTTCGATGCGCGTCATTTTTTCTAAAACTTTGCGTCGGCTTTTTGCCATGCCACTTGTTGAAGCACGTGTAATGTTTTTCTCGACAAACGTTTCAAGTCGTTTAATTTCATCTTGTTGACGTTCATATTCAGCAAGGCGTTTCTGATAATATAAATCACGTTGTTCGATGAATTTGGCATAGTTCCCAACGTAATGCTTTACTTCTCCAAGTGATACATCATAAATTTGCGTGACAATTTTATCTAAAAAGTAGCGGTCATGAGAAATAATGACAATCGCACCACTAAAAAATTTAAGATAATCTTCCAACCAAGCTGTTGTTTCCATATCAAGGTGGTTGGTCGGCTCATCTAGTAGCAACAAATCCGGTTCACGTAAAAGCATTTGTGCAAGTGATAACCGTGTTTTTTGACCACCGCTGAAATCATTGACCGGACGTGTATAGTCGGTTTCTGTAAAGTTTAAACCATTGAGCACGGTTTTAATTTTACGTTCGTAGTCATAGCCCCCTTGCTTTTCAAAATCATTTGAAAGACTTTCATAACGTTTGATATGTTCTTGATAGTCATCCGTCTCGTAGCGATCCGCATGTTGCGCAAGCCAATCTGTTTCTGCTTGCATTTTCTCGCCGAGTTGTTTCAGATGGACAAAAGGTTGTAACATTTCGTCAAACACTGTATTTTCTGTGTTTAACGTCATTTGTTGTGTGAGGTAGCCAACTTTTAAATTTTTAATTTTAGAAATATGACCATCTTCATAGTTTTCGACACCAGCTATAATCTTCATCAACGTAGATTTGCCAGCACCGTTGCGCCCTACAATGCCGATGCGCTCGCCAGTTTTTACTTCAAAGTTTACATTGTCAAAAATCGGTTCACCATCAAAAGATTTCGAGATTTGACTTAACTGCATTAATATCATGGGGCATACTCCTTTCATTCTCTTACATTGTACAATAAAGTATTTACCTATCAAATCATTAATGTTTCTTTCTCGCTGAAAGTCGGTTATAATAAGAATGCTAAGCTGTGAAATGCATCACATGTTTTTAGAAATAATTTTGGAGGATTGTAAAATGGCGAAAGAAATAACGAAAATTCCAAGAGCGACCTTAAAACGCCTGCCTTTATACTATCGTTTTGTGAATTCATTGAAAGATAAAGGTGAAAATCGTGTTAATTCTAAAGCAATCAGTGAAGGTTTAAACATTGATTCTGCAACGATTCGACGTGATTTTTCCTACTTTGGTGAGCTCGGCAAAAAGGGATATGGCTACAACATTGACAACCTTCTAGACTTCTTCAAATCAGAACTCAGTGACGCAGAAGAGATTCGCATCGGTATCGTTGGTGTCGGAAACCTTGGACACGCACTGATCACTTACAACTTTTCCATCCATGATGATATGACAATTACAGAAGCATTTGATATACGTCCAGAAGTAATCGGTGAATCCATCGGTAATGTTACAGTAAAACCGATGTCCGAGATGAAAGAAATCGTAAAAAAACAAAAGCTAGAAGTCGTAATTATTGCGACGCCGGGATCTGCTGCACAAGATGTGACGAATGAATTAGTAGATGCTGGTATTAAAGGGATTCTTAACTTTACGCCGAAACGTGTACAAGTGCCACAATCGGTACAAGTTCATCAAATCGACTTAGGGGTAGAGTTACAATCATTATTATTCTTCATGAAAAACTATAGTGCGACATTAAAGGCATAGACACCTTAGACATAGATCATATATAGGATTGATAAAATAAGCCGTCAAAATTCTAACTACGAATTTTGAGGTTTTTTTTTATGCCGTCGATGAGGGGGAAACGTGCTTTTATTCGGCTTAGAAACGTAAACGAATGTGAAAAATTCAAAATTCAGCTTGCATTGTCAGAATTTATTGTATATAATCCTATCATATTAGTCGGATATAAGGGGGTTATACAATGCTTTGGACAATTTTTAGCGGTTCTATTGTTGGATTGTTACTTGGTTTTGTAATGCAACGTACAAGATTTTGCTTAACAGGTGGTTTTCGTGATATGTACGTGCAAAAAAACAACAAAATGTTTTATGCATTACTCGTTGCGATTGCGATTCAAGCGGTGGGTATATTTGCGCTACAAGGTGTAGGTTTCATTACAATTGATAATGGCACATTTCCAATCGTTGGCACCATCGTCGGATCATTTATTTTCGGTGTAGGGATCATTTTAGCAGGGGGATGTGCAACAGGAACATATTATCGTGCAGGTGAAGGTTTGATTGGTAGCTGGATTGCGTTAGGCTTTTACGCACTTTTTGCGGCCATTACAAAATTCGGTGTGTTAGCACCATTGAATGAACGTTTAAAAGGCTTTACAGTCGCTAATGCAGATATATCTACATCAACAGGTATTCCTAGTTGGATATGGTTAATTGGACTCATTGCGATTACTACATTTTTCGTTGTAAAAACGTTACGAAAACCAAAACCAACGATTGCAATTCCGAAACTAAAACAACGTTACACAGGTATTCGTCACCTATTATTTGAACGTCGTTATCATCCATTCGTAGCGGCAATTGCAGTTGGTCTCATTGCGATGATTGCTTGGCCAATGAGCAGTTCAACAGGACGTGAAGGTGGCTTAGGGATTACAACACCTTCTGCACACATTGTGAAGTTTTTGACATCAGGTGATACGAGCGCACTGGATTGGGGCGTATTTCTCGTATTAGGTATTTTTGTCGGTTCATATATTGCCGCAAAAGGGTCTCATGAATTTAAATGGCGTTTGCCTGACGTGAAAACAATTCGTAACAGTGCGATAGGCGGTACATGCATGGGCTTCGGCGCTGCGATTGCAGGTGGATGTTCAATCGGTAATGGTCTTGTTGCGACAGCCGCATTGTCATGGCAAGGTTGGATTGGTTTAGCCTCTATGATTTTAGGCACATGGTTTATGAGCTATTTCTTATTTGTCAAACCATTGCGTGAAGCACGTCGACAATCACAATCTGTGCGTGCACAATCAGTTAATGCATAATCAATAAAGGAGTGTATCACATGGTATACGAATTAGGAACAGTGGGGATGGTTTGTCCATTTCCATTAATAGAAGCACAAAAGAAAATGGAAATGTTAGCTGTCGGTGACGAGTTGAAAATTGACTTCGACTGTACGCAAGCAACGGAAGCCATTCCAAATTGGGCAGCGGAACAAAGCTATCCCATTACAAATTATGAGCAACTTGGCGATGCTTCATGGACGATTACGATTCAGAAAGCATAGCATTATAAAAGCGTAAAGAGACTGATTCATGTTGAAAAATATGGCATCAGTCTTTTTTCGTATGTTCATTACCAAGAAATATAGTGGATTACTTCGGTTTCTCATCACATTATTTTTCTCGAACATACAACAGAATGGGCAATCATTTTCTAATTGTGAAGACTTGTCACAACTCGGAAAAGTTGATGTGTTTTGTGAATAACTTTTAGCGAATTTTCATGGTGGTTTGTGATAGAATAGCAGTTGATATAGTGAGGTGGAATAGATGAACATAAAAGATATTGCTGAGTTAGCTGGCGTATCTAAAAGTACAGTGTCACGTTATTTAAATAATGGCTCTGTCAGTCCGAAAACACAGCAAAAAATCCAAGAAGTGATTGAAACACATGGATATGCCCCTAACCAATTTGCCCAAAGTTTAAGAGCGCAACAGACGAAGTTGCTAGGGGTCATTATTCCACGTATGAATTCATATGCGGTTGCAAGTACAGTTCAAGGGATTAAAAAAACGTGTGAAACGCAAAACTATCAGATGTTATTGACGCTGACAGAACGCGATATGAAGCAAGAATTAGAAGCGCTACGTTCATTTCAACGTAGTAAAGTAGACGGTGTGCTGTTTATGGCGACAGCGATTACCGATGCGCATATGGAAGTAATAGCATCGATGTCTGTGCCAGTGATTCTCATCGGTCAAACGCATGCGCATTTAAGTGCAATTTACCATGATGATTTGCAAGCAGGTCAATTGATGGCGCAACGCATTATCGCACAAAACTATCAACATGTGTATTATGCGGGGGTGCCTGACGAAGATGAGGCAGTGGGGCATTTACGTTACCAAGGACTATATGATACGTTAAAAGAAGCAGGCATTGAAGTTGAGATGCATCAAGCCGCATTCGATTATAACCAAGCTTTGAATAAGATTGAGCAACAACTCGTATTACAAGCGGATACTGCATATATTGGTGCGACTGATACAATCGCTTTGGCACTCTATCGTGTTATTATGAGTGAGTCAATTACTTTTACGCCGTTTATTGGTGGTTTTGGTGGAGACCCTACGACAGATATTGTTCATCCTAAGATACATACCATTTATTATCAATATGAACATGCAGGACAAATAGCTGTACAAGCTTTGTTTAAACAATTAGCGAACAAAGATGAAAAAACGACACATATTTTAGATGTATTGCCAACAGCGCAACAGTTTTTATTTTACAACAATGGAACCGTTACCAATACATAAGGAGGTTACTTTAACAAATGAAAGAATGGACACGTGATGAACGTTATCGCAAATTAGAAGATGCGACGGCAGAAGAAATGGAAACGTTGAAAGAGACTGTTGAAAAGTCTCGCTATCGTCAAACGTATCATATCCAGCCGTCAACAGGATTATTGAATGACCCGAACGGTCTTATTTATTTTAATGGTGAATATCATATCGCACATCAGTGGTTTCCACTAGGCACTGTCCACGGTTTAAAGTATTGGGATCATTATAAGAGTAAGGATCTTGTACATTACCGACATGATGGTATTTTATTGAAACCTGACACACAATATGATAGCCACGGCGTATATAGTGGCAGTGCGTTTGAATTTGAAGGGGCACTTTATTATATGTATACAGCGAATCATCGCAATGAAGCGTGGGAACGAGAGAGTACGCAAATAATTGCGAAAGTGAATGAAGCGGGCGAGGTTGAAAAGTTGTTACCGCCTGTTATTATGAATCCACCAGCTGGGTACACACAACATTTTAGAGATCCTAAAGTGTTTATAAGAGACGGTAAATTGTACGCGATTATTGGAGCGCAACGTGCGAATGAAACGGGTTGTGCGGTACTTTATGAAGCGGAACGACCTGAAGGCCCCTGGGTGTTTAAAGGCGAAATTAAAACAGCATTAACAGATTTTGGCTATATGTGGGAATGTCCAGATTACTTCCAATTAAATGGCAAAGATGTGCTTGTTTTCTCACCACAAGGGCTTGAAGCATCTGGTGATTGTTTCCAAAATATTTATCAAAGTGGATACATTATTGGGGAGTTAGACTTTGAAACATTAGAAATGACGCATGGTGACTTCGTTGAACTAGATAACGGCTTTGATTTTTATGCGCCACAAACACTGACGGATGAGGCACAGCGTCGTGTAATGATCGGCTGGATGGGCTTACCTGATACGAACTACCCAACTGATAACGAAGGTTGGGCGCATTGCTTAACATTGCCGAGAACGCTTGTTATAGAAGATGGGAAGCTAAAACAAAAGCCACATATGAACTTGCGTCGCTTACGTGCGAATCGAGAGACAGCACTAGGCTATGCGAATAAGTTTTTAAAACAATTGCATCCATATGAAGGCGAGCAATACGAGTTGGTTATTGATATTTTGGACAATGAAGCGTCAGCGATAGAATTTCATTTGCGTGCGTCTAAAGATGAAGCGACGGTCATTCGTTATGAAACGGATACGCAACGCATTAAATTAGAGCGATTTGATAGTGGTCTGCTACCAACGCCGGTAGAAGGAACAGCACGTCAAACACAATTGGACACACCATTACAACAACTGCGTATTTTTGTTGATACATCAAGTATTGAAGTCTTTTGTAATGACGGCGAACGTGTGCTGACATCACGTATTTTCCCAAAAACAACTGCCAATAAAATTAAAGTAGCGACAGATTCAGGACAAGTATATTTGAAAATGACGAAGTATGACATCGAAGGAGCGAATCAAGATGACTAAGGCGTTTTATGCGATTGGCGAAGCATTAATTGATTTTATACCGACAGAACGTGATCAATTATTAAAAGATGTGAATGGTTTTATGCCACAAGTCGGTGGCGCACCGTGTAACGTCGCGGCTGCTGTTCAAAAACTGACAGGGCATAGTCATTTAATTACACAACTTGGAAATGATGCTTTTGGCGACCGTATCGTTGAAACACTTGCGCAACTCAACGTTGATACACAGTGGATTGAACGTACAGATGTTGCGAATACCGCATTGGCGTTTGTCAGTTTGACCGCAAGTGGGGAGCGTGACTTTTCATTTTATCGTAAACCGAGTGCAGATATGTTGTACGACCCGGCACATATTGCACGCATACCATTGTGCAAAGGCGACATGATTCATTTTTGTTCGGTTGCGTTAGTTGACAGCCCAATGAAAGAAGCGCACGAAGCATTGTTAACGAAGGCGCATGAAGTCGGGGCGACAGTTGTGTTTGATCCAAATGTCCGCTTGCCATTGTGGGAGGATCACCAAGCATATCAACAGACAATCCAGTCATTTATCCCACATGCAGATATTGTTAAAATTTCGGATGAAGAATTGTCATTTATTACACAAATCTCAGATGAACAACAAGCATTACAATCACTGTTTCAAGGACGAGTGAAAGCTGTGATTTACACGCAAGGTGGGGAAGGTGCCAGCCTTATATTTGAAGATGGCACAACTTATACCGCACGTCCGAATGCGGTTGATGTGGTGGATACGACTGGTGCTGGTGATGCGTTTATCGGTGCTGTTATTGCAGAATTAATGCAAGCTTCTGTACAACCGATTGAAACGTTAAAAACAGATGGACAAGCGATTTTAGCGTTTGCGAACCAAGTTGCGGGACACGTCGTACAACAATACGGCGCATTATCAAGTTTACCAACACGTGAAGAATTATAAATAGAAAAGCCTAGTATCGCAGGGGATTATGCGTCGCTAGGCTTTTCGTATACTACTTAGATTTTTTTAATATTGCGCACAGATACATAACACAGTTCGCCATTTTTAAAATGAACCGTTCGTGCTTTTGGATCCACATTGGCAATATTGTGGCGATTCAGCACGAAACTATTGTGACAGCGGAAGAAACGCTGATCAACTTGTGTGAGTTCTTTTAAATTACCATAAAATTCAATTTGTCGATTGTCTAAATGCGCAATAAGGCGGTGTGATTTAGGCGATGACTCAAAAAACATCACATCATCGTAATGTACATATTCCGAGCCACTTCCTCTTTTCAACTCTAAAGTTTCAACCGCTTCTTCTTTCGTGAGTAAATTCAAACGATTGAACGCTGTTTCTAGACAGTCAAAAACGCGTTTGCGCAGTTGATCCGGATCATCTTTAAAAATGAAATCCATCGCAGCGACTTTATAGACGAACGTCAGGTAGGTCAATTCACTATGACTCGTCACATAGATAATATTGCCAATCGGATCATGCTTGCGAATTTCACTACCGACTTTAATACCGTTAATATCAGATTCTAGTTGAATATCTAAAAAGTAACAGCCAATATCCGTCATATTTTTAGACGCTTCTAACAGTTCGTATGGATCGTCAGTCGAAATTTCAATTTCCATCGGTTTTTCTTCAATCATAATATATTGATTAATGATGGATTCCATACGCGCACGCTGTTTTGGATCATCTTCACAAATCAATATTTTCATACAATTTACCCCCTATGCATCAGCGTTCATAATTTCTAATTTTTGCGTAAAGTAATTGTTTTCAAGCGTTGTATCTAATAAAACATTGTCCGTACTATCCGTAATTTCTTTCAAAGTTGATAAGCCAAGCCCTCGATTTGGTCCCTTTGTAGAAAAGCCTTCTTCAAATAATGTGTGTAACTTCGGCATATTTTCAGGCGCTTTATTCATCACAATAATCAAAACAGAAGTTTCAGTTTGAATAAAAGCAATTTGAATCATTGGGTCTTCTACCGTTAAAGAGGCTTCAATCGCATTGTCCATAATGATACCGAGAACGCGACTCAAATCAATAATCGGCATGTTAATATGCGTAATTTCATCAGCCACTTCAACGCTAATTTGTATGTGATGTTCTTGCGCTTGAATGATTTTCGTCGTCATCATACCTTTAATTTCACGGATTTTTAATTTTTCAACACCGTTTAATTTAAGTGTCGTATTTTCAAAGTGATGTTTAATAGGGTGGATGTGTGTTTCGTAATACTGTTTAAGACCTTCTAAGTCATCTTCTCGCAAATACTCAGACATAGTAGATAAAATATTAATATAGTCATGGCGAAACTTGCGCATGTTGTTATTAATTTCTTCAATTTGTAACGTGTATTTGTAGTAATCTTCAATTTCTTGTTTATTACGACGATACGTTAACTCTCGAGATGCGGTAATTGAAATAATAATAACGAGTATAGCGAATGCGATAAAATAGACGATAATAACGAGTGCGATGGCTCTCATATCTTCAATGGAACGCACTTTCGCAGGCGTAAAGACGTCAATTAAAATAAAAAACGCCATAAGCATCGTTGCGAGTAATACGAGATACAGTTTATTTACATATAGCCATGAAATGCGTAAGAGTCGCATTAAAAAACGGAACAACTCAGCAAACACAACCGCACCAGAAACAAAAGTTAAGGCATATATTGTTTGGCGTAAATAAAAATTCGTATGATGAGATGTTAAATATTCGTATAATAATGTGGATAAAAAGTCACTCAAAATCAGGATAAGGACACTTAACAATACGCTAATAATGCCAATCATCCGTTGTTTTTTATAAAAGAATACAAGGAAATATATCAAAATAAAGAACAGAGTTGCTTTTCCAATTAATAGAAACAAAACAGTAGAAGGGACTACTATCCCTATAAGAATAGAGAGGTAATCCCTTCGTGTGTATGTTGGTTTGTCGATTAAAATTAAATGCGTCACTAAAAAGAAAACAAAAACTTGAAAAATAGTCAAAATCGCGATATGAATCATTTCCAATTTTATACACACTTTCTAATTATAATAGAGACTTATTTGTCTAATTCTAAAAGTTCGCGTGGAATTTCTGGCTCGTCAAAGAAGTGCGTGCATGTGTTAATCCAGCCGAAATTACCAATCGCTTTGAATAAGTTAGCAAAAAATTTAACAATCGCATCTAAAATGTTCATTTTCAATCTGCCTCCTTAGGGAAAAATATAGGTAATAGTGTTACCGCCTGAAGTGTAACGCCAAAGCATATTAATTGTTGATAAGGTGCCGGAACGACAAGGGCTATACCAAGGACGATCGTTGTTATAACGATGGACTTGATTTTTAAACCACGCTTACGAGATTCTTTAATCGGTTGCTTTTTCGTAGCAGCCGGTGCATAGATGACGACAATCAACCATCCAATGACCGACAAGACGAACATATAGCGAAACGGTATCTCATAATGTGCAATAGCGAATGGCACCAAAACGAACAACAGTACATTTTGGATATGACACATCAGTGAAGATTTTGCATGGGCACCGTGTGAAAATCGGCGCACAAAGATATAGCTTAAGTGAACAGTTAGTGTGTATAAAATGGTATTTAAGAGGAGTGCAAGTCCGTACGTAACGATTGCTTTGAAAAAGTTAATCGCAACGATTTGAATGCCTAATCGTACTTTGAGAAAGTCGATATGGTCCAAATTTTGATGTTGTTGTATTTTACGAGCCAGTGACTCAATACCGTTATCAATGATTTGCACTTCGTTTCCTCCTTAGCCATATTATAAATGATAAATTCTTATGAAAGTCGCTTTTTGCCTAACTGTTCGGTTTCAGTGCCTAACTGTCGAAAAAACGTTTACAAAGCAATTTTAACACAAAAATATAACAGTTAAGTGCGCAAAACATCAATCTAGGCAATAATTTACAAAAACTTAAAATTTAAGGTATATATATAAAAGGAAGAAATAGTAAGTATGTCTTATTTCGCACAGCCATAACGCTGTAAATGTGCGTTTTTTATTTCAGATATATTAAAGCAGCCTTAAACCATGTGGTAAATAACATAATCAAAAGAAATAGACTAACCGTGCTTAAAAATAGCTTTTGCCTAAGTGTCAGACTTCAGTGCCTAACTGTTAAGAAAAGCAGTTACGTATTCAAAACAACAGAGCAGGAATTGTAACCTTACCAGGTACTGTCAACGGTGGCACAACTTTCAGCTAATAATTAGAGGTGATATGATGCAAAAACTTTTCAATATCTGGATTGGTGTGTTGTTACTTGTGTTAATCGTGTCATGGACAATCATCAGTATAAAATTCGGCAACATTAAAACATATCAAGTCGTGATAAGTAATATGTTTATTTATATCGCTTATATTTTTTACTTATTAAGTTTTTATAAATATAAGCGTGATCAAAAAGAATACTAATTTTTAAATGAGCCCTATAGATTAGACGCTTAAAAGTGTCAATTTATAGGGCTAAATGATGTACAACTAAGCTATTTCTTCAATGCGTTTGCATATAACTTCTTAAGAAACAATATTTAGTGTGAAAATAAAAGTTTTGATATGCTCGATTTTGATCTTGTTTTGACAGACATTGACTAGGTAAAATATCAAATTTTGCCTAAGTGTTAAATCTCAATGCCTAACTGTTGAAAAAATGAGAATCTCTTTATTTCGACATAAAAAAGTGAACAGTTACGCACTCAAAACAACAAAGTAGGCACTAACGCCCAAAAAGCCTTCAAAACATGTTGTAATATAACCATAATCACTTTGGTCATATTCCTACTTCGCAATCATGTGAGAGGCGTTGCTAAGGTGTGGTTTTAGCTTAATGTTGTATTCTTCGCGCATATAACACATTAAAGTTAAAACATTTCATGATTATTTGTCTCATATATTATATAGGAGGTGGCAATAATGGTAGCAGATATCGTAGGTACTATCGTAGAATTTGTAAAACTTATTGCTGAAACTGTTAAAAAGTTTACTAAGTAATCTTGAGGGTTTCGTGCTGGTTTACATTTACGACCGTATACTATGGGCAATATGAAATCCCAAGTTTCCATATTGATTACAGTACGGCGTAATGAAATATCAGCTTTTTGCTCTATATTTCAAACTTCCCCAACCATATCATATGAAAAACTGTGATAATATTTGAAATTCATTACATTCCCTTAATACGAAAAAAACAGGCAAGCCTCCCAATCTTGCCTGTTTTTTTACGCAAATTTTATTAGTTGATTATGTGGTTATTGTGTATTCTGTTGTGCGTAACGATAAACATCAGGTCGCATATTATCGAACACAGGAATCGCTTGGCGTTGTGCATCAACTTTTGATAAATCGAGTGTCACTGTGCAAACTGTTTCTGTATCGTCTGCTTCAGCGATGATGTCGCCATTCGGATCGATGACCATTGAATGACCTGCATACGTTGTCTTACCATCTGAACCACAAGTATTCACAGCAACCACATACATATCATTTTCAATGGCACGTGCTTGTAGTAGTTGACGCCAATGATTTAAACGTACAGCAGGCCATTGAGCAACGTAAAAGATGACTTTGGCACCTTCTGCAGCAGGGTAACGCGATAACTCTGGAAAGCGTAAATCGTAACAGATGATTTGTGAAGCAGGTGTTCCATCTGATAAAGTAAAAGTGTATGGCACGTTATCACCAGCGTTTAAGTAGCGTGGCTCATCCAACATCGGAACTAAGTGTATTTTGTCATAATGGTACACAAGGTTTCCTGAACGATTGACTGTGAGTGCGGTATTATACAGTCCATCTCCATGATGATTGGAGACCGAACCTGCAACGATGTCTACATCATATTGTTGTGCAAGTTGACGTAGAAAAGGTATCGTACGTGTTAAACGACGATCTGCTTTACTTTGAAGTTCATCAAGCGCATAACCATTATTCCACATTTCAGGAAGCACAACGACATCTGTGTCAGTATCTATAGATGTCTCAAAAAGGGACGCTATTTTTTGTTCATTATGCGTAACATTTCCGGGTGTGATGTTAAATTGCAATAATTGAATTTTCATCATAAACACTCCTAGCATTTCTTATAAGTCGAGTTTACTAAATAATCGGATAATTATCAAAGTCTGTATGTGTTTATCCTTTTTAATAGGCATGTTGTTTTGAGAACTGGTAGTATTTGAAATGAAAAACCATTATAATGTGGAAGGCAAATGGGCGTTTTTATGATGCGTGACTATTTATAAAGTCGCTAGCCCCAGTTTTTAAATATTCAACAAAAAAGAAAGGACTGTTTACGATGTCTCAAACGTTTATAAGGAAATACGTCGCTACAAGTATGACATCGCTACTATTAATAGGTGCCTTACAAGTACCCGTACACGCTGAGACAAGTACGCAGGATACGACAGCTACACAGCACGAAGAGGAACCGTCGTCTGATACGTCCACAGAAGAGATGCACCCTTCTGTGGATGAGCCGGCCATCGACACTGGAGAAGCTGTCCCACCGACTGATGAAGAGAACGAAGAGTCTGATGCGTCAGAAGAAATTGAATCGGAACAGCAAAATGATGTTATAGAAGAAGATCCGTCATCTCCTGAAACGGAAAATCCTTTGCCACCAACGCAAGGAGGCAGAGAAACAGAAGGGAACAGTACGGTGAATCATCCGCCATCTTCAGAAACACAGCAAGGTGAAGGGACGTATACACCACAACACAACCCGGGTGCGCAAACGCCAACTGGTCATGGTCCGTCAGCTGTGGCAAATATAAATAGTGGCTTTAAATACAATCCAGTAGCTGCAGAAATCGCGCAACATCTGCATACACAAGGGCATACGGACGATGCTTCGATACAAGCACTCGGTCAAAAAGCAACATTCAGACAGAACCAGTTTTTAAATCGTATGCAAAAACAATCAGATTATTTTCGTTTTCAATCATTTAAACCACTATCGGCACGTGGTTATTATGAAAATCTCGATAAACAAGTGTTGGGATTAATCGCTGGAGAGATTGGTGCAATGCCAGATTTAAAGAAAAAAGATAGCAAATCAATGGCGTCACATCATCAAGAAGACAAAGAACAACAAATTAAACAAGATCAGCTGCATACGACATCAGCTGAAGTAGACGATGATAATGGACAGAAGGAAAAATCAAAAAATAGTAGCTATAAATGGTTGATTTCTGGACTAATTGGTATCGTGCTTGCAGGCGCATTATATCGTTTAGTTCAACGCAGAGAACACTAGAACACGACTTATAATACGATGAACAATGCTTTTATTATGAGGTTTAAAACGCTCTGAATATCATTCTTTTTGGATGACAACTTAAATTTGACAAAATAAAATTTTTGTAATAACAATTTTCAGAAAAATATCATGAAATGCTTGACAAAAATTGTGAAATTAATCACAATGTAAGTGTAATGAATAAATCCTTGAAAATTTGAAGTGATGGAGGTTTTAAATATGAAAGCAGTTGTCGTAAATAAAGAAAGTACTGGTGTTGAAGTTGTAGAACATGAAATGCCAACAATCGGACATGGGGAAGCACTTGTCAAAGTGGACTGTTGTGGTGTGTGCCACACAGATTTACACGTAGCACATGGTGACTTTGGTGAAGTACCAGGTCGTATTTTAGGCCATGAAGGTATCGGTATTGTCGAAGAAATCGGTGAAGGTGTGACATCACTTAAAGTAGGCGATCGCGTATCTATCGCTTGGTTCTTTGAAGGCTGTGGTCACTGTGAATACTGTACAACGGGCCGTGAAACATTATGTCGTAGCGTTAAAAACGCAGGTTACAGTGTTGACGGTGGTATGAGTGAATATGCGGTTGTAACAGCAGACTACGCAGTTAAAGTACCAGACGGTTTAGATTCTGCTCAAGCATCATCTATTACATGTGCAGGTGTAACGACTTATAAAGCGATTAAAGAAGCAGGCGCAGCACCGGGTCAATGGATTGCGGTATACGGTGCAGGTGGTTTAGGTAACTTAGCCGTTCAATACGCGAAAAAAGTATTCAACGCACAAGTTGTTGCGATTGATATTAATGATGATAAATTACAATTAGCGAAAGAAGTCGGTGCTGACATTATCGTTAACGGTAAAGAAGTAGAAGACGTAGGTGCTTACATTCAAGAAAAAACAGGCGGTTGTCATGGTGTCGTTGTAACAGCGGTATCTAAAGTTGCATTCAACCAAGCAATCGACAGTGTGCGTGCAGGTGGTACTGTAGTAGCAGTAGGTTTACCATCTGAATATATGGACTTAAGTATCGTTAAAACAGTACTTGACGGTATTCGTGTTGTAGGTTCTTTAGTAGGTACACGTAAAGACTTAGAAGAAGCATTCGCATTTGGTGCACAAGGTCTTGTCGTACCAGTTGTTGAAAAAGTATCTGTTGACGATGCACCAAAAGTATTTGAAGAAATGGAAAAAGGTACAATTCAAGGACGTAAAGTACTCGACTTTTCTAAATAATAAACAACCATTACAATTGAAATAAATAGAAAAAGGACTTCGTTCTGACTGTAATCAGAGTGAAGTCCTTTTCGTTACATATATTGAATCATGACATAGTATATCAATTGTGCTTGTTCGATCGCTTTACGCATCACATCTTCAGGAATGGAAAATTGAATGAGTGCCACAAGCGCATTTTGTGTCATATGAATCCCAATCGCAATGCTGAGGCGTTTTGTATAAATATAAAAGGCTGAAAAGATAACGCCCATCACGAAGTACACCGCAAAATGTGTTAAATCCATATGTGCAACGGCAAAAATGGCAGAACTCACTGTTGTCGCAATGGCGAATTTCACAGCTTTATGTGTTTTCAGTGCGTTGTAAATGCCACCGAATAGCACTTTACGGAAGACAAATTCTTCGAGTAATGGTCCAACAATCGCAATTAACACAATCAATATTGGCATTTGACGTGCGATACGCATAATACGCAACGTGTTCTCACTTGCTGGGTTGACACCAAGAAAATATGTACTGAGTAAGTTTGTAATAATTTGTGCGATAAATACAATGACAAGACCGACTAATATCCACACGACGATATATCGCTTTTGTTCTTTCGGTTCTGTTTCAAAGCGATATGGATTTTTAATCAGTGGTTGCATCGCTAAAATAAGTATGGCAGCTGTCACAAATGCTACCACTTGAATATATGTCACTTGTCGCAGTTGTTCCGTTGCAGTTTGCGCGTCAATCCATCCGATATTGAGTGCAAGATTAGGTGAAAACAATGCTGTCATATACAGGACAACCGTTAAAATTGAAACAACAATTCGATTCATCCGTTAGAAACCTCCTTCTACTCCACACTCATTTTAAAGGATTCTGTCGTATTCAACAAACATTAAAAGCGTTCTGCTTGATATTTTGACCAAATTTGATTATTATTGGTCTTGTATTAGCACTTGATGTTGATAAGTGCTAAATAGCGTTTCAACATAAGGAGGCACAATCAAATGTTAAAACCATTAGGAAGCCGTATTGTTATAGAAAAGAAAGAACAAGAACAAACAACGAAAAGTGGTATTGTCTTAACAGATTCAGCGAAAGAAAGTTCAAACGAAGGTGAAGTTGTTGCAGTAGGACCAGGTCGTTTACTCGACAACGGTCAACGCGTCGCACCTGAAGTACAAGTAGGTGACCGTGTTGTATTCCAACAATATGCAGGCACAGAAGTAAAGCGCAATGATACGAAATATCTTGTATTAGATGCTGAAGACGTATTGGCAATTATTGAAGCATAAATGATAAAGCAAAACATACAATATAATGGAGTGAAAATAAATGGCGAAAGAACTTAAATTTTCAGAAGATGCACGCCAAGCGATGTTACGCGGCGTCGATCAACTAGCAAATGCTGTTAAAGTAACAATTGGGCCAAAAGGGCGCAATGTGGTATTAGATAAAGAATTTGGCGCACCATTAATTACTAATGACGGTGTAACCATTGCGAAAGAAATTGAACTTGAAGATCCATATGAAAACATGGGTGCCAAACTCGTTCAAGAAGTCGCAAATAAAACAAACGAAATTGCCGGTGATGGTACAACAACAGCGACTGTATTAGCACAAGCAATGATTCAAGAAGGACTTAAGAATGTCACAAGTGGTGCGAACCCAGTAGGTATCCGTCAAGGTATCGACAAAGCAGTTGCAGTGGCCGTGCAAGCATTACATGACATTTCTCAAAAAGTTGAGAATAAAGAAGAAATTGCCCAAGTCGGTGCGATTTCTGCAGCAAATGAAGAAGTCGGTCGCTACATTTCAGAAGCAATGGAAAAAGTAGGGAACGACGGTGTTATTTCAATTGAAGAATCAAATGGCTTCAACACAGAACTTGATGTTGTAGAAGGGATGCAATTTGATCGTGGTTACCAGTCACCATACATGGTAACAGATTCTGACAAAATGATTGCAGAATTAGAAAATCCGTATATTTTAATTACAGATAAAAAAATCTCATCATTCCAAGACATTTTACCGTTATTGGAACAAATCGTTCAATCAAGCCGTCCAATTTTAATTGTCGCTGATGAAGTAGAAGGCGATGCATTAACGAACCTTGTGCTTAACCGTATGCGTGGTACATTCACAGCAGTAGCAGTTAAAGCACCGGGATTTGGTGACCGTCGTAAAGCGATGTTAGAAGACTTAGCCATTTTAACAGGTGCACAAGTCATTACAGATGACCTTGGCTTAGACTTGAAAGAAACATCTATCGACATGCTTGGAACAGCAAGCAAAGTCGAAGTAACAAAAGATAACACAACAGTTGTTGACGGTAATGGAGACCCAACAAATATCGACGCACGTGTAAACCAATTAAAAGCACAAATCGACGAAACAGATTCAGACTTTGACCGTGAAAAACTTCAAGAACGCCTTGCGAAATTAGCAGGTGGCGTTGCCGTTATCAAAGTAGGTGCAGCGACTGAAACAGAATTGAAAGAACGTAAATTACGTATTGAAGACGCATTGAACTCAACACGTGCAGCAGTGGAAGAAGGTATTGTTGCAGGTGGTGGTACAGCATTGATGAACATCTACAAAGACATTGAAGCAATTGAAGCGGAAGGCGACATCGCAACAGGTGTTAACATCGTGTTGAAAGCATTACAAGCACCTGTACGTCAAATCGCTGAAAATGCGGGTCTTGAAGGTTCTGTGATCGTAGAACAAATGAAAAATGCAGAACAAGGTGTCGGTTACAATGCCGCAACAGATGAATGGGTTAACATGTTAGATGCAGGTATCGTAGACCCAACAAAAGTGACACGTTCAGCATTACAACATGCTGCGAGCGTTGCTGCAATGTTCTTAACAACTGAAGCGGTTGTCGCAAACATTCCAGAAGACAAAGGTAGCGACATGCCACCAATGGGCGGAATGCCAGGCATGATGTAGGCTGAGACAGTCTGAGAAACAAGTGAAATATCAAATGAATAAAGATAATTAAGAAGTGGTCTACTTTTTAATTAATGTATAAAAATATAACTACTTTCCATTGTAAATTAATTTTTATGGGAGGTAGTTTTTTTATGCTATTGAAATTTGCTATACTGGACTTTAATGAAGATAGAAATATTCAAAATTATTAGGTTATGCTTAAAGACTCTTTGAAGTTTTGTGATGAAAAAGAAATAAATTGAATCAAAATAATAAACCTGAAAATTAAGGTGGCGTATGCGATGGTAATGATATTAAGAACACTATTATTTCCCATTGACAATGGAATGGGTTCTGGGCTGAATGGCGATGGTTATTCGGCAGAGTATGATGTATGGACAGGAAAGGTTACATGGCGCCACGCCACTAAAGAAACAATTAGCAAGCAACAACAATTAACCTTTACACTGTTAATGGTTTCTTCTGTTTTATCCCCTTTAACGGTTGCAGGACTATTGATGTTAACGCGTTATTTTCCTATTTTAGATATAGATTTATCTTCTAAAATAGACCGATATGCGCCAATCATTCTCGGTATTGTTTTATTTCTGGCTTTTGAAGCTTTGATGCTTGCCATAAGAGTTCGTGATCCAATTGCTAAGGAAGAACCTAGTCTGGAGAGACAACACGATTATTTTGTAAACATGTTTGACTTTGCGATTAGAAAAAATATCGGAGGAGATCGCGTTAAGATTCCTTATTTAGGAACTTATTTAGCCACCACTGTTACGCTATTATGTGTACCATTATTTTACTACGAATATTTAAATCCAGAAGCGCTTTCCAATTACACATATGGTTATTTGTCAATTCTGATTCCAACGAGTTTTCTCGTATCTTTAATTCCCAATTTACTATGGAATCTTATCTTAAAACATATTATTTACATCAAACTCATACGTAAAACGAAAGAACTTCAAAATGAATAAAACAAATGATAATTTACCAATTGGCAGTGTTGTTCTGACAGAAACGGGAGAAATCCCTTTGATGATTGTCAATCGTGCCTATCTCTATGATGATAATGATGAGATGAGTTAAATATAGGCACCCGCAACTTTTCAAACACAGGAAGTTGTGGGTTTTTTCAGTTGTGGCAATAAGTGAGTCTCGCATATGTGTCATCATGATAATCTTTATTGACTTTTCTACTTTAAGTGATATGATATCTTTAAAACATACAATAATAGTCGGAATTAGAAAGGGGACCGTTTATGAAGAAAAATAGCTTATTGTTATTGATGCTCGTCTTATCGGTAGTATTGGTTGCATGTGGGAATGGGGAAAAAGACAAAAAAGAAATTACTGTCGCAACGTCGCCAGGACCTTATAGTGAATTATTTTTAAAAGGGATCAAACCTGAATTAGAAGACAAAGGCTATACGGTTAAAGATAAAAGTTTTTCTGAATTGCTACAAGCAGATGTTGCATTACAAGAAGGTAGTGTAGATGTGAACGTTGATCAACATAAAGCTTATATGGATACGTTTAATAAAGAAAGAGATGCAAAGCTAACGAATATCACTAAAATTCCAACCGTACCTGCACAAATTTTTTCAAATAGAAATGATGATCTTAATAGTGTAAAGCAAGGAGATACCATTGCAATACCACAAGATCCATCTAACACAGCAAGAGCATTAAGATTATTAGAAAAAGCTGGTTGGATTCAATTAGATGCAGATAAAAATGACATTAAAATTACTGAAAAAGATATTGCTGAAAACCCAAAAAACTTAAATATTAAAACAATGGATTCAGCAAATATTCCTAGAATTTTAGATGAAGTAGATTATGCTGTAATCCCGGGTTCTATTGTCTATGCTTCAAAGGTAGATCCTGCTAAAGGGTTATTAAAAGAAGACTTAGTTGATGATTTATATCTTCAAGTTGTTGTAAATAGTAAGAATAAAGATGAACAATGGGTAAAAGATATTAAAGAAGCATACCAATCAGAAGGCTTCAAAAAAGTATTAGATGAAGAAAATAAAGATGATTATTGGAAAGTGCCTTAGTCATATATAAGACCCACAACACACCAGTTTTGGTAAGTTGTGGGTCGATTTTTTAAGAACGATATTGATCGTAGTCGCCTGCGAACAAACTATTAATAAAAGCAATTGTATCTTTTGTCGCATGTGGATTATCCAGCATTTCTTTTAACGTATCTTTTGTATGATCAAAGAAACGAACGGGTGCGTATTGTCCACGTTTAATCATGTTTGTGTAACGGTTTAAAAAGATTGTCAGTAACGTTACTTTTCGTGAATGTGGAATTTGTGGATGTTTCATAATAAAGTCATACACAGCGATAAAGATTTTTACAGCGTCTCTCGGCGGTGTTTTTGAATTCGTAATTTTGATTTTGAAGAATATATTAAATACAAATCATGATTGAGAAAGCGTTTGAATAACGTACTTTTTAAAAAAATACTTCCATGTAATTCGTGTTTTTGTTAGTATTTAATTATAAACATTAAACATTGGAGGATTAAAATGACAGAATATTTACTATTATTAGGTGCTGAGCAGTTTTTGCGCGAAAGGTCTTATGCAGGTGGAAAAGCAGTAGAGGATTTTCAAGTATGGACAGCAATCAAAAATGCTAAATATCACTATAATGCTTATTTTGATTTTTGCTTAGATGCCGATCCGTTAAATTATGATGCGTTAAAAAAACAAATTGATGAATATAAGATAAAAGGCTATGAACCGAAAGCGATTGTGCCGCTCAATGATTGGACATTAAAAGTAGCCAATCAATTGAATGCAACATATGGATTGCCTTATTTAAAACAAGAAGTCGTTGAAGCGTGTCGTAGTAAATATGAAATGAAACGCTTATTTACACAGCATAGTGTTTCAACAGCGAAGTCTAAAAAATTTGAGAGTTTGGCACAATTAAAAACATTAGCCAAAGAATTTTCATTTCCAGTCATTATTAAACCTGTTGATTTTGGTGGTAGTGGCGGTGTCTATTTAGCAAATAATTTAGAGGAATGTTTAGATGCGTATGCACAATCTCAAAAAGTCATGGAGAAGTATGCGGACGCATTTAAAGTGTCGAAAAATGAATTTTTAATGGAAGAATATATTGAAAGTGATGATGAAGTATCTGTTGAAGTATTATGTGGCAAAGACTTTTATCAAGTCATCACAGTGACGGAAAAGTATTTGTCACCGAAACCATGGTTTACAGAGATGGGGCATGTTGTACCAAGCCACCGCTATAACGATATGCACATTAATAAATTAGCAATAGATGCATGTAAGGCGCTCGGCATTGATCGAGGTGTTGCACATGTTGAAATTAAAGTGAAAGCACAAGAATTATTTGTGATTGAGGCTGCTGCAAGACCGGGTGGCGATGCAATTATGGATTTAATTGAATCATCTTATGGTATCAATCCATATGAATTACATATTGCGATGTATTTAAACAATGAAATACAAGATGTCTATGAATTTAAACCAACACAAACATCTGCTATTGCGTTTTTAAAAGCGCCTTTAGGTGAAATCAAACAGATTAATTATCCAGATATTTCTGCAGATAAAGAGATTGTCCGTGTAAATCTCCTTAAAAAAGTAGGAGATATTGCAGGGAATCCTGAGAATTGGAGTAGTAGAGAAGGTATAGTGCAATTTACATTCTCACAACTGCCAACAACTAAAACATTCCGTCATATTGAGAAAAGTAAGCACTTAGCAGAACGTATCTTTAATTATGGAGAGTGAACGTATGACTAGGTATCTTATGATTACAGCATTGTATCGGTTCATTTGTGGTGGATTGATTCTACTCATTAACTGGGAATTAGCAGATCCCGAGTCGGCAACAGATTTAGCGATTGCGACAGTACTATCATTTGTGCCAGCCATTTTTACTCCCATCATTATTAATACGATATTTAAGAATTCATCGGGAAGTGCGTTGACTAAGTATGCTTTTCTATTAATCTTTGGTTTAGTATTCATCATGTCATTTTTATATACGGATACACCGTTATTAATTTTAAGCAACTTTATTTTATGGATTATTTTCTTTGTGTTAGAGACAAGTTTTGAATTTTGGTTTTCTGAACTTGTTGAAGGCAAAGATGAAACATATATTAATAAATATAGCTCGCTATCCATGACAGTGAACCAAGTTGCCTTAATGATAGGACCGTTATTTATCACATTACTTACAGGTTTTCTAAACCTACGCATTATTTTTATTTTATCAAGTGTGGCATATTTAGTGTTATTCCTGATGACAAAAGCGGTCGGAAATTCAAAAATGGCGACAGAAGAAACTTCAGGAAAAACGGAATCAGTTAAAATAGTCCATTATGTTATCGGTATGTTAATGTGGCCGATACTCGGGACAATCAATTTCATGCTACCCATTTATACTTCTTACTATCACAGAAAGATATATGAAGTTGCATTTTTAGATAGTATGTTAGGCATTGGTATGGCAGTCATCGGTATGTTGCTTAGCAAGTTTTTATCGCATAAATGGGGGATTGTATTTCTGTTAATGAGTCTTACAATACCGTTATTGTGGTACGTCTTTGATGAAGTGCTGTTGATACGCTTGTTATTGATGTTATTGTTTGGTATTGCTTTTGGTGGCGCGAGAATTATGTTTAGAAAAATCATCGTTGTACAATATGCAAGTCATACCGTGAAGAAAATCTATTCAATCGGTAATGCATTCGGACTACCAGTGCTTGCTATTAGTATTTATTTAGGAATGATAGATATTGCTTACGTTTGGCTAGCGCCATTCTTGCTCTTAATTATTTTATTACTATTACTGAATGCTAATCATAAACACATCAAAGCTTAAAAAAACGACCCACAACGTCTCATAAGTCTGAGCGTTATGGGTCGTTTCGCTTTATTACGAACGGTATTGATCATAGTCACCTGCGAACAAACTGTTAATAAAAGCAATCGTATCTTTTGTCGCATGTGGATTATCCAGCATTTCTTTTAACGTATCTTTTGTATGATCAAAGAAACGAACGGGTGCGTATTGTCCACGTTTAATCATGTTTGTGTAACGGTTTAAAAAGATTGTCAGTAACGTTACTTTTCGTGAATGTGGAATTTGTGGATGTTTCATAATAAAGTCATACACAGCGATATAGATTTTTACAGCATCTCTCGGCGGTGTCTTTGAATGATGTGTCAATGCGACTTCATCTTGTTGCTCGTAGAAATAATAGTCTTTTTCGTTACCGAGTACTGTAATGCCATTTACGACACTATATGCTTGCATTAAGAACCAGTTGTCTTCACGGACTTTAATACCAGCAGGGAAGCGAATGTTGTTGGCTTCAATAATGTCACGTTTAATTAACTTGCTAATAACGTTTAACGTATTAAATAATTTTGTATTTTCAAATTGTAAGTTACCAATTGTTTGAGGAAATGAAAATGCAGAACGGCTAATTGGTCTCGTACTGTTTTCTCCTCTAAAATATGGTAAACAAATCATTTCATCTCCGTATTGATCTGCAGCTGCCAACGCATCTTCTAATGAATGTTCTGTAATATAGTCATCGGAGTCGATAAATAATACCCATTCGCCTGTCGCTACATCTAATGCTTTATTTCGCGGAATGGATGCACCACCTGAATTCGTTTCACTTTCAAGAATTACTAAGTGTGGGATTTTGTCCACAAATGTTTTAACGACATCGACTGAGCTATCCGTTGAGCAGTCATCAGAAACAATCACTTCTACTTGATTGAGATCAAATGTTTGATTTTGGATTTTTTGTAATAAGCGTCCTATCGTTTTTTCGCGATTGTACAATGGAACAATAATAGATACTTTCTTAGTCATAAGTCACCTAGATTCATTCATTATTTTTCTTGAGTCTTAACAATAGTTGTCATATTTATTTCTATTGTCACATATAAATTATATGTGTATAACCACTTTTGATATTAGCATACATAGGGTATGAAGTGAAGTGCTCGTCTCTCTTTTTGTTTTTATAAAATAATAAAAGGTGAAAAATTGTTTTTACGTATGATACGGACTGTAATGTTATTTTCTTGGTTGTTTATACCATTTCTTTAAAAATTGATATAAAACATCTGTAAATTGTTCAAGTTCGGATTGTTTCAGTTTTTCATTCGTACCATGTGCTTCATCAAGTTTACCTGGGCCGTATAGAATGGTTGGTATACCGAAATATGCCGTCCAACCGCCGTCGGTTACAGTGGTACTCATGGTTGTTTGGAGTGGTTGTTTATGAATGGAATGGTGTGCATCTTGGAGTAGTTTGAAACCGGGATGATGTTCTGGAAGTGTAAAGCTTGGGAATATTTCACCTTGATCTTCAATCATAGATGACCCGCCCCAACGATATTGTAACGGATGATGTTGTAACCAAAGATCACTGCGCGCCACTTGGTCCAAATAATTTTCAATTTCTTGTATGACAGTCTCGTAATCTTCATCAGGTAAATAATGTACTGTAATCCATAATTCGCATTTGTCGGCTATAAAGGCAGGGTGTCGACCGCCTTGAATAACGGCCGGATTAATCGTATTCGCGCCAGCCGGCATGCCCGGATACGATTTCGTGACAGCCCAATGGCGTTCTAACTCTTGTAAAGCTTGGATGACTTTCATCATTTTTTCAATGGCACTCGCACCGTGACGTCCACCACCTGCATGAATGATGTGACTTCTGGCACCATCATGAATGGTTTCATCACTTTCAATCGTAATCCAACCAGTAATGACACCGCCTTGACCCATAGCAATGGCATCGCTCGTGTCTAAGACAAGGGCAAGGTCTGCTTGTGGCGAATGTTCACAGGCGATTTTTGTGCCTGCTTCGCCAACTTCTTCACCTGCAACGATTTGAACGATAATGTCGCCCTTAGGTTGCATCCCTTCATTATGAAGTTGTTCTAACGTATAAATGAGTGCGGAGATACCGCCTTTCATGTCTGCTACGCCACGACCGTAACAATACTCGTCTTTAATGACCAATTCAAAAGGATTCGTATGCCAATAACGTGTGTCTTCAACTTCGGCGACATCAATATGTCCGTTTAAAATTAATTTCGGTGCGTCCGCATCACGTCCTTTTAACGTTGCGACAATAATACTGTCGTTATCGTAAAAAGGAATTTGTGTGACGTCAAAGCCGATTGCACATAACCATTGTTGGATTTGATTTTGGAGTGGAACGGTATTACGTGCTGGTGGGCTAACAGTCGGATGTGCAATCAATGTTTCCAATATTTCAGTATGTCGGTCATTCATGCCAACGTCCTCCTTCAAGTGTAAGTAAATATTTTTTACGATGAATACCACTATTGAAACCACCGAGACGGCCATCTTTTCGCAAGACACGATGACAAGGAACGATAATTGATAGGGGATTCAGTCCAATGGCAGATGCGACAGCGCGGACACTTTTCGGTTTGCCAATCGCCGTAGCAATCGTACTATACGTCACTTGCTCCCCATAGCCTAGTTGTTTCAAAGCATGCCACACACTTTGTTGAAAAGGTGTCCCAATGACATAGTCAACAGGTGTTTTAAACTGCTGACACGTTCCATGAAAATAGGCTTCAAGTTCGTTGGCAATTTGATGAATGATAGGGTGTGTCAAAATTTGTGTCAGCGTACCAAGGTGCTCGAATTTTGCCCAAGCTGTATCGTAATCTTTTGAGTCAGTAAACGACAAACTTAAAAGCGCATGATCATTCACGATAGCTGTCATGCGTCCTAATGGTGTTTCAATATGTTGATAATAAAAGTACATGTTGTTCTAGCTCCTCTGTGCAAGTTGTAAAGTATGAGAAAAAGAGACAGACGATTGTTGATGGCAAACGCTGTCTCTCGTGGTTTAATTAGTTTTGTAAATCTTGAATACCTTGTGCAATTTTTTCAAAAACATGTGGAATATCGTCTTTTTCAATGCAGCTAAATGCGATACGAATATCTGTATCATTTAGTGCGACGATACCGATTGAATACTGTTCAATCAAGTGTTTACGTAATGTCTCAGCGTTAACCTCTTTCACGCGTAGTGCCATGAAATAACCTGAGTTAAAGTCGTAAGGTTGCCATAATGCTTGATAATCTTCTTTATATACAAGTTCTTTTGTCACTTGATAACGTGCTTCTAGTGTCTCAATGTTCGCTTGAATATCTTTGTTGAATTGTTCTGGGTTTTCAAGAACATAACGAACGGCAGATTGTGACGGTGTTGAACCGTTTGAGTTGTTACTACGGATTAACCCCTTCACTTTCGCTTCAACGACTTGTTGAGATGTTGCATCTGATAAGCCGAATGTGATAAATCCGACACGGAAGCCCCAAGCGAAAAACTCTTTCGTTGCGCCGTCTAAACGGATTGGTAAAATACGTGGGTTATTCACATTTGTTAAAGCTGTAAAAATAGATTGTTTGTACACATTTTCATAAAATAGTCCAAAATAAGCATCATCGACGACGGTTACAACATTCACACCACGTTTTGCAAGGGCATCAATGGCCTCGACAATCGTATGCACTTCGTCTGCTGTCGGTGTGTAACCAGTTGGGTTGTTCGGATAGTTTAAAATAAGAATGATTTTGTCTTGTTGTACGGCATTTAATGTATCGACCAAACCTTGCGTCGTATAATGACCATTTTCATCAAAGATTGGATATTTTTGAATGTCTGCTTGATGACGGACACCATAAACGAGGTTGTAGTTACCCCATGTATGGGCAGGTAATAACACCGTGTCGCCCGGGTTGACGAACATATCGCCAACAAGTGATAAACCATGTGTTAAGGCGTTTGTCACGATCGGACGTGTCACTTGATCTGCTTTTAAATCAGGATTGTCACTGAGTACTTTGTTGAGCCATAAATCACGCAAAGCTTCTAAACCTTGTGGTGCTGCATAAGCAAAAACGTCTTCAGGAGAAAGATGGTTAAAGACATCGTATAAAGCATCTGCATACATCATGCCATCACGGTTCGTTGCCATACCAATCGTTGCATTGTAGTCTGCTGATTTCGCTTCTGCTGATTGTGTTAAGATGCCTTTTGGATAGTACATGTTTTTACCTAAATCAGACATCATATCGAGTAAGTTAGGGTTTTGTTCGTTCAGTTGTTCGTTGAGATTGAGTGCTAATGGGTTCATAAAATCCGCCTCACTTCTAAAATTGAAATATAACTCTATCATACCGTGAATTCTGTGAAAGTTAAAGAAAGCATATGAAAAAAATGAAAATAGCATTATGCGTCATGCACATATTTTGTTATGATACAGGAAGTGACAACATATCGAGGTGAATCATATGAAACATTTAACGAAAATTTTTGTTATCATCGCATCAATTATTTTTGTTGTCGGAATGGTTTTTCAAGTGCAAGGGGAAGAGTCGTCAGCGATTAAGTTATTTGTGGCAACGATTCTTTTTATGCTCTGTGCCTTTATTAGTCGTCATAACGATCAAAAGAAATGATAAAAACATCTAATAAGCTCATTTTGTATATAACATCTATATACAAAGTGGGCTTTTATCATTGTAATAGCAAGTTTTTAAAAAGTAACTTTACATATAAGTATATAGTGTGTATACTCAATATATACAGTTGGACGAAGGGGGGACATACGTGAAAATCTTACTGCAAAATAATAGTCCATCACCGATTTATGAACAAATTAAGCAGCAGATTAAAGAACAAATTTTACGTGGAACATTACCAGTCGGTGCACATTTACCGTCAATGCGAGAGTTGGCAAAAAATTTAGGTGTCAGCGTGATTACGACGAAACGTGCCTATGAAGATCTTGAAAAAGATGGCTATTTAACTTCAATTCGTGGAAAAGGTACGTTTGTCAAAGAGCAAGACACATCCATTTTGAAAGAAAAGCAATTTATCATCATCGAAGAACTGACACAAGCACTTGTAAAAGAATCGAAAACAATAGGGATGTCATTGTCGGAACTTCAAGACATCGTCAAGATGCTATATGAGGAGGAATTGTAATGGCACAAAATGCAATTGAACTACAACATGTAAGCTATGAAACGAAACATTTTACGCTAGAAGACATCCATTTTGATGTACCTACTGGTTATGTCACAGGCTTTGTTGGCGCGAACGGTTCAGGGAAAAGCACTACGATTCGCTTAATTATGGATTTATTACAACCGACATCAGGCGAGATTAAATTGTTTGGTCAACCGATGAAAGCTGATCCAGTCGGCATTAAAGATAGAATCGGATTCGTTTATTCAGAGTTATATTTGAATGAAAGATGGACGATTAAGAAGGCTGAAAAGTTAATCGCACCTTTTTATTCCAAATGGGATCACGAGTGCTTTATGAACTATTTAACACGTTTCGGTTTACCGTATCGTCAAAAAATCCGTGAATTTTCGACCGGAATGAAAATGAAGTTGTCGTTAGCGATTGCCTTAAGTCATCATGCGGAGTTGTTTATTTTTGATGAACCGACAGCAGGATTAGATCCAGTCGTGCGTAACGAAGTGTTGGATATTATTCAAGAAGAACTGTTAGACGAACAAAAGTCTGTTATTTTTTCAACGCATATTCTTTCAGATTTAGAGCGTATTGCCGATTACATCGTTCATTTGCAAGATGGACAGATTATCGTCAACGAAGCGAAAGATACGTTATTAGACACGCATCGCTTAGTTCGAGGAGATAGTGCCGACTTAGACGCTGAATTGAGACAATTACTTATTCACTGTGCTGAAAAAGATGGCATGTATCAAGGGATGACAAAACATGCACAGACATTCCATGAATTGTTTGGGCAACGTGTAACGATTTCACCAATGACGATTGAAGAGATTATGGTGCATTATGAGCATCATAAAAAGGGTGTGATACATCATGATGACACTGCTGAAGCGTAATCTTGACTTAAGTGATGAATCACTACTTACAAGATGTGTATTATATATGGCTTTGATTCTTTTGTTTACATGTGCATATATTTGGTATCCACAACAGTTTTTAATTTTTGTGTTAGTATATTTAGGATTGTTATCAGTTGTACCTACTTATTTAAATGCGTATTTAAATCGAAATAAATCATACATGACATTTCGTAGTTTACCAACGAGTGACCGTAAGCTATTAGCAAGCTTCAATTTATCTGTCTGGCTTATTTGTGGCACGCAAATAATAAGTATTGCCATTTTGTGGTGCATTGTACCGTTTTCAATGGTGTTTGAAATTTTAGTAACACTATTAAGCTTAACTTTTCTAATTGCGACATTGTGCATTAAAACATTTTTAGATGAAGCGGCTAACAAATGGATGACTTACGGTATTAGTTACTTTTTATATTTATTCTTTGAGTGCTTCATTATCGGACCATTATCAAATGGTGTCGACTTATATTGGTTCCGTGTGATCCCATGGATTTTACTCATTGTGTCACTGCTTAGCTTTGTCATGAAAACATGGGTACGCTACCGCCGTATTGGTCAGAATAAAATCAAATTGTAATGATATGCGTTTCAGCAAAAAGATAAAGGTCAGGGGGGCATAATATGTTTAACTTAATAAAAAGAAATTTATATTTGCATAAAATGACTATCATCATTTATATGATGCTTTTGTTCGTGTTGCCCATTTACAACTATTTCAAAGAAGATTATGAAGTTTGGTTCACACCGATTTTCATCATTATTTTTATCATTGGAATCATTGATGCTGCACATGCTTATCGGATATTCAAACATTTTGGTCACGATGAGGCGTATCTATTTCATCATAGTTTACCAGTTTCCAAACAACAACTACTCAACGCCCATTACATAACGGTGATCTTGTTAACAGTGTTCAGTGCAATTGTGATTTTCTCTTATAATCATCAAGATTTCATCAGTTTTAACAATATAAAACTGGATTTTATTTGGATATTTTTAGCATCGAATTTATTTATATTTATGATATATTTTCCAACATCAACAGAACAATCACGTAATCGACGTGACGCGATGATTGTGTACATTATTGGAATGATGTTTGCAATACCGTTTTTTATCGCAATGTGTGCCGTTTTAATCGGGCTATTTGTCTTTCATAATCCAAACCAATTCGCACATTATCATTTTGATGTGTATTACTTTGTCGTGAGTGTTTTAACAGCGATCGGGACATATATCTATCATTCAATTCGGAATCAACGTGCTTAGGAGGCGTAACAATGGAATTAAAACAAATTTCAAAAAAATATGGGAATCATACAGTGATTGATAAAGTTGACTTTGCTTTTAATGAGAGTCATATTGTAGGGCTTATCGGTAAAAACGGTGTGGGTAAGACGACACTCATGAAAATTATGAACGGGAATATCGTGAACTACTCAGGTGAAGTGAACGTTGCGCCAGAAGATGCGATTGGTTATTTAATCGAGCATCCAAAGTTATATGACAATAAAACGGGCTTATACAACTTAAAATTATTTGCACGTGTATTAGGGAAAGGATATGACAAAGCGTATACAGAAAATATTATTCGCGCATTTGGCATGGAATCTTATGTGAATAAAAAAGTTAAAAAGTATTCCATGGGTATGAAACAAAAACTTGCCATTGCCGTATCACTTATGAATAAACCGAAGTATTTAATTTTAGATGAACCAACAAATGGCATGGACCCAGACGGTTCTATTGATGTCTTGAAAACAATTGAGAAATTAGTGAAAGAATTGGATATGAAAATTTTAATATCCAGTCATAAATTAGAAGATATTGAATTAATTTGTGACCGAGCCGTCTTTTTACGTGACGGAAAGTTTGTGCAAGACGTTAATTTAACAGGTGAACAACCGTCAGAACAAACAATGATTCAAGTGGCTGTTGAAGATTTTGAAGTTGCTTGTGATTATTTAACAACACATTTTAAAGTCCTTCAAACACAAAAAGAAGCGGGAGAGATTGTTGTCAATCTGCAACAAAACTATCAACCGCTATTAAAAGGACTAGCGGCACATCACATTTATCCGAAATATATTGAAACGCATAAAGTAACGTTAAGAGATACGTACTTTAATATTAACCAACGAGGTGACAAATAATGAATCCTTTACAATTAGTGAAATTTGATATATTGAGCATTTTAAAAAGTCCATTAACATATATTGCGATTTTATTAGGTGCTTTACCTGTGACAGTTGTAGTAGGTATAGTCGTTGCGAACGGCGATGAGGTTGATCCGAACATGATTGTTACTTTTGAAAAATGGTTCTTTTCTATTATTGGGTTATTGTTTGTCGTTAAGACGTTAACGCGAGATAGCAGTCAAGGGACAATCCAGCTATACCTCAACAATCAGCGTAACCGTATCAACTATTTAATTACCAAAACATGCTCTATTCTGTTTGTGAGTGTATTTATTACAGGCGTTGTATTATTAGTTGCGTATGTTGTACAGTGGACGACGAAAGGTGGAAACTTAGAAGGTAAAACACCGTGGCTCCTGCTAATATTTTATGTCATGTTATTTTTAATCTATGGTTTATTATTGTTTATGATTAACTTAGTCGTACAAAAGGCAGCATTCGTATATACACTCGGTATGTTTTTGTTATTATTTATCCCAATGGTGTCACCATTTGTACCACTCATTCCACAAATTGGACCAAAAATTATGGAAGCATTGAATTACATCCCAATTGGCTATTTAACACAAAAAACATTGGGTGATGATTTCACTTTTACGACGTCACAATGGCTCATCAATGCGGGTTCAATGATTGTATTATTGGCAGGTAACGCCTTGCTGATTACTAAAAAAGATATTTAAAGGTTAGCAACAACACTTCTGCTTCCACTTTCAGAGGTGTTGTTTTTTTATGCCTGTATTTAAGCGTGCAATCTATTTAGGTTGTGCGTTTTTTTATCGCTTAACGCTATCTTTACTGTTCTAAAAAATATAATGCTAATTTGTGACAATCTGAGCGTAAGCGTTTACAAAATCAAAACTTTGAATTAGAATACTTGTATACAAGTTGGGGTGATGAAATATGGAGTTTCCAAAACAATGGCAACAACAGATGTCAAAAGGGGAATGGATTGCGGCATGCTTACGTTTGAATATGATGAATGGCGAGTATGAGTCGCAACAAGTCATTACTGAAAATCAAATTGCGAAACAGTTCAATGTGAGTCGCTCGCCCGTTCGAGATGCTTTTAAAATTTTGAGTCAAGATCGACTCATTCAGCTTGAACGCATGGGGGCGGAAGTATTACCTTTTGATGAAACGAAACAACAAGAGATGACGGATATGCGGTTGATGATTGAAACGTTTGCTTTTACAAAGGTCATTCAGCGAGAGGATTTGCCGTCGATTGTACATGCCATGTATCAAGCATTAGAGATGATGAAAGTCAGCGTGAAGTTTAAAGATCCTGTAAGTTTTACAGAACATGACATTGCGTTTCACGAATTAATGGTTAATGCGTGTGAACATAGTTATTTGACACATTTATGGATGCAAATGAAGCCATTGATGCTGTGTCTTGTTTATATCGGGATGTTGCGACGTATGAATGAAGACATTGAAGATTTTAACCGCATTATACATAATCATCAAAAGTTTGTTGAAGCGATTGAACAAAAAGATCGTGGCTTGATGTATGAAGCATTTCGTCTGAACTTTAGTGATTTGAACAATGACATTGGCGCATTTTGGTCTGATCAAGCGAAGTAAGGAGAGAAAGAACATGACAGAGTATATGATCGGTATCGATATAGGAACGACGAGTACGAAAGCGGTGCTCTATGATGAACAAGGGGCAGTGATTGATAAGGCGCAACAAGAATACAAGATGTTCACACCGACAATTGATACGTCTGAAGAAGATCCGGATGTCTTGTTTGATGCTGTCGTTGGTACGTTACAAGGTGTGATTAGAAATCAGCGTGTGCAGCCCGAACAAATTTCATTTATTGCATTCAGTGCGCAAATGCACAGTTTGATTTTAGTCGATCAAGAAGGGAATCCGCTGACGAATAGTATTACATGGGCGGACAACCGTGCACGTTATGCCGTTGAAGATTTGAAAAATAACTATCAAGGGCAACAAATATATGAACGAACTGGGACACCGATTCATGCGATGTCACCGTTATGTAAAATGTGGTGGCTAAAAAATGATGAACCGGAACTTTACAACCGTGCGGCACGTTTTGTCGATATTAAGTCGTATGTAATTTATCGTTTGACTGGTGAGTGGGTGATGGACGAATCTATCGCTTCAGCAACGGGACTTTACAACTTGGAAGCACGCGATTGGGATCGTGATGTGTTGGCGTTACTAGAACTGACTCCAGAACAATTACCGAAGCTCGTTTCAACAGGCTACATTTGCCAGCCGATGGATGCACAACATGCTGAACAAATCGGTGTGCATACGACAACACCGTTAGTTATCGGTGCGAGCGACGGCGTGTTATCGAACCTTGGTGTGAACAGTTATCGACCGGGGGAAGTCGCTGTAACAATTGGAACGTCAGGGGCGATACGAACGGTTGTAGATCGTCCACTTACTGACAGCAAAGGACGCATTTTCTGCTATGTACTAGATGATGACCATTATGTTATCGGTGGGCCTGTCAACAATGGTGGTGTTGTACTGCGTTGGCTACGCGATGAACTGCTCGCAAGTGAAGTAGAAACAGCGAAGCGACTCGGTATGGATAGTTATGACGTGATGACACGTATTGCGGAAAAAGTTGCCCCGGGTGCACAAGGGTTAATGTTCCATCCTTATTTAGCGGGAGAACGTGCACCACTTTGGACATCTGATGCGAGAGGTTCATTTATCGGCTTAACATTAGCACATAAGAAAGAACATATGATTCGTGCTGTGTTAGAAGGCGTCTTGTTCAATTTATATACAGTGTATTTAGCATTGATTGAGGTAATGGGAGACATTCCATCTAAAATTCATGCGACAGGTGGCTTTTCTAAAAGTGCATTGTGGCGACAAATGATGGCAGACATTTTCGACTGTGTGTTGGAAGTGCCAGAAAGCTATGAAAGTTCATGCTTAGGTGCATGCGCTATTGGTAGCCAAGCGATTGGTAAGCATGGCAGCTACGACATGATTGCAGACTGGGTTGGTAAAACACATGCCCATCAACCAAATCAAGATTACGTTCAGCGCTATCAAGAACTAGCGTCCATCTTTATTCAAGTGAGTCGCAGTTTAATGTCATCGTATAGTTCGTTAGCACAATTTCAAAGAAAACATTATAAAGTAGAAGAATAGAGGGATCATTATGGTACATGATTTATGGCCGATTATCAGTGTTGTATTAGGTATTTTAGTATTACTTGTATTAATTATGGCGTTTAAGTTAAATACGTTTGTGTCGTTGATTGTGACAGCAATCGTGACAGGACTTTTCCTAGGTATGCCATTTGATAGTATTATTAAAACGATTGAAACCGGTATGGGCGGGACACTTGGACATATCGCATTGATTTTTGGACTCGGTGCAATGCTCGGTAAGTTACTTGCAGACGGTGGCGGTGCAACACAAATTGCCGACACATTGATCAAACGACTTGGTGAACGTTACGTGCAATGGGCGATGGTTATCGCATCATTCATTATCGGTATCGCACTCTTTTTTGAAGTTGGACTTGTGCTGTTAATTCCACTCGTCTTTACCATTGCGAAACGCATGAACATGTCTCAATTAAAAATTGGTTTGCCGATGGTGACAGCATTATCTGTTACACATGGCTTTTTACCACCGCATCCTGGTCCGGTTGTCATTGCGTCAGAGTTAAACGCAAATATTGGAGAAGTCTTATTATACGGTTTCATTATCGCGATTCCAGTCACTTTAATTGCAGGGCCATTATTTGTTAAAGTCGCACCAAAATTAGCACCTACAGCATTTCATCGTGAAGGCGATATTTCATCATTGGGTGCAACCAAAACGTTTGAAAAAGAAGCATTACCAAGCTTTGCGTTAAGTACATTTACAGCATTATTACCAGTTATTTTGATGTTATTTGCGACAGTATGGCAATTAGTCACAGGTCATACAGATGGTGCAACGAATGCATTTGAAAGCTTTATTTACTTTATTGGAACAGCCGGCACAGCGATGTTAATAGCTGTACTCTTTGCGATTTTCAGTATGGGATTAATGCGTGGCATTCCGATGAAAGAGGTTATGGATACATTATCACAAGCGATCTATCCAATCGGTATGATGCTCTTAATTATTGGTGGTGGCGGTGCTTTCAAGCAAATATTAATCGACGGTGGTGTTGGTAAAAGTATTGAAACATTCTTTACAGATGCACATATTTCGCCATTATTATTAGCTTGGCTTGTAGCTGCAGTGCTTCGTTTAGCATTAGGTTCAGCGACAGTGGCAGCCATTTCAACAACAGGTATTGTATTACCATTACTTCAAACAGCAGATGTGAATTTGGCACTCGTCGTATTAGCGATTGGTGCGGGTAGTGTCTTCTGTTCTCACGTGAACGATGCCGGCTTCTGGATGTTTAAAGAATACTTTGGCTTAACAATCAAAGAAACATTCTTAACATGGTCATTAGTAGAAACAATTATTTCTGTGAGCGGTCTCGTATTTGTTTACTTCTTAAGTTTATTTGTATAAGGATTTTAATAAAGGCTGGACAGCACCATAAAAGTGTTGTTCGGCTTTTTTATACAAATTAGAGCGATTATAACAGCTTATTTAACTTTCGTGTTATAAATTGGCAGTAATATGACATTTACAATACAAATGTGTCATAGATATTCTAATTTTAGTTGATAGTTATTATAATTAAAATTAACTTTCAATTAAAAATATAGGTGCGTACAATGGATAAAATTACTTTTTTGAATGAATTAGAATATCAATTAGATAAGTTGCCGAAAGACAAAATAGATGTAGTCATGAATACATATGAAAATCATTTTTACAATGAGAATAAAAAAGGCTTTACAGACAAAGAGATTGTTCGGGCACTCGATTCACCCAAACAAATCGCTAAACAAAAATATGCGAAATATGCATTGAAAAATGCTGAGACAAAACCAAACTTTTCGCATATCATTCATGCCGTTCTTGCTACAATCGGTGTAAGTATTATTAATTTCTGTTTTATACTCATTCCCGTACTTATTATTCTCATCATTACGTTGGCAGCTACTTTTGTCTCGCTCGGCATGATACTCGCACCACTCATTGTTTTTATTTGGAACATTTGGGCAGGCATGCAAAATTTTTCATTAAGTAATTACTTATTCAGTTTTGCGTATCTCGGATTAGGCACGATGTTTTTAGTTGCTATTATTAAGTTTTTAACCACATTACGTCATATATTGCTACGTTATATGAAATGGAATATGAATTTCATCAAAAAAGGAATTATGTAAAAATGAAGAAACTATTTATATTGGGTATGAGTTGTTTTATCGTTTTTTTCGTTTTAGGTACGCTCGTCTGGTTTTTTATTGAACAACGTGATGCCAAAGTTGCAGAGGTCGATCAAACATTTAATAAAGATGATATTAATCAACTGGTTGTAAATACAGATGTTGTCAATGTGACGTTTAAAGCCGGACAACAGTTTCACGTGCATTACAAAGGGGCAGATAAGTTGAATGTCACGCGTCAAGGAAAGACTCTACAAATTATGGAACGTCTGCATTCTAAAAGAAAAATGTTAAACTTAAATCCATTCGTCACGAATAAAGAATGTTTGGTTGTTGCGATACCGCCAAACTATTTGAAAAACCTAAGTGTCACGACGCAGATTGCGAATATTGATATGAAAGGGATTCAATTAGATAATGTCATGTTATGGAATGATATGAACGGCGAATTGAATATAAATGATTGCCAGTTTAAAAACGCACAAATAAAAGGGGAAGAAACACTCGTTAATATTCGTGAAAGTCAATTTGCCAAAAGTGATATTTACGTTGAAAGAGGATTGATTAATACGCAGAAATTCAACGTACAGCAAAGTCTTTTTAAAGTAGATGAAGGGGACATGCGTCTTTTGAAAATGGCACCCCAATGTAACTTGAAAGGGGTTGTGAACCAAGGCGATATTGAAATGTCTTATGCGCAACCGCCACAACATGTGCGTTTAATGTTAAGTCCAACCAATGGAGACGCAACGATACAGTCCCCACATTTGAAGCAAGGTTTAAACGGTCAGGCGAAGCATCAAGTAGAACTTTATACAAACGATGGCGATATTGTCATTCGATAATATAAAAACAGCCTTAAAATGCTAGAGAATATGCGCATTTTAGGCTGTTTCTTTATGGCTGTCCATCTTCTGTGGTGGATAGATAATTAAAAGTACCTAGTTTTATTTATATAAAGTTAATGTGAGGCAAAGTGAATGTCTGTGTCTAGCTGGCCATGTAATGTTGTGTAATGAATCGGTTCACCCGCTAACCATGCCCCAAAGTTAAAGGCAACAGGATTTTGATTTTCACCTAATGTAATCCAAGCGGTTAAAGTCGTAGGATCATACATCGACGTATGAATTGTACCACTCCAGCTTTTAAACAATTTACTATAAATGTCGTGTGCTGGATCGTTAAAGCGTTTAAAAATATCAAATTTATCCGGTGTCGCTTGTGCAATTTGTGCTTCCATGCGTGCAAGGCGTTCTGTAGATTCTTTCGTATAATTTCGATTTTCATGCGTCAAAAGTTTAAAATGATTCGTACACGTTTGGTCATAGCGAATGTCGATACCACGTGGCGAAACTTCAATAATGGCATGTGCTCCCGTTGCATCTAGCACAATATAACTAAACGAACTACGATGTGGAATATTTTTCAACAAAGCAATCGCCTCATCGACATTCCGACAATACTCCAAAATAAGGCGGCCTACCATATAACAAACGAAACCATTCGCTGGTTTTTTACGATGCATGAAGTTGTACGCCATCACAAGTCCATGCTCATTCATCCCATCCATACGCCCTGTTGTACGTGACATCGGACCAATTTGTGCATAGCCACCATCAGTCGGTTGAAAAAGTTGATAGCGACCATCATACGTCGCAGGATGATAATCATAGTTGCGCACAAGGTAGTGATCGCCAACAAATACACTGCAACCACTATCAGGCAGTGATGTAAAGCGATAGTGAGCAAAATTTAAAATTGCTTGTCGTGTTGGAATATTTAAAACATCTTGTAAACCACGAATTTCGTCCCAAATGTGTGGGGCGAATTGTTGAAAGATTGCATACGTTTCTTGAATGTCGATATCGAAACGTGGTACACGCTTGCGCCATTCCTTCTCTCGATTTTTGAGCATTTCCGTCTGTTGAAGCCAAGTGCCGACAGCAACTCCGTAGTCGTAATGTGAGCCTCTAAAAGTTAAAATGTCTGATTGGACGTTTTGCATATTTCGACACCCTTTCTGCAATAAAATATACATAATTTGTTACGTTGTTGTAACGCACGGTTAATGGTTTTATGACGTAACATGACTATAATAAGTATATCATCAAAAACGGCAATAAATAAAAATGGAGTGTGAATAGATGGGTCAAGCATTAATAAAATTTAAAAATTGGTTTTATCGAAACTTTACATCATAAAACAAATAAAATATATGTACGAGAATTGCTGTCTATAATAGGTGGTGCACTTAGTAAGTGGTGATTGTGTGTCATCTATAGATGGATGGGCAGAACACAGTATAAATAAAAAATAGTTATGTGATCAATCTATCACTAGCTGTGGAAGTCTTTGATGTTAGGTGTAATATGAATGGATATAATGCGACTGACATTGTCTGGTTGCCTTGTGTCAAAGATAATCGAAATCATTGTTTTTTCAATTTCATGATATTCAGGCTTTTCAGATGAGTACGTATAGAAAATAACGATTTGCTTATCCTGAATATGTGCGCGTTGCACAACTTCAAAATTCCATTGTAAATGCGCGTCAGCTTCAACTTGTTTCATGCGCTTATGAAGCATGTCAATAACCACTGACTTATTGAGTGCCACTGGAACCCCACAATCATTAAAATAGTATGCTGCCACTTGATCATCTACCATATTCGTGACACCTTCAATGTCATGGTTTTTCCAATAATTGAGCAATGAAATGTATGGCATGCAATTTACCTCTTTCCTAAAATTATTTAACCATAATGTACCATATTTATATGAATTATTGAATATTTTTGGGTTACTTTGTTCGTGTTCCGGGTATTTATTTAAAGATACGCATTATATATGATATGATAATGGTGTATATATTTTGTAAACAGAGGTGATTTTAGATGTGGAACTTTATTAAAGGATTATTCAAGTTTATCTTCGCATTAACATTCTTCACAACATTAGCGGTTGGTGTTGGTGCCGCAGTATTAGCGTATGTTTTCAAGAAAGATTTTGAAGAAATTGAAAGCAAAACAAAAGAAATCGTATCAGATATTGAAAATAACTTAGGTTAAGATGAGGGACTGAAGTAGAATCCGTGTATTCTATGACAGTCCTTTTCATTAGATAATGGAGGAGGGACAGATATGGCAACGAAAGGTTACATAGGGTCTTATACAAAAAAGAATGGTAAAGGGATTTATCGTTTTGAATTAGATGAACAAACTGGAAAAATAACAACCGTAGAAACAGGATTTGAATTAAACGCATCAACGTATCTGAGCCAATTTAAAGATACATTACTAGCAGTTACAAAAGATGATCAAAATGCGGGCTTAGCGACATTTAAAATTAAAGATGATAGCACTTTAGAAGAGACGGGACACTGTTTGAAATCACTTAAAGGTTCAGGTTGTTATGTTTCTGTATCACCGGATGGTGCTTTTGCGTTTGAAGCGGTATATGGCGATGGTCTGGCACGAATTTATGAATTTGATGCAGACAAACACCAAATCGTTAAATTAATTGAAGAAGTGTATCACGAATACACACCGGGACCGAATGTGGCAAGACAAGACGCACCACATGTACATTATTTAGAAGTGACGCCTGAACAAAAATATGTCGTAGCTGTCGATTTAGGTGCAGACTTACTCGTAACATATCACTACGGCAATCAAGGGTTAGATGTCGCATACCGTACACAGTTACAACCGGGAGACGGTCCACGTCATATCGCTTATCACAAAACAGGTCGCTATGCGTACGTTGTGAACGAATTGTCAAACACAGTAGTCGTTATGGACTATGAAGATGGTCGTTTTACAGAACGTGAACGTCACTTAACGATACCGAAAGACTACTTACAACCAACGAAGCTAGCAGCGGTACATTTATCACATGACCAACAATTTTTGTATATTTCAAATAGAGGTCATGATAGTATTGCGATTTTTAAAGTTTTAGACGATGGCGCAAAACTAGAATTAGTCGATATTGTATCGTCTGGAGATGTTTTCCCACGTGACTTCAACATTACAGCGTCAGATGACTACCTCGTTGTTGCGCATGAACAAGGCGACTCCAAAGTTGTTGTATTCAAACGTGATAAAGTAACAGGTTTATTAACACAAACAGATGATAGCCAACAAGCAGCTGAAGGCGTTTGTGTGAAATTTCTAGAAGATTAATCATACGTAGCCATGGAAGGTGTAATCACACATCATGTTCCGTGGCTTTTTTAGATTTATTGTTAGTGTTGTATGACTAATTAAAGGGAATTCTGTTTTAATTTATGTGGAATATGCGTGACGCAAAAAGTAAAAATGAAGAGGATGGCGATAAAACTTTTGGCAGGGAACAGCCAAAGCGGTGTATCGACTGCTTGTTTTTTGACCATTTTTGTAATGACTTAAGTATATGTTTAATGCTACTAAGAGTTAAAACCAATCTTCGTAATATATGTCCGAATATGAAGGAATTACCTTTCCGAAGTTATAGCAAAAGAAGAGACAGATATGGTTACCAAAGAGATTTTAAATTATATCAATGTGAAGATTGCGTTGGATGCCTTTTACGAAGTGAGTGTATGAGATTCAGTACGAATCCTAATACAAACAAACGACTATATAAAAATCTGACGTGGGATTGTTTTAAAGTATTCACAAATAAACAGCTTTCAGATTCAAAAACAAGAGATATCTATAAAAAGAGAAAAATAGATGTCGAATCAAGTTTTAGAAAAACTGAAGGCTAATTTGGGTTTTCAAAAACTATCTGTTTGCACGCAATCAAAGGTTGAATGTGAACTCGGAATAGCACTTATGGCAGTATACATCAGGAAACTAGCCAGATAAGTGCTAGTTTTTTGTTTAAACATAAGATAAAAAGCCGCTAAAATCCAAACAATGAATTTTAACGACTTTTTATCAAAGAAACTGGATGCCTATGTTCTACCCCTTTTTTAATTGCTATTCAAAATATAATCTATTACATCAACATGAAGTTCACTATTTCTATAACCTTCCAAAACATCATCAATTTGCCTATTTGGAATTTCAGGAACTCCTCTTATATCACATAGAACGCTTTTAAATTCTTTTTTTGTCACTTTATCATCGTTCATTGTTAATTTAAATAAATAATCATTTAACTTCTTAATTTCATCAACGCTATAATCGTAACGTAATAAAACTAAATCTTTTGTTTTTAGATTAGGTGCTAATTCTTCTTGTAAAACATCTATAGATTGCTTAATTAACAACAATTTAGACTCTAATTCTTCGTTATTCATTCAAATCACACTCTCTTATATCAAAGTTTGACCTACTTGAGATACCCAGTAAGCAATGCTATGAACGGCTGTTTGCCTTATTTCTTAAACAGATTTTTAATGGTATCTAATTTGCCTTTGTATGGCGGGAAGAGTAGCCCGGATTCTAACTTAGTTGTTTTGAAAATATATGGTTTCTCATGTGTGAAAGTATCAAATGAATATTTACCATGATAACGACCGATACCTGAAGCGCCGATACCACCAAATGGTAGGTTAGGGTTGGCAAGGTGTAATAATGTGTCATTGATAGCACCACCACCGAATGAGAGCTCATTCAGCACACGGTCTGAGACGTTTTCATCTTCGCTAAACAGATACAATGCCAATGGTTTAGGACGTGATTGAACGAAGTGGATCGCTTCATCAAGTTGTTGATAGGTCATAATCGGTAACAGTGGTCCGAAGATTTCTTCTTGCATCAATGGATCTTCTGCTTTGACGTTATCATAGATACTTGGAGCGATTCGATGTTTGTCATCGTCACGTTCACCGCCGATGACGCATTGCGCTTGTTGTGCGTCCATAAGTGATGTGAGACGTTTGAAATGACGTTCATTGACGATATGGCCTAAGTCCTCACTGCGCAGTGGATGTGAACCGTAAAATTCTTTCAATGTACTGCGTAAGGCGTAAATAAAGTCATCTTTTACGGTTTCATCAATTAAAATATAGTCTGGTGCGACGCATGTTTGGCCTGTATTGACGAATTTACCGAAACAAATACGTTCACTTGCTACTTTTAAGTTGGCGGTTTTGTCGATAATAACTGGAGACTTGCCACCGAGTTCCAATGTTACTGGTATCAGTTGTTCGGCTGCGGCTTGATAGACTATTTTGCCGACATGTTCGCTTCCTGTAAAGAAGATATGGTCGAAAGGTTCTTTCAGCAATGCTTGAATTGTGTCGGCACCCCCTTGAGCGACGGAGACATAAGCTGGTTCAAAGGCGGTTGTAATGATGTCTTCAATTACTTTTGCGACATGTGGTGTCAATTCTGACGGTTTGACAACGGCTGTATTACCTGCAGCAAGTGCCCCAATTAACGGCTCAAATACAAGTTGGAAAGGGTAGTTAAATGGGCCAATAATCAGTACTGTGCCTAAAGGTTCTTTGACGATAAAACTTTTGGCAGGGAACAACCAAAGTGGTGTATCGACCGCTTGTCTTTTTGACCATTTTTGTAATGATTTACGCATATGTTTAATGCTACTAAGGGTAAAACCAATCTCCGTAGCGTATGCTTCAATGGCATTTTTTCCAAGGTCTGTTTCAAGTGCTTCTTTTAACGCAGCTTCGTGTTGTTTAATACTTTTTGATAGGCGCTTTAACTGCTTTTTACGAAACTTAATGGATTTTGTTTCATGTGTATGATAGTAGTCTTTTGTGCGTTGGACTTGCTCAGTAATGGATTGCATATGTTCAGTCCTTTCTATTTTTCTCTGTATAAAAAGACTGAGCGTTAACATCAGTAATGATGGCTCAGTCTTTGTGTTTCATTATGCTTTAAGTGATGCGAGTGATGCATCTCTGTCAAACTGTAACTTGACGTAGCTACATGTTGGAATGATTTTGAGTTGTTCACGTTGTGCTTTTTCGATGACGCGATTGAATAATTGTTTCGCGACGCCACCGCCACGTAATTCTGGCGATACATACGTGTGATTAACGTCAATCGTATGATCATCACGGTAAATAAATGTAATTTCAGCTTGTGGTGCGTTAACGTCTTCTCCGATATAGAACTTGTTGTCTGTTTCTTTAATATCGTATGTCATAGTCATTCACAACCTTTATGTTTAATTATTTCGTTAAAGCTGTTGTAATTTGTGGTACGATTTGTTTTTTACGTGATACAACACCTGGTAAAAATGCTGTGTTGTTATCAAGTGTTGTGTCGAATGCTTCAGCAACACTGTCTTTTTCAGCACCAACAACTAAGATTTTAGAATCACTGTTAATAATGTCAGTTACTGCTAATACAAAAATATCGTAGCCATTTTCAGCGCTTGCTTTGTTCATTGCGTTTTCAAGTGCTTCTTGACGAGCGAATACTTCGTCAATATCAACTGTGTTTACTTGACCGATACGTACTGTGTAGTCGCCCATGCTAAATGATTTTGCGTCTGCATCTAACAATGCTTCTTCAGATTTGTCAGCTGTTGAAGCACCTGCTTTTAACATTTCAAGACCATACGTATCAAGGTCTACACCCGCGATGTCCGCTAATGATTTTGCGGCGTTCACGTCTTGTGATGTACATGTTGGTGATTTGAATAATAAGCTGTCAGAAATAATTGCTGAAATCATAAGACCAGCGATTTCTGGACGGATTTCAAAGTTTTCTTCTTTGTACATTTTGTAAAGAATTGTTGCTGTACAGCCAACAGGTTCTGCACGGTAGTATAAAGGACCTGCTGTTTCAAAGTTAGCGATACGGTGGTGATCGATAACGTGTTTGATTACAGCCTTGTCGATTGTTTCAGCACTTTGTTGGAATTCGTTGTGGTCGACTAAAATAACAGCTTGATCTGTTAAATCGTCTGTTAATAATTCTGGTGCTGCTACTTTGAAATAGTCGAGTGCATATTGTGTTTCAGGGCTTACATCGCCTAAACGGTAAGCTTTTGCGTCTGCATTGCCATTTTGTTGTTCAAAGTCTGCCATAATAATTGCTGATGAAATGGCATCAGTATCTGGGTTTTGATGACCAAAAATATACGTTGTCATAGTTTTAATCTCCTTATATACATTTCTCACTCATATTTTAGCATGCGGACACTAGTTTATTCTACCTCTGCGCCCAAAGTATCTTTAAAGTGTGTTAACGCCCAATCATGTCCTGCTTGGTTAAATGATGCGACACCATCACGTGGAATGATCAAGTCATAGCCAAGGTTATAAGCGCTGACTGCCGTATGCAAAATACAGATGTCTGTACAGACGCCGACAAGTTCAACGGTATCAATTTTACGTTCTCTTAAGAGTGTATCGAGCGGTGTACCATAAAACGCATCATAACGGCGTTTATCAATAAAATGCACATTGTCTGCTGACTTGATGTTATCATACAGTGCTTTCACTTTACCGTACAATTCACGGCCATCTGTGCCCACAATATTATGTGGTGGGAATCGCTTTGTTTCCGGATGATAGGGGTCATTTTCAAAATGTAAATCCATTAAAAAGAAAATCTGATTACCTTGTGCAATATAGTCTTGAATACGTTGAACGATAAAGGGCTCAATACGTTGGCCTGCTTCGCCACACGTCAACTGACCATCTTCAGCAATAAAGTCATACGAGTAATCTACAATTAACAAAGCACGTTGGGTCATGTGGTGTACCTCCTAAAAATTTGGGTATATATCACAAAGAAGCTATTATTATGTATAGTATAACTTTTAAGTAGGAGGCGTCCACACAATTGGTATTAAATGTTTTAGATTTTGGTGCAAAAGGTCGTCATAAATGGCGTGATACGATTGGTATACAACGTGCCTTGAACCAAGCGTTGCGAGGTCCGGTGACTGTTTATATTCCGGCAGGGACGTATCATATTGTCAAAGCGTTAAAAATATATGCAGGAACGACACTTATATTAGATAAGGATGCAACGTTATTGCGGACAGGTCGTGATGCGTTGTTGAAAAATGGTTCGAGTTTAAGACGTTATCATCGTTATGACGGTCATGGCGATATTCGTATTTACGGTGGGACGTTTGATATGAATGGGAACGCCTATCCATACAATAACACTGCCATGTGTCTCGGGCATGCACGCGAAGTGGAAGTGTGCGGTGTAACGATTAAAAATGTTGTCGGCGGTCACGGTATTGATGCATGTGGACTTGATGGAGTCCATATTCATGGCTGTGAATTTCTCGGTTTTTATGATGTGAATGGCGATCGGTCGTTTTCAGAAGCGATTCAGCTCGATTTATTTGTGAAAGGGGCGTTTCCAAAGTTTGGTCGTAATGACGGAACGATTACACAACATGTTGTGATTGAGCATTGTTACTTTGGCAATTCGCATGAAGGGCACATGCAAGCATGGAATCGTGCAATCGGTTCACATGCGAGTCGTGTCGACCGATATTACGATACAGTTGTTATTCAACATAATGTTTTCGACGGCATGCAAGATTATGCGTTAACGCCGTTAAAAGGCAAAACGACATTAATTTATGACAATATGTTCCATCAGTGTGCAGGTGGCATTCGTTATTTAGGTGTGTATCAAGGGAAAAATGCGTGGACACTAGATGGCACAATGCAAGTGAAACAAGGTGGCGAAGATTTTTGTGTATTACAAAATACATTTGTAGACGTTGGGCCAAAAGATACGTTGCATTTGCGAAGTCACCGAGAAGCGCCGCATAAGCAAGTAGCGATATTAGAAAACACATTTAAAGGGGAATGTGCACCTATTTCTCTTACTGCGATTAACGGTTTAACACTTCATAAGAATGACAATATGCCGGAACGACGTGAAAAGCACGTTTTAAATTGGTCATATATATAAGCAAAAGACCCCTTCAGCACGCATGTGTTGTAGGGGCTTCGTTATGTGTGGTTATTTATTGAAACGACCAAGTGATTGAATATCAAAATCTAATGTTTCTAAAATAGTTACAATTTTGTTCAAGTCTTGTTCGTTTGGGCAATCCGCTTGAACGAAGAAGCGGTACATGCCGAGTTGTGTTTTAAGTGGACGCGATTCAATCCAAGACAAGTTGACATTGAACAAAGCGAAAGTATTTAAAATACTCGCCAATAGTCCGGGTTGATCACGCTGTGGCGTAATCACGAGCAGGCACGTATCGCCACTCGGTTGTGTGACTGTATCGGCATGTTGTAATACAAGAAAGCGCGTTTGATTATGTGTAAAATCTTCAATATGTGTTGCGAGCGGTGTGTAGCCATACATCTCGCCACTACCAAGCGGAATAATTGCGGCCGTTGTGTCATCAATATGATCTAACGCAGCAATTGTACTCGTCGTGTAATCATAAGCGAAGTGATGTTGATGAATAAACTTTTGTGTTTGACTAATTGCTGGACCAATCGAGAACACTTTTGTAATGTCACGCAGTTGTTGACCGGGTTTACCGTACAGACCGAAAGAAATATCAAGTAACACTTCATCTACAACTGTAAATGGTTGTTCGACTAAAGTATCTGCCACGATATTAATCGTACCTTCGATTGCATTTTCAATTGGAACAATCGCCTGGCTTTGCGGATCGTCTAACAATGCGGTCATTACTTCATACAGTTGTGTTTTCGCAACAAGCGTTGTTGTCTTATCTGTACCACAATATTGTTGGGCTGCAAGGTATGAGAACGTCCCTTGTGGCCCAAGATAATATAGTTTCATCATGATCACTCACTTTCATGTTAACTTGCATCTATTGTACATGAAGTTAGTGGAAAGGACAGCCAGAAGTTGTCTTTTCTTTATAAAAAAAGTTTGGTTCACGCATTTCATTGTTATAACCGTGATGATAGTTTGCTGTTAACGTTGGCGATAGCGGTGGTGCAAGCCACGACCACTTGCCGGTCACTGTACGCCCTTGTGCGTGTTCATTTTGTTCAAACTGTTCAAATTGTTTCGCAGCGGTTAGATGATCGACCATTGAAACGCCTGCTTGTCGATAAGATTGATAAACGGCGTCGTTAATTTCGACCATAACACGGTCTTTATTAAAAGAACTATTGCGTAATGTTTCAAAGTCCATCGCCTCCGCAAATGTTTCTAATAAATTGTAACGATAACGATCCGTAAAGTTTCGCACCGCAATTTCGTTTACCATATACCAACCATTGAATGGCACAGTTGGATAGGTAATGCCACCAATTTTTAAGTCCATACTTGAAATAATTGGGACGGCATACCATTTTAAGCCAAGATCCGCTACTTTAGGAAATCGGTTATGTTGAATAGGTACTTCCATAATGAGCGATTCCGGATACGTGTGATACTTCATCGGTTCGCCCGGAAGTTGATAAATTAACGGTAATACATCAAAATCTGTTCCGGCACCACGCCAACCTAAATGTTCCGCTAGCTTTGTAATGTCTCGTTCGCCCGGATCGCCTTTTTCTTCATACCCTGCATAACGAATGAGTTGATTGTTGAAAATTTGTGGGCCTGCTTCGTCCGCTTGCGCAAAAATCGTAATGCACGGTTTGATACGTCCGCCATTCGTTGCCAATGTGATATGTTCGTGAATCGTTTCAATAAACGTTGTTTCATCGCGAACGTCACGTGCGTCTCTAACGATGAGCTTATCCCAAAATAAACGCCCGATACAGCGATTGGACTGCCGCCATGCGACTTGTGCGCCGTACGTCAATTCTTCGGCTGTATGGCGATAAGTCCCTGTCGCTTTAATTTCTTGTTCAATGCTTGCGATACGTTCGGAACAAGCATCGTCTGATAGGTTCAATTCTTTATACATATCTGTAATAAATGTGCGTGCTTTTTGTAACATTTTCCCCACCTCATTATTATTATAGTGAAACATTGACCCGCATGGATAGTGATAAGGGGGAATGTCATCATTTTGTTGGAAGTAGGGGAAGAAGATAAATAAAAAAGAACGATAAAGCGATGTTTGTATGGGAGGAGTAGCGATTGCATAAGTTCTTTCATCGTAATGGCTTGATAGATAGAAAACTACATATCGTTGCTTAATTAATCCTCTTATTACGATGTGCCACCTTTAAATTTTTACGCTAAATACATCGCCTTAATTATGATGTTGAACGTCCGTCATATCATCGCCGAAAATAACAGATACAAACGCTGTTTCATTGCACGATTGACGCGTATCTATGATATGATTGTGGTAATTATAATTAAAATCAATAAATGGTGAATAGAGGGAATAATATAATGTATCAGTTTGATGATGATAGCTTGATGCTACACAACGATTTATACCAAATTAACATGGCAGAGTCGTATTGGTTTGATGGCATTCACGAGCGTAAAGCCGTGTTTGATTTATATTTTAGAAAGATGCCGTTTGGAAGTGGCTATGCGGTATTCAATGGCTTGCGCAGAGTGATTGACTTTGTCAAGAATTGTCACTTTACACAAAGCGATATTGACTATCTAAAATCTATTGGGTATCAAGATGACTTTTTAACTTATTTGAAAGGCTTGCGTTTTACAGGTAACATTCGCTCGATGCAAGAAGGCGAGTTATGTTTTAATAATGAACCGTTATTACGTGTGGAAGCACCGCTCATTCAAGCACAACTTATTGAAACGGCACTATTAAATATTATTAACTTCCAAACATTAATCGCAACGAAAGCAAGCTTGATTAAACAAGTTGCACCGAACGATACATTGATGGAGTTTGGAACACGTCGTGCACATGAAATGGATGCTGCAGTATGGGGCGCGCGTGCAGCGATTATCGGCGGATTTGACTCAACGAGCAACGTGCGTGCTGGGAAGTTATTTGACATTCCTGTTTCAGGTACGCATGCGCATGCTTTCGTCCAAACATACGGCGATGAATACGAGGCGTTCAAAAAATATGCGGAACGCCATAAAAACTGTGTCTTTTTAGTGGATACTTTCCACACATTAAAATCCGGCGTACCGAATGCCATTCGTGTCGCAAAAGAACTCGGCGATAAAATTAACTTTATCGGCATTCGTCTGGATTCCGGAGATATTGCCTATCTTTCAAAAGAAGCACGTAAAATGCTTGATGCAGCTGGTTTCCCAGATGCGAAAATCATCGCATCCAATGACCTAGATGAAGCGACAATTTCAAGTCTTAAAGGGCAAGGGGCTGCAGTAGATGTTTGGGGCGTTGGCACGAAATTGATTACAGCCTATCAACAACCAGCACTCGGTGCGGTGTATAAAATGGTTGCCGTTGAAAATGCGGATGGCGAATATGTAGATCGCATTAAGCTATCAAATAATGCCGAAAAAGTAACAACACCGAGCATGAAACGTGTGTATCGTATCATCAACACGAAGACTAACAAATCTGAAGGGGACTATATTACATTAGAACATGAAAACCCGATGGACGAATCACCACTGAAAATGTTCCACCCTATTCACACGTATAAAACTAAGTTTATTAAACATTTTGAAGCGGTAGACTTACATCATGATATTTTTGTAGAGGGTAAACGTGTCTATGATTGTCCGTCTGAACAAGAAGCGAAAGCATACTTGGCGGAGAACTTGAACTTGTTATGGGATGAAAACAAGCGTTATTTAAACCCTGAAGAATATCCAGTCGACCTTAGTGCAGCATGTTGGGAAAACAAACAAAAACGTATTTTTGAAGTTGCAGAGAAGGTTAAAGAGATGGAGGATTCATATGAATAACATGCAAGCAATGATCGTTAATGATATGAAAGTCCAGCCGACAATTGACAGTGCGGAAACGATTGAAACGATTAAAACGTTCATTAAACAATACGTCAAAGCGCATTTGTTTGTCCGCACGCTCGTCTTAGGTATTTCAGGCGGTCAAGATTCGACATTGGCAGGGAAACTCGTACAACTTGCGGTCAATGAACTGAACGAAACGGCCGAACAACCCTATACATTTATTGCAGTTAAACTACCATATGGCGTGCAGCGTGATGCAGATGATGTAGAAGATGCATTAGCATTTATTGAACCAGATCGCATTGTTACTGTGAACATTCAACCTGCTGTAGATCAAAGTGTTAAAGCACTTGAAGACGCAGGCATCATATTGACAGACTTCCAAAAAGGAAATGAAAAAGCACGCGAACGTATGAAAGTCCAATATGCGATTGCAGCAAACACGAGTGGGATTGTCGTTGGGACAGATCATTCTGCTGAGAATATTACTGGCTTTTTCACAAAACACGGCGATGGCGCAGCTGACATCGCACCGTTATTTGGCTTAAACAAACGTCAAGGACGCCAACTGTTACAATATTTAGGTGCCCCTGCACATTTATATGAGAAAGCACCGACTGCTGATTTAGAAGATGACAAACCACAATTACCCGATGAAGTTGCACTCGGCGTAACGTACGATGCAATTGATGATTATCTTGAAGGTAAAACTGTAACACCTGAAGACGCAGCAGTGATTGAACGCCATTTTGTAAGAAATGCACATAAGCGAGAGTTAGCGTACACACGTTTTACTTGGCCGAAGCAATAATGTTAATGACAAATGTGTAACCACTTGGTAAAATAAGCTAGATTTTACTGAGGGAGAGGGTACGTATGAGTATCATAAATGAAAACCCGTGGCTCATGTTAATTGCGATATTTCTAATTAATGTTGCGTATGTCACAGCACTGACGATGCGTGTCATTTTAACATTGAAAGGTTATCGCTATGTTGCCGCGATCGTCAGCTTTGTAGAAGTACTTGTATACGTAATCGGGTTAGGGCTCGTCATGTCGAGTTTAGATCAGATTCAAAATATTATTGCATATGCACTCGGTTTTTCTGTAGGGATTATTGTTGGTATGAAAATTGAAGAGAAATTAGCGCTCGGTTATTCCGTCGTCAATGTAACAACGGTCAACTTGGATATGGACTTGCCCCGTCAGTTGCGTGACTTAGGTTACGGCGTGACACATTTTGGCGCACACGGACGAGATGGGGAACGTCTCGTTATGCAAATCTTGACACCACGTCGTTTTGAACTGAAATTGATGGATACGATTAAGCAGTTGGATCCGAAAGCTTTTGTCATTGCTTATGAACCACGTACCATTCACGGTGGCTTCTGGGTCAAAGGTGTGCGAAGTAAAAAAGTAAAGGCGTATGATACAGATGAAATTTAGAGTAGAAGTGGATGAAACGATTCAAGATTGTTTAGCCCGTATGAGAGAAGCAGGCTATATGCCGGTTAAACGCTATGAAAAGCCTGTATTTAAAGAGAATAAAGATGGTAGTGTCGAAGTGTTGAGACAAGAGATTGTCTTTACAGGAAAGAAACTAGAACTGTGATACGCCATTCACAATAAGCTGAGGTATGTGTATATGCCTTGGCTTTTAATATGGTCTAAAAACGAACTTTAGGTAATTTTGTTGTTTTAATATTCGTTTTATATAAAAGGTTTTGCATGGTTGATTATTAAAAATTATAGTTAGACGCTTGATTCCGAACGATAAATTTGATTGAATAGAGAATGGATACATGTTGTAGGTTTGCTATAATAAAACTAACATTTAAGATAGGAGTTTTTGACGAATGATTGAACGTTATTCAAGAGAAGAAATGTCAAGTATTTGGACAGACCAAAACCGCTACGAAGCTTGGTTAGAAGTAGAAATTTTAGCGAGTGAAGCATGGAGTGAACTCGGATACATTCCGAAAGAAGATGTTAAAAAGATTCGTGAACACGCACGTGTAGATGTTGAACGTGCAAAAGAAATCGAGCAAGAAACACGTCACGATGTTGTAGCATTTACAAGACAAGTTTCTGAAACACTAGGCGAAGAACGTAAATGGGTACATTACGGTTTAACATCAACAGACGTTGTTGACACTGCATTGAGCTATCAAATTAAACAAGCGAACGACATTATCGAAAAAGACTTAGCACGTTTTATTGACGTATTAGCAGCAAAAGCGAAAAAATATAAAACAACATTAATGATGGGGCGTACACACGGTGTGCATGCTGAACCAACAACATTCGGTGTGAAAATGGCATTATGGTACGCTGAAATGCAACGAAATATGGAACGTTTTAAACGTGTGCGTGAAGAAATTGAAGTCGGTAAAATGAGTGGTGCTGTTGGTACATTCGCAAACATCCCACCAGAGATTGAAGCATATGTATGTAAACATTTAGGCATCGGTGCTGCACCTATTTCAACACAAACATTGCAACGTGATCGTCACGCATATTATATTGCAACATTGAGCTTGATTGCGACATCTCTTGAAAAATTTGCAGTCGAAATCCGCAACCTACAAAAAACGGAAACGCGTGAAGTAGAAGAAGCATTTGCAAAAGGTCAAAAAGGATCATCTGCAATGCCGCACAAACGTAACCCAATCGGTTCTGAAAACATCACAGGCATTGCACGTGTGATTCGTGGCTACATTACAACAGCGTATGAAAATGTAGCGTTATGGCATGAACGTGATATTTCACATTCATCTGCAGAGCGCATTATGTTGCCAGATGTGACAATCGCACTTGATTACGCATTGAACCGTTTTACAAACATTGTTGATCGTTTAACAGTGTATGAAGAAAACATGACAGAAAATATGAATAAGACATTTGGTTTAATTTATTCACAACGTGTGTTACTCGCTTTAATCGACAAAGGTATGGTACGTGAAGAAGCTTATGATACGGTGCAACCGAAAGCGATGACATCATGGCAAACGAAGACGCCGTTTAGAGAATTAGTGGAAGCGGATTCAAAAATTACAGATAAACTTTCAAAAGAAGACTTAGATATGTGCTTTGACCCTAGACATCACCTTAACCAAGTTGATACAATATTTAAAAGAGTAGGTCTAGAATAGGACAACTACACTTTGAGGTTGGGGCAAACACGATTATGACTTGCCTCAACCCCATTCCAAAATATAGGGGTTGTTTGCATGCAAATTGAGAAACTACGTGGAAAAGCATTAGATGAACTGTTTGACGCGATCCTAACTCTAGAAACGCGTGAAGAGTGTTATCAATTTTTTGATGATTTATGCACAGTCAACGAGATTCAGTCGTTATCTCAACGTTTACAAGTTGCGAAAATGATTAAGCAAGGTTATACATATGCGACGATTGAACAAGAATCGGGCGCATCGACAGCAACGATTTCGCGCGTAAAACGTTCGTTACAATGGGGAAATGACGCCTATACGATGATTTTAGAACGAATGAATATCGAAACAAAAAAATAGACGTACGATTATAACAGTGAAGATATCTATAATGGTATGTTTGCTGTTATTTTTTGTGAGTATGCGCAAACTATAAAGTTTTCACCGATGAAACATTATTGCTTAAAAGAATAGGTTATGTTACATTAAAAATATAAAAGGGGTATGCGCGAACATACCCCAAACGAGCCCGTTAAAAAGACGGTGACTAAACTGTTATTAATTTATAAAAATAACTGCCAATCTTGTCAAAGTTAGTGGCGGTTATTTTTTACGGCCAATTTTACAATTGCTACTACCAACCCTAACAAAGAAACGACAAATGAGCCGAAACTTATCATGAGGATCAGTACAACTGCAATAGGTACCATAGGGGCATCTCCTTTCTAAAGATTTCAGTTATGCCATTCATAGGCACCACCTCCTCATACTCGGATAGCCACCATCCACTTAACTTGCTCAATATCATTCTATCTCTTTTTGAAACTAGTTTAAAAGTGTATTATGTTTATTTTTTAATCAAAATTCGAAAGTACAAATCGTAAGTAGAGAATTTTACTAGCCTTATTAATATTTTATAGAAATAATACATTCATATACTATAATAATGATGTATAGAGTGTTTGAATGGGAGCGAAAATGATGAAAAAGTTATTATTAGCAGTTGGGATGTCTGCACTTGTGTTATCAGCTTGTGGCACACAACAAGATGAAAAAACAGTATCTGGGAATGAGGATGAAGTGAATGAGGCAGACAAAAAGAAACATACGGATAAAGGGAAAGACCAACATAAAGTAACACAAAAAGACGGTGTGACGTATGTCGATGGGCATGTCATTGCCAATAAAAAAGTGAACTTACCGAAAGATTATGCACCGGGTGAAAATGCGGAAGCAAGGGCACAATTAGATCGCATGATTCAAGATGCCAACGAACAAGGCGTGCAACTTGTTTATCGAAGTGGTTATCGTTCATATGACACGCAAGTACAATTATATAACAGTTACGTTGCGAGAGATGGCGAAGCAGCGGCGAATAAGTATAGTGCGAAACCCGGCTATTCGGAACACCAAACAGGTTTAGCATTTGATGTTGGGTCGGTCAATGCATCGGATGACTTTAAAACATCATTTGAAAATACGAAAGAAGGGCAATGGGTACAACAACATGCCCATGAATACGGCTTTATTATACGCTACTTAGAAGGGAAAGAAGCTATTACAGGCTATCAATATGAGCCGTGGCACTTAAGATATGTCGGCAAAGATTTAGCAGAGAAGATTCATGAGCAAGGTATCACATTAGAAGAATACTTTGATTATGGCAAGTAAATCATTGCAGTAAGGATAAAGCGATTTTGATATAAGTAGGATGACATTAACATGTTGTCCTGCTTTTTATTTGTAGCAAAACATACACTAAAACAATTTGCTTAATCGGTCGGGTTTTAATCACAATCTTAATAGGGGGATGTCCCCCTTTTTATTAAAAATGAGCCTCTTGTCTCATTCCCACATACATCACAAAAATGCTATAATATGATGTACGAAATTTTAAAGGAGCAGTGCGTGATGTACGATATTAAACAATGGCGTCATATATTTAAATTAGACCCAGCTAAAACAATTTCTGATCAAGATTTAGAAGCATTATGCATGTCTAACACAGATGCAATTATGATTGGTGGAACAGACAATGTGACTGAAGATAACGTGATTCAGTTGATGAGTCGTGTACGCCGTTACCCGTTACCGTTAGTGCTGGAAATTTCAAATCTTGAGAGTATTATGCCAGGGTTTGATTTTTATTTTGTACCAACTGTATTAAATAGTACAGATGTGACGTTCCACAATGGTTTGTTACATCAAGCATTAAAACAATATGGTCATATGATCAACTTTGAAGAATTGATTTTTGAAGGATACGTTGTTGCGAATGGTGACAGCAAAGTGGCAAAGTTGACACGTGCAACAACTGATTTAGATAGAGAAGATATTGAAGCGTATGCCCAAATGGCGAATGACGTCTATCATTTACCGGTCTTGTACTTGGAATACAGCGGTACATATGGGACACCGGAAATGGTACAAGCCGCACGTGATTGTTTGACGGAAACGCAATTGTTTTATGGTGGTGGCATTGATTCGCTCGTACGCGCGCAAGAGATGGCGCAACTTGCGGATACGATCATTGTAGGCAATGTGATTTATGACAGTGTTAAAGAAGCGCTCAAAACGACTAAAATAAAGGAGAGAACATAATGAATCCCCTCTTAAAAAATATGAATACCGAACAGAGTGAAGCGGTGCGTACAACGGAAGGTCCGCTTTTAATTATGGCAGGTGCAGGCTCTGGGAAAACGCGTGTGTTAACGCATCGTATTGCGTATTTATTAGATGAAAAAGAAGTATCTCCTTACAATATTTTGGCGATTACTTTTACGAATAAAGCAGCAAAAGAAATGAAAGAACGTGTGCAAACACTTGTTGGAGAAGCGGCAGAAGTAATTTGGATGTCGACATTCCACTCCATGTGTGTGCGTATTTTACGCCGTGATATTGACCGTATTGGGATTGAACGCAACTTCACAATCATTGATCCAACTGATCAAAAATCGGTAATCAAAGATGTGCTAAAGCGTGAAAATATCGATCCTAAAAAATATGAACCACGTTTTTTTATGGCTGAAATTAGTAATTTGAAAAATGAATTGAAAACACCGAAAGATGCGATGGAAGCCGCACATGATTTTAAAGCAATCATGGTTGCGAAAGTTTATGAAGGCTATCAAAAACAGCTTGTTCGTAACCAAGCACTTGATTTTGATGACTTGATTATGACAACGATTAAACTATTTGAACGTGTACCTGATGTGTTGGACTATTATCAAAATAAATTTCAATATATTCACGTTGATGAGTACCAAGATACGAATAAAGCGCAATATACATTAGTCAATATGATTGCGAAAAAGTTTAAAAACTTATGTGTTGTTGGTGACTCTGACCAATCTATTTATGGTTGGCGTGGTGCGGATATTCAAAATATCTTATCATTTGAAGAAGACTATCCAACAGCGAAAACCATTTATTTAGAACAAAATTATCGTTCCACTAAAACGATTTTAACCGCTGCGAATGAAGTGATTCGTCATAATACTGAACGTAAACCTAAGGGCTTATGGACATCGAATTCAGAAGGTGAACGCATTCACTACTATGAAGCAACGAGTGAACGTGACGAAACACAGTACGTTGTAAGAGAAATTTTAAAACATCAAAAACAAGGTAAGTCGTTGAAAGATATGGCGGTTCTTTATCGTACAAATGCACAGTCACGTGTGCTAGAGGAAACGTTGATGAAGTCGAACATTCCATACGTGATGGTCGGGGGGATGAAGTTCTACGATCGTAAAGAGATTAAGGACTTGCTAAGTTATTTACGTTTGATTGCTAATAGTGCGGATGACATCAGTTTAGAACGTATAATTAACGTACCAAAACGTGGGATCGGTCCATCATCAGTACAAAAAATTAAAGATTATGCGAACAATCATGACATCAGTATGTTTGATGCTTTGGCAGAAGTAGACTTTATCGGTTTATCGAAAAAAGTGACACAAGAAGCTGCAAATTTTTATATGTTGATGACGAACTTGATGAAGGAACAAGAATTTCTAGAAATTACAGAAATTGTCGATGAAGTACTTGAAAAATCAGGATACCGTCGTACACTCGAAAATGAAGATACGTTGGAATCTCGTAGTCGATTAGAAAACTTGGATGAGTTTATGTCAGTGCCGAAAGATTATGAAGAAGATACGCCTTTAGAGGAACAGTCATTAATCAACTTTTTAACGGATTTATCACTCGTTGCGGATGTCGATGAAGCCAACTTTGATGAAGGGGTAACATTGATGACGATGCACTCGGCAAAAGGGTTAGAATTCCCAGTCGTGTTCATTATCGGTATGGAAGAAACATTGTTCCCACATATTCGTGCGATTAAAAGTGGCGATGATCACGAAATGGAAGAAGAACGACGCATTTGTTATGTAGCGATTACACGTGCTGAAGAAGTACTGTATTTGACACATGCGACATCTCGTATGTTATTCGGTAAACCGCAAGCCAATAAACGTTCACGCTTTTTAGATGAAATTCCGACTGATTTGTTAGAAACGCCGAAACCACGCACACCAATTACGCCGAACAAGCGACCTGCATCAACGAAGAAACGTGGCTTCAGTCAGCGTACGACAGGTACGAAAGTGGGAGCAGCCACTACGACAACAGATTGGAAAATTGGCGATAAAGTGATTCACAAATCATGGGGAGAAGGCATGGTGTCTAACGTTAATGTCAAAGGAGAAACGGTAGAACTTGATATTATTTTCAAGTCGGAAGGACCTAAGCGATTAATTGCACAGTTTGCCCCGTTGCAAAAGAAGGAGGAGTAACAGATGGCAGAACTCAAAGAAAGAGTGACAACATTACATCAATTGTTGCACCAATATAATTATGAATATCATGTTCAAGACAATCCGAGCGTACCAGACGCGGAATATGATAAATTGTTGGCGGAACTGATTCAAATTGAAGAAGCACATCCAGAGTTAAAGTCATCTGACTCACCGACTGTCCGAATCGGTGGGCAAGCACAAGCGTCATTCAATAAAGTGCGTCATGATACACCGATGTTAAGTTTAGGTAACGCATTTAACGAAGAAGATTTACGTCGTTTTGATCAGCGTGTACGTGAAGCGGTTGGCGACGTATCGTATATGTGTGAGTTGAAAATTGATGGACTGGCAGTGTCATTGAAATATGTCGATGGTGTATTTGTTCAAGGTTTAACACGTGGCGATGGGACAACTGGCGAGGACATTACCGAAAATTTAAAAACGATTTATGCGATTCCTTTAAAGCTAGAACGTCCGATTTCATTTGAAGTGCGTGGCGAAGCGTATATGCCACGTAAATCATTTTTACAGCTCAATGAAATCAAAGCACAGAATGATGAACAGCCATTTGCGAACCCTCGTAATGCGGCGGCAGGTTCGTTGCGACAGCTTGATTCCAAATTAGCGGCTGAACGTAAGCTAGACGTCTTTTTGTATAGCATTAATGACTTTACTGAATTAGATGCGACATCTCAAAGTGAAGCATTAGCTGAGTTAGACCAACTTGGTTTTAAAACGAATCAAGAGCGTCGAGAAGTGGCGTCAATTGATGATGTATTGGACTATATTAAACATTGGACGGAACATCGTGCATCATTGCCATACGATATTGATGGCATCGTTATTAAAGTAAATGCGATTGAACATCAAGAAGAAATGGGCTTTACACAAAAGTCGCCACGCTGGGCCATCGCATATAAGTTCCCAGCGGAAGAAGTCGTTTCAACATTATTAGACATCGAATTAAGCATTGGTAGAACCGGCGTTGTGACACCGACAGCTGTTTTAGAACCGGTACGTGTTGCAGGTACAATGGTATCACGTGCATCGCTACATAATGAAGATTTAATTCATGAAAAAGATATTCGTATTGGCGATAGTGTTGTTGTGAAAAAAGCAGGCGATATTATTCCAGAAGTCGTACGTGTCGTGTTGGATCGTCGTCCTGACGGAGCAGAAACATACCATATGCCAACACATTGTCCAAGTTGTGGACATGAACTTGTACGTATTGAAGGCGAAGTGGCGTTGCGTTGTATTAACCCGAAATGTCAAGCACAGCTAGTGGAAGGGCTTATTCACTTTGTTTCACGTCAAGCGATGAATATCGACGGACTAGGTACGAAAATTATCGAACAGCTGTATCATCATGAATTGATTCGAGATGTGGCAGATATTTTCTATCTTAAAAAAGAGGATTTATTGCCATTAGAACGCATGGGCGAGAAAAAAGCGGATAATTTACTGGCTGCGATTGAAGCGGCGAAGCAACAGTCTTTAGAACACTTGCTATTTGGTCTCGGCATTCGTCATCTTGGTGTCAAAGCGAGTCATGTACTAGCAGAAAAATATGAAACAATGACACGACTGTTGACCGTTACAGAAGAAGAACTCGTTGAAATTCATGATGTTGGCGAAAAACTGGCACAGTCATTTGTGACGTATATGGCAAACGAAGATATACGTGCATTAATTGAAAAATTGGAAGCACGCGGTGTCAATATGACATATACTGGACAGAAATTTTCACAAATTGAAGGACACCCTGAATTCAGTGGAAAGACCATTGTGTTAACAGGGAAGTTACAACAAATGACCCGTTCGGAAGCAGCACAATGGTTAAAGTTACAAGGTGCAAAAGTTACAAGCAGTGTCACAAAGTCCACAGACCTTGTGATAGCCGGGACAGATGCTGGATCGAAATTGACGAAAGCAGAGTCTTTAGGCACAGAAGTATGGGATGAACAAACTTTTATTGATAAGCAAAACGCTATGCGTGAAGCGTGAGGGGGCAGGCAATGAAACGAACAATTGCGATGATGTTAGGGCTTAGTCTTGTATTAACAGCCTGTGCACCAACAGATGATGAACAGCCACAACGAAAACAAGACGGCGAACAAAATACATCGAAAAAACAAACAAAAGTAAAAGACATGGCAACCGATCAAAACGTACAAGGTGAGAATTATCGTACAATTTTACCTTTCAAAGAGAGTCAAGCACGTGGTTTGATTCAAGAAGAAATGGCGAATGGTTACAACGGGGAAGACTTTGAAGATGGTTTATTGAACATTAGCCAAGAAGTATTTCCAACTGATAAATATTTGTATCAAGACGGTCAATTTTTAAATAAAGATACAATTCGTGCGTATCTCAAACCGAAATATACGAAAAAAGAAATCGACAAAATGAGTGACGAAGAGAAAGAAAAATTAAATGCAAGTGAGAACTTAGGATTGAACCCATCTGTAAATGGCGAAGAAGATCCTGAGAAAATCGCAAAAAATTCGCCTGCTTTATTGTCGAATATTTTAGAGCAAGACTTTTATAGTACGAGTGATACAAAAGGCGAAGAAATTCAAGGTATGACGATTGGTCTTGCGATGAATAGCGTGTATTACTATCAAAAAGAACAGTATGGCGAGACGTTTAGTGAAGAACTCGATACGAAAATGGTTAAACAAAAAGGTCAAGAAATGGCTGAAGAAATGTTGTCGCGTTTACGTGAAAACAACCAATTGAGAGACATTCCAATTACGTTTGCCATTTATATTCAATCGAGTGAAGAAGACATTATACCGGGGCATTTCGTCAGCTATGCCGTATCTGATAAAAACGGTGCAAAATTGAATGAATGGAAGAAAGTGAATGCACAAACTGTGTTATTGCCATCAAGTGAAGCAGCAGACTTAGATGATCATTTGAATTCAAACTTCCAAGATTTTAATAGCAGCTTACAATCATACTTCAACAACTTTACACAAGCAGTCGGCAAAGCGAAATTTGTTGATAAAAAAGTCGATCATCTCGTTGTCGACCTACCGATTGATTACTACGGTAAAGCCGAGCTCATCGGGATTACACAATATGTTACACAACTCGCAGAAAAAGATTTTAACGACGTGCCATCATATGAGATTCATATTAAAGATGGTAGTGAACCACGCGCGTTAATTACAAAAACAAAAGAAGATTCAGAACCAAAAGTCCATATTTATAAATATTAAAATGAAACCCTAGCTAGCAATGACGTAATTGTCGTTGATAGCTAGGGTTTTATGGTTTATACAAAAATGCCCCTTATTTACAATTGGATGTAAACAAAGGACATTTTGCGCAGATGAGTCCGCTCAGATGAGTAGGATACTCATTGCTATTCTTGTATATATACGCATTGGACGAATCTATGGCAACAAATAAGTTCTATTATTTACTAGTTATACATAAAAATATAAATGAAAGGACTGTAAAACAGATTTGTGTACATGACACACGTTGCATTATGTATAATAAATTGAAGGTTATTGAATGAGGTGAACGACTTATGTCTGATATGAACAAAATAAAATAAGTCGCTAAAGCAGTTGGTATAGAAGTAAATCCTCCAGATGCAAATGGACATAAGGGACTATTCATTCGAAATTCAAATGGTGAATTAGAAAAATGGGATGCGATGCGTGACTTTGGTTTGGAAAATAAAAAGTCACAAAGTATTAGTCAGTCATTTTATGTTAAAAAATGATATATTTGCTTAACTTATCGCATGCACAGACGAGCAAAGCAAATAGATTGCTGTGAGATGGCAGTAACCTATGACTGAGAGCCACCATAGAATATTAAACGTTAGACACTTACATAAACATGTAGGTGTTTTTGTTTGCCAAAATAAAGACTGTCTTCTTGATAAAAAATCGAACGCTACGTAATACTACGTAACGTCCGATACCCCTTAATGTGATTCAATTTTCATGCCTAATTCTAATGCTTAACTTCACGTAATTGACGTTTCACTTCGTTAAGATCACGTTCAACAAAGTCGCCTGGTTTTTTCGTGAATTTTGATACGATAATTGTTACGACTAAGCTTGCGATAAAGCCTGGTACAATTTCATACAATGTAAAGAATTCATATGTTTCGCCAAGTGGATGTGCAAATACAATCCATAAAATAACCGTTAATGCACCTGCAACCATACCGGCAATGGCACCATTTCTTGATAAACCTTTCCAGTAAAGTGACAAGATGACAAGCGGACCGAATGATGCACCGAAACCTGCCCATGCATTACCTACAAGGTTTAAAATCGTATCGTTTGGTGACCATGCAATGGCGATGGCAACGACTGCAACTAAGATAACTGATAAACGGCCGACTAAAACGAATTCTTTTTCGTGTGCAGCGGCATTTGCTTTTTTACCACGAATGAGTTTGTAGAAGTCTTCTGTTAAAGAACTTGATGTAACAAGTAATTGAGAAGAAATCGTGCTCATAATTGCGGCTAAAATCGCTGCTAATAAGAATCCACCAACAAGCGGATGGAATAACACTTGACCCATTAAAATGAATAGCGTTTCTGGGTCTTTCAATTCAACACCTTGTGCTGGTACGAATGCGATACCTAAAAGTCCAACCATCACGGCACCGAGTAAGCCGACTGCCATCCATGAAATCCCGATACGTCGTGTGAATGGGAACAGTTTAATTGATCTGATAGACATGAAACGCACAAGAATGTGTGGTTGACCGAAGTAACCAAGTCCCCATGCGAAGAACGAAATAATCCCAATCACTGTTGTCCCACGGAATAAGTCAAGATTTGTTGGTTTTAATTCTGCGATTGTATGGAACGTATCTAGACCGTTAAGTTTTAATAATACAACGATCGGTACCATTACCATCGCAATCAACATGATAACACCTTGGAAAAAGTCTGTAATCGACACGGCTAAATAACCACCAAAGAATGTGTATAAAATAACGATAACCGCAACGAGTACAAGTCCAAAGCGATAGTCTAATCCGAAAGCACTATCGAAAAGTTTACCACCTGATACAAAACCAGCGTGCGTATACAATGTAAAGAAAATAACGATAATTGAACCTGAAATAATCTTGATAATGTTTGATTTATCAGCAAGACGATTGTTAAAAAAGTCTGGTAACGTAATCGCATCACCAGCAAGTTCAGTATGTACACGTAATCTTGGTGCGACAACAAGGTAGTTAATATATGCACCGAGTGTAAGTCCGATTGAGATCCAAACTGCGGATAATCCTGTTGAATAGACTTCACCAGGTAATCCCATAATCATCCAACCACTCATATCCGATGCACCGGCAGATAAGGCTGTAACCCATGGACCGATGTCACGGCCGCCAAGCATGTACTCACTTAAATTACTTGTTGCTTGTTTGTAGCCATAGTATCCAATCCCTAACAAAATAATAAAATAAAGTGCAATCATGATGTATGTTTGCCAGTTGAGATTGACTTGGCTAGATAATGTTTCGCCTATTAAAAACATAAATAAGTCCCCCTTTAGTTTTTTAGTGGCATAAACATATTATACAGTAATGAAAAGATAAGGAAAGTTCTTATTTATAGGAAGTAATTGACAAATGTGTCTAATTTGTGAATCGAATAAAGAGCGTTATAGTCGGGAATCAATCTTGTAAATGGATTTTGAAGCGGTTGAAAACATGTGTTTTTATAAAGGTGCGTGACTGACTAAAGTATTAACAGTGGTGCCTATCAAACGAAGAATGACAAAATGTGGCAAGTGATATTGCCCATAGATTCTAACTTTATCAAATAAGACTGTCGCCAGAAACGGATAGCTTTTTAAGTATAATATAGTATTGTGTGCGTTTAAACGGTGCACTTAATCAAGACTTCTATTAAATTATTTAGATTTTTAGCGTAAAGTTTGATACAATTTGGAGATAAAAGAGTATTTTTAAGGAGGCTATATTCAAATGGCTGAAATTACACATGAACAAGTCGAACATATCGCTAATCTTGCGCGATTGAATGTGACTGAAGAAGAGTCAAATGCGATGCAAGAAACATTAGCAGGTATTTTAGATTTTTGCCATCAAATTGATTCAGTAAACACAGAAGATGTTAATCCAACAAACCACGTGTTAGATTTACAAAATGTCTTACGTGAAGACGTTGCAGTACCAGGATTACCACAAGATAAAGCATTAGTGAATGCAAAAGAAGTAGAAGCAGGTCAATTTAAAGTGCCTGCGGTTATGAATGAGGAGGACGCATAAAGATGAGCATCCGTTATGAATCAATTGAAAACTTACAACAAATGATTAAGGATCAAAAAATCAAGCCTTCAGAGATTGTGCGAGACATCTATGCAGCGATTGAAGAAACTGATCCAACAATTCAATCATTTTTAGCTTTGGATAAAGAAAATGCACTTAAAAAAGCAGCTGAACTTGATGAACTTCAAGCGAAAGGCGAAATGGACGGAAAGTTATTCGGTATTCCAATGGGGATCAAAGATAACATCATTACTGAAGGGTTAGAAACAACATGTGCAAGTAAAATGTTAGAAGGGTTCGTACCAATTTATGACGCCACTGTTATGAAAAAGCTTCACAGTGAAAACGGTGTGTTAATTGGTAAAGTGAACTTAGACGAATTTGCAATGGGTGGTTCAACTGAAACATCTTACTTCAAAAAGACTGTAAACCCATTTGACCATGCAGCAGTACCAGGTGGCTCATCAGGTGGTTCAGCAGCAGCTGTTGCAGCAGGTCTTGTACCATTCACACTTGGTACAGATACAGGTGGTTCAATCCGTCAACCAGCCGCTTATTGTGGTGTTGTCGGCTTAAAACCAACATACGGTCGTGTATCACGTTATGGTCTTGTTGCATTCGCATCATCATTAGACCAAATCGGACCAATTACACGCAATGTTAAAGATAATGCGATTGTATTAGAAGCAATTGCTGGCGAAGATGCAATGGACTCTACAAGTGCACCAGATGTCGCACAAGACTTTACAGCAGACATTGGTAAAGATATTAAAGGGATGAAAATTGCGTTACCGAAAGAATACATCGGTGAAGGTATCGATAGTGAAGTGAAAGAAGCGGTATTAAAAGCAGCTGAAACATTCAAATCTTTAGGTGCGACGGTTGAAGAAGTAAGCTTACCACGTACATCTTCAGGTATTCCATCTTACTACGTTATCGCGTCAGCGGAAGCGTCTTCTAACTTAGCACGCTTTGACGGTATTCGTTATGGCTACCATTCAAAAGATGCGAATACATTGGAAGAACTATACAAAATGTCTCGTAGCGAAGGTTTCGGTGAAGAAGTAAAACGCCGTATTTTCCTTGGTACATATGTATTAAGCTCTGGTTACTACGATGCATATTACAAAAAAGCACAAAAAGTACGTACATTAATTAAAAACGACTTTGAAAACGTCTTTAAAGATTATGATGTGATTTTAGGACCTACAACACCTACAGTTGCATTTGATCTTGGCGCTGAAATCAATGATCCGTTAACAATGTATGCCAACGACTTATTAACAACACCTGTTAACTTAGCAGGTCTTCCAGGTATTTCAGTACCATGCGGCTTAGCAGAAAATGGTCGCCCAATTGGCTTACAATTAATCGGTAAACCATTTGACGAAAAAACATTGTATCGTGTTGCGCATCAATTTGAAACGCAATTTAATCTACACGACCAATATCAAAACTTATAAGGAGTGGCAAGCAAATGCATTTTGAAACAGTAATCGGGCTCGAAGTCCACGTTGAATTGAAAACAGACTCAAAGATGTTTTCTAATGCACCTGTTGCATACGGTGCAGAGCCAAACACGAACACAAGCGTTATCGACCTTGCATACCCAGGTGTTTTACCGACAGTGAATAAGCGTGCGGTAGATTGGTCAATGCGTGCAGCGATGGCGTTAAATATGGAGATTGCAACGGAGTCGAAGTTTGACCGTAAAAACTACTTCTACCCAGACAATCCGAAAGCATACCAAATTTCACAATTAGATCAACCAATCGGTGAACACGGTTATATCGACATTGAAGTGAATGGTGAAACGAAACGTATTGGTATTACACGTCTTCATATGGAAGAAGATGCGGGTAAATCAACACATAAAAACGGTTATTCTCTTGTTGACTTAAACCGTCAAGGGACACCACTTGTTGAAATCGTATCAGAACCAGACATTCGCTCACCTGAAGAAGCGTATGCTTATTTAGAAAAATTAAAATCAATTATTCAATATACAGGCGTTTCTGACTGTAAGATGGAAGAAGGTTCATTACGTTGTGATGCCAACGTTTCAATCCGTCCAGTCGGTCAAAAAGAATTCGGTACGAAAGCCGAGTTGAAAAACTTAAACTCATTCAACAACGTACGTAAAGGACTTGAATATGAAGTTAAACGCCAAGAAGAAGAATTATTAAACGGTGGCGAAATTCTTCAAGAAACACGTCGTTTTGATGAATCAACAGGTAAAACAATTTTAATGCGTGTTAAAGAAGCGTCTGATGACTATCGTTACTTCCCAGAACCAGACATCGTACCGTTGTACATTGATGAAGAATGGAAAGCACGTGTTAAAGCGTCTATCCCAGAATTACCAGATGTACGTAAAGCGAAATACGTTGAACAATTCGGCTTACCAGCATACGATGCACACGTTTTAACATTAACGAAAGAAATGTCCGATTTCTTTGAAGCAGCGGTTGCTGAAGGTGCGGACGTTAAGTTAACATCAAACTGGTTAATGGGTGGCGTAAACGAGTACTTGAACAAAAACCAAATTGAACTTCAAGACACTGGTTTAACACCACAAAACTTAGCAGGTATGATTAAGTTAATTGAAGACGGTACAATGAGCAGTAAAATCGCTAAGAAAGTCTTCCCAGAACTTGCACAAAATGGTGGCGATGCACAACAAATTATGAAAGATAAAGGCCTTGTTCAAATTTCTGATGAAGGTGCAGTCTTACAATTTGTTCAAGACGCGATTGCTAACAACCCACAATCTGTTGAAGATTACAAAAACGGTAAAGGGAAAGCAATGGGCTTCTTAGTTGGTCAAATTATGAAGTTATCTAAAGGTCAAGCAAACCCACAATTAGCGAATAAATTATTGAAACAAGAATTAGACAAACAATAAATATGAACGTATAAACAAGCAGCCACTGTTGAAAGATGACGTGGCTGTTTTGTTGTAGGTTGGAATATAGAACGACAGCCATTACAATCGGACAAATAAAATTAATTTCTTTCTATATAAAAGGCAAGGCACTTTTCGCACAACATCGGTTTGAAACTTTTATTTTTTAATGTTTTTGACTTTCATTACACTTAAGATTGCTATAATATAAATTGTGAGTATATCAAAGTAATCGAGGGATACGAATGAGAAAACGTGCAAGGATTATCTACAATCCAACATCAGGCAAAGAACTATTCAAGAGAGCCTTGCCGGATGTCTTAGTAAAATTTGAACAAGCTGGCTATGAGACAAGTACATACGCAACACAGAAGGTTGGCGATGCGACAGAAGAAGCTGCACGTGCAATCAATGAACAGTACGATTTACTTGTAGTCGCAGGTGGAGATGGTACGCTCAACGAAGCGATTAACGGTATAGCGGAAAAACCGAATCGACCGAAACTTGGATTGATACCTATGGGAACGGTCAACGACTTTGGACGTGCGTTACATTTGCCAACAGATATTTTTGAAGCGGTAGATGTTATTTTAAAAGGGAAGACAGTTCAAGTCGATATTGGGAAGATGAACAGTCGCTATTTTATTAACTTAGCAGGTGGCGGTAAGATTACAGAAGTATCTTATGAGGCGCCGAGCAAATTGAAGACAATTGTAGGACCATTTGCGTATTATATTAAAGGCTTTGAGATGTTGCCACAAATGCATCCAGTAGATGTGCGCATTGAATATGACGGCAACGTTTTTGAAGGTGAGATTACGTTATTTTTACTTGGCTTGACGAACTCTATGGCAGGTTTTGAAAAGCTTGTGCCAGACGCCAAGTTAGATGATGGGATGTTTACATTACTTATCGTTGAAAAAGCAAATTTAGCGGAGTTAGGCCATATTATGACACTGGCATCACGTGGAGAACATATCGGTCACCCGAAAGTACATTATATTAAAGCACAATCCGTGAACATTTCATCATTTTCTGATATGCCGCTGAACGTTGACGGGGAGTATGGCGGACAACTACCAGCGAACTTTTTAAACTTAGTACGTCATATTGAAGTATTTTCACCGGCAGATACGGATAATGAATTATTAATTGACGAACCAACAACTGCAACAGATTGATAAAAATAGAGAGACATTGAAATCTAAGGAGAAGCAAGCGGGTTTCATCGTCTCTCTTTTATCGTACAAAGTAAAATAAAGAAAAGAAACAAGAAAGAGTGAGAATGCTGTGCCAATCGTTGAAAAGAATCAAACATATACAGGACGTGTGGTCGATCTAACACACGAAGGACATGGTGTCGTCAAAGTCGATCGCTACCCAATTTTTGTCCCACAAGCGTTAACGGACGAAACGATACGTTATAAAGTCATTAAAGTTAATAAAAACTTTGGCTTTGGTAAGCTGATTGATGTTGTGGAAGAAAGTACAAACCGTGTCACACCACCTTGTGATTATTATCAAAAATGTGGCGGCTGTCAGTTACAACATTTATCGTATGAAGCACAACTTGATATGAAACGAGAACAAGTCGTGAATTTATTTCATCGTAAAGGTAAAATGCCAGACGTACCCATTCATCCGACAGTGGGGATGTCAGATCCATGGCATTATCGTAATAAAACACAAATACCAGTAGGAACAGCACAAGATGGGACAACACAAATGGGCTTTTATCGTCAACGTAGCCACGATATTATCGACATGGACACATGTTTAATACAAGATGAGATACAAAATCAAATTATGCGTGAGATTAAGCAATTGGTACAACAATTTGGTATTACAACGTATAACGAGCAAAAACATCAAGGACTATTGCGTCACGTCGTTATTCGTATCGGTCATTTCACAAACGAAGTGATGGTTATTTTAGTTGTGAATGGTAAAAAATTGCCACAGTCACAAGCGATTGTAGACGCATTAACACGAAAATTTCCGATGATTACAAGTGTGAAAATGAATAGACATCAAGCGAAATCAAACGTTATCATGGGACCAACATCGTATACGTTATATGGCAAAGACTACATTGAAGACACTTTAAACGACATCAACTTTGAAATTAGTGACTTATCTTTTTATCAAATTAATGTGATTCAAACACAAAAACTGTATCAAATTGCGGTCGACTATGCACAATTGACAGGTAATGAAGTAGTGTTAGACGCATATTGCGGCATAGGGACGATTGCATTGTCGATGGCAGACAAAGCAAAACACGTGTACGGCGTTGAAGTCGTGCCAGAAGCGATAGAAGATGCAAAACGTAACGCAAAACACAACGGTTATGACAATACAACATTTGTAGCTGGACCCGCAGAGTCAGTTATATTAGATTGGCAACGTACAGGCATTCAACCTGACGTCGTAACAGTCGATCCACCACGCAAAGGGTGCGATCCAACATTTATCGAGACATTAAAAGCACTCGCACCCGAACGTATTGTGTATGTGTCATGTAATCCAAGCACACAATTACGTGATGTCGACTTATTGAAAGACCAGTATGACGTTATCGAAATTACTCCTGTTGATATGTTCCCGCATACGACACACGTTGAGACAGTAGCGTTGTTGGAGAGAAGATAATTATAGGGCTCTAAATCTTTCAACAGTGACAAATAGAAAAGTGAATGAAGAAAAATTTATATGGCAAGTGCGGTGTATGATATAGAAAGAGCGTGCATGTGAATTTGAAATAGATATATTGTATTTTCAATAAAAGTATTGATGTAGTGAATAGACTAATTTGAGTATTTAAAATGGTTATTGAATGACAACGTAACGCTTACTTTAATGATAGCGTGATGATGGGGCAAAATAATAATTAATAAAAAGCAAACTTATTAGAACAAAAAATAACTTTTTCGAACAGAAAGGGTTTACATTTAGATAACCGCATGATATAAATAAAGTATAAATCAAATACGGGTAGATTGTGACTATTTCGGATAGGCGAGACTACAGATGAACGAAAGAGCGATGACTCTTTGTTTATTTGTAGTCTCTTTTTTTTACCCATAATTCGACAGGATAAGGAGGGATTACATGTATCGTGTTTTACAAGCACTCAATAATAACGTCGCACTTGTAAAAGATGCGTATGATCAGCAATTTGTTGTGATGGGACTCGGCATAACGTTTCAAAAACGTAAAGGTGACTTAATCGTCAAAGACAAGGTTGAAAAAGTTTTTTCACTCAAAAGTGCCGCATCTAGGGAGAACTTTATGTCGTTATTAAAAGATGTGCCACTTGATTTTATTACTGTTACATATGATGTAATTGAAATGTTAACTGAAAAGTATGCGTATCCAGTTCAAGAGTATTTATATGTAACGTTAACAGACCATATTCACTGTTCATATAAAGCGGTATTAGAAGACACTTATCAATATAGTAAGTTACCGAATTTTTCACAAGAATACAGTATAGAATATGCGATGGCGAAAGAGGCTTTGAACATATTTCGACAAAAACTACTGTCTACATTTCCTGATGATGAAATTGAGCGAATCGCATTACATTTTATCAATGCCAAAGGGGTAACACCAATTGAAAAAAAACAGAGTGTAGATATAACAAGGAGCGTTTTGCCAAAAGTTAAAGACGAATTAGAACGTTTGGGCATTAGACGCACAGAGTCAAATTGTAACTTTTACGACCGATTTATGATTCATCTGACTTATTTTCTGCATGATTTAGCACATAGTTCACAGGATAACAGTACTTTAATGGATATGGCTCAGCACATTCAAGTTGCCTATCCGAAAGCGTATGAAGTCGGAACAAAAATATCTGACATTATCGCTTCAGAAACAGACGTACCTATACCTGAAAGCGAGAAGTTTTATATCGCAATACATGTGCAACGTTTATTTTAATAAAAAGGAGAAATCAACATGAATAGAGAAGAAATTACACTTTTAGGTTTTGAAATTGTATCATATGCAGGAGAAGCACGTTCGAAATTGTTAGAGGCATTAAAAGCAGCAGAGCGTGGAGCATTTGAAGAAGCTGAAGCACTTATTGAATCAGCGAATATGAGCATAATTGAAGCACACAATGCACAAACAAGCTTATTGCAACAAGAAGCAGCAGGTGAAGACTTGCCATATAGCGTGACATTAATGCATGGTCAGGATCATTTGATGACGACATTACTTTTAAAAGACATAATGAAGCATATGGTTGAGCTTTATAAAAGAGGTGTGAAACAATGAATGGCTTAATTGCTCAAATTGAGAAAGGGAAACCATTTTTTGAGAAGGTATCACGTAATATTTACTTACGTGCAATCCGCGATGGCTTTATCGCAAGTATGCCTGTTATTTTATTTTCGAGTCTCTTTTTATTGATTACGTATGTTCCAAATATTTTTGGCTATGAATGGGGTCAAGAAGTTGTTGATGCTTTAATGAAACCATACAACTATACGATGGGCATCGTCGCTTTGCTTGTTGCAGGGACAACGGCTAAGTCACTAACGGATTCTTTTAATCGTCGTTTAGAAAGTACCAATCAAATTAACTATTTATCAACGATGCTTGCAGCGATTACAGGGTTCTTAATTTTAGCGTCGGATGCATTAGAAGATGGATTTTCAAGTGGCTTTTTAGGAACAAAAGGGCTTTTAGCAGCATTTGTATCAGCGTTCATCGTTGTTAATATATACAATGTATGTGTGAAAAACAATGTATCTATCCGTATGCCTGAAGAAGTTCCACCTAATATTTCACAAGTGTTTAAAGATTTAATACCGTTTACGTTATCATTATTGACGATATATGCAATAGATATCATCGTACGCTATTTTGTAGGAACAAGTGTAGCAGAAGCAATTGGTAAGTTACTCGGACCTTTGTTTACAGCAGCAGATGGTTATCTTGGAATAACGATCATTTTTGGTGCATTTGCTTTTTTCTGGTTTGTCGGAATACACGGACCATCCATTGTTGAACCAGCGATTGCCGCAATCACATACGCCAATGTAGAAACAAACTTCCAACTTCTACAATCAGGTGCGCATGCAGATAAAATCATTACATCTGGGACACAGATGTTCATTGTAACGATGGGTGGAACAGGTGCCACTCTCGTTGTTCCATTTATGTTCATGTGGTTGACGAAATCCAAACGTAATAAAGCAATTGGACGTGCATCAGTCGTACCAACATTTTTCGGCGTGAATGAGCCGATATTATTTGGTGCACCACTCGTATTAAATCCAATATTTTTCATTCCATTTGTATCTGCACCTATTGTCAATGTATGGATATTCAAAGCATTTGTAGATATTCTTGGTATGAATAGCTTCAGTGTCAATCTACCGTGGACAACACCAGGTCCTATCGGCATTATTATGGGAACAGGTTTTGGTTTTTGGTCTATTATCCTAGCCGTGACATTAATCGTAGTAGATGTACTCATATACTATCCATTTTTAAAAGTATATGACCAACAAATCTTAGAAGAAGAACGTTCAGGCAAGTCATCTAATGCTTTAAAAGAAAAAGTTGCCGAAAATTTTAATACAGAAAAAGCTGATGCTATTTTGGCAAAAGCCGACACACTTGAATCACAGGCAATCACAGAACAGACAAATGTACTCGTATTGTGTGCGGGCGGTGGTACAAGCGGCCTATTAGCGAATGCATTGAACAAGGCTGCTGAAGAATATGGAACGCCAGTGAAAGCGGCAGCAGGTAGTTATGGTGCACACCGTGAAATATTATCGCAATATCAATTAGTCATTCTTGCGCCACAGGTTGTTTCGAATTATGACGATATGAAGCTTGAAACAGATAAGCTGGGTATTAAATTAGCAAAAACAGAAGGTGCCCAATACATTCGTTTAACACGTGATGGACAAGGTGCGTTGGCATTTGTAAAAGCACAGATGGAAAATAACTAAATTGATCATAGAAAGCAAAATTAGAATAGAATTTAGTATATCTCAATAAATAGAAGAGGTGTCGATATGACAAAAAAATTACCAAAGGACTTTATATTTGGTGGTGCTACAGCAGCTTATCAAGCAGAAGGTGCAACAAAAACAGATGGAAAAGGACCGGTCGCATGGGATCAGTATTTAGAGGAGAATTACTGGTATACCGCAGAACCTGCAAGTGACTTCTATCATAAATATCCAGTCGATTTATCGCTATCAGAAGCATATGGTATCAATGGTATTCGAATTTCAATCGCATGGTCTCGAATATTTCCGAATGGTGAAGGGACAATTAATCAAAAAGGGGTAGAATATTATCACAATCTTTTTAAAGCCTGTCATCAACATCATGTAGAACCTTTTGTGACACTACATCATTTTGATACACCGAAAGTACTACATGATAATGGCGATTTCCTAAATCGTGAAAATATCGAGCACTTTTTAACATATGCAGCCTTTTGTTTTGAAGAGTTTTCGGAAGTGAATTATTGGACGACCTTTAATGAAATAGGACCTATTGGAGACGGACAATATCTAGTTGGAAAGTTTCCACCAGGTATCCAATACGACCTTTCAAAAGTATTTCAATCGCATCACAATATGATGGTTGCACATGCAAAAGCAATTAAATTATATAAAGACAAAGGTTATTCTGGTGAAATTGGTGTCGTCCACGCACTACCGACGAAATATCCATTCAATGTAGATAATCCAGAAGACGTACGTGCAGCTGAATTAGAAGATATTATTCACAATCGATTCATATTAGATGCCACATATTTAGGTCACTATTCTGATACAACGATGGCAGGTGTTAAGCATATGCTGGAGGAAAATGGTGGTTCATTGGATTTACGCGATGAAGACTTTGAGATATTAGAGACTGCCAAAGATTTAAATGATTTTCTAGGGATTAACTATTATATGAGTGATTGGATGCAAGCTTATGACGGAGAAACTGAAATCATTCATAATGGTAAGGGAGAAAAAGGAAGTTCTAAATATCAAATCAAAGGAGTGGGACGCAGAGTCGCACCAACAAATGTTCCAAAAACAGATTGGGATTGGATTATCTATCCACAGGGACTATATGACCAAATTATGCGTGTGAAAAAAGAATATCCAAATTATAAAAAAATCTACATCACTGAAAATGGGCTCGGTTATAAAGATACATTTGAAAATCATACAGTATATGATGATGCACGTATTGATTACGTTAAACAGCATCTAGAAGCAATATCAGATGCCATTACAGCCGGTGCCAATGTAAAAGGCTATTTTATTTGGTCATTAATGGACGTGTTTTCTTGGTCTAATGGCTATGAAAAACGATATGGTTTATTTTATGTAGATTTTGCCACACAGAAACGCTATCCTAAAAAATCTGCCTATTGGTATAAGAAATTAGCTGAGACACAAGTGATTGAGTAAACAATATTAGTTTATGCAAAAGTCGCCCTCCTCTATAGGTGGGCGACTTCTGCATAAACTAAGTTAAAGCGTGTGAATTAGAATATCGTTGGATCACAAGCCGGAATTTTTGTGCTATACACAATCCTTGTATTTTTAATATTTTCGACGTTCCTATTGAAGTTATACAGTTGGGAGCGGGACAGAAAGCTTATTTTTACCAAAAGCTTTCGTCGTCCCGCCCCGGCAAGGGTGACTAGAAGTGAAAAAAGTTTTTTAAAACGCATTTTCACTTCAGACACCTACTGCCATTTACAAATATTTGCTTACTTATTTAAAAAAATTTCCTATGTCCCAGCCCCAATCTAATGATAATTCTAAGTAAATTCAAAGTATAGCACGTATAAATGATAAAGCTTCTATTGTTCCGTTAAATCAAATATGTTCTTCCGAAAAAATGCCTATTGTTCCGTACTTTAGTATAATAAGTATTGAAAGAGAGGCGTATGATGATGTATATGACTGTAAAACAAGCTTCAGAACTTTGGGGCATATCAGATAGACGCATAAGAATATTGAGTAAAGAAGGCAGAATTCCCGGAGCAATTAAAGAAGGAAGAGCGTGGAAAATTCCTGTGGATGCACAGAAACCATCAGACAATAGATATAAAAAGACAGAAAGCCTTTTACCTATAATAGAAGAAAAATTTCAAAAACTATCAACTCTTCGTCCCTTAACAGCTGGAGAATTAGAGCGGTTAAATGAAGAGTTTATGGTTGAATATACTTATAATTCAAATGCTATTGAGGGCAATACTTTAACATTACGCGAAACAGATATGGTTTTGCGCGGCTTAACGATTGATCAAAAGCCATTGAAAGATCATATGGAGGCAATTGGGCATCGTGACGCATTTCAATATGTTCGAACACTTGTTTCTGAAAATCAAACTTTGACAGAGCAAGTCATTAAAGATATTCACTACTTAGTATTGTCTGATAAACAGCATGACCGCGGCATTTATCGTAGAGTACCAGTTCGTATTATGGGCGCGGCTAATGTACCTGCTCAACCGTATATGATTCAGCCTTTAATGGAACGACTATTAATAGAATACAGAGAAAGTATGGATAGCTTGATTACTAAGATTGCACGGTTCCATATTGACTTTGAAAGTATTCATCCATTTATTGATGGCAATGGACGTACAGGAAGACTTTTGGTGAATTTAGAGTTAATGAAGGCGGGGTACCCTCCTATTGACATTAAATTTACAGATAGACTTGCTTATTATGAGGCATTTGATAGTTACCATTCAAAAGGTACTTTATCTGCTATGGAAGATTTATTTGCAAAGTATATTAATAAAATGTTGGACAGGTATTTAAATATTTTAGGGTAGTAGTTAATGTTTTTATAAACTGATAAATAAATTTCTAACAGTTCTTTTTTATGAGACCTAGTAATATAAATTTAACGATATTAAGTACTGGATGGAGTGGTATATTATGATTCATTATGTCATTGTTGGGCATCCTATTCGTCAAAAAATAGAAAATGTTGAGATTGAAGGTAATGTGTTTAATATTAGTTTTGATGGATTTAGGGAATTAAATAAGAATGAGGACCCATATATTTTTGGAACAGAATTTTTATATTCATTTTGTCATTCAGAGAGTGCGTTGTCTAGTGATATACGTAGGCTAGTGGAAAAGAGAGAGAATGAAGTATATTTTATTTTTGTAGCAAGAGTAGATAAAAAAAGCACAGTTTTTGAAATAGACACAGTTTTAAAAGCAAAAAACATCTGGGAGTGGCCAAAAAGAGGAGAAAGGTTTGAACATAATCTAGATACAAATATTTTTTCAATGGATGCCATAAGATATCATTTGCCCGAAATGAGTAATGGGAATTTAAATGAGCATAATAGAGAGAAATTATACACATGTGTAGCTGATAAAGATAAATCATTTTTGCCTATGGTAAGAAAAAAAGATGTTTTTGTTCCCTTTCAATTTTCTCTAGAAATATCAGAAATTATTTTAAAAATGTTAACCAGGGGAAATGAGACTGCCAAAACTTTTTATGTTGTCAAAAGTCCAACGAATAGAACGAATTACAAAGTGGATATAGATGACTATCAAGCAGTGTCTGAAGTTATTGAAGAAAGGGTTATTACTAAAAAAGAAACTGATAATTTCATTAAATTAGTTGGAGAGCAATTAATTGATATTTCTGCAAGATATAGAAATAATTCATAATATTGATCAAAATAGAATTAAAAGAAATTTGATTACAGATGATTTTTTCTATATAACTAATGGACTAAGGAGAGCGATAAAAATGGAATATATCACATTAAATACAGGTGCACGTATGCCGCTTCTAGGTCTAGGAACTTGGAATCTAAGAGGCGACACATGCACATCCCTTGTTTCAGAAGCATTACAATTAGGCTATCGTCTTATTGATACAGCTCAAATGTATGACAATGAAAAAGAAGTAGGTCAAGCGATCGCCCAAACATCAGTAAAACGAGATGATTTATTTATTACGACAAAATTAGATAGTCGTAGTAATGGCTATCAACAAGCATGTGAAGGAATCGTGCGTTCTCTAGATAACTTAAATTTAGAATATATTGATCTGATGCTTGTTCATGAACCATATGCGCATGATTGTGCGATGTATGAAGCATTGGTTGAAGCTTATGACGAAGGAAAAGTTAAAGCAATCGGCATTTCAAACTATGATGAAAAACGTTTTGAACAGTTTATTCAAAATGTACAACCAATACCTATGGTCAATCAAGTGGAGTGTCATTTACAATTTCAAAAATGGGCATTACACCAAAAATTAAAAGCGCATGGAACGGTTATGCAAGCATGGTCACCATTAGGACAAGGAAAAATCGACATCGCAAAAGAACCAGTATTGGTGCAACTTGCAGATAAATATAAAAAGACACCTGCGCAAATTGTATTGCGTTTCATGACACAACGTGGGGTAGCAGTCATTCCAAAAACAAAACATATCGAACGTTTAGAAGAAAATAGTCATATTTTTGACTTCAAATTATTGCCAGAAGAAATGCGCATGATTCAGTCTTTGGATAAAGGGACAACTTTATTTTCATGGACAGAATATTAAGTAGATTTGATGTTTAACTCGAGGGAACATACTTGTAGAGGTTTATCATTGTCGTTTTTATCAGTAAAATTGATTTTTATCAAAATTTTTGATAATATACAAATATATTGATAAAAAGAGGGAGCGCAATGGAAGTTACGAAAATAAAGAAAGTATTTCAGGCTTTTCATTTTGAAGTCAAGGTTCAATCTACAACGCTAAGTTTGCCAATTATCTTTCAAAAACGTTATGAGTATGCAACATTAAATATTATGGAGAAATCATTTCTACTAATAAAAGAGAAGAGAAGTGGGAGTTTAGAGAATTTTGTTAAGCAGGCTCAAGCGATTGAAAAACAAGTGAACAAAGATATTATATTAGTGTTTAGCCAGTTATCAGATACGAATAAAAAGAAACTCATGCAGATTGGTGTTCCTTATCTCGACTTTCAAGAAAATGCGTATATCCCACAATTAGGATTTCTCTTTTCTTCAAGTAAGAATCTTCCATCTTTAAACCAATTACTTACCTCAACAGAACAACGCGTATTAATTGCCTTATTGTTGCATAGTTCTAGCACTGTGATTGATATGGAGAAGATAAGCCAAGTGACAAATCTAGCAATTCCTAGTTTGTATCGAACTTTTAAAGTTTTAAAGAACAGAGGCTGGCTGACAAATAAACATCAATCATATCAATTTTTGAAACCGAAAGAGAACATTTTTCAAGAAGCTATACCATTTTTGAAAAACCCAGTAAAAGAAGTAACTATTATTAGTGATGACGATTATCAAAAGTTTAGAAGAGAAGTAACTTTTAAGACTTCATATTTAAAAGCACTATCATATTTAGGTATGTTATCTCATACAAAACAACGTGGAAATTATGCTTTGTCTAAAAAAGAATACAAAACAATTGAAAAAGAACTAGAAAAAAATGTGTTTGAAGGTCATAGAATAGAAATATGGGTATATGAGCCGATACCTTTTGAATATGAACAGACAGTTTGGTCCATATGGCACCAAGAAAATAATGAAATGATGGTTGACCCAATTTCTTTATATTTAACTTTAAAAGATGACGATGATCCAAGAATTGAGGAAGAGATAGAAATCCTAAATCAGAAAATTATTGATTATTTAGGAGGAAACAATGCCAGCTAATCTAAAGCCTATTTTTTCGTGAAATGTTTCAAGATTATAGCGATTATTATGTACTGATTGGCGGAACAGCAACATCTATTATTTTAGATGCACAAGGTTTTGAAAGTCGTACAACTAAAGATTATGATATGGTCATTATGGATGAATTAAAAAACAAAGCATTTTATGATACTTTGACTAAGTTTTTGGAGCAAGGGGAGTACACTGAGAGTAGAAAAGGTAATAAAACACAACTATTTCGATTTACAACTAAAAAGCCTGGTTTCCCAGAAATGATAGAACTTTTTAGTAAGCTTCCTGAATATCCATTGAAAAAAGTCAGTAGAGAAACGCCAGTGCATTTTGATGAATATGCTAGTCTTTCAGCTTTATTACTAGATGAGGGTTATTATCAATTGTTAGTACATGAACGCAAAGTTATTAACGGTTATTCTGTATTAAGTAATCGTGGACTTATTGTGTTCAAAGCAAAGGCATGGCTTGATATGTCTAAACGTGCTAAAAATGGAGAACGCGGTTTGAGTAAGAAAATCAAAAAGCATTTGAATGATATTACAAGATTAACTGCATTGCTTTTTGAAGATGATATGTTATCTAATTTAAACGTATCTGAAACGATTAAATTGGATATGCAAGAATTTATCGAGTTATTATCCAATGATATTCAATCAATACCTGAAAATAAAGATATTTTGTTTTCAAAGGATGAAACTTTTGAGATATTACAACAGTTTTTAACGCAATAAAAATATAAGAAAGCTTAAGGAGTAAACGGTATATAATTATCTAGATTAGTATATTTGATTTCAGCGATTATAATTCAAGAGTAAAATACTTTCCACAATTTCATCAATAATTGCGTCTAAATGCAATTCATTACCATCGTAGTAGAGATAAAATGTATTGTATGAACGTACAAATTTCCTTTACTGAGATGGTAGGGGATTTTTTTTGCTGTTATAAAGTTAAAAAGTTTGCTTACTTTACTGAAATCAATTTATTCAGCCACGCAGTGCATCTCTATGTCACTTTAAAATACTACCGTTTATAAATTTTCACTATGCCTCATTCTATTTCCTACGATTCCTAGAATGACTGTTCGGAACTTACTTTTGATAGGGAAACAAGCATAATATTGAACAAGTTCACGAATTATAATAAGAATTTTGAAAGGTGATTTGAAAAAGTTTTTCTTTTGCTTCTTCTAATGTGTAGTCGGTATGGATGATCCAATATTCTATAAAACCTACAATGCCACTAGCAATATAATATATGTAGCCTGAATCAACGTCAGAATTCATTTTTTCAGAATTGGTACGCATAGCTTGGACCATGCTATTCTTCAAATTGTTAGAAAAATCTACTTGTTTGTTTTCTAGTAGTTGAGATAAAATCGGTCGATGTTTTTCGACAGTATTCAAGATATTAGTTAAATATTCTTTAGATTCTGTGACACCAATGTCGGAAAGCTTCTCAACAACAGGGCGGCAACTATCTTCTATATCTAAGATAATATCCATAAGAATGGCATTATACAGATTTTCTTTACTTTCATAGTGTAAATAAAATGCGTTTCTAGAACATTTTGCTGTTCGACATATATCGGTCACAGTAATTTTATGAAAGTCTTTTTTCCTTAATAGTGTTAATAGGGCATCCCTTAAATTTTCTTCTATTCTTCTAAATCTTAAATCTTGCATGATACAAAACTCCTTTAAAGATTATAAGTGACACTTATGCCAAAAGTGTAAATTGACCACGCTAAATTACAAGTGTACAATAAATAACTAACAAAAATAAAACGAAAAAACAAGTATTACGTATAAGGAGAAATTAAGATGTCAGAAAATAAAAAGCAAATGATGCTAGGGTTAGCCATGTTTGGTACGCCAGGTCTAAGCTTTAAATCTTGGACAGATCCAAAAATAAACTTTGAAACATATCCTGATGTATCATATGACATTAAGGCAGCCCAATTAGCAGAAAAAGGGAAATTCCAATTTATGTTCTTTGGTGATTTTCCGGGAACAAAAGAAACTAACAATGGAAATGTCCAAACTATGGGCGTAGATCCTTTATTAATCGCAACGGTTATTGCGCACAATACGAAACATATAGGATTAGGAATTACAAAAGCAACATCTTGGAATAATCCTTACGAAGTTGCGCGACAATTTAAATCACTAGATGCTATTAGTAAGGGACGTGCTGCTTGGAATGCTGTGACGGGTGCTAATGGTGTGAGTGCGAGTGCTTATGGCGTTAAGTTATCAACGAGTTTTGATCGTTATGGAAAAGCTTATGAATTTACTGAAGCGGTTCAAACGTTATGGGGCACTTGGGGAGAAGATGCTTTAAAACTTGATAGAGAAAATAAAATTTTTGCTGATTATGATGAAGTTAAATCAATATCTATCAAAGGTAAATATGTTGAAAGCACAGGAACACTTCCAATACCACCATCAAAACAAGGACAACCTGTTATTTTTCACTCAGGCGGTTCTGCCAATAGTATTGCTTACGCAGGAAAATATGCGAATGCGATGATTGGAGAAGTTTGGACGATTGAGCAAGGGAGAGAAATGCGTAATGCGCTGAGACAGGCTGCTGTTGATAATGGTCGAAATCCTGAAGAGATTAAATATATCGCAGGTGTTATGCCGTTAATAGGAGATACGAAGAAGGAAGCTTTAGACCGTCATGCGCAATTTATGGATGAACAAACATTCTATCAAAGGGTAGCACAAATAGGATATGCATTAGGTGTACAATTTTCAATGGCTGATATTGATAAGCCAATTGATTCTAAAATTTTGGATAGCGTCGTTGTCACACCGTACAGCGACCCGAGAATAGAAAATATTATAAAAGTAGCACGTGAAGGCTGGTCGCTTCGTTACGTCGTTTACCACTCTGTGATTGACTATCACCCAGCAGCAGTAGGGACACCAGAAGATATCGCGGATCATTTAACTGAATGGTTTGAAGAAGGTGGCGCAGATGGATTCTGGGTCATGCCTAATGTTTATGAAGTTGACTTGCAACGATTTGTAGATGAAGTAGTACCAATTCTACAAGAAAGAGGTATTTTCCATAAAGATTATGAAGGCGATACGTTAAGAGAAAACTTCGGCATACCGTATCAGTATGGTTTGGAAAAAGAAGAGAAATAATGAGAACAGTACTATGAAAAAGTAGTACCAGTTCTTCAAAAACGTGGACTGTTCCATGAAGATTACGAAGGATCCACATTACGTGATCATTTAGGTATCGACAAGCAGTATGAGCCAAGAGACTAGAAGTGTCATGTAGAAAAATTAATAAATAATAAAAAATGGAACGCGTAGGAATGAGATACGTGTTCCATTTAGCGCATTATAAGGCTGACGGTATGATATCACTGAGGTGAACACTATGAATGGGTACTACTAAAACCATAGAAAACTCTACATTGATAATTTTGTGGATTCTATAAGATATACGGGAAATGATTGAAAACAGAAGTACTATAAAATGCAAATTAGTATGAAGGGATGAAAGTGATGGAAGTATCTCTGGAAAGAACGTTTAATTATTTTTATAAAATTTGCTGCTATGACCAACTTCAAGTGCTAAAATAATGGCTTTATCATCTTGTATGTCACACAAAAGCCGATAATGGCCGATACGGTATCGCCATTGATTCGTACGATTTGCTGTTAAAGGTTTACCAAGTTGGCGAGGGCTATCGGTACCCTCTAAATTTTTGTCAATCCATGACAATAATAAATATTGAACAGAGCGATCTAGTTTTTTGATTTGTTTTTGTACTTTTTTAGTGTATGCTACCTGAAACATATTAGAACCCCAATTCTTTCTTAAAATCAGCATGAGAAAGTGTTTGTGTATCTTTTTGATAGATTTCATAAGCTTCTTTATATGCTTTTAAATCATATTCATCTTCCATTTGTTTGGTTAATGCCTTTTTTAAGAGTGTAGAAATGCTTTGTCCTGAAATTTCAGAATAACCATTAAATAGTGCTTCTTCACTTTCATTCAGTCTAACAGTAATCGTCGTCATTGGTTTATCCCCCTTTCTATAGTTAGTGTAACACATTGTATCACAATATCATCTTTTTATAAGTACCAATTAACACGTACATCATTGTGAAAACATTAAGCTAGAAATGCCTTCTTGTTTAAAATAATAAGGATCAGCATTTTCACAAGCATAAATCGTGAGAAGTTAGTCCATATTCTATCCCAATTACGTTATAATATTTAACACGCTTAAAGAGGGATGTCTTATGTTGAAACATACAAAGCTATTCTAATGATGATTGATTTAGAAAACTAGCAGCTAATGTTAGAAACGTTATAGCTTGAACCTTGAACGAACAGGTACTTTAGAAATTGTAAGACAACCAGAAAAAGATAGTAGTGGATATTGATTCGGATAATTTATATATAAGTAGAGAAATATAATGCGATAGTAGAATAGGAGTGTAAAAAGGTGGAAGTAATCAAACCAATGAATTGTGGCAATGCACCTAAACAAATGATGTTACTTAATTATGTGATTGAACAAATGACAGAGGAAAAGATGGACACGATTGAAGTGATGTACATACTTTCTCATGGTAAATTGTCATCATTATATGGGAATGCGAAAAAGGACGAGAGACAATATAGATTTTCATATTTTGCTGAATTTGAAAATCATAAAAAAGATAGTGCGATAAAACATGTGGAAAAAATAATAGAAGTTCAATAGTTAAATGGACGATGTACCTGAATAGGTATGTTATCCATTTTTTTATTGATATCAATGAAAAGTAAAACATATAACTTTTATAGGTTATATAAGAATGTAAATAGTAATCTCAGACTGACCATTTCTTTATAAGGTTAATAAAAATTCACAAAATATTAATATTTGACAGTAAATATTTTTATACATAAATAATGTTAAATAACATGAAATCGCTTTAATTTAATGCGTAAAAGCAAGTCTAGGAAAAATTCTGTTGCGCACCAGTAATTTTTGCTAGACTTGCTTTGGATAAAAATATATAATTCTTCTTTGTAAACCATATAATACTTTTATATAAAACAAAGAAAATATCATTTATTGGTACAACTATTAAAAATGTAACTTGATTTTGTAAAAAATAAGAGATACTTTTATATTGGTTACAAATAAACCTAAACTCCAAATAATTTTTGGTGTGAATTAATATTCGATTAAATACTTTGCATTTTTAGATTTAGTTTAAATTAAGGTGCAAAAGGAGGAAACATATGTTATTTAAACAAAAACACCGTTTCTCAATCCGTAAGTTTTCTTTTGGTGTATGTTCTGCATTGTTAGGAACTGCATTAATTATGGGTGCTGATTCTGCATCAGCGGCTGAGACAACAACATCATCAGAAACACAACCAGCTGATTCATCATCTGACGCATCAGCAACGGGTGAAACTAGTGGAAGTACGGCAACAGAAGATGCTTCTTCTACAGCTTCGGAACCGGTATCAGACACAGCAGAACCAACTGCTGATACAACAGCTGAAGCGCAACCAGAAGCGTCAAGCACAGATTCAACAGCAGCAGATACAGCAACTACTGAAGCTGCACCTGCAGAAAGTACTGAGGCAACTGAACAACCAGCAGAATCAACTGCTACAGTATCAGCGCCAACAGATTCAACAGCGTCTGAAAATACTTCAGAACCAACAACAGCAACACGAGCAGCAGCGACTGAAACATCAGAACCTGCAACAACATCTGGTACGCAATCAGTACCAACAACATACTTACGTGCAGCTGTAGAACCTGTAGCACAAACAGCGCCAACAGGTACACAAGTAACACCTGAAGTAACAGTAATTAGTTCACATAGGGGTTTAGATGAAACACCTACTATTTACAACAACGCAGGTACAAGCATTAAATTCTCATTTGGTGATCAACCATTACACCAAGGTGACTATTTCTTCGTTGAAACACAAGATGTACCGATTGCTTTACCTAGAACTTTCCGTATGAAATCATCGACAACTGATGGTGAAGGTCCAGTTATTGCAACAGTTGAACGTGTTAACTATGAAAGTGACTTCGTTAGAGGTACAGATTCTGAAGATCAATCACGTTTTAACCTTAAAAACGATGGTAGTCTAACAACAATGGCGATTAAATACAAAGTTACTTTCACTGAAAATGTGGAAGGTTTGAAAGATGTTACAGCAACAGTTGCTGGTAACACATCTAAACAAACATTAGCAGGTACTGAAGATCGTCAAACACAATTTAAAGTAAAAATTAATGATAAAACTGTATACACAAGTGCGTATACGCTACCAGCATGGGACGATGCAAATGCCCAAAACTTCAAACGTAGTATTTACAATACAGGTTTCCAAGGTCTTGTAGCTCAAAATGACGATAGAAGTAAGGCTGATTATGATACAGGTAACCGTACAAACTTACACGCTTTTGTAGGTATGGATGCAACAGTTTATGACTATCGTACTAACACGCCGGGATCTGACGTAGGGTTCTTAACTGAAACAATTAGTGATGGTCTTGTACAACTTTCAGGTCAAGTTGGTGGGATGCCAGATGGTTTCGTAACGACAGTTTCATCACCGACTGATCCGAATAAAAATACGTATACATGGGATACTGATAAGCTTGAAGTTGGTCAACGTTTACCAGTTTACTATATCCCATTTGAAGATATGGATACGAAACAGAAAAATGCGAATGCAGATGGCGGTAAACTTTATGTAACGCCTGATAATATGTACTACACAATTGAAAAAATTTCTGATGACAAGCGTACGATTACACTTCGTTTCCATGGAGATTACTCAAAACCAGGTCGTATTATTACATCATTCCAAAACCCAATGGATGATTTTCAAACAGGTACTTCTTCACGCTTAGGTATTAAGTTTGATAAAGATACGTTTGTTAATGTAGGCGGTACGCTAGACAACTCAACAATCACTGTTAAAAAACCAGATGGTTCAGATTTAACGTCTTACGAATTCAAAGCAACAGGTACAGTTAAACCTGAAGAAGGGGAAATCCCGGTTATTCAACCAGGTTTAGATGCCTTTACATCTCGTGCGGTTCACTTGAACTACGATGCAAGTGCAACAGGTATCCCGGTAGAAACAACGAACCCAGAACAAATTAATAAAGGTACTGTTATTGTTCAATACGTTGATGAAAATGGTAATGTTCTTAAGGAAGAAGTTGCAGATGTCACAGATGTTGATGTTGAAACTGACTACGATACAGTTTCAGACAATCGTCCACAAGAAATTACTGTAGGCGATAAAACATATGAACTTGTACCAGCAGGTGATTATGTTGTAGGTTCTGTTTCAGAGCAAGGTAACTTAACAACAAGTAAGTTAAGAGATGTCTATGGTGCAACAGATGTTAACGGTGCCTACCCAACAGGTAAAGTAAGACAAGGTACAAACTATGTAACATATGTTTACAAAGAAAAACCAGCCATCATTAAACAAGGTATTGTTACAGTTAACTATCAAGATGAAGAAGGCAATGTGATCAAAGACCCAGTCGTTGATACACCTAATTCACCAGTAGATACACCTTACGATACAAAGGATAACCGTCCTGAAAAAATTACAACTGAAGACGGTAAAACGTATGAACGTGTACCTGAAAAAACAATTGGTAACGAAGAAGGTAAAGTCGTAGAAGGTAACACGGATGTAACATACGTCTACAAAGAAGTGAAAGGTAATGTATTAGTACACTACATCGATACAGAAGGTAACCCAATTGCAGATGATGCGATTGATACACCGACAACATCAACAGGCGTTGACTACAACACAGCTGATGACAACAAGCCAGCAACAATTACTAAAGATGGTGTGAAATACGAATTAGTACCAGCACTTACAAAAGGTAATGAAGTCGGTAAAGTTGTAGAAGGTACAACTGAAATCACATATGTGTACAAAAAAGTTGAAGCACCAACACCTGAAGCACCAACTGGTGACGTAATCGTTCATTATAAAGATGAATATGGCAATACAATTGCTGAAGATAAAGTTGATACACAAGACAGTAAAATTGACTCACCTTATGACACAACAGACAACCGTCCAGAAAGAATTACAACACCAGACGGTAAAACGTATGAACGTGTACCTGAAAAAACTGAAGGTAAAGAAACTGGCAATGTAGTTGAAGGTACAACAGATGTAACATACGTCTATAAAGAAGTAAAAGGTGATGTAGTTGTACACTACATCGACACAGAAGGTAATACACTTCAAGCTGACGCATTAGACACACCAGCAACATCAACAGGTGTGGACTACAACACAGCTGATGACAACAAACCAGCGACAATTACTAAAGATGGTGTGAAATACGAATTAGTACCAGTTCTTACAAAAGGTAATGAACAAGGTAAAGTCGTAGAAGGCAGAACAGAAGTAACATATGTATACAAAAAAGTTGAAACACCAGTAACACCAGAACCAACACCGGAAGCACCAACAGGCGATGTAATCGTTCACTACCAAGATGAAGAAGGCAATAAAATTGCTGAAGATAAAGTTGATACACTAGGTAGTAAAATTGATACACCATACGATACAACAGACAACCGTCCAGAAAGAATTACAACATCAGACGGTAAAACGTATGAACGTGTACCTGAAAAAACTGAAGGTGAAGAAACTGGTAGCGTTGTAGAAGGTAAAACTGAAGTCACTTATGTTTACAAAGAAGTGAAAGGTGACGTAATCGTACACTACATCGATACAGAAGGTAACCCAATTGCAGATGATGCGATTGATACACCAACAACATCAACAGGCGTTGACTACAACACAGCTGATGACAACAAGCCAGCAACAATTACAAAAGATGGCGTGAAATATGAATTAGTACCAGTTCTTACTAAAGGTAACGAACAAGGTAAAGTCGTAGAGGGTACAACTGAAATCACATATGTGTACAAAAAAGTTGAAGAACCTACAACACCAGAAGTACCGGTAGAAGAGCCAGGAAAATACATTCCGTATATTCCAGTAGATCCGGAAAATCCAACGGACCCTAACGATCCATTGAACCCACCAGTAGATCCAAATACAGGTGACCCAATTGATCCAATCGATTACGATGAAACACCAGAAGATCCAACGGATAATCCACCGTTACCAGACATCGATGGCTTCATTCCAGTAGATCCAAAAGATTCAAGTGAACCATTGAAACCGAAAGATCCAAACGATCCAACAAAAGGTTATGAACCACCAACACCGAAGGATCCGAACGATCCAACACAAGATACACCAGTACCATACGTACCAGCAGGTACAGTAACAGTGCATTACGAAGATGAAAACGGTAATGTGATTAAAGATCCAACTGTAGATACAGCGAAATCACCAGTAGGTACTGAGTACAATACAAACGAAAACGGTACAGAAATTCCGAAAGAAATCACTGGTAAAGACGGAAAAGTATATGAACTTGTAAAAGTGAAAGACGGCGACCAAGAAACTGGTAAAGTAGTAAAAGGTAACACAGACGTTACTTATATCTACAAGTTGAAAGATCCAACAACACCAGAAGTACCAGTAGAAGAGCCAGGAAAATACATTCCGTATATTCCAGTAGATCCAGAAAATCCAACGGACCCTAACGATCCATTGAACCCACCGGTAGATCCAAATACAGGTGATCCAATTGATCCAATAGATTACGATGAAACACCGGAAGATCCAACGGATAATCCACCGTTACCAGACATCGATGGCTTCATTCCAGTAGATCCTAAGGATCCAAGTGAACCATTGAAACCAAAAGATCCAAACGATCCGACAAAAGGTTATGAACCACCAACACCGAAGGATCCGAACGATCCAACACAAGATACACCAGTACCATACGTACCAGCAGGTACAGTAACAGTGCATTACGAAGATGAAAACGGTAATGTGATCAAAGATCCAACTGTAGATACAGCGAAATCACCAGTAGGTACTGAGTACAATACAAACGAAAACGGTACAGAAATTCCGAAAGAAATCACTGGTAAAGACGGTCAAGTATATGAGCTTGTAAAAGTGAAAGACGGCGACCAAGAAACTGGTAAAGTAGTAAAAGGTAACACAGACGTTACTTATATCTACAAGTTGAAAGATCCAACAACACCAGAAGTACCTGTAGAAGAGCCAGGAAAATACATTCCGTATATTCCAGTAGATCCAGAAAATCCAACGGACCCTAACGATCCATTGAACCCACCAGTAGATCCAAATACAGGTGACCCAATTGATCCAATCGATTACGATGAAACACCGGAAGATCCAACGGATAATCCACCGTTACCAGACATCGATGGCTTCATTCCAGTAGATCCTAAGGATCCAAGTGAACCATTGAAACCAAAAGATCCAAACGATCCGACAAAAGGTTATGAACCACCAACACCGAAGGATCCGAACGATCCAACACAAGATACACCAGTACCATACG